>JAZQGE010000051.1:0-31735 GCA_045539895.1 Acutalibacteraceae bacterium
TCATTTTTGTTTACCTCTTTCTTTGATTTTAACATATTTTATTGTAGCATAGTTTTGCTTTGGTAACAATATAATTTTTCTGTTTTTCATTTTCTCGACAAGTAGATTCAACAGGATTAGAATTATTTCATCATTTTTAGAGGTATGAAATAAAAAATATAAATCTTATGTAAAAAATAATGGATGCAATTATTGAAAACCGCACAACCTTTGTTATTGAACACAGGCTTTCTACGGTGCGCAAGGCAAACGCAATTATGATGCTTGAACATGGTAAAATTGTTGAGCGCGGTACACATGAAGAATTGTTCGCAATGAATGGCAGATATGCCGGTTTGTATCACAAAATAGTACAGCTTGATTAGCGATGATAGAAAAACACACAAGCAGCAATTGTTTGCTGCTTGTGTGTTTTGAAAATAAAAACTTTTATGCAATTGGTTGAAAATCTTCTGCACCGTGCTTGCACCAAGGGCAGACAAAATCAGGCGGAAGATCTTCGCCTTCATGTACATAGCCGCAGATTTTGCAGACAAAGCCTTTTTTCTTTTCAGGTTGCGGCTTGGGTTTGATGTTTGCAAAGTAATATTCGTATGTTACACTCTTTTCTTCGTTTAATTTTACAGCTTCAGTTACAGCGGCAATAAACATAAGATGTGTGCCACAGTCAATTTCCTTTACAACATCTGCGCAGATATATGCGTTGCTGTATGCGGTAAGATATGGCAGCGAGTTTTCTGCAAATGAATATGATTCAAAACCGTTAAACTTGTCGATTTCTCTGCCGCTTTGAAATCCGAAACGTTCAAAAACCGAAAAAGGAACACTTTCTGTAAGGATGCTGATGCAGAATTTTTTTGTTTTGCTGATCGTTTCGGTGGTGTAGTTTGATTTGTTAATACAGATACAAATTTGCTTCGGGCTGTCGGTTATCTGCATACATGTGTTTATAATACAACCATTATTTTTGCTCCCGTCATTGGATGTCAGTAAAAAAAGACCGTATGAAAGCTTGAAGAAAGCGGTATTGTCGATGTTTCTCATGTTTTTTCCTCCATTTTAATTTTTATAAAATTATACCACATAATTTTATAATGTTAAACTATTTTTTATCAATTTTAAAAAAATATATACAACTATTCTATATTTTATGATATAATCACTAAAATAAGCAAAAGGCGGTGCGTTTATGCGACTTCTTCTAGCTGAGGACGAAAGAGAGCTTTCCAATGCTATAGCGGCGATTTTAAAGCACAATAACTATTCGGTTGATGTGGTTTATGACGGTGCTGCAGCTCTTGATTGGGGTATGACAGGTAACTATGATGCAATACTGCTTGATCTTATGATGCCTAAAATGAACGGTCTTGATGTGCTTACAAAGCTTCGATTTAACGGTATTAATACTCCCGTTATGATTCTTACGGCAAAATCAGAGGTCGAAGACCGAATTACCGGCCTTGATGCCGGAGCTGACGATTATCTATCAAAACCCTTTGCAATGGGAGAGCTGCTTGCCCGTGTGCGTGCAATAACGCGTCGGAAGGCAGACTTTGTTCCTAATACTGTAACTGCCGGTAATATAAGTCTTAACAGAGAAACCTTTGAACTCACCTGTGAAGAAAACAGTATCCGTCTTGTCGGTAAAGAATATCAGATGCTCGAAATGCTTATCTCAAGTCCGAACAGACTTATTTCTGTTGAACAGTTTATGGAACGTATCTGGGGTTATGATTCAGAAACAGAAAGCAGCGTTGTTTGGGTTTATATTTCAAATCTGCGTAAAAAGCTTGCTTCAATAGGAGCTGATGTTGAGATAAAAGCTGCAAGAAATGCAGGCTATTATCTTGAAGACAAAAGAGGTAATATCTGATGATTAAACAGCTTCGCAGGCGCTTTGTCGTTGCCGTTATGGTGTCGGCATTTGCATTGCTTACGGTTGTTCTTGTGTCCGTTAATCTGCTTATTATAATAAATATGCACACGAAGAACATTCAGCTTCTTGAAAGTATTGCTGAAAATAACGGCGTTGTAATTGATGCATCATTTGATTATCGTGCTAATATGCTTGATTATCTTAATCCTATGAATGAAACGCATGCTCTGGATGCTGAACTTTCATATACAACAAGATTTTTTTATGTGCGTTTTACCAACGAGGGTGCTGTTGAAACCGTTAATATTGACCATATTTCAGCCATTGATAAGGATACGGCACAGACTTATGCGATTGATGCTCTGAAAACCGCTGATATGTCAGGCTATATTCACAGCAACTATATGTTTCTTATAGATTTTTCAAAAGACTACGGTATGACCGTTTATTTTATGGATATAAGTAATGAGCTTATGGCAACAGGTCTTGTGGCTACCGTTTCCTTGATTATGGGTCTAATATGTTTGTTTTTGCTATTTTTGATTGTTTGGCTCATTTCTAAGCGCGTCGTACGTCCGATGGCAGAGAATGCTATAAGACAGAAGCAGTTTATTACCGATGCAGGTCACGAGCTCAAAACACCGATTTCAATCATTTTGGCTAATACTGAAGTGCTTGAAATGATATATGGCGAAAATGAATGGCTAACTTCCATTCACAACCAAACTAACCGATTGTCCGACCTTATAAAAAATCTGCTTGTTCTTTCAAAGGCAGAAGAAAAAATAAAGGAGAGCCTTTCTGAAGTGCCTATAAGCGATATAGTTTCCGCTACTGTTGCTTCTTTTTCGGCACTTGCTCACAGGGCGGATAAAAGGTTGTATGCAGAAGTTCAACCTACGCTTACCGTATGGGGCAATGAAAAATCTGTTGCCGAGCTGACAAGCATTCTTCTTGATAATGCCGTTAAATATGCGCCTATAGGTTCCAAAATTCAGCTTAATCTGTATAAAAAAGGAAGGCAGGTTATTTTGGAAACCATTAATGCACTTGTGCCGGGTACTGAGGTTGATACCGACAGATTGTTTGACCGTTTTTACAGGTCGGAGAATTCACGCTCGCGCCAGACCGGCGGCTACGGAATCGGTCTTTCAATCGCAGGCGCAATTGCCAAATCGCATAAAGCGACAATTGATGCTGATATTAACGACGGTACTATTAAGTTTACTGTTTCTTTTAATGTAAAATACTGAATAGGAGATAATATAAATGAACAAGCTTTGGTACAAAAAACAAGCAGCCTTATGGAATGAGGCCCTGCCGATAGGCAACGGTCATACGGGTGTTATGATTTTCGGCGGCAGAAAGAGAGAAACTCTCTGCTTTAACGATGTTACACTCTGGTCAGGCTATCCGCAGAATCATAATAACCCTAAGAGTCTTGAAAGACTTGAAAAAGTGCGTGAACTGATTTTTGCAGGTAAGCAGGATGAAGCACACACCATAGTTGAAAATGAAATGGATGGCGGCTACAGTGAAGCATATATGCCTCTTGGTGATATAAAAATAAATTTTGGCTCCAAAAGCACTTGCGGTTACCGACGCGAGCTTGATATTGACAATGCCGTACATACCGTTTCAACTAAGATTGAAACCCGTACTGCCTTTGCATCGAATCCTGATGATGTTGTAGTTTACAGAATGCAGGCAAAAAATGCTACGGATGCTGTTATTTCAACAACATCAAAGCTTAAGGCAAAAAGTGTTGTAAAAGACGGTGTACTTTGTCTTTACGGCAATGCGCCAGATGTTGCAATGCCAAGCTATCTTGGTAAAATCCCCAATGCAGTTATGTATGACCAGGGTAAAGCTATGGCTTTTTGTCTTGCTGTCAAAGTTATTTCCGATGGCAAGGTTTCTGATGACGGCAAAAAGATAATCGTTAAAAAAGCTAAGAATATCACAATTTACGCTACCACAAAAACAGGCTTCCTCGGCTATGATAAAATGCCGGAAACTGACCGCGAAAAGGTTTGTTCACAGTGTGTGGATGCTCTGGGCAAAACAGAAACGGATTACGATACACTTCTTGCCAGACATATCGTAGACTATAAGGCTATCTTTGACAGACAGCGCTTTTCAATCGGCGGTGACAGTGAAATCTGCACTGTTGACCTTCTTAAAACCGCAAAGAAGGGGAATCCCGACCCGAAGCTTGTTGAGCTTTTCTATAACTTCGGCAAATATCTTATGATTGCAGGCAGTCGTAAGGGCGGTCAGCCTCTTAACCTCCAGGGTATATGGAATGCAAGAGTGCGTCCGCCTTGGAGCAGTAACTATACCGTAAACATAAACACGGAAATGAACTACTGGCCTGCAACCTCTTCTAATATGGCAGAGTGTGCAGAGCCGCTTGTAAATATGGTTTATGAGCTGATGCAGCAGGGTGCAGAAACAGCAAGAGTAAATTACGGCTGTAAAGGTGCCTGCGCCAACCATAACTCGGACCTTTGGCGTATGACATGGCCTGCAAAGGGCGGTCCCTGCTTTATGTATGCACCTCTTTGCGGCGCATGGCTTGTAAATGAGGTCTATACCCACTATAAAAACGGCGGTCTTGATGAGTATAAGGATAAGATTTTCTATGCTGTCAAGGCTTCTGCAGAGTTTATAAACGACTATCTTGTTGAGCATAACGGCGAGTATGTAATTGCACCATCAACCTCGCCTGAAAACGAGTATAAATTTAACGGTGAAGCAGTTGCTGTTGACTACGGATGTGCATTTGATATGGCTGTTGCAAAAGCAGGCATGCTTGCGTATCTTGACTTTGAATCTGAGGGAGAGCTTGCGGATCAGATTAAGGAAAAGCTTGCAAAGCTTCGTCCCTATAAGCGTGACAGATACGGAATTATGGAGTGGTCTGAGGAGCGTGAGCTTCATGAGCCGGGTCACAGACATTTCTCACCCCTTTACGCTCTTTATCCTTCAAACACGATCAAGTACTATGAAAATGAAACCGAGCGTGAATGGGTGCGTGAGCTTTATCATTTCCGTAAGCAGAATTGGGAGCGCTATATCGGCTGGTCTGCAGCTTGGGCAATCTGCCTTGCAGGCACTCTTCACGAGCCTGATACAGCTCAGGAAATTATAGCAAATATGCTCACTTATTCCGTGTTCTCGAATCTTTTCGATACCCATCCGCCCTTCCTTTTCCAGATTGACGGTAATTTCGGCTTTGTTGCAGGTGTTAATTCACTTCTTCTTTACAGCGAAAACGGCAAGGCAGAGCTGCTGCCCGCGCTTCCGCCCGATTGGAAAAACGGAAAAATTGAAAACATCGTCACAGGCGGCGTACAGCTTTCCTTCAAGTGGAAAAACGGTAAGGTAATATCAGTTTCGGCAGATAAGCCTATAACTGTTATGAACCTCAACCTCGCAGAAAACTGTGAAATATGTAAAAACATAACGGTATGCTGAAAAAATGAATAATTGAAATAGCAGGCTTCCGCAATAAAGCGGAAGCCTGTAATTTGTTATTTAGTTTTTAGTGAGAGTTTTTGCCGCTTTGTCCGTCAAACAGATGAAAAGGCTATTTCAGAAGGAGGGTAAAACTATGAATGCTGATATTAGCAGTTATGAGTGTTATCTCAAAGGTGATGATTCTGCTTTTGCCGATGTTGTGCGTGAGTACGGTGACGGACTTATGCTTTATATTAATAGCTTCACACACAATATTCATGTTTCCGAAGAGCTTATGGAGGAGGTTTTCTTTAAACTTGCAGTAAAAAAGCCTCGGTTTCTTAAAAAGAGCGGTTTTAAAACATGGCTTTATGCAATTGGACGCAACACTGCACTTGATTATATAAGAAGGCAGTCAAAATTTAGCGATAAGAGTGTTGATGAATATGCAGATTTAATTCGGGATGAGGAAGATGTTGAGCGGCTTTATCTGAAGGAAGAACAAAGGGTACTGCTGCACAGCTGTATTAAAAAGCTTAATCCAGATTATGCAAGGGTGCTGTATTTGGTATATTTTGAAGGATTTGACAATGCAGATACAGCAAAGATAATGAAAAAAAACAAACGGCAAACGGAAAACCTTATTTACCGTGCAAAATCGGTGCTGAAATCAAGGCTTGAAAAGGAGGGGTTTGTTTATGAAGAGCTATGACGAAATAGCAAAAAAAGTGCTTGAAAGACGGAATGAGTACATAAAAATAAAAAGGAAGAAGATTAAGATAATGGCCTGCGTCTGCGGTGTTGTTTTTGTTGTGCTTGCAGGCTTGGGTATATGGGAAAGCGGTATTTTCGTCACTCAGCCGTTCGGTGTGCAGGGCGAAGAAACAACGGCTCAAAAAAGCGATGAGCCTACACTTACACCTGCAGATCCTGACAATCCTATTGCCAATGGCGGTGATGATTACGGCTGGTCCAATGCATACAGCGAAAAGGTTTACAGTGTTCCGGGAGAGCTTATAGATTATATTAATGAAACACTGAAAATGGATTGGAAAACGTGGAGTGAGTCAAGAACAGCTATGCTTCGTGCATCAAAATATGATATTTCCGACCCGGAATATATACCTTTTCTTGTTGAGACGATAAAAAAATTTGACATTCCGAGAACGGCTATAGAGCAGATCAACAGTAAGACTATTGCGTTTTACATTGAACTTGAAGAAACCGAAGAGTTTATTAAAAGAAACACTTTCACCTCAGAAGAGATAGATTTGTTATATAGCGGCGATCTCGATGAATTGAGCAGAGTTTTATCTGCTGAAAACGCAATAATCCATAACGGAAAAGCGTTTGCTCCTCTGTGGTATTTCAATGCAACCGACGAAGAGCTTGCTCGCTACGGAATAACACGTAAAGAGGTGACGGATAAAGCGTTATCTTATGTGTGTAATTCTGCGGGCAGTTATCTTAGGTATTGGACTTTTGTAACTTATTTCAAGGGCGGAATGATTGAACCCACAAATAAGCCGGCACCGAGGTATTATTCTCCTGAGCTGTATGACAATATAACTTGGACTGAAGTGCAGGCGGCAGAATATTTCGGCAAGGACTTTTCCGCTCTTTCTTTTATGCCGGATGATCTGTCATATAAAAGCAATAATCATATGGTTATATTTGACAAAAACGGTAATATCGAAAAGGATTGGTGTTTTTTCAGGTATGAAAAAGACTATGGCGGATTTGCTGTAACTTTATCTGTATCAAAAAATGGTGCACCTTATGATTATGTTTATGCTACGGAAGATGAGGTTGGTGCATCCCAGTGTATCACTCCCGGTGTTGATGTCAGTTATTATATGTATGCACATAATACCGATACGGTACTTCCTCTTTGTGTCGCTGATTTTGAAAAGGATGGCATATATTACAGATTGGAAGCAGAGCATCTAGAGTTCGATAAATTTTGTGATATATTAAACGGTATAATAAACTTGTAATGTATTTAAACTCTATATGTCAAATGATAAAACAGCAGAGCTGATATGAAAATCAACTCTGCTGTTTGTCATTTGATGTTAAACATCCCGTATGCGTTTTCTCTTGCTCTGTCAATGACTTCCTGAGTGGTAATTCCTCGCAATTCTGCAATTTTTTCCGCTGTGTGTACAATCAACGCAGAGTTGTTTCTTCTGCCTCTGAAGGGGACTGGTGTCATATACGGGCAGTCCGTTTCGAGCAAAAGTCTGTCAAGATCAACATTTGCCGCAACCTCGGCAGGCTTGCGTGCGTTTTTGAATGTAACACTGCCGCCAAGACCGATGTAAAAACCAATTTCGGTTAGCTGTTTTGCTGTTTCAATACTGCCCGAAAAGCAGTGCATTACTCCGCGCGGCTTGTGCTTGAGAAGCATTTCAACACAGTCTTGATGAGCCTCTCTGTCGTGCACAATCACAGGCAAATCAAGCTTTTTTGCAAGCAGAATCTGCTTTTCAAAAAAATCAATCTGCATTTCTTTCGGTGTGTAATCATAGTGGTAATCAAGTCCTATTTCACCGATTGCAACAACTTTTTCGTGCTTTGCAAGCTCCTCAATCTTCAGCAGTGCGTCTTCACTTTCTTCTGCTGCATTCTGCGGATGAATACCAACCGCTGCATAAATCTGCGGATATTTTTCCGCATAAGAAATGCTTGCTTTACTGCTGTTTACAGTGCAGCCGCAGTTTATTATTCCGCATACACTTGAAGCGAGCATTTCTTCAAGAAGCTCAAATCTGTCCTCCTCAAAACACTCGTCATCATAGTGTGCGTGTGTGTCAAATATACCTGTGTACATCATCTGATTTTTGTGCCGGGCTCAAGGTAGTCGACAAATACTACCTTTACATCGTCTTCGCCGCCTGCCAGAATCATACCTCTGCTCTCAACTCCGCAAAGTGTTGCAGGCTTGAGGTTTGCAACGACAATTACATTGTGACCTATAAGCTCTTCGGGCTTGTAGTAAAGTGCAATTCCGCTTGCAACTGTGCGCGGTGTACCTGTGCCGTCGTCAAGGGTAAGTTCGAGAAGCTTCTTTGCCTTTTTAACAGGCTTGCAGTCGACAACCTTTGCAACTCTCAGGTCAACCTTTGCAAAGTCATCAATCGGAATCTGCGGCATCTCTTCAAATGCCGGCTTCTTCTCTTCTTCCTTTGCTGCCTTTGCGGCATTTTCAGCTTCAATTTCGGCAAGCAGCTTTTCTGCATCAATTCTTCCAAAGAGGGGAGCGGCATCGCCCATAATGGTACCGGCAGGTGTTGCTCCGAATTCGTTAAGACTCTCGTAGTTGTCAATGTTACATCCGATCTGTGCAAAAATCTTTTCAGCTGTTTCGGGCATATAAGGCTTAAGCTGAACGGCAATAAAGCGGATGCTCTCAATAAGGTTGTACATTACTGTGCCAAGACGCTCTTTCTTTTCTTCGTCCTTAGCAAGTGCCCAGGGCATGGTTTCGTCAATGTATTTGTTCGAGCGCTTTGCAACTGCCATTACCTCGTTGACTGCGTCTGCAATGCAGAAGCTGTCCATTTTTGCTGCGCATTTGCCGACGGAATCAAGTGCAACTGCTTTAAGCTCGTCGTCAAGTGCTTCGGGTGCAGTAGGTGCAGGGAGCACACCGTCAAAATACTTTTTAACCATTGCAACACAGCGGTTAACAAGGTTACCGAGTGTGTTTGCAAGGTCGGAATTGTAGCGCTCAATCAGTGTTTCGTAGGTGAGTGAGCCATCCTGTGCGTGGGGCATTTCAGCAAGAAGATAGTATCTTACTGCATCAACACCGAAACGGTCTGCAAGGTCATCAGCATAAATAACGTTGCCCCTCGATTTTGACATCTTGTCTGCACCGACCATCAGCCACGGGTGACCATAAACCTGCTTTGGAAGCGGTTCACCAAGTGCCATAAGCATAATCGGCCAATAGATTGTGTGGAAACGCACAATGTCCTTACCTATGATATGAACATCTGCAGGCCAGTATTTCTTGTAAAGGTCGCTGCTGCCGTCAGGGTCATAGCCAAGACCGGTGATGTAGTTTGAAAGTGCATCAATCCAGACATAAATGACATGCTTGTCATCAAATGTTACAGGAACACCCCATTTAAAGGTTGAACGGGAAACGCAGAGGTCCTGAAGACCGGGCTTAATGAAGTTGTTAAGCATTTCCTTTTTGCGGCTTTCGGGATAAATGAAGTTGGGGTTTTCTTCAATGTACTGTTCAAGCTGCTTCTGGTACTTTGACAGACGAAGGAAGTATGTTTCTTCTTTCTCTTTGCGAACTTCTCTGCCGCAGTCGGGGCATTTGCCGTCAACAAGCTGGCTGTCGGTAAAAAAGCTTTCGCAGGGTACACAGTACCAACCTTCATAAACACTTTTGTATATATCATCCTGGTCATACAGCTTCTTAAAAATCTTCTGTACAGTCTTTTCGTGATAATCGTCTGTTGTGCGGATAAACTTATCGTATGTTGTGTTGAGCCTGTCGCATATGTCCTTTATTTCGCCGGCAACTTTGTCAACATATTCTTTAGGGGAGATGCCTGCCTCTTTTGCATATTCTTCAATTTTCTGGCCGTGTTCATCTGTGCCGGTCTGGAAGAATACGTCATAGCCCTGCATTCGCTTGAAGCGTGCAATTGCATCGGTCAATACAATTTCATAAGAGTTGCCGATGTGAGGCTTACGCGATGTGTAGGCAATCGCGGTTGTGATATAGTATGGCTTTTTTGACATAGTGTTTTACCTCCTTAAGCCTTGTATGTGTATAATCCCTAATAGTATAACATAATTTCAGGAAAATACAACACCTTTTATTTTATATATTTTATTGACATAAAAGTTAAATAGGTCTATAATTTGTTGGTAAAAATATTTATGGAGGTATAAACTTATGTCTTTCCTTATTAAAATTCTTTCTGTTTTAATGACAGCACTTCTTACACTCAACCTTTCCTTTACTTACTCTGCTAACGAAAAGCAGAATGTTGACCCCGGTGAGTTCAAAAATGTAATCATCATGATTGGCGACGGTATGGGCTACAACCATCTTTACTGGATGGAACAGGAGTACGGTATTAAGGCAAACATCTTTGAAAAAGCAGACCATGTCGGCTCATCAAAAACTCGTTCATCAAGCGCAGCAGTTACAGACTCTGCAGCAGGCGGCACAGCTCTTGCCTGCGCAGTACGCACAACAAACGGCGCTCTTGGTGTTTTTCCGCAGGATCAATATGGTGTGACTTATGTTGCAATGAACCTTTCTGAGCTTGCTTACTCAACAGGCAGGATGAGCGGCATTGTTACATCGGACTATAATTCTGGTGCAACTCCCTCAGCTTTTTCTGCTCATGTTTTCGACCGAGATGAAGATGTTGAAATTACAAGACAACAGATTGAGGATTCGAATCTTGACCTTATTTGGGCACAGAACAACGGTCTTGTTACTGATGAATGGGCAAGTAAAAACGGTTGGACTCTTGTAAATACTACAGCAGAGTTTAATGCACTCGAAGAAGGCGAGCGTTCCTTCGGTGCTTTCGAAGGTAATCTCTGGAATTCCGATACAGGTGCAGATTCTCCCAATCTATCAACTCTTACTGAAAAAGCTATTGATATGCTTGATGATGACGAGGATGGTTTCTTTCTTATGGTAGAGGGTGCACATATTGATAAGCACTCACACAGCAATGAAGAAGCAGATATGAAAAAGGCAGCTCTTGAGTTCGATAAGGCTTGCGGTATTGTTATGGATTATGCTGCTCAGGAAGGTGACACACTTGTTATTATTACAGCTGACCACGAAACAGGTGCTATTTCCAAGGATAATGCCGGCAACTTCAAGTTCAATTCAGGCTCACATTCAGGTGTAGATGTTCCTCTTGCAGTTTACGGCTCTGACACATTTGTTGCAGACGGCGAAGCTATCAAAAACAAAGAGGTTGCGCGTCGCCTTGCTCTTGCAATGGGTGCAGGTAACGATGAATTCCCCAAGGCAGTAGCCGTTGAATATTAATTTTAAGGATAGGTTTTTGTTTTGACAGAGATTATTAAATCAGATGCAGCTGTTGAGTTTGATGCCTTTGTGGCTAGCCACCCCAAGGGTCATTTTATGCAACAGAGCGCATGGGCAAAGGTAAAAAACAATTGGATATGGCGCGGTATAATCTGCCGCGATGAACAGGGTAATATTAAAGGTACTATGGCGGTTATTATCCGCCGTCTGCCCGGAGGTATTCCCTTCAGTATGCTTTATTCGCCGCGCGGCCCCGTATGTGATTTGCACGATAAAGCTGTGTTTGCCGAGCTTATGGACGGTGCAAAAAAGCTTGCAAAAGAGTTTGGCGGATATGTGCTTCAGGTTGATACGGATACAAAAATAGACGATACGGAATATGAAAAAATTGCCGTTGATTACGGCTTTAAGGTAGGTCCCCGTTCAAAGAATTTTGAGGGAATTCAGCCCCGTTTTGTTATTCGTCTTGATGTTGAAGGTAAAACAGAGGATGAAGTTTTTGCTTCGTTCCATTCGCGCCACAGATATAAGGTTCGTGTAGCCAAAAAGAACAATGTTGAGGTTGTTATCAAGGGTGCAGAGGCTGCAGAAGAATTCCATAAAATAATGGTTGAAACAGGTGAGAGGGATAATTTCTCGATCCGCCCTGCAGACTATTTCAGACGAATGGTTGAAGCCTACGGTGACAATGCCAGAATTTATATGGCATACAGCGAGGGCAAGGCTATTGCAGGAACACTTGCACTTTTGTGCGGTGATAAGGTTTGGTATCTCTACGGTGCATCTTCAAACGAAGAGCGCAACAAGATGCCTAACTATCTTCTTCAGTGGGAGATGATTCGCTGGTCTGTTGAAAATAACTGCCGGATTTATGATTTCCGAGGAATTTCAGGTGACCTTGATGAGAACAATCCTCTTTACGGTCTTTACCGCTTCAAGAAGGGCTTCTGTCCCGTAATAACAGAGTTTATCGGCGATTTCTATTATGTGTACAATCCTCTTATTTATAATGCAATGGAGTTTGCACAGAAGCTTCGTAAAAAGCTAAGAAAGGGTCATTAAGCTTTTATGAGATATGTTGTTCAGAAGGATTTAATTGTTTCAAATCTCAATAAAATGCGCACTCATTGTCCGACTTCCGAGGTTATCGGTGTAATTAAAGGCAATGGTTACGGTCTTGGCTTGATTCCTATGGCAAAGCTTCTTTGTGATAACGGTGTTGAAACGCTTGCGGTTTCAAGGCTTGAAGAAGCGGTTTTGCTTCGTGAAAATGGCATTTCTATAGACATACTTCTTCTCAGTCCTCCTTTTAATGATGTAAGCGCAGCAAAATGCGCTGAGCTTAATATTATATCAACGGTTGATTCTTTGCACACTGCAAGACTTCTTGATAAATCTGCAAACGCAAAAACTGTTGCTGCACATATTATGCTTGACACCGGCTTTGCCCGTTTCGGCTTTATGCCGGGTGAAGAAGGGGAGATAATAACTGCACTTACTGAATGTAAAAACATTCGGTTTGAAGGTGTTTATTCCCATTTTTACAATGCTTTTTCGCCCGATTCTTCGTCAGTCAAGCTTCAGATAAGCAGATTCAACACTGCTGTTGCAGCAATCGAAGCATCAGGTTTTACAGGATTGAAAAAGCATATATGTTCTTCAGCTGGTGCAGTTAAATATCCGGAGTATCATTTTGATGCTGTTCGTTTAGGCTCTGCACTTCTCGGCAGAATTGCCGTGCCCAATAAGCCGGGGCTTGAAAAGGTTGGCTTCATGGAGTGTGAGGTAATATCTGTCAAAACTCTTCCTGCAGGGCATTTTGTCGGCTATGGCGAAGCCTATAAAACCACACGCGAAACAAAAGCAGCTGTAGTGCCATTGGGTATTTGCGACGGTTACGGTCTTAGCAAAACAGAGGTTGCCTTCACAAATTCGGATAAGGTCAATTCGCTTCTTCGAAAGGTTAAGCATTTTGGAAAAGACCAGTCATTGAGCTGCGTGATTTGCGGAAAAAAAGCACAAGTAATCGGCAAAGTCGGTTTGACTGATCTAATAATTGATGTAACAGATATCGATTGCAAGGTTGGCGATGTAGCTGCATTTGAATTTAATCCGACACTTGTTGATGCGCTTGTAAAAAAAGATTTTGTTTGAAAGGGTAAGCTATGGCAATAGATTATCTTGATAAAGCCGTTGCGGCTGTGCCTACCAAGCGCCAGCTTGACTTTATGGCAACAGAGTTCAACGGTATCATAAATTTCGGTATGAATACATTTACCGGTCGTGATGAGGGTACAGGCTTTGAAGAACCTGACCTTTTTAATCCCACCTCATTTAATGCTGAGCAGTGGGTGAAGGTTGCAAAGCGCACCGGTATGACCGGTCTTTTGCTTAACTGCAAGCATCACGACGGATTTTGTTTGTGGCCGAGTGAATATACGGATTATTCCGTAAAATCAAGCTGTTGGCTTGACGGTGAAGGAGATGTCGTAAAGGCAGTAAGCGATGCGTGTCGCAAATTCGGTATGAAGTTTGGTGTTTCACTTTCTCCGCTTGATTATCATGAACCGAGTTTTGGAAAAGGCAAGGAATATGATATTTTCTTCAAAAATCTGCTCAGAGAGCTTCTGACTAATTACGGAGAGATATTCTGTGTCAGCCTTGACGGTGCGATAGATAACCGTAAAAACGGTAAAATTCAACAGTATGATTGGATGAGCTATTTTAAACTTATCCGTGAGCTTCAGCCTAATGCTGCAATTACTAACTGCGGACCGGATATAAGATGGTGTGGAAATAATTCAGGTGTGTGCCGCATAAGCGAATGGAGTGTTGTGCCATCTTCGTATAAAGCAGTTGACCCGGATTTGGTAAAGAAGGTTTCGGTTAATAAAACCATTGTTAATTTCACTCAGACAGATATTGCAAGCAGACAAAAAATTAAACGCTGTGATGATTTTGTTTTTTATCCTGCAGAGGTTTCAATGCCGCTTCGAGACAGTTGGTTTTATAAACAGGGTCAGGTTTTGTCAATAAAACCGCTTTCAAAATTAGAGAAAGTTTATAACGGTTCTGTAGGAGGCAATGCCAACTTCCTTCTTGGTCTTACACCCCAGCCTGACGGTCTTATCGGTGAAAAAGATATTGAAACACTTGCCACCTTTGGAGCGGTGCTTTCTCTCCACTTTGAAGATAATCTTGCTTTGGATTCGACAATGCAAGGAAACTGTAAGCTCGACGATTTACATTCGCCCACAAGAGCGCTGCCGGATAAACAGGGCTATTGGCATTCAGGCAATGACCCGAAAGATGCTGAGCTGATTCTCGATATGGGCGACGATTATGATGTTGACCGTGTTGTGCTTTGCGAAAACATAGAAACTGGTCAGCAGATTGAAAAGTTTGCGCTGTATCTTGATGTTGACGGTAAGTGGAAAAAAATTGAAACAGGGACTGTTATTGGCAGAAAACGCATCTGCGAGCTTAAATATCCTATTCGTACCCGCCGCATCAAACTTGTAATTCTCAAAACAAGAAAATTCGCTACAATCAAAGAGTTTTCAGTGTATTAATAAAAACAGAGGTAACACGATAAAATTTCGTGTTACCTCTATTTAAATCAACATTTTGGACTTATTATGTTGTTGTGTTCAACTATTACTTTGAAATAAGATTGTATTGTAATTCTATAATTTTATGGTGAAGTGATGGTTGAATTTATAAAAACGGAATATCCGCTGATCTTTGTTCACGGCATGTTTGGCTGGGGTGAAAATGAGGGAATCAACAGCCGTTTTCCTTATTGGGGTACTACATCAGGCAGTTTAAAAACATACCTTACAAATAATGAAATTGAGTGCTATGAAGCTTCTGTAGGTCCTATGTCAAGTGCGTGGGATCAGGCTTGTGAGCTTTATGCTCAGCTTAAAGGAACAAGAGTTGATTACGGTAAAGCTCATTCCGATAAGCACAAGCATAAACGATATGGAAGAATATATATCAGACCTCTATTAAATGAATGGAGCAAGGCTAAAAAAATTCATTTAATAGGTCACAGCTTCGGAGGGAATACAGTCAGAATGCTTGCTTTTCTGTTGAAATATGGTTCGAAAGAAGAAAGGCAGGCGAGCGGCGAAAACACTTCTCCGCTGTTTTTGGGTGGACAAGAAGATCTTATATGTAGTGTTACAGCAATATGCACTCCTTTGAATGGAACAGATGCTTATGATACAGCCAGACGGTACAAACTTATATCTCCGCTCAGACATCTTTGCTTTAATTATGCTTGTTTGTTATCTCGTACCAAGCTTCATGGTAGTTTTGTTGATTTTCATTTGGAGCAATTCGGTG
This sequence comes from Acutalibacteraceae bacterium, assembly GCA_045539895.1. Lineage (GTDB taxonomy): Bacteria > Bacillota > Clostridia > Oscillospirales > Acutalibacteraceae > UBA8612. The sequence goes on from JAZQGE010000051.1 coordinate 15,735, forward strand.
TTAATGATACTCCCGGAAAGGCAGATAAAATCGGCTACTTAAAATCAGTAAAAGCACTGCTTAAAAGTAAAGATAATATTGAATATGATATGTCAGAAAAAGGAACGACAGGAATGAACAGAGTAATAAAAATTGTTCCGTCTGTTTACTATTTTTCTTACCGTTTCAATTCAGTTGAAAACACTTGGACGGGTAAATCTGTTCCTGCCAATGCTCGTTTTATTTTTTTGAAATTAACTTCAAGACTGATTTTGCACAACAGTAAAAAAAGAGGCAAACCCACTGAAGGGAACGATGGTCTTGTTAATGTTTCATCAGCCGCATACCCAAAGTTGGAGCCGTATGTAATGTATTCGGAAGACTATGTTTTAAAATCCGGCATATGGAATGTTATGACTACGAGAAAAGGAGATCATGGCACACCTATAGGATTGTTTTCAGATAAAGAAACTTTCTGCAGATTTTATGATGAATTGGTTTGCGTTTTATTATCAGCAGAATATAATAGCAAAACTGATTTGAAAAGTTTTGACAAAATATGATATAATAAAATCAACATTATCGGTGTTCTTTGTTGTTCATTTGCTTTTATTGCTACAATATAATATGTTTACAGATATAATAGGAGGCTAAGAAAAATGAACACAGACAAGATTTTAGCAGAAGCAATTGCTAAGGATTATGCACCGAAGGTTGACTCAAAAATTATTGCTTTAAAGAAGCTGGACAGAAAAGCTAAAATTCCTGCAACTGTTTTTACATATACTTTTGGTATTTTTTCAGCACTTGTTGCTGGTACGGGTATGTGCTTATCAATGCAGGTTATAGGCAGCGGAACAGTAAGTATGGTTTTGGGCATTATTGTTGGAATTGCAGGCTTTATCGGCTGCGGAGTTAATTATCCAGTTTATAAAAGAATCCTTGAAAAAGGAAAGTCGAAATATGCTTATGAAATTGTTCAGCTTGCCAAGGAAATAGCGGATAAATAATGTTTGTTAAGGTTGGTGCTATGAATAAGTCAGAGAGTAAATATTTTAATACAGCTGCAAAAATGGATGTGGCACTTATTTCTTTGCTTAAAAAGAAACCACTTGAATATATTACTGTCAGTGAGATATGTAAAACTGCGAATGTTAACCGTTCTACATTTTATCTTCACTATGAAAATGTGGGTGATTTGCTTGAGGAAACTGTAAGATATTTGCTTGATGGCTTTCTTTCTTACTTTTCTGATGATAAAAAGTCGGTTGCTCATAATATATCTTCCCGCGAAGAGGATGAGCTGATATTTATATGCGATGAATATATAGTGCCGTATCTGAAATATATTAAAGATAATAAAGAAGTGTTCGGAATAGCTTTGATTAACAACAAAACTTTTCGCTTTGACAATGTTTATAAAAGAATGTTTGAAAATATATTCAATCCAATTCTGGACAGATTCAATTACCGTGACGATTATAAAAAATATGTAATGATGTATTATCTGAACGGCATAAATGCGCTTATCCTTGAATGGATTAAGGATAAATGTAAAAAGCCGATTGAAGAAATATCAGAGATTATAAAAATATGCATCTACGGATTAAATAACTGTAAATAAAGAAAAACGAGACAGCACAAAAATGTGTTGTCTCGTTGATTTTTTATGATACCGTTCTTTCAAACTGACTGTTATAAAGATTTGCATAAAATCCGCCCAGAGCCATAAGCTCGTTGTGGTTGCCTTGCTCTACTATATCTCCGTTGTTCATACAAAGAATAAGGTCAGCATTGCGTATTGTAGAAAGTCGGTGTGCGATGATGAAGCTTGTTCTGCCCTTCATAAGATTATCCATGGCTTTCTGAATCAGAATTTCGGTTCTTGTGTCAACCGAGCTTGTAGCTTCGTCGAGAATCAGTATCTTAGGATCTGCAAGAATTGCTCTTGCAATGGTCAGAAGCTGTTTCTGACCCTGGGAAATGTTAGTTGTTTCTTCGTTGAGCTCCATATTGTAACCGTCAGGTAATGTTCGGACAAAATGGTCAACCTGTGCGGTTTTTGCGGCTTTTATAACTTCTTCGTCTGTTGCATCAAGCTTGCCGTAGCGAATGTTTTCCATAATTGAGCCGCTGTAAAGCCATGTATCCTGAAGCACCATTCCAAATTTACTTCTAAGGTCATGTCGGTCAAAGTCTGTCAGGTCGTGTCCGTCAATATAAATCGCACCGTCTGTCAGCTCGTGGAAACGCATAAGCAGCTTGACCATTGTTGTTTTGCCTGCACCTGTAGGTCCTACAATTGCAATCTTCTGTCCGCTTTTAACCTTTGCAGAGAAATCGGTTATGACAATTTTGTCTGTGTCTTCATAGCCGAATTTAACATGCTCAAATGTTATATTGCCTTCAATATTTACATCTTCAACCTTGATTTTTGCCTGTGAGTCGTCTTCTTCTTTTTCATCAAGAAATTCAAAAACTCGTTCTGCTGCTGCAGCCATTCTCTGAAGCTGTGAGGAGATGTTTGCAAGCTGATTTATAGGTTGGTTGAAGTTTCTGACATACTGAAGCATTGCCTGAATTCCGCCTATTTTCATTGAGCCGCCCGATGCGAGAATTGCACCTGCTACACATACGAGCACATAGCCGAAGTTGCCAACAAAGCCCATAAGCGGCATCATAAGACCGGAAAGAAATTCTGCCTTTCTTGCATTTTCAGCAAGCTCTCCGTTGAGCTTGTCAAACTCTTCAATTGATCGCTTTTCACCGTTAAATGCTTTTACAACAAGATGTGCGCCGTACATTTCTTCAATGTGTCCGTTTACAGCTCCGAGAAATTTTTGCTGCTTGCGGAAATGTGGTTGTGAAAGCTTAACTACATTTCGGACGATTATGAGTGAAACGGGTACTGTCAGTACAATTATAAGTGTCAACAATGGGCTTGTGATAAGCATCATTGCAAGTATGCCTATAAGTGATGTTACTGATGTTGCAAACTGTGTGATGCTTTGTGTGAGTGCCTGTTCAAGAGTATCAACATCATTTGTAATTCGTGAAAGTACATCGCCCTGACTCTGTTTGTGAAAAAAACTTAGTGGCAGACGATTGATTTTCTGCATAATGCTGTTTCTGAGATCAAACGAAAGCCTTGTAGTGACACCTGACATGATGAATGATTGCAGGTAATTGAAAAATGCACTTATAAAATAAACAGCAAGCGCAACACAAAGTATCTGTGCTAGTCTTGTAAAGTTGATTTCACCCGTACCGTTTATCATTTTGAATACACCGTCAGCAACCTCATTTGTTGCACCTTCAAGAACTTTGGGACCGAGTACAGTGAACAGTGATGATGCTGCGGCAAGTATGATTACTGCTATAAATCTGTGCTTGAAGGGAGCCATGAATTTAAGAAGCTTCCTTACCGTTCCTTTGAAATCCTTTGCTTTTTCAACAGGCTTGCCGCCCGGACCGTGTCCATGCTTACCCGGTGATGGAGCGGTATGTTTTATTTTTTTGCTCATTCCAACTCCTCCTTTGCAAGCTGAGATTCTGCAATTTCCCGATATTCTTTACAGCTGCTGAGTAGCTCTTTGTGTGTGCCTTTGCCGACTATTCTGCCTTCATTAAGCACAATTATCTGCTCCGCATTCATGATTGTGCTTACTCTCTGCGCAACAATAAGAACTGTTGAGTCAGCTGTATAGGTTTTGAGAGCTTTTCTCAGTGCAGCGTCTGTTTTCAGGTCGAGAGCAGAGAAACTGTCATCAAAAATATAAACCGGTGACTGTTTGACAAGCGCGCGTGCAATTGCAAGACGCTGTCGCTGGCCGCCGCTGACATTTGTACCGCCCTGTGATATTTCAGAGTGGATACCGTCCTCCATATCAGCGACAAAGCGAGCTTGCGCAGTTGAAAGTGCTTTTCCTATAAGATCCGTATCGGCATCTGCCTTTCCAATTTGCATATTAGATTCAATTGTGCCGCTGAAAAGCATTCCTTTTTGCGGTACAAAGCCTATGTTTTCACGCAGGCTGTGCAGTGAAAGCTCGCGTATATCAATGCCATCAAATGTAATTCTACCTTCGGTTACATCATAAAAACGCGGGATAAGGTTGATTAATGTAGATTTGCCGGAGCCTGTTGAGCCGATAAATGCTGTTGTCTGACCGGGCAGAGCAGTAAATGAAATGTCGCTGAGTACACAGTCATCGGCATTATCATATTTGAAAGATACATTGTCAAATTCAATAATACCCTTTGTGTTTTTGAGCTCTTTAGGTTCTTCGGGGTCTTTTATCGAAGGCTCCGTGCTGAGAATTTCACCTACACGGTTTATTGAAACCATTGCTCTGGGAATGTTTATGAAAATCATTGCAACAAAAAGGAATGACATAATTACATGCATTGCATATTGGATATATGCCATCATATCGCCGATTTCAAGAGTACCATGGTTAATTGAATTTGAGCCGAACCAAACGACGGCAACACCGGTAAAGTTCATAATTACCATCATCATCGGCTGAACGAGCGAAACCGTTCTCATTACAAAGCGGTTTGTCATTCTCAACTCTTTGTTGGAATTCTCAAAGCGCTCTTCTTCGTGTTTTTCATTTCCGAATGCGCGTATAACCATTAGACCTGAAAGATTTTCACGGCTGACAAGATTAAGCTTATCAATGAGCTTTTGCAATATTTTTATTTTTGGCATAGCTGCATAAAGACCTATTCCGAGCATAATCATCAGACAGGAAACTGCAACCGCAAGAATCCAGCTCATTGAAACACTTTTGCTAAGTGCAAGTGCGATGCTGCCTATACCCATAATTGGTGCAAAGAAAATAAATCTAACACCACCGCTGAGCATAACCTGTACCTGCTGAACATCGTTCGTTGTTCTTGTTATGAGAGATGCTGTTGAGAATTTGTCAAGCTCGGTGTTTGAATACTGAGATACACGCTCAAAAACATCGTGTCTCATTCTTCTTGAGATTATGGATGATGTTTTTGTTGAGAAATAGTTTACACCGATTGCTGCAAAAACGCATAGCAAAGCGATGCTGAGCATTTGCAGACCTTTTGTGATTATAAACTCCATTTGACCTTCCTGTCCGTTGAGAGCAACGATGCCGTCGTCAATCAGGCTTTGCATCATTGTGGGAAGCATCAGCTCGGAAAGAGCCTGTACAACAAGCAAAAATATGCTTAGTACAATAAAGCCCGCGGCATATCTGAGATAGCCGAATACTTTTTTCATTTAAATCCTCCTTTTTTTGTTGAAGTTTTCATTAACTTTATTATTTTATCTTAAAAGAACAATATCTGCAATGCATAATTGTAAAATTTTTGTAAAAGCATTGGCTGAATTACTGCGTTTTAATGCAGTAAAGTGTAAAAATATACATAAAAATTAGATTCTGTATCTGTAAAATTTTGCTAACTGACGAAATGTTTTTTTGATGTTAATTTTGTTTGCATATTATAATATTTTATGCTATATTAAAATATATTTTGTTTTATGGTGGGTTGGTGTTTTCTCGTGAAGGTTATCGATATTATCAATAACGGTAAAGTTAATCTTTCCTGTGAGCTTTTTCCGCCTAAAGAGTGGGGTAAGCTTTCCGGCGCGAAACAGGTTGTGCGCGATATTTCAAAGCTTTCTCCTTCCTTTATGAGTGTAACTTACGGCGCCGGCGGCGGTACAAGTGAATATACTGTTGATCTAAGCCGTGAGGTGGAAAATTGCGGTGTTACCGCACTTGCGCATCTCACCTGTCTCTCCACTGATGAAGAAAAACTTGTTTCAATTATCAATTCCTTGAAGGAAAAAAACATAGAAAATATTTTAGCACTCAGAGGAGATAAGGGGGAGCTTTCAACACCCGGTGCATTTAAACATGCAAGTGAGCTTATCTCTCTTATCAGAAAACACGGTGATTTCTGTATAGGCGGTGCGTGTTATCCGGAGTGCCATCCAGAATCAGCAAGTGTTGCCGCCGACCTTGAAGGACTCAAAATCAAGGCGGAAAGCGGCTGCCAGTTTTTTACCACACAGATGTTTTTTGACAACAATGTTTTTTATAAATTTATGTACAGGCTTCTTGCGGCAGGAATCAATGTGCCGATTGTTGCAGGTATTATGCCTGTTACAAACAGCTCTCAGCTTGACCGTATAGTATCGCTTTCAGGTTCAGGCATTCCGCTTCCCTTCAAAGCTATTGCAGACAGATTTGCCAATGACCCTGCGGCAATGAAGCAGGCCGGTATAGCCTATGCTACAGAGCAGATTATTGACCTTATTGCAAGCGGTGTAAACAATATACATATCTACACAATGAACAAGCCGGATATTGCGGCTGCAATCATATCGAACCTTTCAGAAATTATAGGAAAGTGAGGCGCGCCTTTATGAATTTCAAAGAGCATTTCGGTAAACGGCTGCTTTTTTGTGACGGTGCAATGGGAACAATGCTCCAGTCGCTCGGTCTGCCGGTAGGTAAGCGCGCCGATTATTGGAGTATTGAGCAGCCTGAAAAGGTTAAAAGTGTTCATTTACAGTACCTTGAATGCGGCTGTAACATTATTACTGCAAATACTTTTTCAGCGCCTGCAGGCGGTGATTATAATACTGAAGAGATTGTATATTCAGGTGTAAAGCTTGCAAAAGATGCTGTTGCGGAAAGCGGAAAAGAGGCTTTTGTTGCGCTTGATATGACATCATTCGGTGAGCTTCTTGAACCGTTTGGTACACTTACTTTTGAGCAGGCTTACGGCGGTTTCGCCAATACGGTTGTTGCAGGTGAAAAAGCAGGCGCAGACTTGATTCTTATAGAAACTATGACTGATACGGCAGAAATCAAGGCAGCTGTCCTTGCCGCAAAAGAAAATTCATCTTTGCCGGTAGTTGTTACTTTTACTGTTGATGAAGACGGCAGACTTATGAACGGTGCAGATGTTATTACTGCTGCTGCGCTTATCGAAAGCTTAGGTGCAGACGGTGTCGGGCTTAATTGCGGCTTCGGTCCTGATAAAATGCTTGAATTTGTGCCGGAACTTTTAAAATTTACAAAGCTTCCCGTGCTTGTTAATTCAAATGCAGGTATGCCTGTAGTTTCTGACGGTAAAACAGTTTACGATGTCAGTCCCGAAAAATTTGCCGAAAGTGCACAGAAGCTTGTTAAGCTCGGCTGTGCTGCTGTTGGCGGCTGTTGCGGAACAACTCCCGCACATATCGGTGCTATGATTGAGCTTTGTAAATCCGCAATTTTGTGCAAACCGCAAATAACTGAACAGAGAAGCTATGTTTCTTCGCGTTGCAAAACAGTGTTCTTTGACAAAAAAACCGTTCTCATCGGTGAACGCATCAATCCTACGGGCAAGCCTAAGCTCAAGGCTGCGCTAAGAGAGGGTAATCTCGAATATCTTTGTGACGAAGCTGTTTCACAGCAGGCGGCAGGTGCTGATCTACTTGATGTAAATGTCGGTATTTCCGAAATTGACGAAGCGATTGTTCTGCATGAAGCTATTAAAAGTATACAGCAGGTTACAACTTTGCCTCTTCAGATTGATACAGCTGATATAAACGCACTCGAAAAAGCACTGCGTGTTTATATCGGCAAACCTCTTATCAATTCCGTCAACGGCTCAGAGAAATCGCTCAGTACGGTTTTACCGCTTGCTGCGAAATACGGTGCTATGGTGGTCGGTCTTACTCTTGATGAAAAGGGTATACCCGAAACAGCTGAAGGCAGAATTGAAATTGCCAAACGGATTATTGACCGTGCCGCTGAGTACGGTATTGATAAATCCGATATTATTATCGACCCTCTTACCATGACAATCAGCACTGCCGGCAACGGTGCGTTGCCGACTTTACAGGCACTTGATGTGCTCGAAAATGAGCTTCATGTGCACACTGTGCTCGGTGTTTCAAATATTTCATTCGGTCTTCCAAACCGTGAAAAAATAAATTCAGCATTCTTTACCCTTGCAATGCAGAAGGGACTAAGTGCAGGCATTGTTAATCCGCTTAACAAAGCGATGATGGATGCGTATTATTCTTACAATGCTCTTTGTGCCTATGATCCGGGCTGTCTTGAATATATTGCAAATAACTGTGAACCTGAAGAAAATATACAAACGGCAAGTTTTACAAAAGCACAGAGTGTTGCCGATACCGACGACCTTAAATCGGCTGTAGTAAAAGGCCTGAGTGAAAAGGCGGCATTTATTACCCAAAAGCTTTTAAATGAAAAAACCGCACTTGAAATTATTGACGGTTTATTAATTCCGGCGCTTGATGAAACAGGCAGGCTCTTTGAAAGCAAAAAGCTTTTCCTGCCTCAGCTTCTTCTTTCAGCTAAGGCGGCAACGGCAGCTTTTGATATAATTAAAGCTCACATATCAACAAAAGGTGAGAGCACAGAAAGCAAGGGTAAAATTATTCTTGCTACCGTAAAGGGAGATGTGCATGACATCGGCAAAAACATTGTAAAAGTACTTCTTGAAAATTACGGTTACGATGTAATTGACTTGGGCAAGGATGTCACACCTGAATCAGTTCTCGAATGTGCAAAATACAATAATGTAAAATTGGTTGGTCTGAGCGCGCTTATGACAACTACAGTGCCCAATATGGCACAGACAATAAAGCTTATAAAAAAAGAGCATAATTGCTCTGTTATGGTTGGCGGAGCTGTGCTTACAGAAGAATATGCGGCGCAAATCGGTGCGGACTTTTTCTGTAAAGATGCAATGGCTTCTGTTCGCTGTGCAGAAAAATTATTTGAGGAAGGTGTATTGTAATGAGCTTTTTCCGAATTAAATCCAAGGGCAGTAACTATTCAATAAAACAGGTTGATTTGTCAAAAATGCCCGAAAATACTCCTGATGAGCTTAAATATCTTTTTGAGCAGACTGTTGTAGACCGTGGTGAAGGTTATCTCGGTCATCCTGATTCTGTTCTTCTCAAAAACGGTGATATACTAACTTTCTTCCCAAAGGGTCACGGCAAAGGCGCGGCACTGTCGCGTATTAGTAAGGACGGTGGTGTTACATTTGGTGAGGGAATTAAAAATCCTCCGAAATCGTGGGAGGGTTCCAGAGAAACACCTACTGTTTACCGTCTTGAATTTAATGACCCGTCAACACCCGATAAGCTTCTGCTTGTCTGCGGCAATCCCAAATGGGGTACAGAGCCTACAACAGGCGGCTTCAATTGTTCGCTTTCTTCTGATGAGGGTGAAACATGGAGCGAATTTGAGCTGTTTTATAAGGGTATGAATACCATTGTTGCAATGGCATCTCTCACAAGGCTCAAAGAAAACGGTCAGTTTGTCGATAAGTGGATGGCGCTTTTTCATGACAGAAAATTTCATAATTACAAAACAATTCTCAGCTTTGACAAGAATGGCAAAATGCAGTGGTCAGAGCCTGAAAAATATTTTGCAAAATACCGCAAAACTGAAAAAGGCACAAATATGTGTGAGGTAGAATGCATCCGCTCCGATATGGGCAAGGGTGATGAGCTGTGTCTTCTGACACGCAGCAACACCAAAAAAGTGAATTCTCTTATCACTTTTTCAACTGACGAGGGTAAAACCTGGTCAGAGCCTGTTGAGCTTCCTGCTGCACTCAACGGTGAGCGCCATAAGGCGGATTATCTGCCCGACGGCAGGCTTATAATTACATTCCGTTCAATTGAGCGTGACCCTGAGAAAAATAAAAAGCACATTGAAAAGGGTCACAATAAACGCGGCTGGTACAGTGAAGGCTGGATTGCATGGGTCGGTACATACGATGACCTTAAAAACGGCAGGGAAGGTCAGTATCGAATAAAAATCGCTCATACATATCTTAATTATCAGAATGAGCCGGATATTGTTGCCAACGGTGATTGCGGTTATTGCGGCAATGTTGTGCTTGAGGACGGTACATTTGTAACATCAACCTACGGTATTTTTACACCTGACGAAAAGCGTCATACCTATATCGTTTCAAAACGAATCCGTCTTTCGGATGTTGAAAAGCTTCTTTGATTTTAGGAGAATTACTTAAATGGGTACTTACAACTTTACGGATAAAACACTTTATGATCTTCGTATGCTCTATGAGCAGATGGGTTATAAGCGTTTCAAAATGAGCAAATTTGAGGAATATGACCTCTATCTTGAATATAAAAAATTCCTCTCAACAGAGAATATCATCACTTTTACCGACCTTAACGGTAAGCTTTTTGCTCTTAAGCCTGATATAACACTTTCAATTGCAAAGAACGCAAAAGACGGTGAAGCACAGAAGCTTTATTATAAAGAAAATGTTTACAGAGCTTCAAGGGATACAAAAGAGTATAAAGAAATCACACAGCTCGGTCTTGAATATATAGGTGAGATTGATGCCTACACTCTTGGTGAGGTAGTTCTTCTTGCCGCAAAGAGCCTTCACTCAATAAGCGAAAGATATGTGCTCGATGTTTCTCATATGGGCTTTGTTTCAGCACTTCTCGATGAAACAGGTCTTTCGGACAGCCGTAAAGAAAAGATTGTTGCTTATCTCGGCAAAAAGGATACACATGAAATTCTTTCAAGCTGTGAAAGATACGGTGTATCATATGAAATCGCAAACAAAATTGCCGCTCTTTGTGAAATCTACGGCGATTTTGAGTCAACCTATACAAAAATCCGTGAGCTTGCTTCAACACCTGCAATGGTTGAGGCAGCAAATGAGCTTGAAGCACTTTACGGTTTCTTAAAAGCTTCTGGCGAGGGTGAGCATATTAACATTGATTTTTCAATCGTCAACGATATGAGCTATTACAATGGTGTTATTTACCGCGGCTATATTGAGTCAGTGCCTTGCAGTGTCCTCAGCGGCGGCAGATATGACAATCTTCTTGTGAAGCTCGGTAAAAGCTGTCAGGCAATCGGTTTTGCCGTTTATGTTGATTTACTCGAACTTTATGCAAAGCATGAGAAGGATTATGATATTGATGTTTTGCTTTGTTACGATGATGATGTTGCACCTGTTGAGATTTCAAAAACGGCTTCATTATATACAGCAGAAGGAAAAACTGTCAGGGTTCTGAACTATGTGCCTGACAGACTAAGATATAAACAGCTTGCAAAGCTTACAAAGGAAGGGGTTGAAGTTACCGATGGATTATCTTAATATAGCACTGCCTAAAGGCAGACTCGGCGAAAAAGTATATGAAATGTTTGAAAAAATTGGTTACGGCTGTCCCGCAATACGCGAAAAAAACAGAAGTCTTATTTTTGAAAATCCTGAAAATAAAGTCCGCTATTTCTGGTCAAAGCCATCTGATGTTGCAATTTATGTCGAACGCGGTGCGGCAGACATCGGTGTTGTCGGTAAGGATATTCTTCTTGAGTACGAGCCTGATATTTATGAGCTTCTCGACATGAACACGGGTAAGTGCAGAATGTGTGTTGCCGCGAAAACAAACTTTCGCGACAATCCTGAAAAAACGATCCGTGTTGCAACCAAATTTGTAAACATTGCCCGCACACATTATGCAAAAAAGGGCAGAGATATAGAAATCTGTAAGCTCAACGGCTCAATTGAAATTGCTCCAATCCTTGGTATGACAGATGTTATTGTTGATATTGTTGAAACGGGAACGACATTAAAGGAAAATAATCTTGAGGTTATTGAGTCGATTGTGCCTATAAGCGCAAGACTTGTTGCGAACAAGGCAAGTACAAAATTCAAATCTGAACAAATTGCAGATATTCGCAGAAAGCTTCAGGAGGTAGTTGTAAATGATTAAGATTTATGAAGGCGGTCTTAAGCCTGAAGAGATTTTTGACCGCAGCGAAGAGAAAAATACCGTAGGCGAAATTGTAACAGGTATTATTGAAAATGTTCGTAAGAACGGTGATGCAGCTCTCAGAGAGTATTCTGCTAAATTTGACGGTGCAGTGCTCGAAAACATTGAAGTTACTCAGGGTGAGATTGATGCTGCTTTTGCGGCTACAGAGCCTGAGCTTGTTGAAATAATCAAGGAAGCGGCAGAAAATATCAGGGAGTTTCACCGTCATCAGATTAAAACTGGCTTTGTAATTACACCTCGTGACGGTGTGGTGCTTGGTCAGAGAGTTATACCGCTTGAAAGAGTAGGTCTTTATGTGCCCGGCGGTACGGCAAGCTATCCTTCGTCCGTTCTTATGAACTGCATACCTGCAAAGCTTGCAGGCTGTGATGAAATTGTTATGGTAACACCGCCTTCAAAGGATGGCAGCATTAAACCTGCAATTCTCGTTGCAGCAAAAATTGCAGGTGTTGACCGCATTTTCAAGGTTGGCGGTGCACAGGCTGTTGCTGCGCTCGCTTATTCAACCGAAACCATTCCTCAGGTCGATAAAATTGTTGGTCCAGGCAATGTCTTTGTTGCAGAGGCAAAGCGCCAGGTTTTCGGTAAGGTTGCTATTGATATGATTGCGGGTCCGAGTGAAATCCTTGTTATTGCAGACGGTACTTGTAATCCTAAATATGTAGCTGCTGATATGCTTTCGCAGGCTGAGCACGATAAAAACGCAAGTGCGGTGCTTGTTACAGACAGCCTTGATCTTGCCAGAGCCGTCAGTGCTGAGCTTGAAGTACAGATTCCTCAGCTTTCCCGTGCGGATATTGCGCGTGTTTCTGTAGATAACAACGGCAAAATCATTGTTGTTGATGACCTTAAAAAGGCAGTTGAAATGTCAAATGCAATCGCTCCCGAACATCTTGAGGTTTGTGTAGAATGTCCGTTTGACATTCTTCCTCTCATTCGTAATGCAGGTTCGGTTTTCCTCGGAAAAAACTGTCCGGAAGCTCTCGGCGATTATTTTGCAGGTCCCAACCATACTCTTCCTACAAGCGGAACAGCGCGCTTCTCAAGTCCGCTTTCAGTTGATGATTTTGTCAAGAGGTCATCGTTCATTTCTTATTCTGAGGCAGCACTTGAAAAAGTTTATGAAAAGATTGATACTTTTGCACAAAAGGAAGGTCTTCAGGCGCACGGAAAATCCGTCACTGTAAGATTTGAAGACTAATTTTATTCGGAGAACACAGCTATGAGCAGATTTTTCAGTCACAGATTTGACACTCTTACGGCTTATACACCCGGTGAACAGCCGCAGGACCGTCAGTTTATAAAACTCAACACAAATGAATCACCGTTTGACCCTTCTCCTGCGGTACTTAAAGCAATCAACGGCGAAGAAACTGCAAAGTTAAGACTTTATTCTGACCCTGAGTGCCGACTTACAGTACAGGCAATTGCTGATTACTATGGTGTCAAACCGCAGAATGTAGTTCTCGGCAACGGCTCGGATGAGATTCTGTCTTTCATCTTCCAGGCTTTTTGTGATAAAAATATTCCTGTTGCGTTTCCTGATATAAGCTATGGCTTTTATTCGGTTTTTGCTGATCTTTACGGTCTTGAAACTCAGATTATACCGCTTAAAGAGGATTATTCGCTTGATGTCGATGATTATTGCGGTATAAACAAAACCGTTGTTATAGCAAACCCTAATGCACCCACAGGTATAGCAGTAAGCCTTGAGGATATTGAAAAAATTCTTGTTTCTAATCCTGATAACATTGTGGTTATAGATGAAGCTTATGTTGATTTCGGTGCAGACAGCGCTGTTGAACTTACAAAAAAATATGACAATCTCATAGTTGTTCAGACTTTTTCAAAATCACGCCAGCTTGCAGGCGCAAGGCTCGGCTTTGCGATTGCAAATGAAGAAATAATTACCGACCTCAACACAATCCGCTTTTCAACAAATCCCTATAATATTAACCGCCTCACACTGCTTGCAGGTGAAGCGGCAATAAAGGACAAGCCTTATTTTGAAAAAACGAGAAATCAGATAATTGAAAACCGTAGTTATACTGTTGCTGAGCTTGAAAAACGCAAATTCAGAGTGCTGGATTCAAAAGCAAACTTTGTCTTTGCTGCACACAGCACAGTAGGAGGCGAAGAGCTTTACAAAAAGCTTAAAGAAATGGGGATTCTTGTTCGTTTCTTCAATAAAGAAAGATTGTCCGATTTTCTTCGTATAACAATAGGTACAAGAGAGCAGATGGATGCGCTTCTTGATGCACTTGATGTAATTCTTTCGGGAAAGGATGATAACAATGCGTAAAAGTGAAATAAAACGCAATACAGCTGAAACTCAGATTGAGCTTAGCCTTGATCTCGACGGAAGCGGAAAAAGCGATATTAATACAGGCTGCGGTTTTCTTGACCACATGCTCACACTTTTTGCCAGACACGGAAGATTTGATTTGAGCGTTTATTGCACCGGTGATACAAATGTTGACTATCATCACACTGTCGAAGATATAGGAATATGCCTCGGTCAGGCATTTGCTCAAGCGCTCGGTAATATGGCAGGCATAAGGCGTTACGGCGATATTGTTCTTCCCATGGATGAGTCGCTTGTTATGTGTGCGGTCGACATTTCAGGCAGAGCACATCTGAGTCTTGACCTTGGTAATATTAATCCCACTGTTGGTGATTTTGACACTGAGCTTGTTTCTGAGTTCCTTCTCGGTTTTGTGCGTAATGCCAAAATGACTCTGCATGTAAAACTGCTTTACGGTTCAAACACACACCACATTATTGAAGGCAGCTTCAAGGCATTGGCCCGTGTTCTCGGCACAGCTGTCAGCATTGATGAAAAATACAGTAATGAAATTCCGTCAACTAAGGGAGTGCTTTAATTTTGCTCGCAATTATTGACTATGGTGTCGGCAACATCTTTTCGCTTTATTCTTCCTTTAAGTTTATCGGTGAAGATGTTGTTCTGACTAATGATAAAAAAATTATAGACTCATGTTCTCATATAATTCTTCCCGGTGTCGGTGCTTTTGCCGATGCCCGCCGCAAGCTTGATGAAAGCGGTATGACTCAGGTTGTAAAAGAACAGGTGAAAACAGGCAAACCTCTCATGGGTATTTGTCTTGGTATGCAGATGCTTTTTGATAAAAGCCTTGAATATGGCGAACACGAGGGCTTAGGCCTTATCGGCGGCAGTGTAAAGCCCATTGCCGATGTTATTCCGTCTGAGCTTAAAATTCCGCACATAGGCTGGAATGCTCTTGATTTCACTTCGGACAGCAAACTCTTTAAATATATTAAAAACGGTGACCATGTCTATTTTGTTCACTCGTTTTATGCTGCTGACTGTGAGCGCGATACAATTGCCGTTTCGGAGTACGGTGCTCCTCTTACAGCGGCTGTTGCAAAAGAAAATGTTTACGGCTGTCAGTTCCACCCTGAGAAGAGCGGCGAGGTTGGTCTTAATATCCTCAAAGCCTTCTGTGAGTTATAAGAGGTGAGTGTTATGAAACTTTTTCCTGCAATTGATTTAAAGGATAAACAGGTTGTCCGTCTTTTTAAGGGCGATTACAATCAGATGACTGTTTACGGCACAAATCCGCTTGAAACTGCTAAAGGTTTTAAAGAAAAGGGTGCTGAATATCTGCATGTTGTTGACCTTGACGGTGCGAAAGACGGTGACAACCCGAATTTTGAAATTGTTTCCGACCTTGCTAAAAACAGCGGTCTTAAGGTTGAAATCGGCGGCGGAATCAGAAATGAAGAAATCATTAAAAAGTATATTGACGCAGGTGTAATGCGTGTAATTCTCGGCACGGTTGCAATTTCAGATCCCGATTTTGTTGCAGAAATGGTCAGTAAATACGGTGATAAAATTGCTGTCGGTGTCGATATGCTCGACGGTAAGGTTGCCACACACGGTTGGACAACCGTTTCCGAAGTTGACGGCTTTGAATTTTGTGAAAAGCTTGAAAAAATAGGTGTTGCGACAGTTATCTGCACTGATATTTCAAAAGACGGTGCTATGAAAGGTACAAACCTTGAACTTTATAAAAAGCTTTCTCATGAGCTTGATATAAATATTGTGGCATCTGGTGGCGTTTCGTCAATTGATGATGTAAAGGCACTCACAAAAATGAACATTTACGGTGCAATAATCGGTAAAGCATAT
>JAZQGE010000052.1:0-10921 GCA_045539895.1 Acutalibacteraceae bacterium
GAAGCTCACCGACGGCGATAACATCACCGCTGACGAAAGAGCAAACCTCAACGAACTTGATTCAACTCTTGATGCTCTCCTTGCAAAGATTGATGAAACCGCAGACGAGCTCGCAAGACTTGAAGCAGAGGCTGACAAGTATGACGAAGCAACCGTTAAGTCAAGCGACCTCGATGCTCTCAACAAGCTCGACAGCGAAATCTATGCTCTCGCCCTTACGGATAACGTAACCGCAGAGGAAAAAACAAAGCTCAACGAACTCCACGATAAGGTATTTGCTCTTATCACAAAGGTAGGAAATGTCAGCAAAGAAATCGTTCGTATCGTTGATGCAATTGATGCGTATGTGTTTGAAAGCGTAAAATCATCCGATAAGGCTGATATTGAAAAGCTCATTGCAGACATCAAAGCTCTCATAGACGGCGATAACATCACCGAAGATGAAAGAGCAGTTCTTGTTAAGGCAGATGAAACTGCAGATGCACTCCTTGAAAAGATTGCAGCAACGGCGGAAGAAATCAAGAGAATTGACGATTTAGCCAATGCTTATGACATCAGCACAGTAACATCTGCAGACAAGGCAGACATAGAAAAGCTCCTTGCAGATTCAAAGGCTCTTCAGGACGGCGACAATATCACCGAAGCAGAAGAAGCAGCACTCATTGAAAATGATGCAACGCTCAATGATCTCCTCGATAGAATCGCCGCAACAGCAGAAGAAATCGAAAGAATTGACGAAGCTGTAAACGGCTACGACGAGGAAACAGTCACATCAGCTGATGTTCCCGAACTCGGTAAGCTTATTGACGACATCAAGGCTCTTACCGACGGCGATAACCTCACCGAAGATGAAAAGGCTGCTCTTGAAGAAGCAGACAAGGCAATAGACGAGCTCATTGAAAAGCTTACTGAGGTTGCGGAGGAAATCAAGAAGGTTGATGAAGCTGTTAAGTCATATAATGAAGAAACGGTCAAGTCAACCGACAAGGAAGACCTCGCACAGCTTAAAGAGGATGTTCAGGCTCTTATCGACAGCGGTAACACAACCGAAAACGAAAAGACCGCACTCGATGAAATGATTGAAAAGGTTGAAGCTCTCGAAGAAAAAATTAAAGAAATCGAAACACAGCTTGAAAGAATCGCAGGTATCGAAAACTTCTACAACCCCGAAAAGGTAACAAGCGACGATAAGGTAGCTATTCAAAAAACAATTGATGAAATCGAAGCAGTTAACCCCGATAATCTCACCGACGAGCAGAAGGCTGAATACGAAGAAATCAAAGCAGGCTTTGAAGCTCTCCTTGAAGAAATCGCAGCAGCAGAAAAGGCAGTTGCAGACATCGGTGCAGAACTCGAAAAGTTTGATGAAAAGAGAGTAACCAAGTTCTGGGAAGATGATATTGAAGCTCTCAAGGCAAAATTTGACGAACTCCTTGCAGACAAGAACATGGGCGAAGCAGAAAAGGCAAAGCTTAATGAATACAAGGCTCAGGCTGATAAGTTCATCGATATTATTAACGACCCCGTTGAATATTTCTCACTGCGTTTCTTCTATCTCATCTGGGATTGCCTCACCTGGAAATACAACGGCATTCTCCGGCTCTTTTCAAAAATCTTTGGTTTTGAGTTAACCGCTGCAATCGCGTAACACACAATAAACAAAAAATCCGGCGGATAAAGAACTGCCCCAAATAGTGTGGACAGAACAAAAAGCCCTATGGCAGAAATATTTAATTAAGCGACATACTGACTTCGTTTTTTAAGCGGAGTCAGTATTGTTTTTATCGGATTCTTCCGTTGCTGTAGAAATCTATTTATCCGTTTCAGCTATTGTTTTTTTAAAATATTATGATATAATTATCCCGACAGATTTTTATTTGTCGAGATATATTAACGGAGGTCATTTGTTATGGACAAGAAGCTTAAAATTGGTGTTTTTGGTGCGAGAAGAGGTTGCGGTATTGCGCAGGGGCTTACGCTTACCGATAAAGCATATATCAGCGCAGTTTGCGATTATGATGAATCAACTTATGAAAATATTAAGAAATATTGCTGCGAAGAAACAAAATTCTATACAGATTTTGATGAATTCATTAACAGCGGTATGGACGCGGTCGTTCTTACTAATTTCTTCCATCAGCATGCAAAATATGCAGTTATCGCTCTTGAAAAGGGCATTCATGTTCTGAGTGAAACTATGCCTGCTGTTACCATGGCGGAATGTGTAGCTATCTGTCGAGCATCTGAAAAGAGCGGAGCTATCTATATGCTTGCAGAAAACTATGCTTATTTTGCTGTTATAAGCAAGCTTACGGAAATTTATCAGGATGGTTCACTCGGTGAAGCTCTTTACTGTGAAGGTGAATATGTCCATCCTATGAGTCATGAGGAATATGTTCATTACACACCAACTACAACCCATTGGCGTGCTCTTATGCCATCGGGATTTTATTTGAGCCATTCGTTTGCACCTCTTATGAGAGTTACGAACGATATACCCGTTTCGGTTAATGCAAGAAGCATTTATACCGACGGTATGCGCCAGGAGCGTGAAGGCGAACCTGTTAAAGATGTTGCTTCAATTATGCTTTGTACAATGAGCAGAGGTGCTGTTGCAAGAATTACGGGCTGGGCAAAATTCGGCGGTCACGGCAACTGGTACCGCTTTGCCTGTGCCAAGGGCAGCGCAGAAACCGTAAGAGGTGATGAAGGCAAAATCCGCATTGTTTATAACGATTGGGAAATCCCGGAAGGTGTTGAAAAAGAAAAGGTTTCAACAGTTGGCTATCCCTTTGATAAAGATAAGGCAAGACAGTGCGGTCATTCGGGCGGTGATTACTATGTGGCTCACGAATTTTTAAGCTGCATTCTTGAAAACAGACAGCCTTATTTTAATGCATACAGATCCTGTGCAATGAGTGCGGTAGCTATTCTTGGCTGGAGAAGCAGTCTTCACAACGGTGCTGAATACAAGATTCCCGATTTCTCCAACGAAGAAGAAAGAAAGGCTTATGAAAACGATAATCTTTCGCCATTCCCCGATGAAAACGGAGTTGCAAACTATCCCTGCACGAAATATGATGCAGATAAATACGAAATCTGATTTTAAATAAAAGAAACAAAAGATAATAATTTTATTTACCATTAGAGGTAAAAATGAAAAAAGAGGTAATACGGAATTGTCCGCATTACCTCTTTTTCTGTCCATGGCAACCTCACACTTAATGATTGCGTTTTTATGTGTCATTAATATAAAAATGAAGTTGTGGTGCAGGTGAATAATTGAAGCCGGAACATCCTCAACTGATTGTAATTTTGCAACTGCTGTGATATAATCACATAAATTAATGTATTTGCAGGAAATAAAAGCTATGATTAATGCTAACGAATATGGTTTTTTGCCTGAAAACAGCTCGCTAAAAAACTCTGAAGCTTTACAGAAAGCAGTTAACAGGGGAGGAATAATTCAGGTTACCGTTCCCGGCATTTATAAAATTTCCGAACAGATTGAAATCGGTGATAATACAAGACTTGTGTTCTGTGAAGGTGTTGTTCTTCAACGCGAAGCAAGTGTGACGGGAATTAATGGCAATGTTTTTATTAATAAGGGTGCTGTTAACGGCGTTTATAACCGTGATATTGAAATTATCGGATTGCATCTTGATTGCAACGGTGTTGAAAGCGATGACTTTGGTGTGAACAGCCGGATTGCAGGACTTCGTGCTCAGGTTGCCATGATTTATATTGAAAATTTAAAAATAGACGGCTTTGAGTGTCACGGATTGCTTGAAAAGGATTATGCTGTTCAGGTAAGTGCATTTAAAAATATCAGTCTTAATGATTTGTATATAACAGGGAATAAAGACGGTATTCATCTGGGATGGGGTGACGGATTTGTTATCAGCAACGGAAGATTCCGTACATTTGATGATCCTATAGCACTAAATGCCTTTGATTACGCAACCTCGAATACGCATGTTGGATGGATTGAAAACGGAATAATTGAAAACTGTGTTGATCTTGATGATAACACAACAACCGGATTTTTCTGCAGGATTCTTGGTGGTGCATGGTGCAGATGGCACAAAGGAATGCAGGTTCAACACTCAGACACCGTTGCAGTTAACGGCAAAACCTATCGTGTTCTGATGAATCCGAAGGACGGAAAAGTTTACACCTCCGATACACCGCCTTGCCACGAAAAAGGAATCCTGGAATATGACGGTATAAACTGGGTTGCTGTACGGGATACAGAAGAACTTGATTGCGGATGCCGTAATGTATTAATTCGGAATTGCTCACTTCAAAAAAGGCGTAATACAGCAATTGCTGTAAGTCTTAATTATGATTCCTATGCACGCAGTTATTATCCCGGTTGTATATGCACTCCTCAAAGTGGCATTACTCTTGAAAATATCGTTATGAAAAATGATGTTGATATTCTGTTTCATTCAAATTATCCGACAAAAAATATAATGCTGAAAAATATTGATTTTAAAAATTCCAAGCTATGCTTTGATGAAGTGTTAAACGCAGACGGAATAATTTATCCTGAAGTTGAGATAATAGCAGAAAATGTTATTTTTAACGAAAACACGATTCAGACTACCCCGAAGCATCCGATTAAAATTTGCTTTGTGAAATGATATATATACAAAGCAGGGTAACGGAAACATACTTGAGAAAAAGAAGAATTTGACAGAATAGAATAAACTCAGCTGAGTGAAAAAAGCGGGATGTGTTTTGGCAAAAGTTAAGAAAAAATTATTGCCGATTACTTTGATTATTATTACAGCTTTTGCGGCTGCGGTTGCGGTTGCAAACCTTTTATCCTTACATAATCTTCTGGAAAATGGAAATTCATACGACAATGTTCATCCCAATCAGATATAATGGTATGAAAAGAAATCAGTCGCAACGGAATAGGGGATATGCCATTTTCTCAGAACAATCCGCCGATGACGGTTAACAGAATCGTTGAAATATACAGTTTATATGTGCTGTAATCAGTTATTAAAATAATAAGAAATTGTTGTGATGTAAATATGATTAAAAAGCTTGAATTGCATACCGAAGTTTTAGTTCTTGGAAGCGGACCTTCAGGATTTGCCGCTGCTTATACAGCGGCAAAAAACGGAGCAAAGGTTATTCTTGTTGAACAAAGCGGCGATGTTGGCGGAATCTCCACTTCAGGACTTATGAGTCATTGGACGGGAAGCTGCACAAGTCCGCTTTATTATGATATTCTGAAAAGGTCATCCGAAAACAATGAAGGTAAATTCAAAAATAAAATTACAAATATTATTGACCCCGAAAAGCTGAAAAATCTTTATCTTGAAATGCTTTACGAGGTCGGCTGCAAGCTTATGCTTTACACTTTTGCTGAAGATGCAATCTGTGAGGGCGACAGGGTGCTCGGTGCAAGCGTTATCAACAAATCAGGAAAAACGGATATCTACGCCAAAGTCATTGTTGATGCCACTGGCGACGGCGATATTGCTGCAAGAGCAGGCGCAGAATTTGTTCTCGGAAGACAAGAAGATAACAAGATGCAGCCTGCAACTCTGATGTTTAAGGTCGGCGGTGTTGATTATGAACGAGCCGTGTTCTTAGGCTCATTTGAATCAACTTATGAAACACCGAACGGCGAGCTTCAAGCTCTTGCAAAAGAACATATTCCGTATCCTGCAGGACATATTCTCACTTATGAATCAACGCTTCCCGGTGTTGTTACCTGCAATATGACAAATGCCGTTGAAATTGACGGCACATGTGCAGAAGATTTAACTAAAGCAACACTTATGTGCCGTCGGCAGATGGATGACATCGTGAAATATTTAAGGGAATT
This sequence comes from Acutalibacteraceae bacterium, assembly GCA_045539895.1. Lineage (GTDB taxonomy): Bacteria > Bacillota > Clostridia > Oscillospirales > Acutalibacteraceae > UBA8612. The sequence goes on from JAZQGE010000052.1 coordinate 5,849, forward strand.
TGTTCCCGGATATGAAAACTGTTTTATTATCAGCTCTGCATCACTTATTGGTATTCGTGAAACAAGGCATTTTAAGGGTAAATACACTCTTAATGAACAGGATATTCTTGAAGCGAAAGTGTTTGATGATTATGTTGTGAAAGATGCTTACTTCAATTTTGATGTTCATAATATCACAGGTGCAGGACTTGACAAAACGGGTGTGCAGAAGCATTTCAAACAGACAAAAGGATATACAATTCCATATCGTTGCCTTCTTCCCGAAATCAAAGAAAATCTTTTGCTTTGCGGAAGAAATATTTCAGGTACACATATTGCACACTCCAATTTTCGGGCAATGCCTATCTGTGTAGGTATAGGCGAGGCTGCAGGTGCGGCGGCATATATCTCCGTTTCGCAGAACCGCAATTTTAATGATATTGACGCAAATGAAATCAGACACATTATCGGAATATAAATTTTGTTTTATCGAACAGACATAAAACGGAGAAAGATGACACAAATTATTTCATTTTACACAAAATAAGAATCGGTTGATAAAATTCTTGATGCTGCTGAGTATATCAGCATGAGTCTTGTTTGTGAGGACTGTGTTGGTTGAAGCTGTGTATAATATAGAGAAATATAATGATTTATTAAATTAATGGAGTGATAATAATGAAATTTGATGTAAATAAATTACAATGGATTAGAGAGCCTTCACTGTATTCCGTTTCCAATGATAAAATTGAAATAGTTACTTCACCGCATACAGACTTATGGCAGAGAACATATTATCATTTCAGAAATGATAATGCGCCTGTTTTGCAAATGGAAACAGAAGAAAAGTTTTTCTCTTTTGTTGTAAAAACAGAATTTGAAAGCAAACATAGATTTGATCAGTGCGGAATTGTTATGTACCTTGATTCTGACAACTGGATAAAGGGCTCAATTGAGTATGAAAATGAAAAGTTTCAACATCTGGGAAGTGTTGTGACCAATAACGGATATTCTGATTGGGCTACAACTGAAATTGCCGCAGATATAAAATGTATGTGGTACAGGTTTAACAGAAGAGAAGATGATTACTGCATAGAGTGCTCTGATGATGGTGTAGTGTTCAGACAGATGCGTGTCTGCCATATGTTTAAAGGAGGAGAAAAAATCCGCTTCGGTATTTATGCTTGCAGTCCTGAAAATTCATCTTTCAAAGCGAGCTTCACAAATATGGAAATTACGGAATGCAAATGGCTTGCACATGACGGACAACAGCCGGATTTAAAATGAAAGCAGACTTGAAGGTCTGAGCAATAGTGTAAGATAATATATCAGTTATACATTTGCAACCTCTCCCGATATGTTGAACTGGACTTTTATGCCTGATGATTGTGTCTTCGGAAAAGACCGCTATGTTGGCGGTCTATGAATGAAATACAGCCGGGCGCTTGATTTTTAGCAAAATTTATGGAGGTATTGTTGTGAAAAAGCTTTTATCTGTAATTCTTTCTGTTTTAATTATTTTGGCCATAACACCGATTGTTTTTGCCTTAGGAACTACTTACTATATTGATAGTGAATTTGGCGATAATGAAAATAGCGGCTTGTCCGAAGCTTCTGCCTGGAAAACCGTAGAAAATATAGCCTCTTTAACACTTGAAGCAGGCGACAAAGTTTTGTTCAGGGCAGGGGGCGATTATGACTGTGCTATTACACTTACATGTTCAGGTACTAAGGATAATCCCATTGTTATTTCTTCTTACGGAGAGGGCAAAAAACCGCATCTTAACACCGATGCAAGAGATGCTGTTATGAAGCTTTTTGATTGCTCCTATGTTACTGTTTCGGGCTTTGAAATCACGGCGCATAACGGCGGCGGCATCTGGGTTGACGGTGTTACTAAGGAATCAATTGGTGTCAGAATAGAAAACTGCGAATTTCACGATATGCAAAATTATAAGGTAACTTGCCGTGACAATTATACTGAAGGTCCGATTTCGGGCAGAGCCGCAATAGTAATCAAGCGTTACGGTGGTTCACCTTATCCGGTCAACGATTTCCAAGCGATAAATTGCAAAATTTTCGATGTAGGCAACGGTATATTTTTCACCGGAACTCAGGATCTGAATAAAAATGCGCTTGTAAAAAACTGTGAGTTTTATAACATGGATGGTGAAGCGGTAGTTCTTGAAGGCTGTGATGGTGCTTTGGTAACGCATTGCCGTGCGATTGACTGCTGCCAGGGTGTCGGTCTTGATGAAAACGGAGAAATTCTGTATTTTACTGCCGCAATGTGGACTCATTATTCCTCAAACTGTACATTCAGCTACTGTGAAATAGCGGGTCAGAAAAACTATGGCGACGGAATGACAGTGGATTTTGACCACGGCTCATACAACTGTACATATGAATATATTTATTCACATGACAATATGCGTTTTATGTGCAACAATCCTGCTAAAGGCGGTAACAGAGGCAATACGGTAAGATATTGTTTGTCTGTTAATGACAATCAGGGCAGAAATAAAATCGGTGTGTCTGACGGTGAATGGAATTTCAGCTTCTACAACAATACGATAATCAATTCTCCGGAATTTCAGATTACTCAGCTCTATGATTCGCTGTTTGTAAACAATATTATTGTTTTTAAGGATGGACATAAGTTTTATCATATAAGCAGCGAAATGAAGGATTGGAATAATGTGTTTGCCAACAACTGCTATTACAATACCTTCAATCCGGCATTTGACAAGGATGCTTTGAACACCCTTCCCGGTTTTGTTGGTGGTGATGACCCGACAAAGGCATATCAGCTTGCAGAGGGCTCTCCGTTAATCGGTGCAGGCTTTGAGGTTGAGGACGGTTGTATGACGGATTTTTTTGGTAATGATATAACAAGCGAAAACATCGGCTGCTATTCCGCTGACGGAGAGAATGCCGAGCTTGAAACAGAAAGCTTTTTTGAAAAGACAGTAAGAATTATCCGCCAGATATTTTGTATAGCAATTGAAGAAATACGCAAATTAATTATTGATATTTTTGAGTGATGAGCAGATTGTTGTTTGTGTTAATACAGACAAAATATCGGTAAATGACAAGGCTAACTGCAGTTATGAAACATCAGATGATGAAGTGCTGCTAAGGTTTCATCGGCAGGGTATACCTTATATATGCTTTTGAAAACTGATTCAATTATTATTGTGAGCACATTGAAGCTAAAAGAGAAAAGGGGCTGTAAAACTTTTGTTTTTACAGTCCCTTTTTTGGAATTTGACTTGCAGGTATGTTTTGTAAATAGATTTGTCAGGCTTTTAGCTTTTTGATAAATTCAAAAATTTTTCTATCTTCTCCGCATCCTTATATCCGAGCTGATACAGTTTGCTTAATCCGTCTTTGTTTCGTGTCGCTGTTTTAATCCCGAAGCAATCCTCAGGATAAAGTATCAGCACTTTACCTTGTTCTTCAAGCTTAAGAATTTCATTAATCCTGTTATGATATATTGTGTGTGACATTGCTATGGCCTTTGCAATTTGCGGATATTTAATAAGCAAAGCCTTGACAAGCCATTTGGGAAAGGCTGATTTCTTATAGTTAATAGGAAGAGTCAGGCAGATAATCAGTTTATCGCAACCATCATCAAATGCTTTTTTATACGGAATCGGATCAGATATACCTCCATCAAAATATCTTCCGTTCTTAAACAAAACAGGCTGACGAATTGCTATAGGTAATGCACAGCTTGCCTTTAACAAAGTAAAATCATCATAGGCTAAATCACTTTTATAGAAATATTTTTGTGATGAAGTCTGTGCATCCGTTACTGCGGCAACAAACTTTTTAGGCGACTTCATTATGGCTTCAAAGTCCAGTGGATTTTTACCGTAGCTGTTTGTTATATCAGAATAAATATAATCAAGGTTTATATACATTCCTTTGCTGAAATAGTTGCCTATACTCATATATTGCTTTTCAAATGAATAGTCTTCATAAAAGCTTTTTAATCTTCCGCGCTGACCTGCAATATATGTTATAAGGTTTGCACTTCCTGCAGAAACGCCCAAACAATATTCAATATCGATAGAGTTATCAAGAAGATAATCGATAATACCGCTTACATAATTTCCTCTCAGGCCTCCGCCTACATCCATAATTCCTATCATTTTTTCACCTGATTTTCCTATCATGGGTCTTTTTTCTACATAACAGTAACGATTGATAAAACTAAAATAGTCATTGCTTGTGTAGTTTTTTATATAGAAATTAAATAATACGATAAAAGCTGTTACTGTGTCTTAACTCTGAATGTTTTTCCTTTAATGTTTCTCAATAATCCTTAAGTCCGTCTGATTCACGGATGATTCTGTTAATCAGGTCCTTGAAAAATCTTATGATTTTTTCAATTAAATTCTCGCCTTCGTACTCTGTGTCCTCACCGTCTGCACCGTAACAGCCGATATTGTTTCCTGTTATTTTGTTTCCGAAAATATCAGTTGTAAGATCGTTGCCCTCAACTTCAATTCCTGCACCGATAAGCGGTGAATCTGCTGAAAGTCTGAAACTTTCAATCGCTGTCAAATCACTGCCTACGAAACCGGGAACAGTGTTTTTGGAAAACATGTCGCAAAACGGATTAACAGTATTATAGTAGCAGTTATTTGCAAAAATATTTCCGTCACGGAAATAATCCGCCGTATCGCAAACCACAACATATCCGTCGGCAGGGGCGATAATGTTGTTTGCAATAATCGAATCATACATGTCAATCATATAAAAATCAGCACAGTTGATGATTGTGTTGTTGTAAAATTTAAGTCCGTGTTCACCCGGATTTGCCGAAAGTCTGCTTCTTCCGCCGTTGTCATTGACTGAAAGGCAGTAGCGCACCGTATTGTTTTTGTGGCCGCTGTGAAAGGGACAGTTGCAGATAAAGCGCATATTGTCGTGGGAATAGATATACTGATATGTGCAGTTATGCGAATAGGAATCAAAATCAATTGCCATACCGTCGCCTACATTTTTCTGACCTGCTATTTCCCACTATTGAATTGTGCTGTTTACGCTTCCCCAGAACCACATTGCGGCGGTGTAATAAAGAAT
>JAZQGE010000053.1:0-14785 GCA_045539895.1 Acutalibacteraceae bacterium
TATATGGCAAAGCTTAAAGAAAAAAATAAGAAGAAAGAGCTTCAACAAAGTATTGACTACAAGGGCAACCGACGCTATGTCGGCAGGGCAGAGACCGTTGCCTACGTTCTCAACGATGCCGCAGCCTCGCTTAACATCAGCGATTTCTATGAGCGCTATATTTACGACGTTGTAAAAATCGACTTCAACTATCTTGCGTTACATAACATCATTGCAACAATCTGGGACATTATAAATGATACATTCATAGGTGTTATCGTTGAGCGTACTCGTACTCGTTGGGGTAAATTCAAACCTTATATGCTTTTTGGTCAAATTCCGCTCATGATAATCGGTTTGTTCTATTGGGTAATTCCTTTTATTTTCCCCGGTGCAGCCGCCACCTATATGCCCAAGCTCATTTTCTATTCGATTATGATGATGGTTCAGGAAACAGCAGGCACATTTACAAGCATTGCGAATACAGGATTTATGACTACTATCACACCAAATCCTGTTGAGCGAACCAGACTTATTACTATGGCACATCTTCTCTCGCACATTTTTGAAGATTTACCAAAGCAGATTTTCGGAATTCTTTATGACCTTGTTATAAATAAGGTTGTTAAATGGGAGCTTCCAAAGCTTTTTGCAGGTTTCGGCCTTGCATGTGCAATTCTTTCAACTGTTTTTGTTATGTATTTCTTTACCCTCAGTCGAGAAAGAGTTCAGCAATCGATTGAGCGCCCAAGTGTTATTCAGGGTCTTAAGGCTATTGTCACAAACAAACCTGTTCTTATTCAGGTTGTTTCTTCATTCCTTAGCGGTTTTAGTATCGGCAAGAGCAGAACGAATTTCTATATCGATGTTATCGGTTCAATCACATGGAAAACGATTGTCGGTATTCCTGCTTTTCCTGTCAAGTTCATCAGCTACAGCTTTGTTGCTCCGCTTCGTAAGCGCTTCTCAACAAAGGCTCTTTGGATTTTTGAGGACGCATGGACAGATATGCTGTGGATGGTTGTTTTCGGCATAGGTTCAATCAACAATAACTTCATGAATAAAAAGATTATTCTTCCCTTGATGGGCATTGAAGAGGTCTTTGAAATGTGCATCTATGGCTTGAGACGAGTTATTCCCAACGAAATTGTCAACGAGTCTATGGACTACTGTGAATGGAAGAACGGCTACCGTGCCGAAGCTATGACGGGTGTTGCTCAGTCGCTTATTGCTAAGCTGCAGAACACCGTTATGGGCAGTATAAATGCCATTGTTATGAAGAAAATCGGTTACGAGCAGGGACTTGAAATCGGTACTCAGACCACAAAAACCAAGTGGTGGATTTTTGCCCTCGGTACCGGTATTCCGATTATCACGAGCAGCCTTGGTATTATACCGAAATTCTTCTATCCGCTTAATGCCGAAATGCGCAACCGTATGTATTCTGACCTTCAGGAGCGCCGTGACAAAATGGCAAAAATCATGCAGGACGGTACTGCAGAAGAAGCAAGACTTGCTGCTAAAGCAGAGATTCAGGGCGAATTTGTTAAATAATATGTATATTTTCGTCGCAGATATTTTAATCTGCGACGATTTTTTTGCTTTTGCACTTGAATATTTTAAACAAATAAAGTATAATATCCCTAAAAAAAGTGTGCAATAGCACTGAAACGGAGGACTTTAATATGTCTGTTAAAATGAAAAAGCTGCTTTCAGCCATACTTGTTGCGGCTATGATGCTTGGCATTGCCGTTCCCGTATTTGCCGCAGAGGCTCCTACGCAGAAGAATTACATTATCACCAACCCCTATGAAGAGGTTGATTGGGATGCATGGGATGATTATAAGACCCAGCTTCACTGCCACACAAATGCGAGCGACGGATTTTTACCTGTTCAGCAGTTTTGCGATATGCATTACGCACTCAATTATGAAATTGTCGCACTTACAGACCACGGCACACTTAACCGCGGCTGGAATGTTGTGCCCGACACAGTTCCGCTCATGCGTGTTATTAAAAAAGAGCGAACAAATAATAATGCACCGATAATTCCTGTTGATGAGGCAGCATATCAGGGCTACCTCAAGGGCACAAATCCCGACAGAACTTACACCACAACGGACGGAGACTTGCTCGAACGTACTACAACAAACGGTATGCTTGATGTTCCTCTTGGCAATGAACAGAATATGGCAACTCCCTTTGCTGATTGTCATTTAACAAGCTATTGGGCAGAGTATGGTCAGGGTTATGCAGGCGTTTTCGGCGATTATGAAACACCCTGCCGTGAGGTTGCAAAGCTCGACGGTATAACCTTCCTTTCTCATGTTGGTGAGTATGTTTATCCTGATAAGGATTCTGCAGACCATGTAGGTCAGAAAATTGATGAATACTACGTAAATAAGTTTGCCCGTATTTTCCTTGATAATCCTGAAAATTCACTCGGTATGGGTATCAACAGCGCAACGGATGCTCACACACGCTGTGACCGTATCCTTTATGATCAGATTCTTCAAAAGACTATTCCGAACGGTGTTGTTCCGTGGGGTAACACCTTTGCAGATTCACACAACGAAACATCACTTAACGATGCTTATACAATGAGCTGGATGCCTGAGCTTACTCTCGATGCTTTCCGTACCTGCCTTGAAAAAGGTCAGTTCTTCTCAATTTCTCACTTCTCAAATGGTGTCGAGCTCAACGGTATGGAAGAAATGCCAGGCTTTGTTGAGCAGGATGTTTATGATACTAGGTCATATTGGCTCGACAATACGCCTCAGGTAAAGCGTATTAAGGTTGACCAGGAGGCAGATACAATCACAGTAGAGGGTATCAATGCCAATATCATCACATGGGTTTCTAACGGCAATGTTATTAAACGCGAATCTATTGAAGACGGTTCAGCAACTCTCGATCTTCACAACGATGAGCTGCTTGATACACCGTATATGTTTGTCCGTTTCTATCTTTCAGGCGATAACGGTATATGCTACTCAAATCCCATGGTGCTTGAGGTTGAGGGTGAGGAATTCCCTGAGGTCGATGTGCCTTTCACAATTGATCTGCCTTTCTTCCTTCGCCTGCTTGTAACCGTGCTTGACGTTGCAGTGTTCAAGTATAACCCCATTATCTGGATTTTCAAATACTTCGGTCTCGGTTACAATCCGCTCTCACAGCTGTTTAAACTTTTCTAATATGATAAAAGGCATCTGACAAAAAGTCAGATGCCTTTTATTCTATACTGATGTTTGTCAAATGATTTTGAATATGCCTTTGCCCACAGCATAACCGCTTTTCTGTTCCATTTATGCGGTATAGCCGCGCAAATCGACATAACCTGTGCAAGCTTTGTTCCGCATATCATAACCTTTTTGAGTACTGCAGGATTCTTGCATACGGCTGTTGCCTTAATCATAAGGTCTTTCGGGTCAAGCTCAAACTGTGTGGTGATTCGTGTGAAATTTGCACCCATTGTAATGTTGTATTCGTTGAGCATACCCGAATCAAAGCAGTAGTCCAGCTCGTCGGGTGTAAGGCTGAGTAGCATATATTTCACACACTCGAGCGGCGCAAGACCAGAGCCAAGCTTTTTGTAGAATTTATATTGGTAATTCCAAAGGGTCTCTGCGCTGAATGAGCGTGTGCTGTCTGCGCTTACCGTGTCAGCAAGTATTTTTGCAGCCTTGAGTGAATTTGCAATGCCTGAGCCAATCAGCGGTACTGTCATAAAAGCACTGTCGCCGATTGCAGCATATCCGTCACCAACCATGACGGAGAGAGGATGGCGTACCGGAATTTCTACAAATTGACCGCCACGGACTTTTTCTTTACCGAGTCGCGGCGAGCTTTTGCGGAGCATATCGGCATAACTTTCAAGCTTTTCAAGCGTAAATTCTTCAAATCTGCCGACAAGAAGGTCTGTATGATCATCTTCAGAAGCGACCCAGCTTATACATTTTTCACCGCCTGCAAAGAAGTTTACTCTGAATTTTGCTTCGACCTCTTCGTCGCTTGCTTTATTATAAAATGCACGGTAAATTGTAATTTTTTCATCGCGTTTTACATTTTTCTCAATGCCCATTGATTCGGGAAGATTCGTTCTGATTGGTGAGTTGATACCGCATGAATCAATTATAAGGTCAGCAGTGAATTCACCTTTTTCAGTTTTTATACCGATAACTCTGTTGCCAAGTATAATGGGAGAATAAATTTCACAATCATATTCTATTTTAACTCCGCAGTTAATTGCGTGATTAATAAGATGAGAATAAATATCTTTTCTTTCCATTTTGATTTCAAGCTCATCTTCGGGTACATGCTGTGTAAGCGAAACTTTTGATGTGGGTGCAAAGAATGTCATGTTTTCTTTATATTCATATTTATCTTTATCAGGCATGGGGATTTCTGCAATGCCAAGTGCAGCAGGTGCGAATATATCGGTCCAGTCATAGCCGAGTGTGCCTTCACTCTTTTTTTCATAAACTGTTACATCATAGCCGCGTTTTGCAAGTAGTGAGGCTGCAGCAATTCCGCCGTGACCCAAGCCTGCAACAATGATTTTTTTGCCCATCGTAAGACCTCCGGATAAAATATATTTTTATTGTATCATTTTTTATATTAACATCAAGCAGTTTTTAGAAAAATGTTGATTTAATACTATTTGTTTGTTATTATAAAACTATAATTTTATTATAAGGATTGATTTATTATGGCTGACAGTTTTATAATGCCGAAGCAGATTTTTTACGGCAAAAATGCTCTTCCTGAAGCTCAGTGGGCTATTGCTTCTCTTGGTAAAAAAGCTCTTGTTGTAACCGACCCCGTTATGCTTAAATTTGGTAATGCCCGTAAAGTTTTTGATATATTGGATTACTGTGGTGTTGAATATGCTGTTTTCAGTTCGATAACTGGTGAACCTACAGATAAGATGATTGAACAAGGTCTTGCTGTTTATAAAACCGAATGTTGTGATTTTCTTGTCGCTGTCGGAGGAGGCTCGCCGATTGATGCAATGAAAGCCATTGCTGCGTTATCGACTTCCGGCGGATGTATTAACGATTATATGGGTAAGGTTATTACTGAACCTACACCTCCTATGGTTGCAATCCCTACTACAAGCGGTACAGGTTCTGAAGCTACTCAGTTTACAATCATCACTAATACAGAAAAAGACATAAAAATGCTTTTAAAGGGTTCTGTTCTTATGCCGGATATTGCAGTTGATGATCCTGCATTTACTCTTTCTGCACCGCCATCTGTTACAGCCGCAACAGGTTTGGATGCACTCTGTCATGCAGCAGAAGCCTATACATCACGCAAATCTCAAGTGCTTACCGACGGTTATGCGCTTTCTGCAATTAAAAAGATTTTTAAATATCTGCCTATCTGTTATAATGAAGGTGATAATGTTGAAGCGCGTGCACAGATGTCACTTGCTGCACTTGAAGCCGGCATTGCTTTCAATAACGCTTCTGTTACTGTAATTCACGGGATGAGTCGTCCTATCGGTGCTCTTTTCCATGTTCCTCACGGTATTAGCAACGCAATGCTTCTTTCAGCTTGTTTTGGCTATGTCTATGACGGTGCTTACAGTCGCTTTGCTGATATGGCTCGTGAAATAAGTGCTGCCGATGAGGCAGATGACGATAAAACTGCAGCAGAAAAATTTATTACTGCCTGTCAGGACCTTTGCAAGGTTTGCAACATTCCAACTCTTGCAGAGTACGGCATAAATAAAGACGATTTTTTTGCTGCTATGGACAAAATGGCAGGGGATGCGATTGCTTCCGGCTCACCCTCAAACACAATCAAACCGCTCGATAAAACAGATATTCTCAATATCTATAAGCTTTTGTGGGATTAATCAATAATATCTTTTAAAAAACAATTATTTAGTGCAGGTAACAAAATGAAACAAAAACCGATGGACAACAAAACACTTAAATATTTTGCACGAATGGCTGCAGAGGCTTATGTAAATGACCCTGTGCATTCTTATGTTACAAAAAACGAAAAGTTCAGAAAGCGATTTGTGTATCATTTCATGATTGAGCGACTTGCCACATCAAACCGCGAAGACATAGTTTATATTGATGAAGAAAAGCGCGGAATCTGCATTTGGAGAGAAGCACATAATGAATATGATGTTTTAGATTTTTTGATGTATCCTAATTGGTTTTTTCTCTGGCTTTACTGGCCAAAGACTTTGAAAACTCTTATAGCTTATTCACATCTTGATGTAAAGGTTTTTCCGGAAAATACTTATATTATTTCACCTGTTTTTGTTGCGCCCGAACATCAGGGCAAGGGTATTGCAACTAAGCTTATAAAGCAGGGGATAAAAGACCTTACCGCAAAGGGCTATAAATTGGGTCTTGAAGCACAGGATAAAGACAATGTTAAGTTCTATGAAAAACTCGGTTTCAGAGTCATTAAGCACGATTACTGGAAAAGAGAAGGCATAGATAATTATTATATGATGTATGAGGGTTAACAAATATTAACGGAGGATATAAAAATAATGGCAAAAATTATCGGTGAAAGAATACCTAACATTCCGTGGCAGGACAAACCGGAGGGTTACAGATACCCTGTCTGGCGCTATGACGGTAACCCGATTATCACACGCGATAATCTTTATATGGCAAACAGCATTTTTAATTCTGCGGTTGTACCTTTCGGTGACGGCTTTGCAGGTGTGTTTCGTGTTGATGTTATGAGCCGTGACCATACACTTGTTGTTGGCTATAGTAAGGATGCAATTAATTGGGAGCTTGAAGAAAAGGTTATTTTCAGAGGCTATGATCCAAGACTTTGTCTTATTGAAGGCAAATATTATCTTTCGTGGGTTAATCTTACACCGCACGGCACAACAATCGGCATTGCCTATACAACCGATTTTAAAGATTGGACTCAGCTTGAGGATGCTTGCTATCCGGTTGCAAGAAACGGAGTTCTTTTTCCGAGAAAAGTAAATGATGAATATTTGCTTCTGATTCGTCCCTGTGACAGAGGACACACACCCTACGGTGATATTTTCCTAAGCCATAGTAAAGACCTTACATATTGGGGTAAGCATAGATTCGTTATGAAACCGGAAAAAAACTGGGAAATGACAAAAGTCGGCGCAGGTCCTACACCGATTGAAATTGATGAAGGTTGGCTGATGTTTTATCACGGTGTTCTCACGAGCTGTAACGGTTTCACTTATTCAATGGGTGCTGCAATTCTTGACAAGGAAGAACCTTGGAAGGTGCTACATCGTGCAGATAGCTTCCTTCTTGCGCCGCATGAGCTTTATGAGTTTGTCGGTGATGTTCCAAATGTTGTGTTCCCGTGTGCGGCTTTGGCTGATGCCGAAACGGGCAGAATTGCAATTTACTACGGTGCGGCAGATACAAGCGTTGCACTCGCCTTCACAACTGTAGATGAAACGGTAAAATTTATTAAAGAGCATGACCTTATAAAATAATTAGCAGAGGGGTGGAAATGTTGCGCAAAAAAATATTTGCACTTGTTTTTGTTCTGATACTTATTTTTTTATTAAATGCTTGCGGGGCTAAAAATGAAAATTTTTCTTCAGAAAAAACCACTCTACCTGAAATGACTGTTATTTCAGATGAGGTCGATGTTTTACTTGAAACAACAATTCAAGCTGTTTTGGCTTTGAACGAACAGTCAACTGGGGTTAACGAAGTGTCAACATCAACTGTTGAACAGATTTCTAAGACTACAGTTGATGAATTTACTAAAGCTGAAATTATTGAAATTTATAAAAATGCAGCTTTAAAATCAAATAATATAGTAAAATCAAAGCAGGATATTTATCTGAAAAATATCTCAATTAATAACGGTGAATTTGAGAAAGTAATGAACTTTGTCACACCAATTATGGCAAAACTTTTATCCAATAATTCAAAAGAAATAGATGGAATAACAGGGGGATATTCTCAATTGACTGAAGCCGATGTTTTATCGGCAAAGTTATATTCAGTTGGTAATAATACTGCACTTGAACTTATTATAAAATCTCAGGTTGGCGGCGCAAGAGATAACTTGCATGAAGGATCTGTTGGTCATGCAATAAATACTGTCGGTGACATAGGAGTTGTTACAGACCAGCTTAAGGATCTCGGTTTACCAATGGAAATAAATGATGATAATACATTAATACATTATACTAATCCGACAGTTAAAGTTATTGTTGATCCTAACGGTTATATTATTAGTGGTACTTGGCAATATACCGTTGATATCAGATTGATGAATTATAAGGTTTTCGGCAAACCGGTGAACAACACATCTGTTGTAATGGATAATGTTATAACGGTTAACGGAGGCTTTGAAAATTAAATATAACAAATCCATTGAAAAAACAAAAGTTTTCAATGGATTTGTTTTTTTAGTCAATATTAATATAAGAACTTAGTTTAATATCCCTTGAAGATGATGCTGCACAGATTCTGAAGGAACCGGGTTCAACTACCCATTCATAATCCTGATTCATAAGTCGGAATGCTTTATAATCAAGGTTAAATTCAATCGTTTTTTCTTCGTTTGGTTTTAGATTTATTCTTTTGAAATCCTTAAGGAGTAGAAGGGGAGTCACAACCGAGCTTTCACAGTCTTCAACATAAATCTGAACAACCTCATCGCCCTCAACTTTACCTGTGTTTTTTACTGTGACTGTAACATTTACATCAGTTTTTCCGGTTTTTGTCAAACAAAGGTTAGAGTATTCAAAATCAGTATAGCTTAAGCCAAAGCCAAAGGGATATAATGCATCTCCTCTACCTTCATAATAAACATTACTTGCACCGGGAAGCATTGAATAATAACACGGTATCATTGTTGAGCTGCGCGGCAAAGAGAAGGGGAGTTTGCCGCCGGGATTTATTTTGCCGAGAATAGCATCACAAACAGCTTGCGGTCCGCTTTCACCGCCAAACCAACAAGAAAGAACAGCATCGCAAATGTCACTTTCTTCTTTAATTGCAAGCGGTTTACCGTGAATCATAGCGAATATTATTGGTTTCTCTGTTTCTGAAAGCTTTGAAATAAGTTCGCTTTGCTTTCCGCAAAGAGTTATTTCGCATCGGTCTCTACCTTCGCCGCTTGAAATATTATCATCACCGCCGCAGAAAATAATAAGATCGCAATCACATGCAATTTCAACCGCTTGAGCTATATTATCAATGTTTTCTTCAGCCTTTATATCTTTCAGATGGTTCTGGTCAGAGAGAGCAAATTCAAAATCACTGTCACTTATTCCGCAACCGTCACATTGAATAATTTCACATTCGGGTAATTCAAGCTTTAAAATATCGTAAATTGTTTTTAACTTTCTGCCGACAGGAACAGCTGAATATCCGCCAAGACGTATTTTATCTGATGACGGTCCGATTAAAGCAATCTTTTTATATTTTTCCTTTTCAAGCGGAAGAATACCGTTGTTTTTAAGCAGAATAATTGATTTTTGTGCTATTTCAAGAGCTTTATTAAGGTGCTTGTCACAGTTGATTACTGATTTGTATTCATTTTCATCGGTGTAAGGGTTTTCGAAGAGACCAAGCTTGAATTTAAGGGTTAGAACTCTGCGGCAGGATTCGTTTATATTTTTTTCATCAATCTTGCCTTCATTTACAAGCTCTTCAAGTGAATCTACCCAAAGCTTGTTTGGGTATTCATCGCCGCCCTGACAGTCAAGACCGTTTTTCTTTGAAAGATATATTGCGTCTTTTTCGCTTTTTGCCATTTTATGCAGATAATGAACTCTTCGTAATCCGCCCCAATCAGATCGGCAGATACCTTTTAGAGCAAATCTTTTTTTCAGTACTTCCTGTAAATAATATTTTGATGTCATCATCAGGTCGCCGTCAATCGAATTGTAGCTGACCATAACATCAAAAGCGCCTCCATCTTTGATGGCAGCTTCAAAAACAGGTAAATAACAGCTTTCAATTTCGCGTTTGCCTGCTCTTGCTGTGCCGCAGTTTACACCGCCTTCTGGAATACCGTGGATACAGTAATGCTTAGGTTCTGAAATAACGGAATCCTTGGCAGATATATCTCCGTTCTGATGTCCCTTAACGATATTCACTGCCATTTTTGTTGACAGACAAGTGTCTTCTCCGAAAGTTTCTTCTGTTCGTCCCCATCTGGGGTCACGCGCTACATCAAGATTTGGAGCAAGAACTTCATATAAACCAAGTGAACGCGCTTCGCTTGCGATAATTCTGCCTGCTTCAAAAGCATATTCCGGCTCGAAAGTTGCTGCCCATGCTGTAGGTATGGGCAGTATCGTACCTCTTGTTCCGCATATTCCATGGAGTGCCTCACCAGTGAAAATAACCGGAATACCAAGTCTTGAATTTTCAATAAAAAATTTCTGAAGCTTATTCATTACTGAAGGTATACAATAGTTATCGTGCAGGTAACCGAGACCGTCGGGAAAGTCAATTTTAAGCCTGTCCCAGTCATAATCGGTTGTGGGCAAAACAGAGCATGAATGATTCGGATCAACCTGTGTGCTGTATTTATTTCCGAATTTCATATCAAGCTGTGCTATTTTTTCGCGTAGTGTCATTCGTGAAAGTAAGTCTTCAGCTCTTTCTTCCGGTGTATAACATGAATTCTTATAAATTGGTAAATCGGTCATTTGTTTACTCTCCGTCAACCATTCAGTAGTTTTATAAATTCTTTGTAAGCTTGAGGATTGGCAAAAACAACATCACTGCCTTTAGTCAATAAGGGTGCTTGACCGGAATATGTCAGGGCAATTCCGCCGGCTTCTTTGATAATTACAGTACCTGCTGCATAATCCCAAGGTTGAAGTTCTTTTTCGAAAAATAACTCACATCTTCCGCAAGCAACTGAGCAAATATCAAGTGCGGCAGAACCGCTTCGACGAATATCACGCGAATAGTCAAAAACCTTTCTCAACATTGTAAAAGTTTCATCAGTGTTTTCAGGATGATAAGGTGATGTTCCGAACAGTGCAAGTCCGTCAGAAAGAGGTCTGTCGCTGACACGAATCGATTTACCGTTGAGAAATGCACCTTTTCCTTTTTCTGCGTAAAAGACTTCGTTTGAATAAGGATTATATATTATTCCTAATATGGCCTCATCACCATCACAGATTGCAACAGAGATAGCACTGTAACGGTAATCTTGCATAAAATTTGTTGTACCATCGATTGGATCCACAATAAAGCGAAGAGATTTGCTTTCTTTATTTGTTTCGCCTTCCTCGCCGATAAATTCAGCCTGAGGTACAATTTTACTTAGATTTTCAAAAAGAAATTGCTGTAATGCAACATCATATTTGGTAACAAAATTTTTCTTGCCTTCTTTTGCTGTAACTGTATTTTCTATGTCATGAGCATCGAGAATAATTTTACCAGCTTCTTTAATTATGAAAATTATTTTTTCTGTATCAAATTTCATAGCTTATCCTTTATTTTATTAGAGAATTTAATCTGATTTGTTATAAATCCAATCAGTAATGAAAGGAGTATAATAGGGAACAAAAGTATTAGTGAAATTATACCGAATCCGAGAATAACAGGTCCTTTTTTACTTTTCGGGATATTTTCGTAATCAGGAACATACTGTGAAAAAGCTCTTGTAGAATTCTCTTCAACATAATCAAGCATAGTCAAGTTTGTCTGATAAGCATCAAACTCACCTTTACAGCAAAGTGGTGCAAGAAGAGAAGTTACATCAGAAGAAACTTTGATTAATTTTTCTAAATCAATTTTTAGTGTATAAAGAATTGAATCTAAAATACGAAGAAAACCAATGTAAATCCGACATTTTGGGTCTTTTATGCTTAAATTATTTTCACCTGAAAAAAGATTTGATACTAGAGATATAATAAAATCTATCACCTTGTCATTTTTGATCGATTCCCATTCATATTTTTTAAGACCTGTTTCTTTTTTTGTCCATTTTGCAAATGTTCCGAATTTAACGCCGTTAAGCCATTTGAAAATAGGTTTAATAATCCAACCGTACTTATATACAAGTTTGGGCTTTATGCTTATTGCCGATGCCATATAAGCGAATTTATTAATATCACTGCCTGCTGCATGGAGCATTTCACCGATAACACCAATCATCTGTTGTTTCAGGTGTTCTTTGAGCGTTCTTTCGTTTATATTAATTGATGCATCTTTGACACAATTTGTTTCAACTTTAACAGTGTTTTTATCAATTATCAGTTTTCTTATCGGAGCAGGATACCCAACAAGAGAAGCTGTGCTTATGGCATAAAAAGCATTTCCTCTGTCACTGAATATTCTACCTATATTATGAGTGTGAGTGTGACCTGTCAGCATGAGCTGAATTCCCATGTCAGCATATTCTTTTCTTCGCTGTTTATAATTCCGGTGCATATCTCCTTTGCCGATAAGCTCATACATTGGTGACGGGGGAATTATAGGATGATGAGTCATCGCAATGATAAACTGACCGTTTTTACGGGCATCTTCAGCCTGATTTTTTAACCATTCATAATAATTATCGTCAATACCCATATCGTCATTAAGGGCAAAAAGACGAAAATTATCGGGTAACTGAATTATATAACTCATAAATTCCGGCTTAGAGGAAATTGCTTCATCGGGACCGAATTCTTTATAAAAATCAAACAGCTCTTCGCGTTTCATACCGGGCATTTCTTTTATTTCGTCACCAACATATTTTCTGCACTTTTCTTTATAATCGTGAGTTGCGGTGATTAAATAAACCTTCTTACCGTAATTTTTAAGATCACGCAGCATTTCTCTGAATTCTTTATGCGCTGCTTCTTCTCCATCATTGGTTACATCGCCGGCAATCAGAACAATATCTGAGCTGTTGTCAGCTTTTATCATTTCAAATGCTGCTTCAATTAATTCTTTGCTGCCATCGAGAAGTTTCTGGCTTTTCATAAGTGCGTTTTCGTAAGCCTTTCCTTCAGTACCGGTAAGAGGCGAGTAATAATGTGTGTCGGTAATTACAGTTAAATTTAATGACATTGTTTATTCCTCTATTGCTTTGATTTTGTAAATTTTTACAGCATGAGAATCGAGCTCAACATCAATTTCATCATCGGTTTCAAATTCTTTTCCTGACCACAATTCTTTGCAAAGATATTTATTTGCAATTGGAAGCGGACAGTATTCTGTTTTAAGAAAATCTCTTATATGAACAGTTTCCTTGAATTTATCACCAAATTTGTTAAGTATACAGTATGCTGCTTCATTGTTTTCAAGGGGTTTAACAAGATGATCGATCTTACCGTTCGTCTTATGTCTTCGAGCCTGAATACCAAGTCTATCCTGGTCAATTGCAATAAGGTCTTTATTTGTAAGAATCTGAAGAATCTCATCATCTTCATTAGCTTCGCCGTTTTCGTTAATAAAATGTCTTATATCATTGCCAAGAATAAGCGGAGCAGACATCATACACCAAAGTGTGAAATGAGCGCGGTTTTCATCTAGAGTCAGATTTCCGTTACCAACCTCTAACATATCAGGGTCGTTCCAGCCACCGGGACCGGCATATTTTGCAAGGCGCACATTTTGTTCATAAATTGAAATTATTGATTTCCAGTCTGCAACAATGTCTAGAGTAGTTCTCCAAAGGTTTCCTGCATGTCTGCCCCAGTGCCATGGCCTGTTGAACCCCCATTCGCAAATTGAATAGCAAATGGGTTTCTCTTCTATTCCCATTCTTTGAGCATATTCTTTTGTTGCTTTTTTGAGTTCTTGGCCCATTCGTGTGTATTGACAAGCAGCAGCATCCATTCTTGATGAGAATGGATTGTTGAATTTTATGCTGTTTATGCCTTTTTTGAGTTTTACAGTAAGCTGTAATCTTCCGTCGGATGTGGAAGCCTTGGTCGGAGCTGCATAAAGGTCATATTCATCGGTGCAGTTGACAGTAACACGAACATATTTACGGTACATGCCTTTTTTGCGTATTACTACTGTAACAATATAATCGTCGTCTTTTTCCGCTTCGATTGAGTTGAATACGGCAGAGCCGATATTTGAACTTATACCTGTTATGTAGGGATTAGGATGCTTACCATCTGTTATGAGCCTTGCATGTCCTTCTAGAAAAGCATCTTCTGCTGCTAATACAGCAATGTTTTTTCCGTCAGTATCACTAATTATTATGCTGTCTATATATGGTGCTGATGTCGGAATAGGCTTGCTGTGGCAGAAGTCATATTTGAAATATTCAATTCCCCATTCTGCAAAGGTCTGTGCATCAATAGCTTCGTGACCGAGAGAGGCTGGTAAATCCTCACAGGTGTGAGTACCGTTTGATGAATAAATTCCAACCTTAAGACCCATTTCGTTAATGTCATCAACAAGCGGTCTGATACCTCTGGGGAAGGCAGTATAATCGGCTACAAATCGGCCGTTTTCATCTCTTTCTGATGATTGCCAGCAATCATCAAGATTAACATATTGATATCCAGCATCAGCAAGTCCGCTTTTGGCCATAGCTTCTGCAATTTCAAGAATTAGTTTCTCGTTAATTTTATTTCGGAATGTGTTCCAGCTTGACCAACCCATAGGAGGTGTGAGAGCAACACCGTTATTGTATGCTTCTTCACTTTTTGTTGTAACTTTAACAGCATTAATCGCTCTTGCTGCAATTCCTATTGGGTCTGTGTTTTTGCTTTTCTCAGATATAATTTCACCTGCTGATGTTGCAACAGAAACGGCAGTTTTTAAAAATTCTTTAAGCATAATGTTATTACCTCCATTTATTTATAATTTTATATTATCAAATATTATTTTTAAAATCA
>JAZQGE010000054.1:0-29079 GCA_045539895.1 Acutalibacteraceae bacterium
AATAATGGAGTGAAGATGTATTCCCGCATCAGCGGCAAATCCTGCCTGACTTGTTGTGACACCGTTGGGATTCGGGAAATCCGTATTGCCGAAAAAGAGGACGGGAGATGTAAGCTGACCGTTGATTGAAAGCCGTGATAACCCGTTAACCGAGATAACCTCTGACTCCGGCATATCCGCCGCAAAAACAGGCTTCGGTGTGTCAATCGCAACACTTTCATTTTCAGCGAATTCTGCTGTTACAGCAACCGACTCTTTGCAGGTGTATTTCACCTTGCCGTTTGCGCACGGAAGAATTGAAAGAATAAAGGCAAGAATGCCGGCAAAAAAACTTTTAAACATACATCATATCCTCCTGCTTTTTTCACAATAATATCACAAAAGATTCAAAAACTTATTAAAACTTAATTAAAGATTATTTTAATACATTACAACAATAATTACAAGAGCAAACAATAAAGGATATCATACCACTGATTGTTGCTGAACACATTATCACATCAAAAAGAAAAACCCCATTAAAATTTCACTATTTTTTCACTATTTTTCATTAATTGCAGTGGATATATGTTGTTTTTCAAAACACATAAACTGTAACATTGTATCAACAAAGCCGCAATAAACAGTTATTTTTAGCAGCCGATGATACAATATTATGGGCGGTATCGCCTTGCACACCATTAGACAGATAAAGAGGTAAAGTGACGAAAGTTGCTTTACCTTTTTATGTTTCTTATTAAATGAGTTAGGGCGTTGCGTTGATGCTGATTAAAAGTCAGCAGTCGTAACAGGTTCGAGAATACAGTAGTTTTTATATTGAGCTACCCTAACTCTCCGCCAAAAGAAGAGTTATACCGTCAGGTATGGCTCTTTTTTTAGAAAAAGTCATGGATTCGAAAAGTATTTTCAATTAATGTTGATTATAAAATTTAATGTTTAAATCTTTAGTTTCAGATTTATCAATTCATTTATAATATGTATTGTTGACAAAAAAATATATTGTGCTATAATATGGATTGTGCGTTAACAAATTAGTAACATTATGTTTACAATTTAGAATAATAAGAAGGATTTGTTTATGAAAAAGGTTATTTCCGTTTTACTTGTTGCTGTACTTTTTTTCACTTGTTCAATTCCGGCTTTTTCGTGGGTTGATGCTAACGAAACCAGAAGTCAGATTCCCATAATACGCATTTCCGGTGACGGAGAAGCGCTCTATGATGCTGAAGGTAATAAAATTTTTCATTACCGCGACATAGCTAATCTCGTATCCGATAATGTGGACAATACCGAAATGTATAAATCCATGGCTGAAACACTTCTGCCGGCTATTGTCAAAGGTCTTGCAATAAACGATTGGGATGACCTTTATGCAGGACTTGAAAAAGAAATCGGTAAAATATTTGCAAGCTCCCTTCTCGATGAAAACGGCAATGTAACAAACAACTCCGGTCTGTCACAAAGCCGTATTGACGAAATGGAGTATAAGCGTCACAACAGTCAAAAAGGCAGCAAAGGCTATTTTGCGTATAACGATTATTGGTTCCGTTACGATTGGCGTCTGGATCCGCTGGAAATTGCTGACGATTTTAACGCATACATAAAAGACATAAAGAAATCAACAGGCTGTGATAAGGTCGGAATTTCCGCAACCTGTCTTGGCACAAATGTCGTTATGGCTTATGTCGCCAAATACGGAGCTGAGGATATACAGGGTATTGCGATGGACGGCAGCGTTGTAGGCGGAGCTGAAATCCTGAGCGAGGTTGTAAGTGCAAAGTTTGATGTTTCTCCGCCAGAACTTTTGAGAGTGCTCCGTGATGTTGAAGGTCTCGGAATGTTCAGTCTGGGCGATTTCGTAATGGAAACAGTAGAAATGCTTGTTCAGACAGGTGTACTCGAAGGCGCAATCAGCACCGTTGAAACATTATTTTACGACAGGCTTATCGAGGGTGCGACATCTGCTGTTGCACTTTCAACCTTCTACACCTGGCCTAACTATTGGGCTTGCGTTTCGTCGGAAGATTATGAAGCTGCAAAGCACTGCGTATTCGGAGAAGAAGGCAGCGAAAAGAGAGAAAAATACGCAGGTCTTATAGCAAAGCTTGATAATTACGACAAAGTCGTTCGCCGTAGAGTGCCGGAACTTATTCAGAAAATCAAAGACGACGGTGCAAATTTCGGCGTTATCTCTAAATACGGATTCCAGATGATTCCTAACTGTGAAAGTGCAGACCTCGTTTCAGACCAGTTTGCTTCGGTTAAGTTTTCATCATTCGGCGCAACAACTACTAATGTTTATGAAACCTTCTCAGATGATTACATTGCCAAGAGAAAGGCAGAAGGCAAGGGTAAATACATTTCACCCGATAAGCAGATTGATGCTTCCACCTGCCTTGTTCCCGACAGCACATGGTTCATAAAAGGCTCAAGCCATTCAAACTGGACCTGCTACGAGATGAAAATAATGTACGATGTCGCAAGTGCCGACAGGCAGCTTACGATTGACGATTTTCCGTACACTCAGTTTATGGTCTACAGTAAGGACACTGATACACTTGTACCAATGACCGAAGAAAACTGTCATACTGAGTATTGGAATGCAGATCCGGAAATCTATAAGCCGTCATCATTCTTCAGCAGGATAAATGTAGCAGTCCGCGCATTCATAAATTGGTTTAAGCTTTTTGTCGAGTTCATTTCAGAACAAACCCGCACTTAATTAATTTGCATAACAAACAACCATACTGCAAAAGCACGATTTATTGTATTCAGATTACACAACAAAAGATAAGCAAGCGGTTAAATAACCGCTTGCTGAATTTTTTATATAATCGTACAAAGTCAATTTTTATATTAATCCTGCAGGTGATAAAAATGCAACTTAAGTTTAAATTTAACCTTGATTCACCGTTTGAAATACCGATGAATTACAAATATCAGGTACAGAGCGCGCTGTTTATAAAGCTTGAGGAAATCAGCTCATCTGATTTTTGGCACAATTCCGGCTTTGGCGAAGCAGAAATTTTCAAGCTGTTCTTAATCGGTCCGCTGGTCGGAAAATATACGACAGACGGCAAGAAACTTATTTTTGAAGAAAGCATTTCTCTTGAAATAAGAAGTCCGCTGTTTGAATTCTGCGACGATATACAGCGAAGCTTTGAGCTTAACCCAAGCATCAAGCTATTTGACAGAAGACTTTCATTGGCTGAAATGACTTTAACTAATTATCACATAAACACCAATCAATCACTTTTCAGAACAGTGACGCCTATTCTGGTTATTACAAAAAATGAAAACAGACAAATGCAATTTATTTCGCCCGACGACGAGCGATTCACCCAAAGGCTTGTCGATAACATTTACAAAAAGTTCAGTGCACTGTATCAGGAAGAACCGCCGCAGATAAAAATAGATGTGATTGAAAGCGGCAGACGAGTTATTACAAAATATAAAGAAATCGGGTTTGCGGCATATCACTGCGTTCTAAGCATTGAAGCTCCGCCGCAAATGCTGGAATTTATTTATAACAGTGGGTTAGGTAACAGAAACAGCCAAGGCTTTGGCATGATCAGACGAATCCGCAATTAAAAAGCTCCTCCAAAAAAGAGGCTGTAAAAACTCTCGTTTTTACAGCCTCTTTTAATAATAGCTTGTTATTTTTTCTTGCGCTGTGCACGAAGCATTGCGGCGTGCTCTTTTTCAGCGGCTTCCTTGCGAGCCTCTTCTTCGGCAGCAAGGCGCTCAGCCTCTTCGTATCTTACCTTTGCTTCATCATACATAGCATCTATTTCTTCATAATGAGTATAGTTTTCTGCCATTGTGACAAGCTTTTTGGCATCGAGATAGGGCTTTGCGGCACGGTTGTAAACTGAGCTTTCATCCGTTGCTTTTTTGAGTGCCTTTTCAATTTCTTTGGCCTGAGCCTTAAGCTCTTTTATAAGCGAAGTAGCTTCCTGAGCTGCAGCTTTGTTCTTTTCGTCTCTTGCCTGATAAAAAGCTTTGTAAGCATTATCAATCTTTTCATTAATTTCATCCTCCTGAGCGAAAAGCTTATCGAACTCAGTCGAATCAAATTCTTCAATTCCGTTGGGGAAATGCTTCTTTGCAACCTTCTGTGCATAAAGACATTCTTTAATTCTTGCAATCTCTGCCTTACGGTATTCCTTATCGCTCTCCGTTGCAGTGGAAAGAACCTTTGCAGCTGCAAGGTCAGCCTTGCTGACAGAGAAAATATGGTCCATACCTGAAGCTGCAAAAGCTTTAGCTGTTTCAAGCTGAGCCTTTCCCTGAACGGTATTGAAGCGGTTGAGCTCATCTATAACGAACTTTGATGTAACAACCTTCTCGTTGTGCTCTTTGGCAGCCTTGATTGACTTGCGAGCAGCCTTTTTCTCTTCTTTGGTCTTTGCTGCTTTGATATCCGATTTGTCAATCGGTAGTTTTTCTTTTTCTGAATATTCTTTGGCTTCACGAACTAACTCAATAGCTTTTACAAGGTCCTTATCGCTGAGAACACCTCTGCCGAAATCCTCAAACAGAGCGCGCACCTGAAGCACCTTGACCATACCCTTCTGCTTAACCTCTGACAAATCATAGAAGAAATAGGGTATAACATTCATTGCAGCACCAAAAACCGCTGTCATAATAAGCACCGAGAAAATACTAAGGAAGGTCGGTCTGTGATAAAGGACATTATAAACATTAGTAGGGTCATCAATTTCTACTCCCGAAGCAATAATTTCAGGCAGAAGTTCATTAAGCTTTATATCGTTAAAACCGATTTTTTCATAAATAATTGACTGTACACTTGTTGTTGCCATTGTTACAACACTGCCGATAAGGCCGACGGCAGCGAACATTCCGTCAATTCTTTCGCCCGTAACATACTGCTGATAATCTCGTATGTCAGCGTTAAGGCTGGGAGTAAGAATGTGAGCGAATGAGCCTACAAGCGCATTCATCCACAGACAAATCATTGCCATCCATATCATTATAGATGGGTCCGCATACTTTACGACAGGATAAAGCATGCCTATAAAAAAGATATTCATTGTATTTGTGAATATCAAAGTGTTTTTCTTACCGAATTTATAAATTGAAATCGGTGCAAGCAGCATACCCCAAAAAGAAGCATTGCCGTACAGGGTGGTAAGAATCGCATACTGAGTCGATGAGCAGGCATCCTGATATGTGTAAAGCCAGGAAAGAATACTGTTTGCCATGCCTTCAAGGAAGCCAACCCAGCCTGCAAGAGAAATAATCCAGAAATATTTGTTTTTCATAATAGCTCTTACCGCATCAACAAACTTGATTCGTATAACATGGGTACGAGCCTGAATAATTTTCTCTTTTGTGTTTTTGAATATAATAAAGCTGAGAAGGAAGCCGATGATAAGAATCGGCGGCCATACAAAGCGATAAATACGAATGTCAAACAAATCTCTCTTGCCCGTAATAATTTCACCTATTATGGGAACAATCGCATTTGTTATCGAAGGTGCCAGCGAATCGGCAACAGCACGAATCGCAAGAACATTGGAGCGTTCCTGAGTGTTTGACGAAAGAACCGAAACATAGTTATCGTATGCATCATACAGGAAATTGTAAAAGAACTGAAAACCGAGATTAAATATAAGCACGGTTGCAATTTTTCCTGCATCGTTCATCAGCTCGTACGGCGCCCAAACATAGCCGATTGAAAGCAAAACGGTGGGAAGACCCATACTGATTATATACGGACGATACTTGCCCTTACGGCTTCGCGAATTGTCAATAATCTTTGCACGCAGCATTGTAAGCGGAAAACCAGCTATAACGCACGCCGCATAAATTGCGTACATCTGCATCGGCTTTACGCCGATGGTATTGCCGACAAAGGCATTGTTGGCGGAAATAATTGCCGCCTGAACAAATGTTATAATGCATTTTACACCCAGACCGCCTCCGGCCAGAGAAACAATTTCTTTATAATTCATATAGTTGCCAAGAGGCGGAGTGCGCCAATATGTACGCACTTTTGTGAAGCCTTCTTTAGCTTTATTTATCAACGACACAGCTATTCACCTGCTTATCCTTACTTTTTATTTTTTGGCTCGTTTTCTTTAATCCATGCAACCATATCGGCAAAGGACTGCTCTGCACTCATGGGAGCATAGCCGAGTTCATCAGCGGCCTTTTTGTATGTGAAGTTACAGTTTGAACAGAGCTTGCGAATTGAATAACGAGTAAACAAAGGTGTTTTGTCAAGTGCCTTATAATAAACCTCCATAATAGGAGCAACTGCATTTGCAAGACCGAGTGACAGCGGAATTTTCGGATCTTTTCTGCCACAGATTTTTGCAAGGCAGCTGATAAGCTCACCGCAGGTCATAACATCGCCTGTGAGAATGTAGCAGTGTCCCGGAATACCCTTTGTTGAGGCAAGGTACATACCGTTTGCAACATCACGAACATCAACAAAGTTATATGCACCAAATGAAAGTGTTACAGGGAAAGCACCCTTTACAAACATTCTTACCATTTCACCTACACTTGAAACCTTAAAGTCGTAAGGACCAATACATGCGCCGGGGTGAGTGACAACCGTTTCAAGACCGTCTACACCATTGTTGTCAAGAACATACTTTGTCGCAACAGCCTTTGTCTTGGCATATGTACCTTCAAGGTTGTCAGGGTTGAAATCGTAAATTTCAGACATTACCTGACCGTCCGGAAGGGGCGGAATTGCATCAACGGACGATGCATAGACAAGGCGCTTAACTCCGCACTTCTTACAGGCTTCAACAACATTCTTTGTTCCGTCAACATTAACCTTCCAAACGGGCGCATCGTTGCCTGCCTTAATTTCAATCATACCTGCAAGGTGATAAACAACCTCTGCGCCTTCAAATGCTTTTTCAAGGCTTGCAGGGTCAGTAACATCACCATAAACACGTTCTGCATTGAAGCAGTCAAATATTGGCAGATCTTTTCTGATAAGAATTCTTACATTTTCTCCGCTGTCGCAAAGCTTTTTTACAAGCGGATAACCAACATGACCGGAAGCACCGGTAACAACACTGATTTTTTCTGACATTTCTATCTCCTCTTTCAAAATTATAATATATATAAACTAAAAGCCTATTCGTAATAAACATCATCCACCGGCTCTTGCCCCCACAAAGCGCGCTCATAATCAAAGCTGTGCTCCTCTTCGGGAATTTCGCACACAGCCTCAAGCTTCTGGCCCGTCATCCATAACGATGGTGTTATACGCAATGTATATCCACAACCACTTGGGGTCAACCACTCATGCGGAGCAGCTTCAGGTATTGCGTAACGCGACATAATTGCGCCTATGATACCGCCGTGAGTAATAACCGCAACGGATTCAACACCGGATTTGAGCATACCGTCAACCACACCTTCAAAGCCTTCGCATATTCTCTTTGCAAAAGCAGCATTGCTTTCTCCGAAAGGCGGTTCAACCCCCTCTTCACCGGCAAGCCAACGCGGAAAAAGTGTGTGTTTTTCAAGCTCTTCCGCCGTCTTACCGTCGAATTCACCGAAGTTATATTCAATCAGCGACTCCAGAGGAACAATTTCTTTATCGGGATAAATAGCGCGCGCGGTATCCATGCAACGCCTGAGCGGACTGCTGAAAACAACCTGAGCAGTAGGATATTTATAAAAATCCACAAGCTCCTTAAGCTGTGCAATTCCCTGCTCGCAGAGCGGAGAATCCGTGTGTCCAAGATAACGTCCGTCAAGATTCTCCTGTGTAAGAGCATTACGGATAAGATGTATTTTATAGCTTTTCATTTTAGTTCTCCGAAATAATATGTTGACTTTTGTCAAAACGTCTGTTATACTCGCTGTATACTTTTTAAACAAAAACGAGGATAAATATATGGCAACATTATTTTCAACAAGAATTACTTCCCTGCGCAAAGAGCGCGGTCTGAGCCAGAAGGAAGTAGCAATGAGCCTTGGAGTTTCGCAGGCTCTTCTTTCTCACTATGAAAAAGGTGTGCGTGAGTGCGGTCTTGATTTCGTGCTTAAATGTGCAGAATATTTCGGTGTCACAACCGATTATCTGCTCGGAAAGGACAACAGCAAGCTCGGTATTTTTGACACCGTAGCAACCGACCACTTATCTCAGTGGGACCACCTTGAAAGTGACTCTGTCAACATACGCACCATTCTGCTTTGCATCAGCCTTTTTGCTGAACGCTTCAGCACAACCGACCCGAAGCTTGGTGACAAGCTCCTTTGGGGTGCTGCAATCGCTGAATACAAGCTGCTTGTGGCATGTATTGCATCAGGCAGATTCAGTGATAACTGTATTGACACAAAAATCAGATGGGACGACAATATGTTTCAGAATATTGTCAACGCAGTCTTTGAAGGACTTTTCAAAACCAAACAGACACTGCCCGGTGCTAAGCTGCAGAATGACAAATTACCGCCATTTGCAAACACCCTTGTTGACGGTGTTGAAAAATATGTTACTGAGGTTGCAGCAAGCTATCTGCAGCAAAACAATTAACCTTTTACACCATATCGCCGACAGACAGAATTTCTCATCTGCCTGTCGGCTTTTTTATTCTGATGCTTAACCCTTGAGAATATTCTTATAGAGCTTAATATACTCATTTGCCGAACGGTTCCAGCTGTTGTTACATTCCATTGCACGCTTGACAAGGATATTCCAGCCTTCTTCATTCTGATAGCCTTCTACTGCACGGCGGATTGTATGGAGCATATCGTGCGCATTGTAACGCGCAAATGTAAAGCCGTTGCCTTCGTTGTCGCCGCTATCGGTGATAGTATCCTTCAGACCGCCTGTTTCGCGTACAATCGGGATTGAACCATAACGCAGTGCAACCATCTGCGAAAGACCGCAGGGTTCACTTTTTGAAGGCATAAGGAAAATATCACTGCCTGCATAAATTTTACGGGCAAGGTCAGGAACAAAGCCTATTCTGAGTCCGATCTGATTGGGGTATTTTTCAGCCATGCTCTTAAAGAACTCTTCATACTGCCAGTCACCTGAGCCAAGCACAACGAACTGAATATCTGTTGTTACAAGAAGCTCTTCAAGAATTGCCTTGACAAGGTCAAGACCCTTGTGTGAAACAAGACGCGTTACAAGACCGACAACCGGTGTGCGCTCGTTTTCGGGAAGGCTGAACATCTTCTGAAGCTCTGCCTTATTGACCTTCTTAGCAGAAAAATCTTCTGCAGAATAATTCACAAAAATATCTTTATCAGTTTCGGGATTGTAATTATCAACATCAATACCGTTGAGTATGCCTGAAAGCTTGAATCTTCGCTGTTCAAGAATATTGTCAAGACCGTGGCTGAACCAAGGATCAAGAATCTCATTTGCATAAGAGGGGCTGACGGTTGTAACGACATTTGCAGTTTCAATCGCACCCTTCATAAGGTTGACACAACCGTTATATTCAACGAGATGTTCCGTGCCCGGCTTCATACCGAGAACATCTCCGATAAGCTCCATGCCGTAAACACCCTGATACTGTATGTTGTGAATTGTGAAAACTGTCTTGATATTTTCCCAGCCCGGCTGATCGGCATACATTGTCGAATAGTAAACCGGTGTCATTGCTGTCTGCCAGTCGTTACAGTGTATAACATCAGGCTTGAAACCTATATGCGGAATTATCTCAAGCACAGCGCGTGCAAAGAAAGCAAATCTCTCCGCATCGTCATAGTGACCGTATATGCGGTCACGCTTAAAATAGTACTGATTGTCAAGCAGATAGTAAATTACACCGTTGTGCCTTGCTTCAAAAATGCCGCAATACTGTCTGCGCCATGCAACTGGCACGGAAATATGTGTAATGAATGTCATGGAGTCCTTAAGCTCCTGACGGATTGTATCATAAAGAGGCATTACGACGCGTGCGCCGATAAGCCTTTTGCGAAGCGCCTGAGGAAGAGAGCCTGCAACATCAGCAAGTCCGCCGCTGGCAATAAAGGGGAGCGCCTCACTGGCAGCATATAAAACCTTCATGCTTTATTCTCCTTTTCGCTTTTATATTTATATGACAATTCTTTTACCGACATAAATCGGGAAATCATCTGCACCGACAAGAGTTTTACCGGGCTTGATGACAACCGCTTTGTCAAGAATTACATTTTCGATATGTGCACCTGCACCAATAAAGCAGTCCTGCATAATGACACAGTTTTTAACAACTGCACCCTTTTCAACCTTAACACTTCTGCCAAGTACGCTGCCAACTACCTCACCCTTGATGTCACAGCCGTCTGAAACAAGGCTGTTTTTAACCGAGCTGTCAAGGTCATAAAGTGTGGGCATGTCGTCGCGGATTTTCGTGTAAACGGGACGCTTTTTATTGAACAGGTCATTTCTGACAGCAGTATTGAGCAGCATCATATTTGCGCGGTAATATGTGTCGAGTGAATCAATTGAAATTACATAATTCTCACTTCTCATTGCGCAGATACGAAGGCTTTTGACATTTGCCTGGAAGATGTCAATTGCCATACTTGTCTTGTGCATTGCATAAGCCTCGTTGATGAGCCTTTCAAGAAGAGCCTTCTTCATAAAGAAGATATTAAGTGAATAATCCGCATCATCTGACTGAGCGCCGACGGTAACAGAGCTTACTCTGCTGTCTTCACCGATCTCAAATGTCATAAGATTGGAAAGAGCAGGTGTTTTGCCACGCTTGCAGACAACACTTATATCCGCCTTGGAATCCTCATGAAATCTGATAAGCTCATCAAAGCTGAAATTTGTAACAACATTACAGTCAGCAATAAGAACATATTCCTCTTTAGAGCGACTGATAAAGTGCATGTTACCCTTGAGTGACTCTATACGGTTGTCAAATGTACCTGTTTCGCCAAGAAGGAAAGGAGGCAGGATATACATACCGCTGCGTTTGCGTGAAAGGTCCCAGGGTTTACCTGTGCCGAGATGGTCCATAAGTGACTGATAGTTACTCTTTGTAATGACACCCACCTTACCTATACCTGCGTTGACAAGGTTTGAGAGAGTGAAATCTATAAGGCGGTATCTGCCGCCGAAGGGTACTGAGCCCATTGTACGCATATTAGTAAGCTCAGGCACAACTTCATCGTAAGCATTTGAGTGGATAATTGCGAGTATGTCATTAGCTCTAATCATTTTTCATTCCTCCTCACTTTGCTGCAGGCACATCTTCGCCTGCCATAGCTTTGGGAGCGACCCTTGCGCCTGCACCGACTGTTACGCCCGCGCCGACAACTGCAATGCCCCATTCACCTTGTTCTTTAATGTTTTCGGGCTTTTCGCCGACAACTGCGCCTGATTCAATAACGGCATTCTCCGCAACAATTGCGTACTGAACGACTGCGCCTTTTTTGATAACTGTACCGGGCATAACGATTGAGTAATCAACTCTTGCGCCCTCTTCAACGACAACATCCGCAAAGAGAATCGAATAATCAATTTCACCGTCGATACAGCAGCCTTCTGCCACCATCGAATCCACAACCTTTGCTTTTTCGGAAACAAAGTGAGGCGGAGATGCAGGTGATTTTGAGTAAATTCTCCACTCATTGTCTGCAAGGTCAATATCTGTTGCCGGACGGAGAAGGTCAAGGTTTGCTTCCCAAAGACTGTCGATTGTACCGACATCCTTCCAATATCCGTCAAAGTGATAAGCAAAAAGTCTTTCGCCCGCTTCGTGCATTGCGGGGATAAGGTTTTTACCAAAGTCATTGCTTGAATTCGGGTCTGCCTCATCGGCAATCAGATATTCGCGAAGCTTCTTCCATGTGAAAATATAAACACCCATTGATGCCTTGTTGCTGCTGGGCACTTCAGGTTTTTCTTCAAATGCTGTGATTGCTCCGTCATCGTCAACAAGCATCAGACCGAAGCGTGATGCCTCCTCCCACGGAACTTCAAGCATTGCGATTGTACAGTCTGCATTCTTTTCCTTATGGAACGCAAGCATTTTTGAATAATCCATCTTGTAAATATGGTCGCCCGAAAGAATGCATACATATTCGGGGTCATATCTGTCGATAAAGTTAATATTCTGGTAAATAGCATTTGCAGTACCTTTATACCACTCACTGCCTTTTATCTGCTGATAGGGTGAGAGGATATGAACACCGCCGTTTGCACGGTCAAGGTCCCAAGCAGCACCGTTGCCGATATAATCGTTAAGCTCAAGAGGTTGGTACTGTGTGAGAACACCGACGGTATAAATACCGGAATTCACACAGTTTGAAAGAGGGAAATCAATAATTCTGTATTTTCCTCCGTAGGGTACGGCAGGCTTAGCGATGTTCTTGGTAAGAATACCGAGTCTGCTGCCCTGTCCGCCGGCGAGCAGCATTGCAATACATTCAGCTTTCTTTGACATTTCTTGATAACCTCCTTGTTATTTTGGGGAAATTATAAACTTGTATATTTCTTTTATGCGGTTTACCCAAACGGAAAGCTGATATTCTTCCTTAATGCTTTCCGATTGAGAGATGAAAGCCTGAGAATTTCTGTCACAGCTTAGCGCAGCGGAAATCTTCTCTTTCATATCGCCGACATTTTCACTTTTAAAGCTGAAGCCGCATGGCAGCTTCAATGCTGTGTGCGCAGGAATATCACTGTACACAACAGGCAGTTTAAGATAAGATGCTTCAACAACCGAATACGGCAAGCCCTCGCTTCTGCTTGGAGCCAGAAAAGCATCGCAAAGATTGTAGTAGCTTGTAATATCGTTGCGCGGAGGAAGCATATGAAGCCAATCCGGTATGCTGCCAAAGCGCTTTGTTATTTTTTGTTTTATTTCTTCCTGATTGGAAGTGAGAATCAGAATAAGCTGCAGATTTTCACCGCCTTCAATCAGACCGCTTACAGCCTCCAGCGCAATATCAACTCCCTTCACTTCATAAAGGAAGCCGAACATCATAAGTGTTTTTGCGTTTTCACTCAGACCGAGCGCTGATTTATCAAGCACCTCGTATTCTTCAATTCGCGGAAACCAGATTGCATTTTTTGCAGTATATGCAGGGTTGGACGGATAATATAACCCTACATCGTTTGTAAGCTTTTCACTGCAGCCGATAAAGGTTTTCCCTCTCATCACAAGCTTTTCAACCAAACGGCTTATACCGGAATGAATATACAGTGCACAATGCAGGTGAACAACCTGTTTCACACCCGTAAAAAGCGAAGCAATATTAAAAGTAAATATATAAGGTAGTTTGTAAAAGTGAGAATGAATAATATCGATTCCGTGCTTTTTTATTATCCGGCGCACCGTTAAAATGTTTTTTATAAGATTGTCACTGAGGAAATACACCGTCGCCTCACGGCTTAACTCCCTAGCCCATTCCCGCTTTTCGGTCGCCGAAGGAAAAAGATAAACAAATTCTTTGCCATTCTTCTCAAGAGCAAGTCTTAATGACTCAAGCGAGTTGATGAAATTACCTCTGCATGGTGAGCGGAAATCGGCAAAGTGCAGCACACCGTACCTTTTATTTCTTTTCAAGTTTTCTCCGCTCCTTCTTTTTAGTCAGCGGAGCCTTACGCACGAGCTTGAGATAAACCGTACTCAGGCCTGCAAGCTCAAGCGAAACACTCTGATCATGTCCGTGCATCGGCCGCTCTTTTGATTCTATCCTGCCTGTAATACCCTTCCCCGTACCTCCGAATTCTTTATCATCCGAATTGAAAACAATTTCGTATGTGCCGGCGTAGGGTACACCTATTTCATAATTGCTGCGAAAAACAGTTGTAAGATTTGAAACTGCAATAATCTCTTTGCCCTTTTTGTCAATTCTGCGGAAAGCGATGACGGAGTTGGAATTATCGTTGCTTGAAATCCAGCTGAAGCCCTCCCAGCTGAAATCAACCTCCCACAGCGGATTATTTTTTGCATAGAATTTGTTGAGGGCGCGTGTGTAGCTCTGCAGTTTTCTGTGAGCCTCGTAATCGAGCAGAAGCCAGTCAAGACCGCTGTCATATTTCCATTCAATAAACTGACCGAACTCCTGGCCCATGAACAACATTTTCTTGCCCGGATGAGCGTACATGTAGCCGAGGAACGATCGCACACCGGCAAACTTTTCTTCGTATGTGCCGGGCATTTTATTTATCAGCGAGCATTTGCCGTGCACCACCTCATCGTGCGAAACGGGCAGAACAAAATTCTCGGAGAAAGCATAGAAAAACGAAAAAGTAAGACAGTTATGGTTAAACTTACGGTGTATGCCATCAAGTGAAAAATATCGCATGCAGTCATTCATCCAGCCCATGTTCCACTTAAAGTTAAAGCCGAGACCACCCATAAACGCAGGCTTAGAAACCAGCGGAAAAGCCGTTGACTCTTCTGCAATCATCATACAATCGCTGTAATCGCGGAAAACGGACTCATTGAGCTTTCGCAGAAAAGCAATAGCCTCAAGATTTTCGTTACCTCCGTTTTCGTTGGCAACCCACTGACCGTCCGGGCGATCATAATCAAGATAAAGCATGGATGCAACCGCATCAATGCGAAGACCGTCAAAATGATATTTATCAAGCCATATTGCTGCGCTTGACATAAGGAAACTCTGCACCTGAGCCTTACCGTAATCAAAAACCCTTGTGCCCCATGAATAGTGCTCACCTTTGCGCGGGTCAGCATATTCATAACAGGGTGTGCCGTCAAACTCATAAAGACCGTGTGCGTCCTTCGGAAAATGAGCAGGCACCCAGTCCATAATAACTCCTATACCCGCCCGATGGCATTTATCCACAAGGTACATAAGATCCTTCGGCTCGCCGTAGCGCGAAGTAGGTGCGAAATAGCCCGTTACCTGATAACCCCATGAACCGTCATACGGATATTCACTCAGCGGCATAAACTCAATATGAGTATAGCCCATATCCTTCACATATGGAATAAGCTCGTCTGCCATTGCACGATAGGACAGAAAATTACCGTCCTCATACTGCTTCCATGAGCCGGCATGCACCTCATAAATATTGATAGGGCTTTCATAAACACTTTTTGATTTGCGCTTTGCAAGCCACTTTTCATCGTGCCATTTGTAGCCCTCTATATCATAAAGCTTTGATGCGTTGCCGGGTCTTGTTTCTGCGTGAAAAGCATAGGGGTCGCTTTTAAAAAGCTCGCGTCCGTCCTTTGTACGGATAAAGTATTTGTAAGCATCAAAAACCTTGAGTGAGCTTATTACCGTTTCCCACACACCGCTGTTCTCAACTCTGCGCATCGGCGAAGCGCCGCCCTGCCAGCCGTTGAAATCACCGACAACACTGACCGCTTCGGCATTCGGCGCCCATACGCGAAAAACCACTGGGCCATCCTCACAAAAGTGAGCACCAAGATATTCATAGGCTCTTGCGTTTTCACCTTTATCAAACAAGTAAAGCGGATCATTTCCCATTTGAACAGCGCTCTCCTTTCGCATCTGCGCAACCATAAATGCCACAATACATAACTATACGAAATTATCATAGCAAATATCGCCGTAAAATTCAAGTATTTATTTGCAGTTTGTTACAATCAGCGAATAAATTTTCGTTAATATTTGTACAGTTTGTTACAAAAAAACTTTTAATAATTCAAAAGACAACTAAAAAGAACACACGAGAGGCCGTATGTTCTTAAATAAAATTATTTGTTTATTTTTCCTGTACAGACAGCATCAATCTCAAAACCTGCATCAAATGTATTGTCTGACAATTCAGCTTCGCGCAAATATTCCAGACGGAAACGGTGCTTATCACTTCTCGGATTCAGAAATTTATTGCCGGCAACAGTAAGTCTGCCGTGAACAAACTCTGCCGAATCCTCCTTCATAACCTTAGGTGTGTAACGGATTACGGGTGCGCCCTGCCATGTAATTCCGAAATCACAGCCGTCAACGGTATTGTTTCTGAAAACAATATCGGTTGTGTAGCCTGATTCAAACCAGAAATTACAGTCATCCTCAATCAGAAGAGCCGGTCCCCAAAGATTTCTGAAGCTGTTGTTTTCTATTATTACCTTTCCCCTTGTTGTGCAAAGTATTCCTCTGCCGGATGTCGGACCGAAATCACAGCCGCTGACTGTAAGGTCAGGTGTCCATGTTGCATTTTCAACAACATCCTTTCCGATTTCAATTTCAGGAAGCGCTCTGTCAAGAAAGAGTTTTATATCCGTATCACTGAGCCTTTCATAGTCCGTGACAACTGTTTTTGCATAAGGAATCAGCGTATCCCACTTGATAAACTCAAGCTCATCACCTTTTTCAAAGGCCTGAAAACCCCAGCTTTCATCGTGCATAAAGCGCACGGTAAGGCTGTTTTTTTCTTTGTCCTCTTCAATTATACGCAGGTGCGTACCGTGCACATTCACATAATCGTCATGCGCACCCCTCGCTTTACAGTTTATGATTTCAAGCCGACCCTTGCAGCCTGAAAACTGAAAGAAATCAGCAGTGCTCGTGATTGTACGGTTTTTTGCAGGAGTTAAATCACAGCCGACAAAGCTGACATTTTCACAGTACTGCGACACCATACCAAGACCGTGCATAAACTTTATTCGAAGGTTTTCAAAGCGCAGATTTTTACAGCGTTGGAACAGACTTCCCGTCTGGTCACGCACAATGTTACGCGTCTGCGCAATACAGCCCGCAGGAAAGTTCGCATCACTCTTTTTCAGCTTTATTCTCAATGTATTTGAGTCAATCTTCTCAAGAATTTCAAAGGGTAAATCATTACGACTGAAATCGTAAGTAATCTCTTTTTCTTTGTCAAAAAGCTTTATGTGCCTGCGGTTGCCGATATAGCTGTCCTCCCAGTAAGGCTTGCCATCAGCACCGTTTTCTCCGTGCCATATCAGTTCACCGTTTTCAATCCTGTACAGACATTCGGAATTGATTTTAATTACACATTCTCCCCCGTTATTTGACAAAATCTCAAACTCTGACATCGTAGGGCAGGCATAGTCAACGGTAAGATTTTTTACCGTTATGTTTTCGCACCCGTCAAAAAGCAGCGGAGTCATTTTACCGTGAACAACAATACCTGCACCGTTACCGTCAATTATAATGTTATTTTTATCCTTGAGGTAAATTGCACATCTGCGAAGACCGTCGGGATTTTCGTGCTTTTTTGCGGTGTTGGTACAGAAAATACCCGTCAGCTCAATAGAATCATCCTGTCTGACATGATATATCTTATCTTTTTCAAGTGTTACCGTGTCGCCGTCTTTGACAGCAAGAAAAATATTGCAAAGCTCATTCATAGTAAAAACCTTTCAAAAAAGCGGCTTAACAAAGCCGCTTTAAAATTCTTAATATGTTATTGAATAATCCTTCTCAAATGTAAAGCCGATTGAGCCGCTGTGAGTACCAAACAGATTTACCCTGAGACTAAGTACAAGCGGAGTTTTGTAATTAATATGAGTAATTTTGCCGCTCGCTTTGTTATAAACAGCTTTGATTTCGCAGTTGTAGTATTTTGTGGAAAAATCTTCAATAAAAGCGGGTCCGTTAGCAACATCGTATGTTTCAATAACATCACAAACAGAGCCTACACCTACACCTGCGGTAGGATTGGTTGATGTGTTAAGCTTGAAATAAATTTCATAGTTTTTTTCGGTTTCCTTGCATGATGCATACACAACATCGCTTGCTTTCAGCCGACTTACATAGCTCTGATTGGGCACGGGAAAATTGGTGCGTATTTCTTCGCGTGTTGAGTAGGGAATCGGGTCAAGGTCATCCTTCATAAACGATTTGAGCATGCCCTCTGCAACAGCTTCTATGGCCTTGGGTATTGAAACATGCTCTTCATTTACAGTGCGTTTCTCATAATTTTTAACAACAAGTATTGCTTCGGTCTTTATTTTGTTTGCACTCTCGTTAAATAATGCAACTATTTCTTCAGGTCCTGAAGGGACTGCGCTTTCTGTTGTTGCTTCGGTTAATGAAGCCTCTGCCGCGGTTGTAACCTCTGCAGTCGGTGCCGAAGTTACCTCAGCATCAGACATTTTAGTTGTTGTTTCTTCGGGTACTTGTGTTGTTGCATCAACAGGCTCAGCATCAGTTGTCTGCTGTGTTTCAGCAATAACAGAATCACCTGCCGTCGTTTGCTCGGGCAAGGGATTATTTTGCTGATTACCGCAGGCAGCGGTGAGCATAACTATGCCGGCAGCAAGCGCCAAGGCAATTATTTTAACAGCGGGGATTTTTCGCTTTTTCATACAAAATCTCCTTTCTCATAAGCTCATGTATTACAATTGAATATTACCACAGCTTTTCTCAAAACTCAACCGCATTTTATTTTATTGTGATATTTTTTCTCGGTTTAATAAATTAGAAAATAATGTAATATAATAAAAGTGAAAAATTCCGGTTGACAAGAAAAATAAAATTCGCTATAATACTCAGTTGAAGACCCGTCTTTTGAGGAAAGTCTGTCAGAGAGAATGCGCCATGGGCTGAAAGCGCATTTCAGACAAGTAGTAAGAACGGCAACACTTCAACGGCAAAGCCCTGAAAACTTAACATTAAAAGCGGATACATTGTTTTTTATGTATCAATACGGGTGGCACCGCGGGTAAACAAGCTCGTCCCGGGAATTATTTTAATGTAATTCCCGGGGCTTTTTGTTTTCTCTATTTAAGCTTATTATTACCATATTATCAGGAGGTAATTGAAATGTACAGAACCCATCGTTGCAACGACATTAGAGAACAGCATATCGGTCAGCGCGTTGAGCTGGCAGGCTGGGTTGACGTTATACGCGACCACGGCGGTGTTCTTTTTGTCGACTTGCGTGACGAAACAGGCGTTACACAGGTTGTCGTCCACGACGAAAGCCTTGTAAAAGGCATCAGCAAGGAAACCGTTATTTCGGTTTCGGGCACAGTCACAAAGCGTGACGAAAACACTGTTAACCCCAAGATTGAAACAGGTCTTGTAGAGCTTGTTGTTGACAGTCTTCAGGTTCTCGGTGCCTGCACCAGAGACCTTCCCTTTGAGGTTGGATCAAACGACACAAACGAAAACATCCGTCTCAAGCACAGATTCCTTGACCTGAGAAATCCCGACCTCCACAAGAATATTTTACTGCGTTCAAAAGTTATCGGTCACATGCGCCGTCTTATGGAGGAGAGAGGCTTCCTCGATATTCAGACTCCTATTCTTACAGCTTCCTCACCTGAAGGTGCAAGAGATTTCCTTGTTCCCAGCCGTAAGCATCCCGGCAAATTCTATGCTCTGCCTCAGGCACCGCAGCAGTTCAAGCAGCTTCTTATGGTATCCGGTTTTGTCAGATACTACCAGATTGCTCCCTGCTTCCGCGACGAGGACGCACGCGCAGACCGCTCACCCGGTGAATTTTATCAGCTCGACTTTGAAATGGCATTTGCAACTCAGGACGAGGTTCTTGAGGTTTGTGAAAGTGTTGTAAGCGACATTTTCAAAACCTTCTCCGACAAGAAAGTTACAGCATCACCGTTTAGAAGAATTCCTTACGCAGAGTCAATGGCAAAGTACGGCTCAGATAAGCCCGACCTTCGCAACCCCCTCATAATCTGTGACCTTACGGATATGTTCACGAGAGTTAAGTTCAAGCCCTTTATGAACAAACAGGTGCGTGCAATCGTTGCCCCCTGCAAAAATGAGCGATGGTTCTTCGACAAGTCACTTGCATTTGCAACAAAGCAGGCAAAAATGGCAGGTCTTGCTCACATCACTCTGCTTGATGCTGCAAACTACGGTTTCAAAGATGATCCCATCAGCAAGGTCATGACCGAGGAAGAAAAGAGAGAAATTGTTGAACTCACAGGTGTTAAAGAGGGTGAAACAATCTTCTTCATCTGCGACAACATTTCCGAAATCGCAGACAAGAATGCAGGTGTTATCCGCACATGGCTCGGCAATGAGCTTGACCTTATCGACAAAAATTCGTTCGAGTTCTGCTTCGTAGTCGATTTCCCGATGTACGAGCGCGATGAAACAACAGATAAAATCATCTTCACACACAACCCCTTCTCAATGCCTCAGGGTGGTCTTGAGGTTCTTGAAAATCAGGACCCGACAACAGTCCTTGCATATCAGTATGACCTTGTATGTAACGGTATTGAGCTCGCTTCCGGCGCTGTGCGTAACCACAGCCCCGAAATCATGAGAAAAGCATTTGAGATTGCAGGCTATGACGAGGATGAAGTAAAGAAGCGTTTCAGTGCACTTTACAATGCATTCCAGTTTGGCGCACCGCCACATGCAGGTATGGCGCCCGGTGTTGACAGAATTGTTATGCTTCTTGCAGACACGGAAACAATCCGCGATGTTATCGCCTTCCCGCTTGACGGCACAGCTCAGGACCAGATGCTCGGCGCACCCGGTGAGGTTACAGAGCTTCAGCTCTTCGAAGCAAATGTAAGCATCCGCGGCAAGGGCGGCGCAGAAATTCTCGGCTCAGGCAGCTCAGACGGCACTGCTGCCCCTGCTGCAAAGAAAACAGCTCAGCAGGCAAAGCAGAACAAGTTCGGCGACCTTGAACAAGTCAATGAGCTGAGCTTCAAAGATGACGAGAAGAAAAAGATGCAGTCAATCCTTGACTCAATGAGTAAAAATGAGGCTGACCTTGCGGTCATTGACACAGCCGAGGTTGAGCCTATGGTATATGTAATGCCCATGACAAATATTCTGCGTGAGGACAAGAGAAGTCAGCTCTTTGAGCGCAGTGCCCTGCTCGAAGGCGCTCCCCAGAGCACCGAGGACAGCTGGCAGGTTCCCAGACTTGTAAAGTGAGGTGGCACAGGTGAAATACTATATCAACAAAATTGATACTACAGGCAAAATTGCTGTAGACGATACAATTCTTGTAAAGGGTGTTCCTGCAACAGCAGGCTCACGCATGCTTGAAAACTTCAAGCCTTTTTTCAGTGCAGAGGCTGTTGAAAGACTTGAGAAGGCAGGCTACAAAGTTTCAGGCAAAACAAATGTCGGTGAATTCGGTCTTGACCTCATGGGCGAAACCTCTTATTTCACAGACGGTACTGACGAAACACTCAAGGGTGCTGCTGCAGCACTTGTTGCAAGCGGTGAAATAAAAGCGGCACTTAATGTTGACCTCAACGGTGCTCCCAGACGCGCAGCCGCTGTTTCCGGTGTTGACTTCATCAAGCCCACCTACGGCACAGTTTCACGCTACGGTGTTATTGCCTGCGCTTGCTCAGGTGAGCAGATTGGTGTCACAGCAGCAGATGCTGAAGGTGTTAAAGAAATTCTCACCGTTATTGCAGGTCACGACAGCAAGGACGGCACAAGCCTTCCTGAAGAAAAGTACGAATACTCACTTGATAAAGATGTAAAGGGCATGAACATTGCCGTTATCAAGGAGCTTAAGGACAGCGCAGACGATGCTGTCAAAGCAAAGCTTGATGCATATATTGAATCGCTCAAGGCTCTCGGCGCTCAGGTTACAGAGGTTTCGCTCAACCTTGTAAAGCAGGCACAGACAGCATGGCAGATTCTTATGGCAGCCGAAACAACAAACAATCTTTCCCGTTTTGACGGTGTAAAATACGGCTACCGCACACCCGAATACAAAAACATTGACGAGCTTTATGTTAAGAGCCGTACAGAAGCATTCGGCTTCCTTACAAAGGCAACTATCATTTATGGTT
Organism: Acutalibacteraceae bacterium; assembly: GCA_045539895.1. Lineage (GTDB taxonomy): Bacteria > Bacillota > Clostridia > Oscillospirales > Acutalibacteraceae > UBA8612. Next base: position 21,657 of record JAZQGE010000054.1, read on the forward strand.
CAGATGTACTTTCAAAGGCAAAATATGATTCATGCTACGATAAGTCAATGCGTGTACGCGCTGTTGTATATGCCGCAATGAAAGAGCTGTTTGCAAAATTTGATGCAATTCTTACCCCCGCATGCAGCAAGGCAGAATACAAGCCCTACGATGCACTTGAAGCATTTGAAAAGGTGTTTGAAGAAAGTGTTTACACTGCGCTCTCCTCAATCACGGGTATGCCTGCAATGGTAACAAAGGGTGTTCAGCTTATCGCAGACACATATCAGGACAGTGTGCTTATGAGCATTGCTCACAGTGTTGAGAAGAGGGAGGCATAAACAATGAAATACGAACTTGTCATAGGTCTTGAAACTCATGTAGAGCTTTCAACCGATTCGAAGCTTTTCTGCTCCTGCGGAGGCCACTCAAGCCCCAAAGAGCCTAACGACTGTGTATGCCCTGCCTGCTGCGGTATGCCCGGCATGCTCCCCGTTACAAACAAACACGCAATTGAGCTTGCAGTAAAAGCAGGCTTTATGCTCAACTGTAAAATCAACCAGTACAGCACTTTTGATAAAAAGAGTTACTACTACCCCGACCTTCCTGCATCTTATCAGACAACTCAGTTCTTCCACCCCATCTGTACAGACGGCTGGGTTGAAATAGGCGAGAGAAAAATCGGCATAAAGCAGATTCATGTTGAAGAGGACGCAGGTAAGCTCGTTCACGACGAGGCTACAAACACATCATTTGTCGACTTCAACCGTACAAGTGTTCCGCTTATCGAAATTGTCAGCCGACCCGATTTCCGTTCGGCAGACGAGGTTATAGAATACCTCAAAAAGCTCAAATCAAGCCTTCAGTTTGCAGGTATTTCCGAATGCGAAGAGGGCGCTATGAGATGCGACGTAAATATCTCCGTCCGCCCCGAAGGCAGTGACGAGCTCGGTGTGCGTTCCGAAATCAAGAACATGAGCTCACTTTCTGAAATCAAGGATGCAATTGAATTTGAAAAGGTTCGTCATGTTGATGCTATTGAACGCCACACAGAGATGCTTGTTCAGGAAACACGCCGTTGGGACGATGTAAAGCGCCGCACATTCCCCATGCGTAACAAGGAAACAGAGGCGGATTACCGCTATTTCCCCGACCCCAACCTTATGCCCATTGTCATTGACGATGAATGGCTCAGCGAAATCAAGGCTTCAATGCCCGCAACGGCAGACGAAAAGACAAAGTACTACGAGAATATGGGTATTCCGACAAAAGAAGCAGCTGTACTTGCATCCGACCGTAAGCTTTGCGACACCTTTGATGCTGTTGTGGCATCGGGCTGCAGTGCAAAATCTGCCGCAAGCTGGATTCTCACCGAGTGCATGGGTATTATGAAACGCCTTGAGCTCACCTCTCTTGACATCAGCACAGATAAGCTTTCCGAGATTATAAAGCTTGTTGAGGGCGGCGAAATCACACGCGCAGCAGGCAAGAAGGTTCTTTCTGCAGTTTTCGAAAAGGATGTTGATGTAGCCGCATTCTGCGAAGAAAACGGACTTAATGCAAAGATTGACGAAAGCGCTCTTCTTGACACTGTACGCCGTGTAATTGCTGAAAACGACAAGGCTGTTGCCGATTATAAGAGCGGCAAAACAAAGGCTATGCAGTCACTCTTCGGCTGTGTAATGCGCGAGCTTCGCGGTACAGGCGACCCTGCAACAATCAACCGTATGCTTTCAGAGGAACTCAATAAATAATTTTTCTTTCTTTATAAATAGCCTGCTTAGCTTAACCGCTTTGCAGGCTGTTATTATTTACGCAAATAATTATATCAATCCAAAAGCAATTTCATATTGCAACTTCAACATAAATAGTCATTAATTTTCGTCACAATGACGAAAGAAAGAAAAATCGATATAAACAATTTGTTAAATTAATATAATTTTCTTGACAAGTATTATAATTAACTGTTAAAATAAATTGATATTATTATAGGCAACTTGTAACCGTTGCCTACTAAGGAGGAAAGTGCTTTGACAGATTCAAAGACAATGGCTTACATAAACATGTATGCCGTTCTCGGCACACTTGAAAATCTTTGCGAGATCGACCCCGTCGCATCCGCAATCATTTCCAACCAGAAGCCCGTTTCAATCGGCTTCGATGTAGCAGGCGGCCCCAAGGCTACCATCTACTTCAAAAACGGTAGATGCCGCATGGAGCAGGGCTGCTCCAAGTGCGATGTTAAGCTTCCGTTCAGCTCATGCGAAAAATTCAACGGACTTATCGACGGCACAGTTACACCTATCCCCACCAAGGGCTTCCAGCACATTGGCTTCCTGCTCAAGGGCTTCACAGCTCTTACAGACCGTCTTTCAGCCCTTATGCGTCCCACACCGGAAGACCTTGAGGACAGAGAGTTCTTCGAAACCAGCACAAGACTCATGTTCTACACCATCTCTGTTGCTCTCTCACAGATTGCAAACAATGATGAGATCGGTAAATTCTCCGCTCACCTCATTCCCGACGGTGAAATCGCCTTCAGCATCAAGGATGATGTTGCAGCAACAATCCGCGTAAAGAACCACAGACTTGTCACAGTCAAGCAGCGCTGCGAAAAGCCCCGTGCATTCATGGAGTTTGCAGACATAGATCTTGCGCGTGACCTGTTCGACGGTAAGGTCAATGCTGTTGCCTGCATAGGCGAGGGCAAGATCGAGATGAAGGGCATGATCAACATGATCGACAATCTCAACAGAATACTCGACAGAGTAGCTCTGTACTTAGCATAAACGGAGGTGCAGCAAGAATGAGTTTCCCTATTTATGACCACACAAAAAGCCGTGAGCTTTTTGACAGAGCCACAAAAGTAATTCCCTCAGGTGTTTACGGTCACCTCGGCCCTGCAGAGGGTAACTTCATCCCCGTATGTGACTGGCCGCTCTTCGGCGAGAAGGCAAAGGGCACATACTTCTGGGATGTTGACGGCAACAAATACATCGACTATATGTGCGCATACGGCCCCAATGTTCTCGGCTACAACGACAAGGATGTTGATGCTGCAGCTATGGCTCAGGCTAAGCTCGGCAACTGTATGACTTCCCCCGGCAAGGTTATGCTTGAGTTTGCAGAGCTTATGGTTGACACTGTCAACTGTGCTGACTGGGCATTCTTTGCAAAGAACGGTAACGATGTTACAACATGTGCTATCATGACAGCGCGTGCAGCAACACACCGCAAGAAGATTATCTTTGTAAACGGATTCTACCACGGTGTTTCTCCCTGGACACAGAAGGTTGACTACCCCGGTGTTATCCCCGAGGATGTTGCTAACAATCTCTATGTTGACTGGAACGATTTTGAAGCACTTGAAAAGCTTGTAGAAGAAAATGACGGCGAGGTTGCAGCTTTCATTTCCACACCTTACATGCACGGCAACTACCGCGACAACGAAACACCTGCCGACGGCTACTGGCAGAAGGTCCGTGAGCTTTGCACACGCAAGGGCATTGTTCTTATCGTTGACGACGTCCGCTGCGGCTTCAGACTTGACATAGCAGGCTCTGACCATTACTACGGTTTTGAGGCTGACCTTATCTGCTTCTGTAAGGCACTTGCAAACGGTTGGAATGTTTCCTGCCTTTGCGGTAAAGAGTCACTCAAGAGTGCTGTCAGCTCACTGAGCTACACAGGCAGCTACTGGATGAGTGCTATTCCCTTCGCAGCAGGTATTGCTTGTATCAACAAGATGAAAAAGCTTGACACTCCCACTCTCTTCCGCGAGAAGGGTCTCAAGCTCACAAACGGTCTTAAGGATGCTGCTGCAAACAACGGCTTTGACCTTGTTGTTTCGGGTGAGCCTTCGCTCTTCTATCTGCGCATAGCAAACGATGATTCAATGATGCTCCATCAGGAATGGGTTGCAGAATGTGTCAAGAGAGGTATATTCTTCTCCAGCCATCACAACCACTTTATCAATGCTGCTCTTTCAGATAAGGATATTGACCTTACACTTGAAGTTGCTGACGAAGCATTCAAGGTTGTAGCAAAGAATCATCCCGAACTTTTCTGATTTAAATTCTCTGTAAGAGAGAATAAAATAAACTAATATTTTCACAGGAGGAAAAAAGAAATGCCATTAACCAAGCAAGAGTGGCTTGCACTCGAAAAAAAGGCACACGAGCTTCGCAAGCTCTGCCTTGATACAACTTATTGGGCAGGCAGCGCCCACATCGGCGGCGGTATGAGTGTCATGGATATGATGACAGTTCTCTACCACAAGTATATGCACCTTGATAAGGATAACCCCAACTGGGAAGACAGAGACCGCTTTATCCTCAGTAAGGGTCACGCAGGTGTTGCTTATGCCGCAGTTCTTTGCGACTACGGTTACAACGACCCCGAGCAGCTCAAGACCTTCAACCTTTCCAACTCCAAGATGGGTATTCACCTTGACTCCAATAAGGTTGTCGGCGCAGATGCTTCAACAGGCTCCCTCGGCCACGGTCTTTCAATTGCAGCAGGCACAGGTCTTGCAGCAAGAATCAAGGGTAAGGACTACAAGACATTCTGTATCCTTGGCGACGGTGAGTGTGACGAAGGCTCCAACTGGGAGGCTGCAATGACAATTGCTCACTACAACATCACAAATGTCATCTCTTTTGTTGACCGTAACCAGTGCATGATTGATGGTCCGACAGAAGAAGTTATGAAGCTTGAACCCTTCTGTGACAAGTGGCGTTCATTCGGCTTCCATGTCATTGAAATTGACGGTAACAACATCAAAGAGCTGTGCGAAGCTATTGACTACGCATACGAAAACACAGAGAAGCCCGTTATGATTGTTGCAAACACAGTCAAGGGCTGCGGTGTTGACTACATGGAAGGCGATTACAAGTGGCACTACGGTGCTCTTAACGAAGAGAAATACGAACTTGCAAAGAAGAGCCTCGAAGCATTCTACAAGAAGCGCTGCGAGAGAGCAGAAAAGGAGGGTGCATAAGCTATGGCAGGCGGACTTACATATACAGCTACTGAATCCACAGCTTTTTCAACAGCTGAATACTACGGCAAAACACTCGTAGAACTCGGTCAGGAGCATGACGATGTTGTTGCTCTTACAGCTGACCTTGGTAAATCAACAAAAATCGGTATGTTCGGTGAACATTTCCCGGACAGATATTTCAATGTAGGTATTGCTGAGCAGAACATGTTCGGTGTTGCTGCAGGTATGGCAAAGGCAGGTCTTGTTCCCTTCCTTTCAACCTTCTCCGTCTTCGCTTCTCTCAGAAGCGCCGACCAGCTTCACACAGACATCTGCTACCAGAATGTAAACGCAAAAATTATTGCTACACACGCAGGTACATCCTTCGGTCAGGCAGGCTCAACACACCACGCAATCTGCGATATGGCTGTTGTTCGTTCAATGCCCAACATCACTCTCATCTGCCCTGCAGACGGTCTTGAAACCGTTAACGCAGTCCGTGCAGCATATGAGAATCCCGGCCCCTACTACATCCGTATCAACCGCGGTTTCGACCGTGTTCTTTACGAAACAACAGACTACGGCTTCGAGGTCGGCAAGGCTGTTCAGCTCAAAGAAGGTACAGACATCACCGTTATCGCTTGCGGTTCATGTGCTTTCCAGGCTCTTCAGGCTGCAAACTTCCTTGAGAATGCAGACGGTCTTAAGGTAAGAGTTATCAACATGCATACAATCAAGCCCCTTGATAAAGAGGCTGTTGTCAAAGCTATTATGGATACTCGCCGTATCATCACAGTTGAAGACCACAGCGTAATCGGCGGTCTTGGCGCTGCTGTTGCAGAGGTTATTGCAGAAACAGGTAAGGGCTGTGCATTCAAGCGTCTTGGTATTCAGGACCAGTTTGCTCCCATCGGTCTGCACGAGGACATCATGTCCACTCTCGGTATCGACTCCAACGGTATCATCGCAGCTGTTCGTGAAGCAATGAACGCTGACTTTGAGCTTGACGACGATTGGGACGACGAAGTTTAATTTTAAGCTTCACTTTAACGGCAGAAAGGATTGATTTTTATGTCTACAAGAGACGAAGTTTTTACCAATAAAATTTTCCTCTGTGCTGCAATCCCGCTTATCAAGGTCATTGCCAACGATGTACCTAACCTTGCAAAGAAGTTTGAGCACGCTCACACAATCTACCAGATCAGTGCGCTTTGCCCGGATGTTCCCGAGGGCAAAGTCGGCACACACCTTGTTGTAAACAACGGCGAGTGGATTGTTCACACAGATAAGCTCACAAATAACGCTCATGTTGAGCTTGAGTTCAAGAGCATTGAAGCACTCAACGCATTCTTCAAGGGTCAGATTAAGCCGCAGTACCTTCCCAAAATGAAGGGCCTTGCAAAGCACACAGGTGCTTTTGCTTCCTTCATGATGGTTCTTCTTAAAATGTCCTCACTCCTCACAGCCAAAGAGCCTCCGCAGGATGAGGAAACAAAGAAGCTTCTTGTAAAGTGCTACTTCTATCTGCTCTCCAGCGGTATCAGCACGCTCAACAAGAACGGTCACGAGGCAGTTCACGACTGGACCTCAAAGAGCCCCGACCGTGTTTACTCCTGGGCTGTTAACGGCTATCCCGAGATCAGCGCATATATCCGCATCAAGGCAGGTAAGTCAAGAGCAGGCAGAGGCGAATACAAGCGCGCAATGCCTTTCTTCACAATGCGCTTTGATAATTTCGACAGCGCTCTCGGTATTCTTATGCAGACAGACGACATGCTTGAATCCGTTAAGTCAGGCAAGCTTATTATGGATGGTGCTCCCGAATTCGGTGCACAGCTTGGTGACTTTATGATGCAGGTCGGCGCATACGCACAGGGTTAATAATAAGAAAGGTGCAGGGCAATGTTCATCGCATTGCCCTGTAAGTGTGAATAAAATGAAAGTATTTATGATTGGCGGCACAGGTCTGCTTGGCAGCGAAGCCGCAAGAATTTTTATTGAGAGAGGTCACCAGGTTAAGAGCGTTGCTCTTCCCCCTCTTCCCGAAGGAGCTCCCATCCCCGAAGAGATGGAAATTGAGTTCTGCAACATCTACGAAAAGTCAGACGAAGAAATCAAGGAAATGATGACCGGCTGCGACTGCTTCGTATTTGCCGCAGGTATTGACGAGCGCGTTGAATTCCCCGCACCTGTTTACGATGCTTACTACAAGTACAACATCGCTCCCCTCAAGAGACTTCTTCCCATCTGTAAAGAAATCGGCATGAAAAATGCTGTTATCCTCGGCTCTTACTTTGCATATCTTGCAAAAGAAAAACCCGAAATGAAGCTTACTGAAAAACATCCCTACATCCGCAGCAGAATCGATCAGGAAGAGGTCGCATTCTCCTTTGCTGATGAAAACTTTGATGTTGCTGTTCTTGAGCTTCCCTACATCTTCGGCACACAGCCCGGCAGAAAGCC
>JAZQGE010000055.1:0-66856 GCA_045539895.1 Acutalibacteraceae bacterium
TTTGAGCTGCAAGCGAAAACATATCGAATTTTGCAACGCAAAATATATCGAGTGATCGCAAGGTCACATATCGACATGTATAATTTGAAAATTGTAGTTATCTCGATTTATCACTGATTTTTGCTTATCAATTTAATTGAGATATAGTCTGCGGCGACTCGCCGCCAAACTGCAATTTGTAGCAAAATTTTATCTCGTTGTATCACAGTTATATTGTGTATCAATTTAATTGAGGCATCTGGTGTGCGCTTCGCACAAAAAAACGGACGGCAAGCCGTCCGTAATTTTTAACCAAGAACATAGATATTTACATTTCTTCTGCCCCACTGTACACACTCGTCATATGTGTCAAGATAAACATCTACAACAGTGTTTGTGCCGTTTGTCACAAATCCGCCTGTGTCCGCTGCAATTGCATAACCGTAAACAGTGCCGTCGGTTGCAACAATATAAAGCTTTGTTCCGTAGGGAATAACATTTGGGTCAACGGCAACATGACCAACCTTTGCCGGTCTGCCGCTTGCTGTATTGCCGCCGCCGTAATATGCCGTTGAGCTGCCTGTAATAACGCGTGTGTAATTTACAGGCACACCGTTTGCATCAAGCTCGGTTGTTCCGAGCTTTGAAACAGGCTCGCCTTTTGCTTTAACCTTTTCAATTTTCTTTGTGCCGATGGAAGTAACCTGAGTTACAGGCTTTTTAGTAACCTTTTCACTGAGCACAACACTGTCAACCAGCTTACCGTTGACATATTTTTCCTTGTAGCAGACCTCTTTTTCACCGTTTACACCCTTGGTTGTAACCTTTGTGGTGCCGATTGCAAAATGGTCGCTCTTTTTTGTTGTTTTATCAAAGGGAATTGACTCGGTTTCTGACTTTTCTTTGTAAATAACTTCGTCAACAAAAATTACCATGCCGCTGCTTACAACCTCTGAAAGGTCGTGTGAAACAACATCGTTTTCACCAAGAGTAATTCCAACCTTTTTAAGTGCATCGGCAACTGTGCCTACAGCCATTTCAAGGTTGATGTGTTTACCGTAAGCACGAACAGCCACGGGAAAAGCATGTGCAACGGAAATAATCATACCGTCACTGACTGTTGTGGCATTTTCATAGTTAACAAGGTCGTTTTCACCTACGGTAACCTCAGCCTCACTTATAGCCTGAGCAACTGTACCGTTAAATGTGAAATAAACCGTACCTCTTTCATCGTTTACACCGACAAGGCATGAACGCTCAATACGGATTGCACTGTCCTCACCTGCGATAAAGCCGTCAAGGTCAAGCGTGTCAAGAGCTGAAAGCTCAAAACCTGCTTCCTCAATAATTTCACGCGGGGAAGTGCTTGTGGTATATATGGTGGTTTTAGATTCTCCGTCATCAAGCTCAACATAGTAGCCTGCGTTTTCAGCAGCAAAAGCTGTTATTGTGCTGAGCACGGCAAGCACCAGGACAATTGCAACGATTTTTTTGAACGTGCTCATTGCTCTCGCCTTTGTCTTGATTTTTGTTATCATCTAATCGCTCCTTAACTTTTTGCACAGGAAATATTATCTGTGCTCTTTGGAAATTCGGGATGAAGTTTCCTCTGATGGTTATTATCGACCGTGACAACTGCAATTATAGAGCCGAACTGACGGATTGTCAAATTCATACAAGATTCAAATTTATGCATTTTGACCAAAAGAATTGGCAGTTTTTTTACTAAAAACACTAAATGTGCGGTTTTACTTGAGCTCTGACCACATGGGGAGGGCTTGTTTTTTGTGGAAAATCTAAAAAGTTACAAAAGGTTACAAAACGGTGTCAAAATGGTTTTTTAATATTATTTTAAGAATTATAAATGACATTTTATGTCATTTATGTGTATACCTTGTTAAGCTGTAAAACACAAAAACCAAGCAAAATCAAGGCTTTTCGGGTTTCTTAAAATTATTACAAAAAGTTACAAAAAAACAGGGCGTATATACGCCCTGAAATTTTACCGTTATTAATACTTTCTGCTGAGCATTTTCTCTGCTTCGTCGCGTGTGATTTTTCCCGCATTGCAGTCAGTCATAACCTGAACATCCTTGTCATTGAGCTTATAGAAATGCCAGATTATATATGCGATAAGACAGCCGATTGCAGGAATCATTGCGTAGCTGAACCAGAGCACATCAAGTGCGTGCTGACTCTGCTGAACACCAAGCGCCTGAAGCTCTTCAAAGCTTTCAACCTCAACCGTAATCCAGCCTGTCGATTTAAGGCCAAGCAGGAACATACCGAGAGCACCGGAAATAGCGGCTGTAAGCTTGACCATAAAGGTCTGGATTGCAAAAGTAATTCCCTTTGCCTCAATACCGCTCTTGAATTTACCGTATTCAGCACAGTCGGGTGTGAAGATAAACATGATGACACCGATAATTGCAAGCGGAACAGAACGGATAACATAGAGTACAATGTGAAGAATAAGGTTATTGTAGCCGACAAGCCACATAATGAGGCTGAGAACTACCATCAGCACTGCACAAAGCTTATACAGCTTCATTTTGTCTATCTTGCGCAGCATTGTAGGCACAAGAAGAGAGAAAATGAGCGAAGGCACTGTACCGCAGGCGCTTACAATAAGAGAGAAGAGTGTATCGTTGAACAAATAGTAGGAAACAAGAAGATTGAGCGCACCGCTGATATTTGCGGCAGAATAGAAGAAGAAACCTACATAATAAATAAGAAGATACTTGTTTTTGAAAAGATAGCTGAGCATTCTGCGTATTGTAAAGCTTTCTTCTTCGGTGGGAACATAGCGCTCGTTGAGGGTTTTAAGCACGGGCACCATTGTTACAAAAGCAAATACAGCCACAGCGGCAGCAACCCAGGCATAGCTCAGACCTACATGCTCACTGACAAACACTGTACCAACAACCGTAATGAAAGCAATGCCTACACCTGCCCAGATACTCTTATAAGACAGCATGGAGCTTCTTTCTTCAAGATTTCGTGTCATTGCGGTGATTGAGCCATAAATCGGCACATCACACAGTGTATATGCCGTATCCCAAATAATGTAAGCAACAGCAAACCAGAGAAGCTTCATCGTTTCACCGGAGCTTTTCGGTATACAGAAAAGCAGAAGCGTTGCCAAAGGAGTAAGAATTGTTGAAATTTTAAGCCAGGGCAGATATTTCTTGCCGCTTTTAAATTTTACGGAGTCGAAAATAACTCCGAATAAAGCATCATTTACTGCATCCCATATTTTAACTGCAAGCATAACCGCCGCAGACTTTGCAGGATTGATGCCAAGGAACATCAGATAAGTTGTGAGATAATTTGCAAGCAGAAAATAAATAGCATTCTGACCTGCAAAATAGAGATAATAACTCTTTCTTTCAAGCGGAGTGGTTTCCCACCCTGCAGGGGTTGATTTAAGTTTTTCCATAAGCTGTTTCATTGCGACAAAAAACCACCTTTCCTGCGTTTTATTATACAGCCCCTCATCTTTATTGTCAACCGTACAAAAACCTGTTTTTATCCGTGAATATTGAACTTTTAATGAAAATAATTTATATCGATTATATTTATTAAATATTGTTTCGATAATTTACCGTTTGTCGGGGAAAAAATTAGGAAATCGGAATGCAGAATTAGGAATAAAGGGTGAGCTTGCGCGTACACCCATTATATACTGGTGCGTGTGACCCGCCATCAATTCCTAATTCATAATTCCTAACTCCGAATTAAACTGTAATTTACAAATTAATCTTATCCCGCTCTATCACTGATGTTTTATATATCAACTTAATTGAGGTATCGGGTACAGCGGCACGCTGTTTCACGTGAAACATTTTTCCATACTGCAGTTTATCTCGTTTCATAATTCTTACTGAATATATACATATATTGAGGCATTAAATGACAAAAGGACAGACGGATTAACGCCTGCCCTTTTGCCGGATGTGGGGTGTGAAAGAGAAAGATATGGGTCGGTTCCGTTGAAACAGAACCTTTTATGTGGAAACCGCCTGCGCCTTGGCTTTGAGCACAGGGGTTGTTCCCGGTTGCTTAGGAATACGCACAACATATTCTATGTATTCCTCAGTTTCGCTTTTTACAGAATCTGCATCAATGCCTGCCCTGCGGATTGTGTCAACTGCGTGATTGAGTGTGTTCACAAACAGCCTTACATCGCGGATGCTGTGAAGAGGAATTCTTCTGCTGTTCTTTTTTCTTCCAAGCATCTGAGTAATCATTCGCTCGCTTTCAGCAACTGTCAGATGCTTATCTGCTATAATACTGAGCGCTCTTGCGCGCATTTTGCTGTCCTCAAGCCTCAGAAGTGCCCTCGCGTGCCTTTCAGATAAGCCTTCCTTTACTATTTTCTGCTGTTCTTCAGCTGTGAGAGCAAGTAAACGGAGCTTGTTTGAAATTGTGGACTGTGCCTTTCCGAGTCTTTTTGATATATCCTCTCGGCTCAGACCAAAATCCTTGTTAAGCTTGTCTATTGCAAGCGCCTCTTCAAAAAAGCCTAAGTTCTGTCGCTGAATGTTTTCAATCAGAGAAAAAACAGCAGATTTTTCATCGTCTATGTTCATCATAATGCAGGGTATTTTTGAAATACCTACCATTCTCGCTGCTATAAGCCGCCTTTCCCCTGCTATCAGCTCAAACTTACCTTCTTCTGTAGGTCTGACTGTAAGTGGCTGAAGCAGACCGTTGGCGCGGATGCTTTCCGCAAGTCCGTTAAGCTCATCAAAATCAAACCTTAGTCTTGGCTGATTCGGGTTAGGTACAATGCTTTCCTGTTCAATCAGCAAAATTTGTCCTGCTATCTGTCTTTTCTGTTTCATAATCAAGTTCCTTTTCGAAAATACATAAGCTCCTGCCTTCTGCCATGATGTTAGCAGAAAAACAGGAGCTTGTCCAGCAAAACCGTGCGACATAAAAGTGCCTGATATTCTTATTTTTTGGGCATTCCGAGCGGTTCTTTTGCAATTTTTGCCGAAGCTCGCGGATATTTGGGCGGTGTTGGCGAAACTTTCTTGATAACAACTATGTTTCTTTCGCCCATATCGCTGAGGAATATCTGTTTTACATCAGCTATTTCGCCGCCGAGGATTTTAATAGCTGTTTTTGCTTCTTCAATTTCTTCCTGAGCCTTTGCGCCCTTAAGAGCAACAAAAGTTCCGCCAACCTTTGTTAAAGGAAGGCAATATTCGGAAAGGTCGCGCAAATTAGCTACAGCGCGTGAGAACGAAAAATCAAATCTGTTGCGCAGCTGAAGCTTGATTCCTGCCTCCTCAGCTCTCATATGTAAAGTTCTTCCATGCTCTTCAAGACCGAGCTTACCCAGAGCATAGTCAACAAACATCAGCTTTTTCTTTGTGCTGTCAAGCATAACACCGTAAAGGTCGGGTCTTGCAATAAGAAGCGGTATGCCGGGGAAACCGCCGCCTGTGCCAACATCAATAAAGCCTGCTCCCTTGGGCACATCAACAGCGGCAAAAGCTGTTAGAGAATCGGCAAAATGCTTATATACAATACCCATAGGGTCAGTTATAGCGGTCAGATTGATTCTGCTGTTCCAATCAACAAGCATAGATGCAAATGCATCAAAGTTAGAAAGAGCTGTTTCATCAAGCTCAACACCGAGTCTTTCTGCTTCTTCTTTTAATAATTTTAAATCTATCATAGACATAATTGCAGTTTCTCCTTTAATTCTCGCTCAGACGAATAAGCAGAACGGAAATATCTGCCGGACTGACACCGCTTATTCTTGAAGCCTGTCCGATATTTTCGGGGCGAACCTTATTTAGCTTTTCAACAGCCTCAAGGCGCAGACCGACGATTTTTGAGTAATCTATATTTTCAGGCAGTTTTTTTACCTCAAGGCGGCGCATTTCCGCAACCTGAGCCTCCTGCCTCTTTAAATAGCCTTCATATTTGATTGAAATTTCAACCTGTTCGTAAACCTCGTAAGGTAACTCAGGTCTTTCTTTATCAAAGGGAGCAAGGTCAGCATAGCTTATCTGAGGTCTTTTGAGAAGCTCAACCATTCTTACACCTATGTTTAACGCAGATGTTTCACGTGAAACAAGCATTTCGTTTAACTCGGCGGACGGGTGAATAACAACAAGCTTTACTCTTTCCGCCTCTTCAGCTATCATTTCAAGCTTGCGGTTATATTTTTCCCAGCGGTCATCCCCTATCAGACCAATCTCTCTGCCAAGAGGAGTTAATCGTTGGTCTGCATTGTCCTGTCTTAAAAGCAGACGGTATTCGGAGCGAGAAGTCATCATTCTGTACGGGTCGGTACATCCTTTTGTGACAAGGTCATCAATCAGTGTGCCGATATAGCTTCCTGCGCGGTCAAGAATTACAGGTTCAAGTCCTTTTATCTTTCTTGCCGCATTGATACCTGCAACAAGACCCTGTGCAGCAGCTTCTTCATAACCGCTTGAGCCGTTGAACTGTCCTGCACCGTAAAGTCCTTCAAAATCACGGAATTCCAAGCTTGAACGCAGCGAAAGAGGGTCAACACAGTCATATTCAATTGCATAGGCTGTTCTCATAACCTGTGCATGTTCAAGACCGGGTATTGTATGAAGAAATTCAAGCTGAACATCTTCGGGCAGAGAGGAAGAAAGACCTTGCAGATACATCTCCTGAGTATCTCCTCCGCAAGGCTCAACAAAAAGCTGATGTCTTTCTTTTTCTGCAAAGCGGACAATTTTATCCTCAATGCTCGGACAGTATCGCGGACCCACACCGTCAATCTTGCCGCCATAAAGCGGAGAGCGGTGCAAATTATCAAGAATTATCTGCTTTGTCCTTTCATTTGTATATGTTACATAGCAGGCTTCAGTGTTTTCAATTTCACCTTCAAAGCCGAAAGAAAACGGAACCTTGTGCTCATCGCCGTATTGAGGCTCCATTACACTGAAATCAATGCTGTTGCGGTTAAGCCTTGGCGGTGTGCCCGTTTTAAATCGTCGCAAGCTCACACCTAAATCCTTTAAAGACTGTGCAAGCTCCGTTGCCGGAAACATACCGTCAGGACCGCTTTCATAAGAAACATCGCCCACGAAGATTCTGCCGCCAAGGAATGTACCTGTTGCAAGAATTACACATTTTGCCGTATATTCAGCCTCTAAACGCGTAAAAAGATGCCACAAACCGTTTTCATCACGGGTGACAGATACAATTTCAGCCTGCTTAAGCTGCAAATCGGGCTGATTTTCTATTACATTTTTCATATATGCACAGTATCTGCGCCTGTCAATCTGAGCACGAAGGCTATGAACAGCAGGGCCTTTACCTGTGTTAAGCATTCGTGTCTGCAATGTGTTTTTATCTGCGGCAATTCCCATTTCACCGCCGAGCGCATCAATCTCGCGCACAAGATGACCCTTTGATGTGCCGCCGATTGAGGGGTTGCAAGGCATATTGCCGACAGAATCAAGGTTGATTGCAAACATAATTGTTTTGCAACCAAGGCGCGCAGAAGCAAGCGCCGCCTCAATTCCCGCGTGACCGCCGCCAATAACTGCAATATCTACATTTTCTGCAAAATACTTCATAATTTCACTTCTATACTAAAAATGTCATTTTTTGTCATTTTTTTATTTACCGACACAGAATCTTGAAAACACTTCATTTATTACTGCATCGGTTGCTTTCTCGCCAGTCAATGTGAGAAGCTCGTTTATTGCACTGTCTGTGCTGACTGTTACAGCATCAAGTGTCATGTTCATCTTAAGTGCCGAAATAGCCTCACGGACACATTCTGCCGCTTTTTCACAGCAAATGCGCTGTCTTTCATTTGCAAGCAGTGCCGCTGATGTATCAACATTGTCGGTACCAAGCGCCTTTTCAACTGCTTCAGCTAATTTTTCAGCACCTGTGCCGTCCTTTGCGCTGATATAAACAATATGCTCAAACTGATTAAGCACAGATTTATCAAATTTCGGTTCAAGGTCATCTTTATTGACAACTGCAACAGCACACTTGCCCTTGCAAAGCTCAAGCACAGCCATATCCTCACTGTCAGTTTCACGCGAAAGGTCAAAAACTGCAAGTACTAGTGAAGCTCTCTCTACCCTGCCGACAGCAAAATCAACACCTATTTTTTCAACCTCATTTGCAGTTTCTCTGATTCCGGCTGTGTCTGCAAGGTGAAGCACAACATTGCCAAGCCTTACTGTGTCCTCAACAACATCACGCGTTGTGCCGGCTATATCTGTTACTATTGAGCGCCTGAAGCCTGCAATATAATTCATCAGTGTGCTTTTACCTACATTCGGTTTGCCTGCAATAACTGTGTCAACACCTTCAGTAACAGCTCTGCCTGCATCATAGTTTGAAAGCAGTGATTCAAGCGATTCAAGCACCTGTTCATAATCAGAAATCAGTTTGTCAGTTGAAATTTCTTCAATTTCATCATCGGGATAGTCAACCCAGGCGGCAAGATAAGCAGAATCTGTAATCAGAATCTGTGCAGCCGCAAGAATTTTTTTACTGAGTGCACCCTCAAGTGCAGTCAGAGCCGCACCTGCGCTCTGCTCACCCTGAGCTGAAATAAGGCTCATAACAGCCTCAGCTTCTGTCAGGTCAAGCTTACCGTTTAAAAAGGCGCGTTTTGTAAATTCACCGGGTGCAGCAGGCTGAGCACCGGCATTGAGAACTGCGCGAAGTACACGGCTTACAACATAAACACCGCCGTGACACGAAATTTCCGCAACATCCTCACCCGTATAGCTGTGAGGAGCACGGAAAACAAGCAACACCGCCTCATCAATCGGCTTGCCTGCGTCAATTATAGTGCCATGTGCAGCAGTATAACCCTTCATCATATTAACTTGCTTATTGCCTGACGGAAGAAAAACTCTGCTTGCAATTTCAATTGCATTGTCGCCCGAAATACGGATAACTCCGATTCCTCCGGCCGCAACAGGAGTTGAGATTGCAGCAACGGTTGATGTGTTTTTCACATTCTTCACCTTAAATGCTTAAGATATTAATACAAATAAATATTATATAAAAAAAAGGTATCAATTGCAATAGTTATAATTCTTAAACATAAATAATTAATTTTATATTTTTATAGACAATAATTCTTTTTTATGCTAAAATATTAGAATATTGGGTAAAATGTATCTGTATGTAATTTTTTAGAAAAGGAGCGCTGTTTTTATTATGACACTTAAAGAAAAAGCACAGCGTGCCGCAGCTTCGGCTGTACTTGAGCAATCTTTAAAATATATCAAAAAAAATCCGCACGAAAACCTTGTAAAGCTTGTCGATAAGGTTGAATCCTTTGCCGGTAAGGTTTTTCCTGCAAAAAATTTTGATAAATTCCGCGAAGGTGCAGCTGACCCTGACAATGTTTACACTCAGCTTGTACTTCGTGCAATCAATGACCTTGACCCTGGTGTTTTTAATGGCATGGCAATGGCATTAGGTTTAGGTGTTGCCGCCGGAACAAAAACAGTAAGAGAAAATCGAGAAAAGTATCATTGCAATATTCCTTTTATTACTCTTATCGACCCGACAAGCGCCTGCAACCTCAAATGTAAAGGCTGCTGGTCAGCAGAATACGGTCATAAGCTCAGACTCAGCTATGAGGAAATGGAATCTATTGTTGAACAGGGCCGTGAGCTTGGCACACACCTTTACATGTTTACCGGCGGAGAACCGCTAATCTGTAAAAAAGAAATTCTCAAGCTTTGCGAAACATATCCGCAGTGTGCTTTCCTTGCCTATACAAACGCAACTCTTATTGACCAACAGTTCTGCGACGATTTAAAGAGAGTCGGCAACCTTGCACTTGCAATCAGCATTGAGGGCGATGAAGAAAGCAACGATTTCCGCAGAGGTGACGGTGCTTATAAAACCTCCGTTGAGGCTATGGAGCTTCTTAAAAAGAATGGCTGCCTTTTCGGTATTTCCGTTTGCTACACAAGCAAGAATATATATTCTGTCACAAGCGACGAATTCCTTGACGATATGATTTCAAAGGGTGTTATGTTCAGTCTTTATTTCAATTATATGCCTCTTGGTAAAGGTGCTCTGCCTGAGCTAATTCCCGACCCCGAACAAAGAAAATATATGTATAAGAGAATCCGCGACCTCAGAAATTCAAAAACAGGTAAATCAATGTTCATTATGGATTTCCAGGGTGACGGAGAATATGTCGGCGGTTGTATTGCAGGCGGCAGAAACTATTTTCATGTAAATTCTGCAGGAGATATTGAGCCCTGCGTTTTCATTCACTTCTCAGATTCAAATATCCGCACTCATACTTTACTTGAGGCACTGCAGAATCCGCTGTTTATGTCGTTCTATAAAAATCAGCCGTTTAACGATAATCACATGCGTCCCTGCCCGATGCTTGAAAACCCCGATTATCTGTGCAGAATTGTTAAAGAAACAGGCGCAAAATCAACCGACCTTATTGACCAGGAATCTGCAGAGGACCTTTGCGCTAAGTGCAGAAAATTTGCAGAAGAATGGGCACCTGTTGCAAAAGAGGTATGGGAATCCACACCGCATAAGCCCAGCAAGACTTACTACTACCGCGACACTCCCGAAGGTAAGGCTGAGCTTGAAAAAAAGAATAGCGAAGAATAAAAAATGAGCTTTCGATTTTTTCGAAAGCTCTCTTTTTTTTAACTATCAATATTCAAGGTCTGCATAAATAGCAAAGTGGTCGGAGGCATGGTTGCCGTTTATTTTTTCATTGAGCACTCTGTATTTATAAGCTTTTACTTTATCATTAATAAATATAAAGTCAATAATATGTCCTTCATGCTTTTCGGGGCAATTATCGTGATATGTAAGATAATCCATTGTATCCGGCGCAGCAAATTTTGAATCGCGAAGGAATTTTACAACTTCATTATATTCTCTGCCGTTCTGAAATGAATTAAAATCACCCGAACAGGAAAGAGGATAAACCATAAGCGGCTCAATTTTTTCTTTAAGAATCGGAATACTCTTAAAAATAAGGTCAAAATCACAATCCATATGTGTATTTACATGGGCAAATTTTTTATTCTCTTTTTTATCATAAAAAATTCCCCATGTACAAATTCGGTGATGATATGAGGTCCAGCAAGGTGACATAATATCAGGTGTATCTGAATACCAGAAGTTACCTGTTTCAATAACATCAAAACGGTCTTTCTTATAAAAAATTGCGCTGTATTCACTTTCGCCGCCTTTGCGGTCACCTCTGCCAATACCTATATAATTCCAATCTGTCAGATTTTCATTAAGATCTGCCATCCATTCAGGAGTAGCCTCCTGTACACCGAGCAATTCACAGCCTGAATCAAGAATTGTTTTTACACAGTCGTCTACTCTGTCTTCTCTTTCTCGTTCGCCTACATTTGTGCATCGCAGGTTAAATGACATTACTCTGACCATAATTTTTTCACCTTATCTTTTTTTAACAAGAATATTCATAAAAGGTACACTTGCAGTGTCACCGTCGCGAAGTTTTTTTCCTCGCATTGTGCACACCTCACCGTTTACCTTAACCTCTCCGTCCTGAATAATAATTTTTGCGTGACCGCCACTCTGAACTGCATCAGCAAGCTTAAGCGCAGCATCAAGACGGATAAAATCTGTGTCAATAAATATTTCTTTAACAGGCTTTTCTTTAATCTTTGCTTTAATTTTAATTGCCATTTTTTATCAGTCCTTCTTGAATCTCATCGGAAGAATAAGGAAAAGGAATCTGTCACCCTGAGTAGGAAGAATAAGAATAGGTGCAGCGCTGCTGTTCAGTTCAATTTTAACTTCATCTGAATCGCACACACGAAGAGCATCAAGAAGAAGCTTATTATTAAAGCCTATTTCAATCTTATTACCCTCATATTTACAGGGGAAGCTGTCATTAGCCGTACCGAGGGCAGTAACAGAAGAAATTCTTATAATATCATTATCAAAAATAAATCTTACAGGACTCTTGAATTTATCTGTAATAATAAGACTTGTTCTGTCAATACTTTCAATCATCTCGCGTGTGTTTACAACAGCCGTTGAAGTGCAAGAAGCGGGAATTGCATTTTTATAGTTTAAAAATTCACCGTCAAGAAGTCGTGAAACAATGCTGTAGTTTCCGATTTCAAAAACAATGTGTCTTTTACCTACACCAAGTGAAACTGTTTCTTCATCATCGCCTATAAGCTTTGTAACTTCATTAAGTGTTTTTGCAGGTACTACGAAGCTTAGCTCATCACCCATATAGTTTACAGACTCTGTTCTCATAGCAAGACGAGAGCCGTCAACAGCAACAAGGCGGATAAGATTCTGAGTTATTTCAAACTTGACACCTGTGTGAACAACCTTGCTGTCATTGACCGAAACAGCAAAAATTGTCTGGCGCACCATATCCTTTAATAGCTTCTGATCAATAACAACGGGATAACCGCCGCTTACAGTGGGAAGCTCCGGAAATTCGTTACCGTCAATGCCGATAAGTGAATATTCTGCTTCTCCTCCTCTAATAGTTGCAAGAAGTCTTTCATCAGTTTCAATATAAATCTGATCACCGGGAATTTTTCGTACTATGTCACAAAGAATTTTTGCATTTAAAATAATTGCACCCTGCTCAACAACACGGCAAGGAATGGATGTACTGATGCCTACTTCAAGATCATAGCCTGTAAGAAGAAGCTCATTACCTATTGCTTTAATGAGAATACCTTCAATTGCAGGAATTGTGGTTTTGTTTGAAACTGCTCTTTGAACATTAAGGCATGCTTCACTGAGTACAGCGGTTTCACAGTAAATTTTCATGTCAGGTTCCCTCCGGTATAAGAGATATAGTTAATTATTCAGTAGTAGTATTAGTGTCTGTGAAATTTGTGGAAAAGTTCTTTAAACATTGAAACAGCTTAAAAAACGAAAAAATTGAAATGTGAAAATTTTAAGAAAAGTTTTTTACACTTTCCGCGTGAAAAATTAGAATGTGGAATATGTGAAAAAATCAATGTGGAAAGTGAAGAAAAGAGTGGAAAAAATTTTTCATCAGTTCGGCTTAACATTTTTCATAATATCGGTAATAATTGTTTTAAGAGAATAATTATTTTCCTTTTCATTTTCAATTCTTCTGTAAGCATACATAACAGATGAATGGTCGCTTAATCCGAAAACCTCTGCAACTTTTTTGTTTGTAAGAGGTGTCATTTCACGGATTATATACATTGCAACATGTCGGGGAAGAACATATTTTGCATCGTGCTTTTTACCTTTTATTTCTTCAACCGTAACACCGTATGTGCGTGAAACTTCATCTATAATTTTATCTATCAAAACAGGTGTGGGATCGCCTTCGCTGAAAATATCTCGTATAGCTTTTTGTGCAGTTGCAAGGTTTGGTGCTTCGCCAAGATGCATATATGCCTTCATCTTTTTAACTGTGCCTTCAAGCTGACGGATATTATTTTTAATTTTTTCTGCAATAAAAAGAATTATCTGAGGGGGAATTTCAAGACCGTAGGACTCAGCCTTGCTTTTAATAATAGCAACTCTTGTTTCAAGGTCAGGCGGCTGAATGTCAGCTATAAGACCGCTTTCAAATCTGTTTCTGAGTCTTTCCTCAAGTGTTGCAATTTCTTTCGGGGGACGGTCAGATGTAAGAACAATCTGACTTTTTGCTTTTACAAGTGTTTCAAAGGTGTGGAAAAATTCAAGCTCGGTTGCGGGCTTACCGGCAATAAACTGAACGTCGTCAACAAGAAGAACATCAGCATTGCGGTATTTATTATGAAAAACAGATGTATCTTTTTTATTCTGAAGATAATCAATAAGTTCATTCATAAAATCCTCGCTGCGTACATATATAATGTATGCATCAGGATTATTTTTAAGAATCTCGTTGCAGATAGCATTAAGAAGGTGGGTTTTGCCAAGACCCGAATTGCCGTGAATAAAAAGAGGGTTATATGTGTTACCGGGGTCTGATGCAACAGCAAGAGAAGCTGCGTGAGCAAATTTATTAGAATCACCTACAATAAAATTATCAAAGGTGGATTCATTAGTGTCTGACAGTTTGAATTCTTTCTGAGGTTCTTTCTTTGTGTTTTTCTGTTGTTTGGGCATTACGTTAACATTTATCTTAAAGCCCATTACATTTTCGAAACATTCTTCAAGCAGAGGAATAAACTTATCATTGATGATTTTACATCTGAATGGATCATCCGTCAGCACAACGGAGTCACCGTCAAAGCTATCAAGAGCAAGCTCATTAAACCAGACAGAATAAACAGTTTCGGAAGTATTCCTTTTAAGCTCTGCTTTTACGTTTTCCCATAACTGATAAACAAGGTCCATACCGTACACATCCTTTCTTATAATATTTTTTTCATTACTATAAACACTGCGGGGTGAGCAGTTGAGATAGTATTCATTGTAAGGCTTATTACTTTTACCGTAACAGCCATAAGAGTATATCACAAATCGGCCTCCTTTTCAACTTTTGCGGGAGGAGAAAGTTTTGAACAATATCTTGATTAAATGTGAAAAAGTCCTCCCATAAATAGTGCAAAACAGGCCATTTTTTAATGTGATCAGGTTAAAAAACACGAAAAATTTCCAAAAAAAATTATTTATGATATTTAGGGTGATTTTTTGGCGGTTTTCACGAAATTTTCTTTTTGATAAAATATTTACATTTTTTCACTTGACAAAGCTTAAATAATGGTATCTAAATAAAAGAGCAATGAAATAGCCGATAAAAAAATTGAACAAAAAATGCTTGACAGTTTTGGTTATTTCTGCTATAATCCATTTTTGCCGCTGTATATTTGGCGGTAAATCCTTGCTTCAGGGCAGAACCTGAGGCCAAAGACCATAAGGAGGTGCAAAACAATGTCAGCAAGCTACAATTACGAGATCATGATGGTTTTCTCAGTCGCTAACGGCGAAGAGGGTGCAAATGCTCTCCTCGAGAAATTCAAGGGTATGATCGAAGCAAACGGTACTGTCGACAACGTTGATGTATGGGGTAAGCGCAAGCTTGAATACCTTATCAATGACGAGGCAGAGGGCTTCTATGCAGTTATCAGCTATCAGAGTGCTCCCGAGTTCCAGAAAGAGCTTGACCGTGTACTCAAGATCACAGAAGGTGTTCTTCGTACAATGATCATCCGCAAGTAATAATAAGGAGGAAAACCGCAATGCTCAACTGCGCAGTTTTAATGGGTCGCCTTGTTGCAGATCCTGAGCTCCGTACTACTACTTCAGGAATTTCCGTTACCTCATTCCGAATTGCTGTTGACCGCAGCTTTGTCCGTCAGGGCGAAGAGCGCCAGGCAGATTTTATCGACATCGTTGCATGGAGACAGACAGCAGATTTTGTCTGCCGCTATTTCCGCAAAGGCTCGATGATAGCTGTTCAGGGTTCAATCCAGACACGCAATTATGAGGATAAACAGGGTAACAAGCGTACAGCCGTTGAGGTTGTTGCAGACAATGTAAGTTTCTGCGGCTCAAAGGCTGAAAGCGGCACACAGGGCGCATCCCGCCCATTTGAAAGCGCTGTCCCCGCTGCAGCACCTGCTGCATCATATGCTTCGGGCAGCATGGGAGATTTTGAATCCATCGATGACGATGACGATTCACTCCCCTTCTAAATCTGATTAAGGAGGAAATACCATCATGGCATACGAGAAAAATAACGGCCGTCCCAACAGAAAAGGTCGCAAGAAGGTTTGCACATTCTGTGTTGAGAAGTGCGAATGCATCGACTACAAGGACGTTAACAAGCTTCGCAAGTTCACATCGGAGAGATCAAAGATCCTTCCCCGCCGTGTAACTGGCACATGCGCAAAGCACCAGAGAGAGCTCACAACAGCTATCAAGCGTGCTCGCTACGTCGCTCTTCTTCCCTACACAAGCGACTGATAAAAATTAAACAAATTTTTACCTGCATCTTTATACGGGATGCAGGTTTTTTCTTTTCTTTACAGATATATATTGCAATAATAAATTTCATTGACATTTAATACTTATAATGCTATACTTTTATCTGTATAAATAAAAGTATATAAAGAAAGGGTCGGAAAATAAAAAATGAAAAAAAATATGATTAAATATGTTGCAATTCTTCTGTGTTTTGCGTCAATAATTACTGTGTTTGCAGCTTGCTCAAACAAGGATGACGGCTCACTTATTTTTAAAGAAAAAGGTAAGATTTTCTACCGTCGGAGCGAAACGGACAATGCTTACGAGCTTGTAACCGATTCAAACGGTGTTACGGTTGTAGATGAGCAGGGCAACCTTCTCTGGAAGGTTACGGATGCAGAAGGTCAGGACCAGACTCATCCTGTTTCGTTCCCTGCATATCTTGAAGACGGTAAAGAAATTTCTTGCCAGCAGTTTACAATTAAACTGCCCAGAGGCTGGGAAAATATAGGCAATTATAAAATTATGCTTAAAAATCCTAAAGAAGGTCTCCAGATTGACTATTCCTTCCTTGAGCCGGATGATGAAAACGGAAAAGTAACGGTTGACAGCGAAATGGAAAACCTTGAAAAGCTTTTTGGTCAGACAGGTGAAATTACTCGCAGCAAAACACAGGTTGGCGGACGCGACGCGGAAAAAATCGCAATTGACATTTCCGGAGAAACACCTGCATATATGGAAGTATATTGTGTTGAACTTGGCTCAGGTCTTATGTGCTTCAACTGTACAAATGATGATTATGCCGAAAAGGGCGAATTTGATTTTAAAGCAGTGCTTGATACTATTGAATACAGAATTTAAAATAACGGAAAATAAAACCATTCAGATAAGGAGTAATAATTTATGCTTTTTTCACAGGATATAGGAATTGACCTCGGCACTGCCAACACACTCGTATTTGTTAAAGGCAAGGGTATTGTAATCAGAGAGCCCAGTGTTGTTGCCGTTGATGTCCGCTCACAGCCGCCAAAGGTTGTTGCAGTCGGTGCAGAAGCAAAGGAAATGATCGGCCGTACACCCGGCTCAATTACAGCTGTCCGTCCTCTCAAAGACGGTGTTATTGCAGACTTTGATGTAACTGCAGATATGCTCAAGGCTTTCATAAAGCGCGCAATCAGCTCTTCCCCCTTTACAAGAGCAAGAGTTATGATTTGTATTCCTTCAGGTGTTACCGAGGTTGAGCGCAGAGCCGTTCATGATGCCGCACGTTCAGCAGGCGCAAAATATGTTTCACTTATCGAAGAGCCTATGGCAGCCGCAATCGGTGCAGGTCTTCCCGTAAGCGAAGCAACCGGCAGCATGGTTGTCGACATTGGCGGCGGTACTGCTGAGGTTGCTGTTCTTTCACTCGGCGATATTGTTACATCCCGCTCGGCAAGAGTTGCAGGTGACGATTTTGACGATGCAATCATCGCATATATTAAGAAAAAGTATAACCTTCTTGTCGGTGAGCGCACTGCAGAGGATATTAAAATCCGCATCGGCTCAGCTTATCCTTACGACGGTGAGGGCGCAATGAATGTCAAGGGCCGTAACCTTATGGACGGTCTGCCCAAGAATGTTGAGGTAACATCGGAAGAAATCCGTGAAGCTCTTTCAGACCCTGTCAGTCAGATTATAGATGCTATCCGTTCCACTCTTGAAAAGACTCCGCCTGAGCTTGCAGCCGATATTATCGACCACGGTATCACACTCACAGGCGGCGGCGCACTTCTGCGCGGTCTTGATAAGCTTATTGAAATTGAAACAAAAATGCCCGTTCATATTGCACAGAATCCGCTTGACTGTGTTGTTGACGGTACAGGTATCTGCCTTGAGAACGATGCTCTGGGCACACTCAGCGGAGAAAAGAAAAAGAAGAGGTAATTAACCTATGCGAAGCTTTTTCAGAAGCAATCGCTTCAAGGGCTTTCTTGGTGTTTTTGCTGTTTTGCTCATAGGTATTGTTTTTGCAGGTGTTACCGAAAACAGTGCTTCACCTGCTTCAACGGTTTTAGGTACTGTTTTTTCACCGCTCCAGAGTCTTTCTTCAGGCATTGCTGACAGTGTAAAAGAATTTTCTGTTTACTTCCGCTCTGCAAGAAGCTATGCGGACAGAGTTGCCGAGCTTGAGAAGGAGCTTGCAGACAGTCGCTCACAGATGGTTGACTATGAAAAAACAAAGCAGCAGCTTGAGCTTTATGAGGAATTCCTTGAGCTTAAAGAGCAAAATGAAGATTTTAAGTTTGCCAGCGCATCCGTCATCGGCAAGGACGGTACAGATGCGTTTGGTACTTTTACGCTCAATAAGGGTGAGCTCGACGGTGTAAAGGTTAATAATCCTGTTATATACGGCAAATATCTTGTCGGCGTGGTGGTGAAAGCTGCGCCGACTTATTGCGTTGTAAATACAATTCTCAACCCTGATGTAAATGTAAGCGCATACGAAGTGCGCACGCGTGAATCAAGCTTTGTCACAACAAATACCGAGCTTTCGGAAAAAGGACAGTGCTGTCTGTCCGGTCTTGTTCGCTCCACTTCAATTGCACCGGGCGGCATTGTCTGCACCTCCGGTGTCGGCGGTATTTATCCTGCCGACCTGATAATCGGTATTGTGGAAGAAGTGAAAAACGACACAACAAATATTTCGTCCTATGCTGTCATTAATTCACAGGTTGATTTTGAACAGCTGCGCGATGTTTTTGTTATTACCGAATTCAGAGGTATGGGCGTCGGTGATGTAAATTGACAAATTCTATTTAAGAATTTGTCAGCGATATAAATCCTTACAGATTTTCGATATATCTTCGATTCAATATGTTGCTTCGCAATGCGATATGCACTGAGGTGCACGGAGGATTTAAATCATATCGCAGGCGAGTGTAACGAGCCTATATCGAAATTTGTGAAGCAAAATATATCGGGTGACCGACAGGTCACATATCGTTAAAACAAAAATAAAAACGAAGGAAGGAGGAGAGAACATGATACCGCAGGCATGGAAGGAAAACAGACCGAAGATTATGAGAAGAGGCTGTTTCTTTCTTGTTGTTATTGCTGTTGGCATTCTGCAGATTTCCGATGTACTCCCCACCTTTTTCGGTGTGCGCTTTCTTCCGCTTCTTCCTCTGACCATTGTGCTCGGTATGTTTGAGCGCGAAACCTACGGACTTTATTACGGTCTGCTTGCAGGCATAATATGGGACATGAATGTCGGTGAGGGCGACGGCTTCAATGCTTTTTTCTTTGCTCTTGTCGGCTTCACCTGCGGTCTGCTGATGACCTATCTTATGATGAACAATCTGATAACTGCAGGCATCCTCTGCTTTTCATGGAGTATGATCTACTTTATTGTCAGCTTCATTATTTTTGTTGCGGCAAAGGGGATTGAAGGCAGCTTTTCTGTTTTTGTTTCCGATTATCTTCCTGCGGCTTTGCTCAACATTGTAACACTTCCGTTTTACTACTATACGGTGCGCGCTGTGATGAAAACCTTCAAGCTTATGGAAAATGACGAGCTGTCGTTCTGATTATATTCAAAGATTTTAAAGAGAGGAGTGAGCGGCAACGCAACAGAAACCAAAATTCAGCAAACGCGGTCTTGCGGCGCTTGTCGCAATGTGCCTTATCTTTACAGTTTTCACAGGTGTTCTTTTTAAAATTCAGGTTATAGACGGCGAGAAATATGCGGCTGCAGGCTCTTCCATAAAGGTCAAAACCGTTAAGGTAGAGGGCGCGCGCGGTGAGATTCTTGACCGCAACGGTAACCCACTTGTCACTAACAGACAGGGTAATTCAATTATTTTTGATTATTCTTATTTCCCCTCTGCAAAGGAGCAGGAAAAGCGAAACCAGATTATTGCTGCACTTATAAATATATTTGAGCAGAAGGGTCTTGAATGGATAGACAATCTGCCGATTCGTATGACAGAAAACGGCTATGAATTTATTGAAGACAGGGAAAAGGATATTGACGAGCTTCGTGAGGATATTCTTGACCTTCAGAATTATGCAACTGCAGAAAACTGTATGGATGCCCTGACAAAAAAATACAAGCTCGAAAGCTATCAGCCCGCGGAGAGAAGAAAAATTGCATCCGTCTGCTACGAAATGCGAAGAATTATTTTCTCTGTCAGCACACCTTACACCTTTGCTCACGATGTGCCGACGGATGTTGTGGCATTAATCAAAGAAAACAGTGCATTTTTTATTGGTGTTGATGTTGAAATTGAGTCCTACCGCGAATACAGCGACGGAACTCTTCTTCCTCATATTCTCGGCAGAACAGGTCTTATAAGCGCCGAAGAATACAAGGAGAAAAAAGATGCAGGTGAAAGCTATGCACTCAATGCGGTTATAGGCAAAGAGGGCATTGAAAGCGCAATGGAAAAATATCTGCGCGGTACAATCGGAATAAAAACAATAAGCACCGATGCAGACGGTAAGGTTACCTCGGATTACAGCATTGACCCGATGCAGGGCAACACGGTTGTTCTTACAATCAACAAAACCCTGCAGGAGATAGCAAAAAATGCTCTCTCAAAAGGACTTGAAGCCCTGCGCGAGGACACATGGGTTGACCCGGCAGGAGCGGTAATTATTCAGGATGTAAATAACGGTGAAATTCTTGCAAGCTACTCCTATCCGAGCTATGATGTTTCAACCTTTTCTCAGGATTATAAAGAGCTGAGCACTGCAACGAACTCACCCTTGTGGAACAGAGCGCTGCTGAGCACCTACTCACCCGGCTCTACCTTCAAGCCGTGCACGGCAATTTGCGCGCTTGAAGAAGGCATCATCACAAGCGACACTTATTTTCGTTGCACTCGCGCACACACCTATCTTCATCATCAGTTCCAGTGCCTTCAGAAGCACGAAAGCCTGACAATGAATGTTGTTTCGGCAATCAACGAATCGTGTAACATTTTCTTTTACAATGTTGCCGAGCGTACGGACATCCAGACAATAAATGAATATGCCGCAATTCTCGGCCTCGGTTCAAAAACCGGAGTCGAGCTTCCCGAAGCTACCGGCAGACTTGACAGCCCCGATTACCGTGCTTCAATAAATCAGGAATGGATGCCGGGTTTCACACTGCAGAATGCAATCGGCAACGGCGGCAGTATGTTCTCTCCTGTTCAGCTTGTTAATTACTGTTCAACAATTGCAAACGGCGGCACGCGTTACAGACCTCATTTTGTAAAAACAGTAAAGACTGCCGACTATGAGCAGACAGTGCTTGACAACAGCGCACAGATCGTGCTTGAAACGGGAATTTCACAAAGCACATTGCGCACTGTACGCAGAGGCATGGAGCTTGTCGGTTCAATCGGCTACTGTAAATATGCTTTTAAGGATTTGCCCGTATCCGCTGCAGCTAAAACAGGTACTTCACAGGTTGACCGTAAAATAAACGGTTACTCCGTCACAACAAACAACGGCTTCCTTATCACCTATGCACCGGTTGAAAATCCGCAGATTGCAATATGTATTGCGGCAGAGGGTGCAGGAAGCGGTTCTTCACTCGCACCAATTGCGGCAAAGATTTACGATTACTATTTTAACGAAATGGGAACTCTTGACGAGCCTCAGTATGAAAACGAACTTTTAAAATAAATAGAAAAAGGGGAAAGAAAAAATGGATATTATGCAGGCAAAACTCGAAGTTATTGAAGCAGGCAAAAAGCTTGTTGAAAAAGGTCTTATCGCAAGAACATGGGGTAATGTTAGCTGTCGTATAAATGAGAACGAATTTGTTATCACACCCAGCGGCAGATCATACGAATCTCTTACACCCGATGAGATTGTTCTTGTAAAAATCAGCGACCTCACATACGAAGGCGATGTAAAGCCCTCTTCTGAAAAGGGTGTTCATGCATCTGCATATATGCTTCGTCCCGAATGTAATTTTGTAATTCACACCCACCAGCTCAACGCATCCGTTGTCAGTGTCATGAGCAAGGATATGGCTGTTGAGAATGAAGAGTTTGCAAACATACTTGGTAAGGTTGTTCCGCTTGCAGCCTACGGTATGCCCAGCACAAAGAAGCTCAAGAAGGGTGTTTTCACAGCAATTGAGCAGTATCCCGAATCAAAGGCTGTTATCATGTCTAATCACGGTGCGGTCTGCATGGGTAAGGACAGCGAGGATGCTTTCCTTATTACTCAGACTCTTGAGGATGCATGCGAGGCTCACCTTGCAAAGAAGTACAGCATTTACACAGCAAACAAGCCTGTCTGCTACTCATCGGTCCGCGAGGGTATGAAGTTTGTTATCACAGGTGATGACGGAACAAGCGCAGATGTTGCTTTTGTTGACAGCGAGTGCCCTGCTTATGCAACAGTCCACAAGGATATTTATGTTGCGCGCGAGGATGTAAACGCAATTGTTCAGTCTGCAACACCTGATATTATGGGTGCAGCTGCAAAGTGCGGCAAGAAGCTCAAGCCCCTGCTTGATGACTTTGCTCAGATTGCAGGCACAACAGTTAAAAAAATCAAAAAGGATTCAAAGGCAGTCAAGGCTCTCAAGGGCAGAAACGCTGTCTTTATGCCCGACGGCACTGCGCTTTGCTGCGGTCCCGATGAAGACGATGCAAAGGCAGTAGAAATGGTTGTTGATAAAAACTGCAAGGCTTACCTTGCCGCAGATGCTTTTGATGCGGTCAAGTACATAAGCGGACTTGACAGTGTTATTATGAACCTTGTATATAAGATGAAGTACTCAAAACAGAAGAATAAATAAGCAGCGTGCGGCTTCACCCGATACCTCATTGAAGCGCTTACCCACAAAAAGTTGAGAGGCATCGGTATTAAGTTGCATCCACTCAAATCAGGATTTTATCAGCACACAACAGGGAGCAGAATTATGTTTTCAAAGGTCAGCAGTGTCGGACTTTTCGGTCTGGCAACATATATGGTCGAGGTTGAGGCAGATGTTTCAAACGGTTTGCCCCGCTTCGATGTTGTCGGTCTGCCTGATACTGCTGTCAGCGAATCACGCGAGAGAGTACGCTCCGCAATGAAAAACGCAGGTTTATCCTTTCCCGTCGGCAGAATTACCGTTAATCTTGCTCCTGCAGACAAACGCAAGGAAGGTCCGCTTTACGATTTGCCGATTTTTGTTGCACTTCTTCAGGCAACGGGTCAGCTTCGCTGTAATCTCAACGGCAAGGCTTTTTTCGGCGAGCTTTCGCTTAACGGAAACATCCGCCGTGTCAACGGTGCACTGCCTATGGTAATTGAAGCCAGACAGAGCGGCATTGAAGAAATTTTTGTGCCGGCGCTCAATGCGGCAGAGAGCTGTGTTGTTGAAGGCATAAAGGTTTATCCTGTAAATAATGTTTTTGAGCTTCTTTCACACTTCAGGGGAACGGAGCTTATTGTCCCTGCCGTAAAAGAGAATTATTCCGAGCAGTATCTTGAGCCTGATGCTCCCGATTTCAGCGATGTTATGGGTCAGTTTGAGGCAAAGTATGCGCTTGAGGTTGCAGCTGCGGGAGGTCACAATGTTATGATGATAGGTCCTCCCGGCTCAGGTAAAAGTATGCTTGCAAAGCGTATACCTTCAATTCTGCCCGATATGACTTTTGAAGAGTCGATTGAAACCACAAAGGTTCACTCTGTTGCAGGTGCTCTGCCTTCAGGTGTTTCTTTGATTCGCTCGCGTCCCTTCCGATCGCCGCATCACACCGTTTCAAGAGCCGGATTTTCAGGCGGCGGAGGAGGCTCAATGCCTCGCCCCGGTGAAATGTCGCTTGCCCACAACGGTGTGCTGTTTCTGGACGAGCTTCCCGAATTTGACAAGACCACTCTTGAGTCAATGCGCCAGCCGATGGAGGATTCGGTTATAAATATCACCCGTGTTGCAGGTACGGTTACCTATTCCTGCTCGTTTATGCTTGTGTGCGCAATGAATCCGTGTCCCTGCGGCTATTACGGTCACCCGACAAAGCCGTGCACCTGTACAAGCGGCATGGCAAGTCGTTATCTAAACCGCGTTTCAGGTCCGCTTCTTGACAGACTTGATATTCATATCGAGGTGCCGCCCGTTGATTATGATGATTTATCTTCAAAAACCAAGGCGGAGAGCTCGGCGGAAATCAAAAAGCGCGTTGATGCCGCAAGACAGATTCAGCGCGAGCGCTTCAAGGGCACTTCAACCTCCTGCAATGCGAAAATGACACCTGCCCAGACAAGGCAGTTCTGTACTGTTACGGAGCAGGCGGACAAGCTTCTTAAAAAAGCATTTGAAACAATCGGTCTTTCTGCCCGTGCTTACGATAAAATTCTGCGTGTAGCGCGCACCGTTGCCGACCTTGACTCAAGTGAAATGATTGACACCGTTCATATCAGCCGCGCAATCCAGTTCCGCAGCCTTGACCGTAAATTCTGGGGAAGGTAAACAGATAACAGAGAATATTGAATAGATAATAGATATAAAAAAACAGCAGAGATTTATCTCTGCTGTAACATGAACCTTTATTTGATTATTTCACCGGTTGCGGTGTTTATAACTTTTTTGAAAACGGCAATGTGTGTGCTTGAAATGTGCTTGTCAATATGCATGCTTCCGAAGTACCAGCGCTTATACTCGCAGGCATTGCTCATTTCGTCAAAATAAGCGTTCAGTCCTGTGATTCGGGCAGGTAACTCACTCTTGAGCTTCATAAAGCTTTTGATTTTTGCAGGCGGCTCGTGAGTTATTATGTAGTCAACCTTGCAGTTTAATTTTTCAAGGTTGTCCGCGCCCTCTGCAAGCTCCTGCGCGTTAGGAAATTCGCGGCGCGACCAAGCACCGTTGTCAAACAACATATCAATGTCGGGGCTTTCGCCGCCGCCCATTGCAAAATATGTTTCGCCCTCAATGTTAAAAATCTGCCCGCGCATAAGGTGGTAGAGGTTACCGCTTATATTGCGCGCCTTACCGCCGCAGAAAACACACTGCTCATATTCGTCGAGCAGCTCAAAGTTTTCGTGTGTGCCGTCAATAAAGCAGATGTTGAATTTCTTTTTACCCAGCTGCTTGAGAATTTTTTCTTCTCTTGCGCTTCCGTCCCACACAAAACCGAAATCGCCGCAGACAATAAGGGTATCTCCTTTTTTGAGCTTGAGCGAATCGAGGCGTTCGAAATCGCCGTGGGTATCTCCTGTAACATAAACCATAATTTATTCAATCCTTAAATAAGAAAGTAAATGCAATTAAGTGTTGCATTTAATAATATACTAAATTTGTGAGGCTTTGTCTATGAAAAAAGCAATAATTTTTTTAACAACGCTGTTCCTTATTCTGGGAATGTATGCTCCGCTTGGTGCGAGCGCGCTTTACAACTCTCAGGTGGAAACTGAAACCGAAATCTATTATATCGCAAGTCTTGATACAGGTACTGTGTTGTTTGAAAAGAATTCGCTCAAGCAGGCAGCCCCCGCATCTCTTACCAAAATTGTTACGGCGATTGTTGCGCTTGAAAACTGTGAGGACCTGAGCACCGTTGTCACCGTTAAGGAAGAGAGCATTCGTATGCTTGACGGTACTGGCAGCTCACTTGCAGGTATCAAGGTTGGCGAGCGGATGACAATGCAGAGCCTTCTTTACTGCTTGCTTATCAGCAGTGCGAATGAGGCGGCAACAATTATTGCCGATTATATAGGCGGCGGAGATGTAAGTAAATTTGTCGGCATGATGAACGATGTTGCAAAGCGCCTTGGCTGCACAAACACACAGTTTATGAATCCCCACGGTCTTGATGAAGACGGTCACTACTCTTGTGCACAGGATATGGCAAAGCTTACAATTCACGCAATGACTTTCCCTATTTTCAATGAAATCACAAGCACATCCGTATATAAGCTTCCCGCTACTAACCTTCAGGAGGAGCGTACAATCCGTTCCACAAACTTTATGATGTCAAGCGGATATAAAGAGTATTACCTGCCCGAAGCAAAGGGTATAAAGACAGGTTCTACCACAAAAGCCGGCAAGTGTATTGTAACCACTGCCGCAAAGGACGGCTACAGCTACATTGCTGTTGCAATGAAAGCTCCTTTTTACGATTATGACAAGGACGGTGTCAACGAAAACTTTGCTTTTATGGACACCAAAAAAATGCTCAACTGGATTTTTGACAACATCAAGCTCAAGGTAGTTACAGACCCGTCAAAAATAATTACGGTTGTTGATGTTAAATATGCGTGGAATATTGATCATGTGCGCCTTGTTCCCGAAAAAGAGTGTGTTGCGCTTGTGCCTGACTCGGTCAATTCTGACAGTGTGCTGGTTGAGCCGGTAAAAGAAAGTCTTCCCGAATTTGTTGAAGCGCCGCTCAAAAAGGGCGACGAGGTCTGCGAAGCGGTTGTCAGCTATGCAGGTGAGGAGATTGCACGCATCAAGCTTGTTGCCGCAGAGGATATAAACCGCAGCCTTATTCTCATGCTTATCGGTAAAACTGGTGACCTTATAAAAACAACCGGCTTTAAAATCTTTGCTCTTATTCTGCTTGCCGTTATTCTTTTCTTTATCGGTGCAAACATTTATGTCAACCGCCACAGAAGACGCAGAAGAATAAAAGTTTTCAATTACCGCGATATGCATCGCTGAGAGCGAATCAAATACCTCAATGAAGTTTAGGCTTTAAGAGAAGCGAGCGGCAACGAGAAAAGTTATAAAACCCATATCGCAAAAATCAATAAAAAATAAACCTTAATATAAAGGAGCGAAAATACATGTTAACACCAAAAATCGGCGTTCTTAAGGATATGTACAATCAGCTTCGCAAGTACAATGCACTTTACAAGGCGGACCTTGCAGAGTGGTCACATGTTCAGGGCAAATACGAAGCCGGTGAATATTTTATGCAGTCGGGCGAGAGCACAATCCGTCTTGATGACCATTGGAGCACAGGCTATGACGAGGCTCATTTCTTCCGCACTGCTTTTACAGTGCCTTCTGAGATGGCGGATAAGGAGCTTAGGATTGAATTCTTTATCGGCGGCGAAGCTCTCGTAAAGGTCAACGGTAAATTCTGCGGCTCTGTTTCATCCTCGAAATATGCGCCTGAGCGCGGTACAATTATTCTTGGCGAAACCTTCAAGGAGGGCGATGTGCTTAACATCGAGCTTGAGGGTGCTGTTAACTCGATGGAATTCTGCGACCCTGCAATGGACGGCGCAAAGAGCACCGAATATACTTTCAGCACAGCATATATCTGGGTTCCCGATGAAGTGTGTGAGGGCTATTGGTATGACCTTGAGGTTGCCTTCCAGGCACTTGAGTTTATTAAGGACGAGCATATAAAAAGCCGCGTTTACAAAGCTGTTGATGACAGCCTTCATGTTGTTGATTATGATTTTGACGAGGCGCAGGTAAGAAAGTCTATCGCTGAGGCTCGCAAGGTTTACGGTGAGCAGCTTGCCGCTATCCCGTGGTCTGCAACATCAAAGGTTATTTTTACCGGTCACAGCCATATTGATGTTGCCTGGCTGTGGAGAGTTCAGGAGAGTATCCGCAAGAGTGCTCGCACATTCTCAAATGTTGTTTCTCTTATGGATAAATATCCCGAAATGACCTTCGGTCAGAGTCAGGCCGTGCTTTACGATATGGTAAAAGAGCATTATCCTGAGCTTTACGAAAAAATCAAGGAAAAGGTAAAGGCTAAGCAGTGGGACATTTGCGGTAATGTATGGGTTGAGGCTGATACAAATGTAGCTTCCGGCGAAGCGCTTATCCGTCAGATTCTTTACGGTACCGAGTTCTTTGAAAAAGAGTTTGGCAGTGTTTCAAATACATACTGGCTGCCTGACTGCTTCGGCTTTACATGGGCACTTCCTCAGATTATCAAGCGCAGCGGTATGACAAATTTCATCACATCCAAGCTTTCATATAACGATACA
Source organism: Acutalibacteraceae bacterium (assembly GCA_045539895.1). Classification (GTDB taxonomy): domain Bacteria; phylum Bacillota; class Clostridia; order Oscillospirales; family Acutalibacteraceae; genus UBA8612. The sequence continues at coordinate 27,817 of JAZQGE010000055.1, forward strand.
AACAAGTTCCCGTTCAATATGTTCCGCTGGCAGGGTAACGACGGCACACAGGTTACCGCGCACATGATGCACCCCGGCTACAACGGTGTGTTCAGTGTTTCTGAGCTTATGACATCAGACCGCGAGTGCAACAACAAGGAACAGCTTGACACCGCAATGCAGATGTACGGCTACGGTGACGGCGGCGGCGGTCCGACAAACTGGATGCTTGAGCGCGGCAGAAGACTTCAGAATTTCCCCGGTCTTCCCAAGGCGGAAATCGGCCATGTTGACGATTTCTTTGCAATCACTGCCGAGAAGCAGGAGGAGCTTCCCGTCTGGAACGGTGAAATGTACTATGAAAATCACAGAGGCACATTCACAAGTCAGGCTTTTGTAAAGAAAAATAACCGCAAGGGTGAATATGCAATTGAGCGTAACGAAATGCTCAGTGTAATTGCAGGCAAAATCTGCGGCAGCAAATATCCGAAAGAGGATGTTGAAAAGGCATGGCGCCTTCTTCTTACAAATCAGTTCCACGATATTCTTCCCGGCACATCAATTCACGAGGTTTTTGAGGACTGCAAGAAAGAGTATGCTCAGCTTCGCAAAATGAACGGTGAGCTTTGCGGTTCACTTCTTGCTGAGCTTAATGCAGCGGTTAAGACCGACGGCGACAGCCTTATCTGCTGGAACCTTCTCAGCTGCGAAAATTCTCTGCCCGTAACAGCTCAGCTTGAGTCTGACAAGCTTGTTCCCCTCGGTGCGGACGGCAAGTCACTTCCCTGCACGTTTGAAACGGTTGACGGCAAGCTGTATATCACCTTCACACCCGATGAGGCGCTGCCTGCATTCGGCTGCAAGGTATTCAAGCTCGGCGAAAAGAATGCAGAGTTTGATGCAGTTACGGCAACAACTGCTCTTCTTGAAAACTCAAAGCTCAGAGTTGAGTTTGACGAAAACGGTATCATCACAAGTGTTTATGATAAGGTCAATGACCGCGAATCACTTGATGGCGAGGGCAACCTTCTTACTGTTGCGCTTGACAAGTGTATTCACGAAACAGCCTGGAACCTTGAAATAAATTACAGGAAGAAAATGTGGGAGCTTCGCGATGCAGAGAGCATCCGCGTAGTTGAAGCTAACGAACAGCGCGGTGTAATTGAAATTGTCCGCAACTTCCACAAATCTGTGGTCAAACAGAAGGTTATTCTCAACCGCGACAGCGATATGGTTCTTTTTGACACTGAGGTTGACTGGCACGAGAGCGACAAGGTGCTCAAGGCCGAGTTCAATGTTGCTGTTATTGATACCGATGCTACATATAATATCGCTCACGGTGCAATCAAGCGCCCGACACACTGGAACACAAGCTTTGATTACACCCGCTTTGAGGTTGCCGCACACAAGTGGGCAGACCTTTCAGAGGGCGGCTACGGTGTGAGTGTGCTTAACGATTGCAAGTACGGCTACGACATTCACAACTCGCGCATGAGAATCACGCTTATGCGTGCACCTACCTGCCCCGACAGAACAGGTGACCATGGAATCAGCACATTTATTTATGCTTACTATCCGCATAAGAACTCCTGGCAGGATGCCCAAACCGTCAAAAACGGTCTGTGCCTCAATGTGCCTGTTCTTTCCTCTGCTGCTTCAAAGCACGACGGTGCAGTTGAAAGCGGCACAAGCTTTGTTTCACTTGATAGCGACAACTTTGCTGTTGATTGTATCAAGGCAGCACAGGACGGCAGAGGCTTCATTGTGCGTGTTGCTGAAGAAGAGCGCCGCAGAGGCAAGGCAAAGCTCACTTGGAAGCTTGGCGGCACAAGGGTTGTTGAGTGTAATATGATTGAGAAGGACGAAACAGAGATTGAGTTTGACGGCGAAAGCTTTGAATTTACATACCGTCCGTTCGAAGTCAAGACATTCAGAATTTATTAATAAATTTTTTGAGGGAAAGATATGTGTAATTCAGTTGAAGAATATAATTCTAAAATTAAAAGAGTAATTATCAGCGAAGAAGAAATTAAGGAAAAAATTACAGAGGCCGGTAAATATATAGATTCGCTCTATGACGGCAGACCGATTCTTCTTGTCAGCATTCTCAACGGTGCGTTTGTTTTTATGGCGGATTTGTGCCGTGCGGTAACTGTTCCGTGCGAGATTGCCTTTATGTGCGCAAAAAGCTATTATAAAGGCACTGTTTCGAGCGGTATTGTAAACATCACAATGGACATTGAACAGGACATCAGCGGTTATCATGTGATTATCGTTGAAGATATAATTGATACAGGCCGCACTCTCTTTGATGTTACAAAACTGCTCAGAGCGAGAAATCCTCTTTCGCTCAGAGTAATCACTCTGCTTGACAAGCCTTCGAGAAGGCTTGTTGAGTTCGAGCCGGATATGGCTCTGTTTGAAATTCCGGATTATTTTGTTATCGGCTACGGCCTTGATTGCGGCGAATATTACCGCAACCTGCCTTATATAGCAGAATATGCAAACTAAATTTATATTTGGAATCTTCAGGCATTGTTTACAAAGATGTTACCGGAAAATAAGCTAATTTTGCATATTTCAATTCGGTTTTTTTGAAAAAATGCTTGAATTTTCCTGCTTAGTATAGTATAATCACAATGCATATTAAGTCCCATTCAAATATGTATCAAAATCAGGAGGAAATAATCATGAAGAAACTCAGCATTTTTCTCGCACTTGTTATGGCTCTTTCCTGCTTCGGCATTACAGCATTTGCTGCTGACGAGTCATCAACAGCTGCACCCGCAGATGTAATCGTAACTGTTAAATGGCAGAACCTTGAGGGTTCAAAGCTTGAGCCCAAGGCTGATGTTGTACTTAAGTATCAGGCAGCTCCCGGCGGCACACTTACAGCTGACGATGTTATCAAGGCTGTTAAGGTTCGTCTTGACGATGACGGCAACAAGCTTGTTGATGCAGAAGAGTATGTAATCTCTGAAACAGTTCACGGCTACGATGCAAACGGCAAGTACGAATTCAAGAGTGTTAAGGTTGAAGAAGGCGCTGAATACAAATTTGATGTATACGCAGTTGAAATCAACGATGTAGAGGTTTTCGCTTCTGTTCTCGCTGATGAGGCAGCAAGCATTCCGTGGGGCGACATTGCTTCAGCAAATGTAACTCTCATCAACCAGATCATCAACGGCTTCAAGGCAGCTATCAACAGCCTCACATCAAACATTCCTGAGAAGGAAGTAAAGACAGAAGAGGAAGTTGCAGAGCCCACAACAGCTGAAGCAGAAGAAGTTGAAACAACACCCGACACAGGCGCATCTGCAGTTGCAGGCGCAGCAGTTGTTGTTCTTGCTCTCTCCGCAGCAACAGCAGTTGTTCTTCGCAAGAAGGAAGACTGATTTCTAAATTAGTTTAAATTCACAACATATTCAGCCGCAGAGTTATCTGCGTCTGTTTTGTTACCTAAATGTTATTGTTGTTCACGATTTTTTAATAATTACCAATTATTTTGCGAAAAAAGAAGAATAAATTCTTTTTTTGTGATATAATGTCTATTTGGAAGTATATATTAAAAATCTATTATAAAGGAAGTGCACTATGGCTTTTTCAGATCTTGGTATTCTGATTGGTGATGTTACTCTCAACAAAATTGAGCGCACATCAAAGAACCCTATGAAAGCTCAGGAGAAGCTTCTCAGCAGAATAATTCGTAAAAATAAAAACTGTGAGCTTGGTAAAAAGTACAACTTTGCCGATATTCACAGCATGGAAGAATTCCGCACAAAGGTTCCGCTTACAACTTATGCAGATTACGATCCGCTTGTAGACCGTATGATTCATAACAGAGAAAAGAACATTATGTATACAGGCTATAATGTCCGCTACTGCTCATCATCAGGCAGTGTCGGTAAGCCGAAGATTCTGCCTAAGTCAATTTATGATATATGGAATATGCAGTGCATCGGCTTCTCATGCACCGTTTCAACAACCGCACACCATCTTAAGAAGGTATACAACAAGAAGATGCCCGCACAGATGGGTCCGATTGTTCTTGTCCTCACAGGTCACACGCTTGAAGACGGCAAAATGTGCAACGGTGCCGGTCAGGTTCCGCTGACTTACCTTAAGCCCATCACAAAGTTTTTCTGCACATCGCCCCTTTCTCTTCTTTACCCTGAGCATGAAGAGCTGCTTGATACAGCATATCTCCAGCTCCGCTTTGCTCTTCAGGAAGAAAAGGTTTCATATATCGGTTCCGTTGTTATCACCCTTGTTACAACGATGTTCGATTACCTTGAAGAAAACTGGGAAAAGCTCTGCGATGATATTGAACACGGTACAATCGGTAAGGATGTCAAAATTACTCCTGAACTTCGTGAGGAATATGAAAAGAAGCTCAAGCCCAACCCCAAGAGAGCAGAATTCCTTCGCAGTGAGTTCCGTAAGGGCTTCGAAACACCTATTGCACCCAGAATCTGGCCCAGACTCACTTATGCTTACGGTATGGTTGGCTCAAACCTTAAGGTTTATGTTGAGAAGCTCCGCCGTTCAGTTGGTGATATTCCGATTCACAATATGGGCTATGCTGCTGCAGAAGGCTTCTTTGCAATGCCCACAGAGCTTGATGTTCACGACAGTGTACTCATTCCCTATGGAATTTTCTTTGAGTTTATCCCTGTAAATGATGATGTTGAGGAGGATGAAACCGAGCAACCCAAGACACTTCTTCTCAACGAGGTTGAGGTAGGCAAAAAGTACGAGCTTGTTGTTACAAACTCTTCAGGCCTTTACAGATACCGTATGGAAGATATTGTTCAGGTTACAAGAATGCATAACAACACACCTGTTATTGAGTTCCTTTACAGAAAGAACCTGAGCATGAATGTTGCAAACGAAAAGACAACAACCGCAATGGTTGACCACGCGGCAAAGAACACCTTTGCAAAGACAGACAGCGAGTTTGTCGGCTACAGCTTTTATCCTGATTTCTCATCAAATCCCCCTCGTTACTGCCTGTTCACAGAAATCAAGGGCGATGTCAGCGAAGAAAAACGTCAGCAGATGATTGATGTTCTTGATGAAGAACTCAAGGAAGTTAACGAAAAGTATTATAAGTACAGGCGTTGGGGTATGCTCAACCGTCCTGAAATTCTCATTCTCAAGCCGAACACTTATTGGGATTACAGAGAAAACCTCCGTGCGCAGGGCGTAGTTCTTAACCAGATTAAGCCCGTAACTGTTATCAACAGCAAGCCGCGCGAAGAGTTCTTCTTCTCACATGTTCTTACTGAAGAATCATCAACAATTGATTTCTACAATGCGCACAAGGAATAATTAGTTGTAATTTATTTGACGGTAAATTATTTCTTGCTCAGTCAGTTTAATAACAAGAAAAAACCGACCTGTGTTTCAAATACACAGGTCGGTTTAACTTTATTTACTGAGCATATTTTTTCAGGTTTTCAAGTCCTGTTTTAATTGCCCATTCGTTGTCCTCGATACCCTCAAACTCAATGGTTACATATCCGTCATAACCGCTTCTTTTAAGTGTCTGCAGGCACTGGTATACGGGAACATCGCCGTGACCGACAACTGCACCTCTGAGGTAGTCGCCTGCGCGTGTGCGGAAAAATCCGTCGCCGGGGTCAGGTCCGTTGCCGCTCTTTTTATGGAAATCCTTTGCGTGCACATGCTTAGCATAAGGAGCAACTCTGCCGACTGCAACGGCAGGGTCATCATCTGCACACATAAAGTTACCCATATCAACAAGCAGACCGAAATTCGGGTGAGCAACAGCATTGACAAGCTTTTCAACCCTTACAGAGTCCTGACAGAAATAGCCGTGGTTTTCAACCATTGTAGCAATTCCTTTTTCTGAGGCATACTCTGTTACCATTCGGCATCCGTTTGCCAGAATCGGAAGCGCGCTGTCAAAGCTTTTATACTTTGCCTCATCTCCCTTAAAACCGCTTGTTGCATCGTGTCTCATGCATTTTGCGCCGAGAGCTTGTGCAATATCAACCTGAGAAAACAGCCTTTTGGCTTCTTCTTCCCAACTCTTTTCGCCAAGAAAATCTGCGCCGATTGTGTAGGCTACAATTTCAATGCCTTCCTTTTCTGCAGCTGCTCTGAGCACCTTTGCAAATTCAAGGTCTGTTAATCCGTCTGTGGGCATAAGGTCAATAAACTCAATGCCGTCAAAGCCCATTTCCTTTGCAACCTTAATAAGGTCAAGCTGAGTGTATTTGCCGCTGTTAAGCAGCCGCTGAAAGCTGTATGAACTGACTGAAAACTTCATTATCTGATATAACCCTCCAGGAAGCTGACGGCTTTGCGGATGTCTGCTTCGGGATTGTCGCCGACCTCGCGCTCAATTGTGAGGAAGCCTTTGTAACCAATATCATCAAGAGCCTTGAGATATTCAGGCCACGGCACGCTGCCTTCGCCGAGGGGTACTTCGTCAAATGAATCGCCTGTGACGATAACATCAACGGGGCGCTTCTTAAGGCCGTAGACAACCTCAGGATCTTCAAAGAAGTTCTGAACACCGTCTTTTGCGTGGGTATGTACAATGTATTTCTTAAGATTATGAACTGCGCCAACAGGGTCATCGCCTGTTACCATAACAAGGTTTGCAGGGTCAAGGTTAACGCCAACACCTGTTGAGCCGAGTGAATCAAGGAACTCTTTAAGCACAGCAGATGTTTCGGGACCCGTTTCAATTGCAAAGTGAGCGCCGATTTCGTCTGCATAGCGTGAAAGCTCGTAGCAAGCCTCCTGCATAACCTTATATCTGTCGTGATTCTTGTCCTCAGGCACAACACCGATGTGAGTTGTAACAACATTTGTGCCAAGCTCTTTTGCAAGGTCAAGAATTCTCTTTGACTTCTCAATCTTTTCGGGATTTCTGTCAGCAAAGGAGAATCCCCCGCCGCCAAGGTCGCCGCAGAGTGCGGAAATTACAAGGCCGTTGCCCTCAACTAATCTTTTGAATTCTGCGCGTGCAGCAGCATCAAGATTTTCGGGAGCCATTTCGCCCCTTGTTGAGTAAACCTGAATACCCTGTGCGCCAACTTCAGCAGCCTTTTTTACTGCCTCTTTAATGGGCAGGCGAAATGAATCAATAATTACGCCGATTGAAAAATTATACATTATAAAGCACCTCTCAGTGTTAAATTATTTCTTTTTATTTCCCTTGCGCTCAACCTTTGTTTTGTTACCCTTTTCGTCAACAATGTAGGTCACATCAAGCTGTGAGGTAAGGCTGAGCTTGAAGCTGTCTATATATTTTCTGCGCAGGGTTGCTCTTTCTTCCTGCTCTTCAGGAGTAAGCTCGCGTTCGCGCGCAATGCGTGTCAGCTCGCTTATTCTGTCATATTCCCACTGTTCCATTTTTAATACCTCAGATAAATTGATTTACTATTATACTGTGAGACACCGAGAGAAAAATCCGCCTCTGTCTTTACAGTTAATTCCGAATTCCTCATTCATAATTCCTAATTGATTTTACCACACACTTAACCCAAAAACAAGGCTTATTCCACACCTCTGTAATAAAGACCGCGTGTAAATTCGTCAGCCGACGGTGCAGATGCGCCAGACAGATATTTTTTCATAACCTCGTTACATTCTTCGGGGCTTTCATTTGTAAACCAAAGAAGATTAAAATCCGCAAAATCGGTTTCTCTAAGCCTGTCTGCCATATAAATCGGACGGGAATTTAGCACCTGCGAATATCCGTTTTCACACATCACCGGGAATTTCACACCCAGTCTGTCCGTAAGGTATCTTTTTGAGCCGCAGTGTGCACAGTCTGTACCGTTTTTAATAGGACAGTTGCGCGTTATCATAAGCGGCAATTTTCCGTAGACAATAATGCCTGTTTTAGCTTCATCACTTGTGCGCGATGCCTGAAGCAAGGTCATTTCAGGTGAGAGCACAATTTCTTCTGCGCCAAGCTCTGCCATTTGCTTTACACTAAGTGAATTAAAAACATTGCTTCCGTGGCTGAGTAATATTTTCATACCCGCCTGCCTTGCAAGATACACCGCATCAAGTGTTGAGCAGGCTGCTTTTTCAATTCCTTTTTCTTTAAGTGCGCAAAGCTTTTTGAGCACGGAGTCTTCTTTGCTGAAAAATACTCTCGGTAATTCTGCAACAGTTTTTGAGGCAAATTCGGGTGGTGTTTTTGCTGCTTCGTTGAGCGGTAAAATTATTCTTTCCACATTTTCCCAAACCGCATTTGCCTGTTCAATCCTTGAAAAACGCGCGAAAAACACGGGGTTTTTCACTTTTTTCACACGGTTTTCCACATTGACACTGTGAAAAGCATGTGTGTAAGGGCGTTTCAACTCTTCGTAAAGTTTGTCGAATGCGGCTCTGCGGAGTGCGTTTATTGAGGAAAGAGGAAGGCTGATATTCTCGTCAATATCCGTTTCAATGCTCTCTATAAAGAACGGTGTGCCGCCGCATTTTTCAAGCTGAGTGCGCACCTTTTCTTCTGTCAGAGGAACATTTTGTGCCGGCTGTGCTTCAACCTCGCCAAGCACAAATGCACTCTTTCCTGCCGCCTTTGCGGAAAGGCTTGCTGCTTCGCCTTCATAGGCGCAGAACATAAATTCTACACCGACTCTGGGTGTTTCTTTATCGTAAAGTCTGGCAAGCTCTTTGAGTACCGGTGCCGCCGCTGTAACATCATCTTTTCTGCGTATTCCGAACATATCTCTGCCAAGCTCATTTGTCAGGTAGCCATGTGTAAAGCCTGAACGAGAGAACACACTGCGAAGCTGTTCGCGAAGCGTGTCATCTTTTTCGTTTTTAATTGCCTTTTTGCAGGCTGTCACCGCTGCGGCGACATATTCCGGGCGCTTCATTCTGCCCTCTATTTTAAAAGATTTTACACCGATTTCTTTGAGCCTTGTCAGGTAGTCAACTGCAGACAAATCTTTAAGGCTCAGGTCGTTGCCGGTGCCACCTTCTGTTGCAAAGGGCAGACGGCAAGGCTGAGCACAAAGTCCTCTGTTTGCGCTTCGTGAGCCGAGCATAGCACTCATCAGGCACTGACCCGAAACGCACATACACAGCGCGCCGTGAACAAATACTTCAATTTCAATCGGTGAATTCTTAACTATATATTCAATTTCATCAAGCGAAAGCTCTCTTGCAAGCACAGCTCTTGTAAAGCCGAGCTCGCTGAGCATTTTAACACCTGCAAGTGTGTGTACTGACATCTGAGTGGATGCATGAAGAGTCATTGTCGGCGCACACATTTTTGCAACACGAAAAACACCCATATCCTGAATGATAAGGGCGTCTATTCCTGCCAGACACGCATCTCTGACTGCACACTGAACATCGTTTTTCAGCTCTTCATCAGTCGCAAGTGTATTAAGAGTAAGATAAACCTTTGTGCCTCGTGCATGACAATATTCAGTTGCTTTCTTAAGCTCCTCAAAACTGAAATTGCCCGCGTTGCGGCGGGCATTCAGCACTTTGCCGCCAAGGTAAACAGCATCTGCGCCACAGCGCACCGCCGCCTCGACAGCTTCATATGTTCCGGCTGGAGCAAGTATTTCAGTCGCTGAGTTTAGACTGGGCATTCTGAAGCTCCCTTGTAAGTCTTTCTACTTCTCTCTTTGCGATTTCGGCGTCCATCTTTGAACGCGCGCTGTCTTCGAGATATTCTTTAATCTGACCGCGGAGATTGTCTGCGCTGATTTCAGCCTTTTTGTACATATCAGCATATTCAAGAGCGGCAAGAATTGCAGCCTGAGTCACTGAAAGACGGCTGTTTTCACGAAGTGTTTTTGTGAGGGAAGCATCAAGCTCATCGCCAAGCGCTGTTACATACTTGGGGTCGTCCTCTGTTGTGATTGTGTAATCTGCACCGCAGATATTGAGTCTGATTCGGTTTTTCTCCATAATATTTCACCCTTACTTTGTATATTTCTTTTATGACAAAATGGTATTACATCAACTTATATTATACATTATATTTTTGAGATTATCAAGCCTATTACAAATATAATCGGCCAATGAAGTATATAAATCGGAAGGGTTTTTCCGCCTGTAACCGACAATGCACGGCAGCGGGATACATACCAGCCTTGCGGAATCCGTCCTTCTTTTTCAAGTCTGCCGAAAAAAGTGCCTGCAAAAAACATAAACATATAAGGCAGCACCGGAAAATAATCTGCCGAATAAAAGCCGAGAGGTGCAAAGCCAAGCGGTGCAAGAAAACCGTAGCGGTAAAAGCTCTGCGGCAAATCAAGCCACAATAATTTTCCCGACTGTACTGAAAAGGTGAGAATAAAGAGCAAAAAGCAAACGGCAACACCCAAGTTTGTCGGTACTTTTTCAAGCGGCTTTTTTACCAGAGCATAAAGCAGCATTGAAACACTGAGAAGATGAAGAATGCCAAAATAAATTTCTGCACCTGTAATGCCAAACTTCGGCAAAACCAAAGCCGTAACAACCGTAAAGCCTGCCGCGATTAAAAGAAGTCTGAATCCGCGCTTTAAATTGCTGCGCGAAAGGTTAGAGGAAAAGCCTGAAATAAAAATAAAAAGGCAGGCAAAAAGAGGTTGAAGCGGAGAAAAGAAAACCTGCGCTTCATGCATCAGTTCAAAGCCGAAAAAATCGCCGAGAATAAAAAATGCATGGTAAAAAACCATCAGTATTATCGACAATCCTCTGACTTCATCAATGAGGTATATTCTTCTGCGGTCGGATTTCATATTTTCTCCTGTGCAGTTTCAAGAATGAAGAAATAGCTTTCGAGCGATGCTCTGTAATAATTCTGAAAATCGGTATATGACTTGAAGAAAAGAGGATTTCTCTCGCCTGTTTTATCCTCTTGCCTTACCATGGTCATAAAAATAGCATAATAGTCCTTGGCTTCAATCATACTGCCAAGCCATTTATCAAGCTGTTCATTGCCGACAAACTGATAAAGGGTTTTATCGGATTTTATTTCATCAACAGCCGACTGAATGTTTTTGATGTAATCATCAATTGCTTTTTCAGCGCCGTAGAAATCGCCCTCAACAAGGCACTCCTCAAACGGATTTTCAACGCCCTTTACAATACTGATAAGCTTTTGAGCTTTTGCGGGAGTAAGCTCGCCGTCAATTGCCTGTGTGGGAGCATCAATTTCAGGCACTTTAACCGTTGTCTTTTCAGGCACAAGCACTGAGCTTCCCTGCTGAGTTGTTGTTTCAGCGGAGGGCCTGCTTTCGCTCTGCTTTGTTGTGTCGGTTTCATTCTGTTTTGTTTCCTCAGGCTTTGTTGTGATTCCTTCAAAATTGCCGTTATCGCTGTCAACAATCTTGTCTGTGGTCGATACAGAGCCTGAAGCTGTTGTTGAGCCGGGAAGTGAAGGGATGGTGCTGCCTGCGGCATCAGTTACAAGGTAGCCGTCCTTTTCAGTAACGGGCGGAATGTAGGGGATATATTTTGTTTCACCCTCTGCATCCGTTGCAACTTCACCGTTTGTTTCCGTCACAATCTCATAAATCACGGTTTCGCCGTTTTCAAAGGTAACAACCTCTGTCTGTGGCGGCACATAGATTTCCCCTTTGTTTTTGTTCTTATTACAGGCAGCAAAGCATAATATAACCGCAAAAGCAACAAGAACAATCAAAATTTTTTTCATTGTTTTTACTCCTTATCTGTTTTTTAAATGTGAAATAATGCTCTTTATATTATTTTCGGTGTGCAGTGAAAGAGATGCCGGCGGAAGGCTGTCAAGTCTGTGCGCATCCGATGAGGTGAGGATTTTCATTTCTCTCAGAATCGGGTGTTGTTTTATGAGCGCATCAATATCTCCGTTTGGAGAAACCTCCGCAACCTCAAAGCCCATCTCTTTTGTAATCATACCGAGGTTTGAAATTACGCTGTAGGATGAACGGTCTATGTGTGCGGGGTAGCAAACACCGCCGTAGCCGTCAATAATTTTTTCAACATTGGTGATTGAAATTCCGCTTGCTGTTGTCAGAAGTATTTCCTGACTGCCAAGTACTTTGTCGGTTTCATCCATAATAAGCTGTGTGCCGAAAATTTCGGGTCGGTTTTTGACGGGAGGAGCAGTGCTAAGCACATAGTCGGAAAATTCCTCTGCCGCTTTAAGCTCTTGAAAAAGGCAGACAACATGAACCTCTTCGCTTGTGCAAAGCTCCATACCGGGTATTACCGTGATGCCGGCCTCTTCGCCTGCACGCATTGCTGCACCGCAGTTCTGACACGAGTTGTGGTCGGTCAGTGCAATTGCCTGCATACCCATCAGTGCGGAAAGATTGACAAGGTTATACGGTGTCATATCCTCTTCTGCACAGGGCGACAGGCAGGAATGAATGTGAAAATCGTAAAACAGGCTCATAACTTTTCAGCAATCTTTACTGCAAGGTCGAAGGCATTTTCTTTACTGCGGAGCACGATTACTCCGTTCTGGACTGCCCTGAGCTTTGCATCGTCATCAAAAGCGGAGTTTTCAGTGAGCAGAATGCAAGCAACATCGGTAAGCACAGCCACACCGATTGAGTTGACATTGCCCATAACCGTAAGCCAGCAGTCGCCTTCATTTGCCTTGGACATTACCCAGCTGAGAAGGTCGCCGCAATAGCCGCCCATAACCTCTTTGTCTGCCGCCTTATCGCCGCAGCAAAGCACTTCAAGCGAAAAATCGTCTATCAGATTCTGTACTGTCATTTCAGATCCTCTCCTTTTATATATCCGTCGTCTGACCTGTAGGGTGCAGGTATAAACTCAAGGTCAAGACCGCTGAGCTCTTCGCGCAGACGGAAAACACAGTCTGTTTCCTTTGCAAATCCGCGGACAATATCGTCTGCAAGTGCTGCACATGAGGGTGCACCGCAGGTGCCGCAGTCAAGACCGGGCAATCGCTTTAAAATTTGCTGTTTCTCGGCCATTTTTCTCATTGCAGCAGGCACGCTGTCCGCGAGCTTCATAATGTCGGTTGCAACAAGCGGTTTAGTCCAATACATTTCGTCGGGTACATCCGCAGTGTCAAGTCTGTTGCACGAAACAGGAAGATATTTGCGAAGGCGCTTCATTCTTGCTTTTGCAACATACGGGTTTTCGTATGTAAGCGAGCCGCCTACACAGCCGCCCGTACAGGCGTTAAGCTCAATAAAGTCAATGTTGTCGAGCTTTTCGTCCTCAATTTCGTTGAGAATTTTTATAACATTTTCAATTCCGTCTGCGGCAAGGCAGTTGTCGCGCAGAAGTGCACTTGCTTCTCCTCCGCTGCTTGCCCAGCTTACTCCGATAACACCAGAATCCTGAATTGTGTCAACTTCTTTCAGGTGGTTCATCTGTGAAAGCAGTGCGGGGTAAATTTCTTTGATTGCAAAGGCACCGTTGATGTTGGAGCCGCCAAGACAAATCGGCGCTCTGATAGCGGTCATTTTTGCAGGGCAGGGCGTAATAAAGAATACGCCGATGTCGCTGTCTTCAAGACCTGTTTCAGCCTTTGCTTTTTCTCTTGCAAGGCGTGCTGCTATTTCCATGGGAGAGTTAAGCGGCACAACATGGTCGATAAGATTGGGAAAGTTAACCCTGATAAGCCTGACTATTGCCGGACAGGCAGAGGAAATTGCAGGTGTTTTAATCTGCCCCTGCTCAAACATTTTTCTTGTTGCGTCGCTTACAAGCTCTGCACCCTTTGAAACCTCAAACACATCGTCAAAGCCAAGGCCTTTGAGCGCGGTGAGCACATAGTCAACATCGTCAAGATTGTTGAACTGGCCGTAAAGCGCCGGAGCAGGAAGCGCAATTTTGTATTTGAATTCGTTTATTCTATCGAGCGGCTCATACTCCGCATATTTTGCGTGGTGCGGACAGACATTTATACATTCGCCGCAGTCTATACATCTTTCTTTTATGATGTGTGCTTTACCGCCGCGCACACGGATTGCACCTGTGGGGCAACGCTTGATGCAGTTGGTGCAGCCGCGGCATTTATCGCGGTCAAGTCGCACGGAGTGGTAATAATCAGCCATAATATGCCTCCTTTGAATTTTATCTGCGAAGCATATAAAATTCAGCGAGATAAATCCCTTGCGGGATTTTCGATATATATGTCGATTCGATATGTTACTTAGCAACGCGATATATGCTGCGGCATGAGAACAGGATTTATCTCATATCGCAGGCAAGATTTATCTTGCCTATATCGCAACCGAATGCAATGAGGTTATATCGTATCTGCCATCAGGCAGATATATCAATTAATTTTAAAATGCGTTGATTTTAAGTGTCATAACAGTACCGACACCAAGCTCGGTCTGAATGTCCATTTCATCGCTGTATTTTTTGATGTTGGGCAGGCCCATGCCTGCGCCAAAGCCAAGCGCACGAATTCGATCGGGCGCTGTTGAATATCCCTCCTGCATTGCAAGTTCAACATTTTCAATGCCGGGGCCGTGGTCGGTCAGCACAACCTTTACATATTCGGGTGTGATTTCAACATCAATCTCACCGCCGCCTGCGTGAATTACAAGGTTGATCTCAGCCTCGTAAACTGCAATCGCCGTGTTGCGTACTGCCTCAGGCGGAAAGCCTATATCCTTGAGTGTCTTTTTGATTTTGCCCGATGCTTCGCCCGCCCTTGTAAAGTCGGTGCCGTCCACTTCGTAATGCTGTTTAATAACTTCACTCATGGTAACGGTGTGCACCTCCTCGCAGACCGTTTTCATAAAGAATACCGCAGGAAGTGAACATCTCTCGCTTTGTCCTGAGCAGAGGGATGCCGTTTTCTTCTGCAAGTTCAATCATGCTTTCGTCAGGTTTTTTGCCTCTTACGAAAACTATGCACTTCATATCCATCATTTCGGCGGTGCGGACAACCTGAGGGTTGACAAGACCTGTCAGAAGCACAGCCTGCTCCTTGACATAGGCGAGCACATCGCTCATCATATCACTGCCGCAGGCAGAGATTACATCTCTGTCAAGAAATTCTTCGCCGTAAATAAGCTCGGCATCAAGAACTTTCATAATTTCGGAAACTTTCATAATCGGTTTTCCTTTCGGTTTATATTTTTGGAAAATTTTTTATTAATCTTATTCAGCAGCACTGTTTCTTCGCTGTTTTCTGTTTGATTTTGCCTGCAATACTGAAAAGCACAAACATTACTGCGTTTACAGCAACAACGCTTGCGCCCGTCGGCAAATCAAAGCGGTATGCTGCAACAAAGCCGATGAAAAAGCTCAGCGCCGAAACAACGGCAGAGCACATCACAACTCCGCGGAAGCTGCGGAAAAATCGCATTGCGGTGAGCGACGGGAAAATCAGCAGAGAGGAAATGAGGATTGCACCCATAAGCCTCATGCCCACAACAATAGTGACTGCGGTTAATATTGCAACAACCGTGTTGTAAAAAGAAACCTTTGTGCCTGTTGCCTTTGCAAAGCTTTCGTCAAAGGTGACACTGAAAATTCCGTTGTACATAAGCAGATACATCAGTATAACAACTGCAGAAAGCGCAATGCTTATAATCACATCGGATTTATCAATTGCAACAATACTGCCGAACATATAACTGCCAACATCAATGTTGACATTGCCAGCAAGCTTAACCGTCAGCACACCAACCGCAATTGCCGTACCTGAAATGAGGGCGATTGCGCTGTCGCCGTTAATGCGGCTGTTTCGGCTTATGCGAAGAAGAAAGAATGCCGCAACAATTACAACAGGGATTGCAATTTTAAGCGGTGCAATACCGGCTGCCGCGGCGACACAGAGTGCGCCGTAGCCTACATGTGAAAGTCCGTCGCCAATCATTGAAAAGCGCTTGAGCACAAGCACCGAGCCGAGCAGTGCCGCACACAGTGACACAAGAATGCCTACAAGCAGCGGAACGGTTAAAAATGAATATGAAAATATTTCGGTTATAGCTGTAATAAATGACATTTGGTTCACCTAAATTTGTTTAATGAATTGATAAATCAATTCATCGTAAATTACATC
This sequence comes from Acutalibacteraceae bacterium, assembly GCA_045539895.1. GTDB lineage: Bacteria > Bacillota > Clostridia > Oscillospirales > Acutalibacteraceae > UBA8612. Next base: position 43,778 of record JAZQGE010000055.1, read on the forward strand.
TCATACTTTTCAGAACATACATGAATTTATGCGGATAAATCCGCAGTTACTTTTGTCACGCGTTACAAAAGTAACCAAAAGAACTTTTTTAAGTTATAAGCACTCCACTACGGCTGACTAAATCAAATCCGCTCGGTTCAGCAGAACACAAAGGTGTGTTCTGCCACCGTAACGGCGGCGAAAATAAATCTGACATTCAGGCTTAATCTGTCCGCCTACGGTTCCCTCGCTCGTATCTGTGAATAAAGTGTAATATCGTCAGCCTGTTCCGTTCGGGGTCACAGCATTATCATTTACAGGTACATAGCAGAGAACGGTCTTAACCGTTCCGCCGTAAAATTCATATGAATTCTAAAATATATATCTGTCATTCTGAACGCAAGTGAAGAATCTTGTTTAACTGTTTTAAAAAGTATATGTTTCGGGACAAACTTCCATAATCTTTTCACGAAGTGCAAGAAAATCCTCAAGCGCTTCGGGCTTTTGTCTGGGGTTACGGAGCAATGCTGCAGGGTGGAAGGTGCCCATCATAAGTGTACCGTTTTTCTCAATGAACTGACCGTGCTGTTTGGTCACCTTGAAATCGGGTGATATAAGGCGGGTTGCAGAAATTCTGCCAAGGCACACAATGATTTTGGGCTTGAGCAGTCTTGTCTGTTCGCGAAGCCAGCCAATGCACATATCCTGCTCTGCGGGCAGAGGATCGCGGTTCTGCGGAGGGCGGCATTTTACCATGTTTGCAATGTAGATGTTCTTTTTTCTGTCAAGGTCAACGGCGGCAAGGAATTTGTCAAGAAGCTGACCGCCTCTGCCGACAAACGGCTCACCCTGCAGGTCCTCGTTCGCGCCGGGACCTTCACCTATGAAAAGTACCTTTGCATTTTCATTGCCCACTCCGAAAACAAGCTTTGTTCTTGTTTTTCCAAGCTCGCATTTCTGACAGCCCATGCAGTCATTTTTGAGCTGTTCCCAATTATCATACATAAAAATTACTCCCTAAAGCCGCTCTACAGTGAAATCGAGGTCTGCAATGCGGCTGATATTTTCTTCGTCACAGCAGGTGATGAAAACCTGTCTGTTCTCAAAATGTTTTACAAGATATTTTTGCCTTTGCGGATCAAGCTCACTGAAAACATCGTCAAGCAGAATGACAGGCTCTTCACCCGTAACCTGTGTTATGATGTCCGCTTCTGCAAGCTTTAAGGAAAGTGCAGCAGAGCGTTGCTGACCCTGTGAGCCGAACTGTCTTGCGCTCTTGCCCGAAAGCTCAACGGAAAAATCCTCGCGGTGAGCACCTACGCTTGTTGTGCAGTGTTCAATATCCGTCTGCCTTTTTTCATACAGTGCCTTCATAAGGCTTTCGGCAATTTCTTTTCTGCCCTTTGCTTTTTCGCGGGCATATTCTTTATATCTGAGTTCGAGCATTTCCTTGCCCGAAGAAATTTCGTTGTAAGTTTTGCAGGCAAAGTCCTTCAATTTTTCAAGGTAGTTCATCCTGCTGTCAATTATAATTGCGCCTTTTTTTGCAAGCTCCACGTCCCATATATCGAGCATGGCAAGCATTGCAGGGTTTTCTCTTGCGGCATGCAGTGTTGCATTGCGCTGTTTTAGTGCCTTGCCGTATTCAAGTATTGTTTTTGCGTAGTTGGGTTTAAGCTGGCTGAGCGCAATGTCCAGAAACTTTCTGCGCTCGTCCGGTCCTTCTTTAATAATTGATAGGTGAAGCGGAGTGAACACAACACTTGTAAATTCACCCATCATCTTTCTGCCCGACGGCAGGTTGATACCGTTCAACGAAAAGTGTCTTTTGTCGTCAATTTTAATCTCTGCCTCTTTGTTTCTGCTGCCTGAGAAAAACTCCATTTTAAGCTTTGCCTCATCGCAGTCAAATTGCACAACATCCTTATCCTTTGTACTGCGGAAGCTGCGGCAGCCCGTAAAAAGCCAGATGCTTTCAATAAGGTTTGTTTTGCCCAGTCCGTTTTCACCGCAAATGATGTTGACCCCACTGCCCGGATTATATTCACGGGCAGTGAGGTTGCGGAAGTTTTCGGTTTTCAGGCTGATAACCTTCATTTTACACCAACTGATAATTTATCTGATAATCTTACCTTTATCAAAGAGAATTACGCCGAAGCCGTGACCTGTTTTGCCGCCTGCTTCAACATATTCTGCAAAAGCTCTGCGCAGAGAATTATCTCTGGGCCACTGCTCAACAGGAAGGTCGGAGAAGCGTTCAAAAATTCTCCAGCCGTCGTTGAATTCTTCTTTTTCCTCTTGTTCAAGCAGTTCAAAATCGCGGATGAATTTTGCTGTGTTGCTCTTTTCAGGCAGGAAGTCAAGATACTTATCATAAAGCAGCCATGAGCCGCAGCCGAAGAGGATCGGGCCGTCGCCGAATTCGCCTTTGAAGAATTCCTGAGCCTTTTTGTATGCGTCAAATCTTACCTCATCTGTAAGCGGAACACCCGATGAGGGGATGTGGAAGTTTACATATTTGTCGCCTGCGTGAAGCACATGTCCGCTTGAAAGCACCTTTCCGTCGTGCTTTTCGTCAAGCTCTCGAAGCTCAAACTGGAATCTGCCAAGTGCAAAGCGGTCAACCTCATACTGACCGTGGAACCAGCCGCCAACAAATGTACCCCAGCAGTTTTCGCAGTCGCGGCACTCGATAAGCTTATACTTGAGGTCGCACATAAGATCGTAATACATATCATCGCTCAGACCTTTTTCGCGGTAGCGCTTGAGAAGCTCCTCGCTGCAGCAAAGCAGGAAAACCATGTGCATTGTCTGCTCCGGCTTGTTCATTTTCTTTGCGAGCTCTGTCACTTTTTCGAGCGACTTGCCAAGCTCATTTGCCCAGGGGAACATATATTCCTCATATATTTTATCAAATTCATCGCCCCACTCCTTGTTGTCATCAAGAAGCTGGAATACTTTTGTGAAGCAGTACTGTGCCTCTGCAGGGAAACCGATTTTTTCCATAATTTCACGGTTGAACTGAGAATTGTGAAGCATAAGTTGTAATTCCTCTCTATGTTTTAAATTTATAATTTTTTTTAAATTATTTTGTGTACGGTCACTCGATATATTGTGCTAATCGCTCAATTCGATATAAATCCTTTTGTCTTGTGCCGGCAGGCACATATCGAGCCGAAGGCATATCGAGTCGCTGAAAGCAACATATCGAAAATCCGCAAGGATTTATATAGAGGCAATTTATTCTGATAAATTGCATTATTTCCTTGTCATCCAGATAATCATATCCGTTTCGCCGCGGTTAGCATAGGCATAGTACGGTATGAGCTTTATTGTCTGCGGCTCAAAGTTTTCGTCCCAGTCATAATAAAGCTCGTCAGATTCAGGCTTGATATAACCGTCAAGCTCAACTGTCATAACACCCATTCGGTTATCGTCGCTGACTCTTGCAGCTTTGGTCGGGTCAACATAAAGTCCCTTGAGCGGGAGCGGATTGTCCACACCCTCTGCACAGTAAACAATCGGACCTCTTTGTACGGCAATTCTGCCGCAGCACTGACGCACTTTCGGGTTAGCCTGAACATAGCGTACGGGCATATCCATTTCGAAATTTATAACGTCACCGTCGGTGACATCAATGTAAATGTAACCGTTTTTCTTTGCGTATTCTTCCTTGTTTCTGAGCATACAGCTCTTGCACCAGCCGGGAATACGGATTGCAAGAGTGAAGTTGCCTGAACAGGTGATTTCAACCTCGCCGCTTTTCGGATAAACAGTCTTTACGGAAATTTTCTTGTTACCGTCTTCAAATTCGCCGCAGATAAACTGGTGAAGCCAGATTGTATCTTCATTTGCCGTGCAGGCAAGCTCACCTACCGAAGCAATAAGCCTTGTCACATTGGGCGGACAGCAGGAGCAGTCAAACACCTCAAGTCGCTGCGTAATCGGATAGAAGGGCTTGTGTCTGTTATCGTGAGGGTTATTGATTCCTATAAGGTCAACTTCAATTGAGTTGTCGTAGAAGAAGCCCTTACCGTCAAGTGATAAGCCGCAGAGAAAGCCGTTATAAAGCGCAAGCTCTGCAATGTCGGCATATTTTCTGTCGGGCTTTATTGCGTACATGCGTTTTGCGAAAAGAACAAGACCTATATCGGCACAGGTTTCGCAATAAGATGAGGTTTCAGGCAGGTCATAGTCGCCGAGGAAGGCTTCGCCGACGCAGGTCTGACCAAGACCGCCTGTGATATACATGCGTTTTTTAGCCATAGAATCAAAAAGTTTATCTGCCGCATTGAAAAGTGATTCGTCGCCGTATGCTGCGGCAAGGTCTGCCATGGCGCAGTAAAGATAAACCGCACGCACGCTGTGTCCGACAGCGTCTGTCTGCTCTCTTACCGGAACATGAGCCTGAGAATAAAACTCCTCTTCTGTTTTGCCTCTCTCTTCAATGAAGTGGCGGCTCAGCTCAAGATAGCGTTTTTTGCCCGTAGCCTGCCACAGCTTAACAAGCGCAAGCTCAATTTCTTCGTGACCGGGGCTGTAAAATTCTGCCCACTTGTCGGTGACAAATGCCTTTTCAATCATGTCGGCATAGTCGCACATCAGCTTTAAAAATTTGTCTTTGCCGGTTGCGTTGTAATATGCGACAGCCGCCTCCATAAGATGACCTGCACAGTAAAGCTCGTGGTTGTGCCTTGCGGTGAATCTGTCCTCAGGCTCGAAAAGAATGTAGCTGATGTTGAAATACCCGTCGTCCATACGGTTTTTCTCAATCAGGTCAACAACCTCATCAATTATTTTTTCAAGGTCCGGCGCAGGTGTTTTTTCTGTTATGTATGCCGCGCTTTCAATCCACTTTGCAATGTCAGAATCCCAGAATATGTGAGGGCGGTTGGGGTCGCCGTCCTTCCAGTCAAGTTTAAAGGCGTCAAACCTGCCTGTTTCCTTGAAACGGTCGTAAACGCTGTGAATTGTCACCTCGCGGTTGATTTTCTGCTTCTCTGCCCAGAATCCGCCTGTGACAGCTGTATTTTTAAGAGGTATAGTTTTGCTAATTGCTTGCATATTAAGAGTCACCCGCCGAATTTATTAGTAACATTTGACAAAAATATATTTGACAAATATATTATAATACTCTAATATAACTATATAGAAGATAAACCGTTTTGTCAACGGATTTTTTTGCAAAAAACAGGGAGGTTAACTTATGCTTTACAAGAAAAACACTACCCCCATGACCGAGGATTTGTTCCGCAACCCAACAAGTGAATACCGTGCCACACCATTTTGGGCGTGGAACTGTGAGCTCAATCAGGCTTTGCTTGACAAGGAAATCGGCTATATGCAGGATATGGGCTTCGGCGGCTTTCATATGCATGTGCGCGTCGGTATGTCAACCGAGTACCTTTCAGATGATTTTATGGACCTTATCAAGGGCAGTATAAAGACCGCAAAGGATAAAAAGATGCTTGCCTGGCTTTATGATGAGGATAAGTGGCCTTCGGGTTTTGCAGGCGGACTTGTTACAAAAAAGAAAGAAAACAGAGAAAAATATCTGCTTTTTACACGCAAGGGCTACGGTACAGGCAAAGGCTCTTCAAACGATTCCTCCGCCGCTGCAGTGCGTGAAGAAAACGGCTATCTGCTTGCTCGCTACGAGGTAGAGCTTGACGATAACGGCTGTCTTAAAAATTACCGCAGACTCAGTGATGATGAGGCAAGTGAAAATTGTTGGTATGCCTATTGTGAAACTCAGGGCGAGAGCGATTGGTTCAATCTGCAGACCTATGTTGATTCACTTTCACCTGCCGCAATGACAGATTTTATAAATATCACACACGAGAGATACAAGGAATGTGTTGGTGAGGATTTCGGCGAGGCAGTGCCGGCAATTTTCACCGATGAGCCTCAGGTTGCGCGCAAGAAAATGTTTGGCAAAGCAATTGGTGACAGTGATGCCTTCCTGCCCTATACAACAGACTTTGCAGATACATACGGCAAGATGTACGGCGAAGAGCTTTTTGACAAGCTTCCTGAGCTTTTCTGGGAGCTTCCCGACGGCAAGGTTTCCGTTACAAGATACCGCTATCATGACCATGTTGCAGAGCGCTTTGCTGTAGCTTTTGCTGATAACATCGGCGGTTGGTGCGAAAGAAACGGCATTATGCTAACCGGTCATATGATGGAAGAGCCTTCACTTGAAAGTCAGAATGCCGCAACGGGCGACTGTATGCGCTCCTACAGAGGCTTCCAGCTTCCCGGTATTGATATGCTCTGTGACAGCAGAGAATTTACAACAGCAAAGCAGTGTCAGTCTGCCGTGCATCAGTATGGCAGAGAGGGTATGCTCAGTGAGCTTTACGGTGTAACAGGCTGGGATTTCAAGTTTACGGGTCACAAGCTTCAAGGTGACTGGCAGGCAGTGCTCGGCGTTACGGTACGCGTGCCGCACCTTTACTGGGTTTCAATGAAGGGCGAGGCAAAGCGCGACTATCCAGCTTGCATCGGTCACCAGTCACCGTGGTATAAAGAATACCCTTATATCGAAGACCATTTTGCACGAGTCAACACAGCTATGACACGCGGCAAGCCTGTAGTCAGAGTCGGTGTAATTCACCCGATTGAAAGCTACTGGCTCAGGTACGGTCCGCGCGAGCAGACAAGTGCAGTCCGCGAAGAAATGAACGAGCAGTTTATGCAGCTTGCTGACTGGCTTCTGTTTAATCTTGTTGATTACAACTATATTTGTGAAGCTAACCTTCCTGAGCAGATAAAGGGCACAAAGGTTGGTCAGATGCAGTACGATACAATTATCGTGCCCAACCTTCTCACAATCCGCGGCACAACGCTTGAATTTCTCAAGGAGTTTAAAAAGGGCGGCGGAAAGGTCATTTTTGCAGGCAGCCTGCCCGAATATGTCGATGCAGTGGAAAACGGCGAAGCAAAGGCTTTTGCTGCAGAAAATACGGTAATCGGCTGGTCGAAGATTCAGCTTATAAATGCACTTGAAGCAAACCGTGAAATTGATATGCGCGATGACAGGGGTGAAAGAACGGATAACCACATGTATCAGCTCCGTCAGGAGGGTGAGCACCGCTGGCTGTTTGTTGCGCCGATTAATCATCAGGCAGATCACTACGGCTGCTGGAGCGAAGATTATACACTCCGCATAAAGGGTGAGTATGTGCCTGAGCTGTGGAACACAATGGACGGCACGGTTAAAAAACTTGCCGCAGAGTACAGGCTTGGCGACACATTTGTTGATTTTGAGCTTTATCCGCATGACAGTGTTCTGCTTAAGCTCATTCCCGGCAAGTCCGAAGCAAAGCCCGAACCGAGAAAAGAGAGAAAAGAAATCGGTTCACTTCCCTCAAAGGTGGCGGTTGAGCTTGCAGAGCCTAATGTTGCCGTGCTCGATATGCCTCAGTACAGCCTTAACGGTGGCGAGTGGAGAGAGCGCGAGGAAATTCTGCGCATAACAGACGCACTCAAGGCTGAACTGAAAATGGAAAATGCCATTGCAGGCGGTGCTCAGCCGTGGCTTTTCGGTGTTGAAAAAGAAACCGAAACCGTTGAGCTTAAATACACTGTTTATTCCGATGTTGAGGTTGAAAATGTAACCCTTGCGCTTGAGGATTTTGACAAGAGCAAAGTAACTTTCAACGGTAAGGCTGTTCCGATGGTCAGCGCAGGCATTTATGTTGACGATTCAATAGAAAAAGTCAGCCTCGGCAAGCTTGAAAAGGGTGAAAATACTGTAATTATTTCCCGTTCCTTCGGTAAGGTTTCAACACTTGAGGCTGTTTATCTGCTCGGTGATTTCGGTGTGGAGCTTGCAGGCTCAACATATAAGATTACAGCACCCGTCCGCGAGCTTGAATTCGGCGACTGGACCCGTCAGGGACTTCCCTTCTATGGCGGCAATGTTACTTATAAATGCAAGGTACAGGGAAACGGCGAAGAGCTCAGCGTGATGATTCCGCATTTTGTACAGCCTGTATGCACCGTTGATGTTGACGGTAAACGCACGGGTACGGTTGCTCTTGCTCCTTACACCGCACCGCTCGGAAAGCTCAGCGAAGGCGAGCACCTTGTGGAAATCACAGCCTACGGCAACCGCTACAATACCTTTGGCGCGCTTCATATGGCTGACCCTGCACGCAGCTGGTACGGACCGGATGCATGGCGAACAAAGGGCACTCGCTGGTCTTATGAATATGTTATCAGACCCGGCGGAATTACAGCCGCACCGATTGTAGTAAAGTACGAATAAAAAGTCAAAAAGTCACCTCAAGAATTTTTGAGGTGACTTTTTTCGTGATTTATATTTTTGGGTTTGAATAATTTGAATAAATTATTTGTTCATATAAAGCTCTTCAATTTTTTCCATCATAAATTTTCCCTGTACAAATCCATGATGATAAGATTTTTTAAAAAGCTCGTAGGCTTTATCAATATCGGGTTCACAGCCTCTGCCGAGGAAGAAAAGCATGCCTAAAATATATTCGCCTTCCTCATCGCCGTTATCGGCAGAGATTTTGGCAAAATTAAATGCCTTCTGATAATTCTGGTATTTCGGATACTGATATATAACCGACAGATGAAGCACTGACAAAAGATGTCCCTGTTCTGCTGCCAGCAAATGATATTCCAGTGCTTTGTCCAGATTCGTTTCAACATGGCCGTGCTCATACATATATCCCAGTGTATAACAAGCGTTTATATGTCCGGCAGCAGCTGCGATTTTGAAATTATCCTGAGCAATACGGAAATCAATCATAAAGCCGTTAGAGCCTCTGAAATAGAGCAAACCTAACTGATAATATACATCTGCATCACAGTAGCCTGCACTAATGGCATGGTGAAAATAGAAAGCGGCTTTCATATAGTCCGGCTGCTTTGATTCGCTGAGCACGCCCTGCATGTAAAGCTTTCCCAATTCGTAGCCGGCCTGCGGAAAATTATCAATAATGCGTGTGTATAAATCGGCAGCTTTTTTAAACTCTCCGTATCTTAAGTAGAAATCGGCTAGACCTTGAACTGCAATATTGTCGCCGGATTCGATAACAGATAAATAATACTGCTCTGCTGAGTCGTAATCATACTCACAGCCCAGACCTAAGGACATCATAATTGCTACCTGCTGCTTGGCATAGCCGCTTTCTTCAGCAGCAATTTTGTAGCATTCCAAAGATTTTGCGTAGGACTGCTTTTCTCTCGGCACAACTCCTTTGTAATGCAGCTTTCCGAGCATTACAAGGGATAATATACCAAACTCATCCTTTGTTTCGGCTGCTTTCTGATACCATTTGCAGGCTTCGGTAAAGCTTCTGGCAGAGCCTCCCTTTTCATCGGCTATGCCGTAAAAATACATGTTTCCCAGTTCGTACATTGCCTTTGTGTTGCCGGCTTCAGCTAATTTAAGGTTTTCCTGAAAAGCTTCATTGATGTCATAATCGGGGTTGCTTTGATATACATTTTTAAAAGAGCTCTTATCGGCAGGCTGGGATTTTATCCATTCAATCAAATAATTCAGCGGAGATTTGCGGTAATTATCGGTTACGGAAATTGCATCGGTATCCGGCAAAAAGCGCAGAGCTTCGGGCATATCTTCTTTGTCCTTGGGCATGGAAACACCGGGCATAAGAAGAGGGATTATGTTTTTACCGTTGTTATGTGCAATGAGAATCTCTTCTCTCACCCAGTCGATTTTTTCGTTTCTCATCAACTGTTCAAGACAGGCTTTGGAAACTATCAGCAAAAAGTCCTTACAGGATTGGATGGCATTGCGTAATCTGTCCGGAAAACTTCCTGCATGCTGTTCGTTGGGATTATAATAAACATCATAACCCATCTCTTCAAGGTCAGCACATAATCTTGCCGCAAAGTTATTACCTTCGCCATCGTTTTTATATGATATAAAAATATCTCTGGTATTTGACATAACTGCCTCCTTTGAGCTTTATGAATACATTGTACTATATCTGACAAAAAACGGCAATATATTTTGAGTGTGTTTTTTGACAAAAAATCCACGGTGAACCGGCACCGTGGATTTAATCTTTTATTCAGCTTCCGAACCGAACTTTTCGTTATATGCTGCAATTGCTTTTTCGATAACCGCTATTGCTTCATTTTCGTCCATAACCTCGTCAACTGCGGTGTCTTTCTTTTCAAGTGCTTTGTAAACCTTGAAGAAGTGCGACATTTCATCGTAAATGTGGCGGGGCAGGTTGAATATGCTGCGGTAACCGTTATAATTGGGGTCGGAGAAGGGCACGGCAATAATCTTTTCGTCGCTTCTGCCGTTGTCAAGCATTTTGATAACACCAATCGGATAACAGCGCACAAGTGTCATTGGATGAATCGGCTCTGCGCAGATAACAACAACATCGAGCGGATCAAAATCGTCCGCATAGGTGCGGGGAATAAAGCCGTAGTTTGCAGGGTAGTGAGTTGATGTGTAAAGAATACGGTCGAGCGAAAGAAGGCCTGTTTCTTTGTCAAGCTCATACTTGTTTTTGCTGCCCTGCGGAATTTCGATTACCGCAACGAAATCGGTCGGAGTAATGCGTTTGGGGTCAATGTTATAAAGGGCATTGTGAAGCATCAGTTATCACCCGAATTATTCAGCAACTGTTGTAACTGTTGCGGGATCTGTCCAGTCAAACTCATAAACATCTGCACCGTTTACAACAAAGTGGAGGTTAGTTGTGCCGACGGAAGCGAGTGTGCCGACACCTGTAACCTCAACATCAACCTCAATGTTGCGGTGGAACTCAACCTTGATAACTTCGTCAGTCTGTCTGTTGATTTCCATGTAGATTGAGCAGCCTGTGTATTTTGCTGTGTATGTGCCGTCGTATGAAAGGTAATCCTTAGCCTTTGCCATTTCGTCAGCAATCTTTGCTCTGTCGGGGATGTTGTAGATTGTGCCGAAGAGACCTGCGCCTGCCTGAGGATCTGTTTCATCCTTGAGTGTGATTGTGATTTTTCTTACATCTTCATCAAGCTCAACATACTCTGTTGTGTATGCTGTGTCGCTCTCTGCCTTTGCTGACTCTTCTTCGTAGCGGCTGAAAGCTTCGGGGTTGACAGCAATTTCAACAATGTCAGCAGCTGTGAGCTGAAGAGCGCCGCCGTTCTTGATGGGGATAATGTCGGAGAGGGGCTGGCCGTACTCAACCTCTGCGCCGAGGTCAGCATTGAAGCCGCCGCTCATAAGTTTGACAACTGTGGGAAGAGCAGCTGCGAGAGTGGAGTTTTCGCACTCGAAGCCCTTGGGGTCGTAGTTGCTGCTGTATGTAAGCTTTGCTTTGCCTGCGTCAACCTTAGCCATAAGGGAATTGAAGTAGTTGATAACTTCTGCAGACTCTGTCATAAGGGGAGTTGCACTTGCGATAGTTGTGGGCTCTGTTGTTTCTTCCTCATTGCCGCCGCCAATTGATGAGCAGGATGTAACACCGAGGAATACGCATGCTGTGAGAAGGAGAGCGAGAATTTTAATTGTTTTGGATTTCATTAGTGAAAGCTCCTTTCGGTTAATAACACTTTGTGGAATTATACCATATATTTTTCAAAAATAAAAGACATTTTCAGAAAATTTTGCTTTTTGTTTATATTTAAGCTTTCACTGTCCTGATTCGCAACTCTCAATGTGTAATTTATGTCACGATTTCATATGCTGCTAATGCATCAATCTGCAAGGGGTAGGTTTCCATAACTCTGCCGTCATAAATTACCGTTACAATATCACCTTTTTTAAGCATGGAGGTGCTGATTTGCGGTGCATATGACAACATTGACCCAAGGCGCACCGTTACGGGTGTACCTTTCTTGATTCCGCCCTGGTCAGAGGTAAGCTCCATGTATATCGTGTTGTCGGATGCAGAGGTTACCTTGCCTGTAAGCTTCGGTTCAGCTTCGGGGCTGATGTCAGCTGTTACACCGTTGATTTCATCGGAAACGGTTGTAATTTCATAATTTTTCATACTGTCTGCTATAAATTCAACACAGCTGCTGTAATCTACCACGGACATTTTTGCAGGACCTATAATCAGGTCACGGTTACCGTCGATAGTGTTGCGCTTTATTATTGTGTAGTTTTTGTAAAGATAAATCTTTGTGCCGCCGTCTTTGATTATATCGTTTGCTATTTTACCTGCTTTTAAATCCTCTTCTGCCTTTTTTAGCAGAATGTCGGCATCCATTTTGCCTGAGTTGAGAGCATCACCGATATAAATATCCTTACCATCAAGTGTGATATATGCTTTATCAAGGCAGTAGAGATAGGCATGGTAACCGTTGTTTTTGTAAAAGCCTTCGTCAGTCATCCATGTTACGCCTGTGTTTTCACTTTTTGTCACCGTCAACTCATATTCGCTCTTTGCTTCAAGCATAACGGTGGTCATTTCAACACTGTGCTGTTCGGTGGTATCGTTTTCGCTTAACCCAAAATACTCTGCAGCCTGATGTCTGCAGTCTGCCTGCAGTTCTTCAACATAGGTCTGCGTGTCGTAGTCAACGCCAATGGGGAATTTCGCCTGAAGGTCTTTAGTATACTGTGCGCCCATACCCGGCTCCCAATATTCCGTCAGGGCATAAGTGTCCTCTCCTGTTGAAATATCCTTTTCGACAAGGAAGCTGAGCGCAAGCGGAGTTATACCGCCGCTTACATCAACAAGCTTGCCGTTTTTCTCGCTGTATTCTTCATAAAGCGCAATGAGATAAACTGTAATCTTTTTGTCGGAATTATCGTCGGTTAATGATTTTGTTGCAAGCACCTTGTGTGCCTCGAAGCTCATCATCCCGTCGAGGTATTTGCCTTGGTTGTGCTCAATTATGTTCAGGCTTATAACGCGGTCAAGCTTGTCGCTTATTTTTGGTGTGTAATCTGTTTTTTCGCTTTCCTTAGGGTTTGTAAGGAAGCAGACGGCTGTTATGATACAAACCGCAACTGCCGCAATAACAACCCAGAAAGCTGGTTTTTTATAGTTCATAACTCCTTTAATCCTTTCTTTAACGCCGACCTCGCCGAAGGCAAGCGGACATGCTGCAATTGACCTGCGGCTGATGCTTGCGTTAAGCAGTGCCGTTGAGTAGCTGCGGCGGCAATCCTCACCCAAATCGCGGATAACCTTTTCATCGCAGGCGGCTTCAATATCTCTGCAAAGCAGAATGTATGCCGCCCACATAAGGGGGTTAAACCAATGCATGCTCAGCAGTAAAAAGCCAAGCGGCTTTATGATGTGGTCAAGGCGCTTGATGTGTGTCTTTTCGTGTGCAATTACGAGCGGAACATCTGCTTCGTTTATTTTATAGGGCAGATAGATTTTCGGTCTGATTAATCCCAAAACAAACGGCGATGAAACCGACTCGCTCTGATATATGTTACCTTCCTTTTTTGTGGCTGTGCGCAGGCTCAGTTCAAGTCGCATAAAGCTTATGAAAGCGTAAGCCGCCATAGCAACCGCACCGATAATCCAAACAAGTGCGGCAATACCCGCAATTTCAACACCGGCACCGGCTGATATATCCGCGCTGTTATATAAGTCGGTTACCGTGCTGTCAACAGCGGAAAAGCCTGTGTTCACTTCAAAGCTGTTGTTATAAATTGCAGAAGGGTTTACCGTCTGCGTGCTCGGCACAAGGCTGAATATGCTCTCGATTGAAACAGGCAGAACAAGACGCAGTGCAACGATGCCCCAAAGCGCGCAGGAAAGCCATTTCGGAGCTTTTCTGAACACAAGGCGCACTGCAATTACCGCAAGCACAGCCCAGCCTGCAGTTATGCTGATGTTTACAAGCTCAAGAAACGGTGCGGAAATAAATATCATAAACCGTTCAAGCAGATATATAATATCTTCCATAGCTTATTCTCCTATAATTCTGCGGATTTCTTCAATTTCCTTTTCACTAAGTTTTTTGCTTTTTGCAAATGCGGCAATAAACGCAGGCACCGAGCCGTCAAACTTCTTTTCAACAAGCTCGTCAATCTCGGATGCCTGCACCTCCTCCTTTGAAACAAGCGAGGTGACAACCGTGTTTTCGTTTTTCACAACTCCTCTGTCAGACAGTCTTTTTATTACGGTGTAGGTTGTGGTTTTGGACCAGCCGAGTTGCTCCTTGCAAAGCTCGGAAAGCTCGCGTGATGTTATCGGCTCGTTCTCCCACAAAATCTGACAGAAGCGGTATTCGCTTTCAAAAATCTTGGGCACGGACATATTTTATTCCTCTCCTTTTGTTTATTCTAATGCATTAGTACAATATTATTCTAATGCATTAGAATAAACTTGTCAAGAATAAATTTCAATTTGGCGGCGACTCGCCGACAAACTGAAATTAAAACAGGCACAGATGAAAATCCGTGCCTGCCGTAAAATTCAGTTAAATAAATCTCTTAAAAACCAAATAATATTTTCTTTTTCAAAGAAGAGGTGATTAATATCCGATACGCTGCCTGTACGCAGGTTATCAAACACACCGTAGCCTGTGACTTTTCCTGCAACAATAACCGAGTTGTTTGTGTCACTTCTGAAGCCTGTGCGCAGGTTTGTTACAATTGAGTTGAACTCGCCGTCTGCCTTGAATGCAATTTCTCTGCCGCCTGCGGCACTGTACCAGAAGCAGAAGCAGTTGTCAAAAATGCTGGATTTGTTTTCGGTTGTACGGAATGCAATGCAGAACTGGTCGCTGTAGCAGAAGTCGTACACATTGTTGCCGCCGTCGTCAAGGAAGCCGCAGCTGTTTTCATAATCGGTGTAATCGGAATAATAAAGCGGATGAATATTGCGCAGCGAGTTAGCGCACGATTTGATATATACACCTGTGAAAACGTTGCCGATTCGCACATTTGTAACGGTGTTGTCAAAGCCTTCAATCCAGATTCCGACCGAATCTGTGCCGCCCGTTCCAATAATGTTGATGTCGCTCAGGTCAGCATCGGACGAGCCGCTGTTAGCGCCGTATTTGATGTTTATTCCAATAGGTGTGTTTTTGATTGAAATGCTCTTTATTACAGTTTCTCTGCCGGAGTCAATGCTCACACCGTCTGCTCTGCCTGAGCCGTCAATAATTCCACCTGTCAGCGAGTAGTTGCTGCCCGGCGTATGGGTGTCGTTTTTTGCATCCTTACCGCCAAGGCGAATCATCGCCTCATCGTCTGACCAGCTTTCTGCCGCGCGGATAAGCGCGTAATTTGAAAGCTGAAGGTCAACACTTTTGCGAGGGTCAGCAGGTGTGCATATAGGCTTTCCTATAACATAAATACCGTCGGGAAAATAAATTGTGCGGTTGGGGTTGGCATCAATTATTGCTTGAATTTCGTCCGCTACATCACGGCTTCCGTCATTGGGAATGAAGTCAGTGACGATTATATAGCCAAGCGCAGATGACGCGCCGCTGTTTACGGGAGCGGTTGCTGCCTGTTCCGCAATTTCAAGTGCAGCATCAACCTGCTTTTCCATTGCGTATATTTCATTACTTCTGTCAGGTGCAGTGAAGCCGTAATTTTTTTCGCCGGGAATGCTGATAATTGTTGAAACAATTATTATTGCAACGGCAGCTGCAAGAAATTTCATCGTTTTTTTCATTCGGAAATTCTCCTTTGCAGAATAAAATTAAATTACTTTAACTATATCAGAATTTTACGCGAGTTTCAACTTATTGTTATATTTTGATATTATTCAGATAAATAATTTGCAGAAAACAGGTTGATTTTTTAAAAATAATTTCATATCATATAACTATTCGGAAAGGAGTGCTTTGAATGAGAATCTGTGTTTACGGTGCAGCATCACCGACAATTGACCGGGAATATATCCGTCAGGTTGAAATAATGGGCGAAGAAATGGCAAAGCGCGGACATTCGCTTGTTTTCGGCGGCGGCGGCAACGGCCTTATGGGTGCTGCAGCAAGAGGTGTTACAAAAGGCGGCGGTCACATTATCGGTGTTATACCGAAGTTTTTTGAGGAAGAGGCCGTCGAAGCGATTTACGATAAGTGCGATGAACTTATAATGCCCGAAACAATGCGCGAGCGCAAGCAGATTATGGAGGACAATGCGGACGCATTTATAGTTACCCCAGGCGGTATCGGCACCTATGAAGAGTTTTTTGAAATTCTCACATTAAAACAGCTGTGCCGTCATAATAAACCGATTGCGGTTTTCAACATTCTCAATTATTATGACGGACTCAATGATGTTATGGAACAGGCAACGCAGAAAAATTTCATCCGTGAAAACTGTGAAGCGCTGTATTATATTACCGATAATCTCGACAAATTACTTGATTATATTGAAGCTCCTATTGATGAAACACTCACCGTCAAACAGCTCAAAGACGGCTAATGGGCAGCACACACGGCGAAGAACAAAACAAACAAAAATATTTAAAAGTGGCACGAGATAACTTGTGCCGCTTTTTTACTGTCATAAAGAAAAAAATAAAGTTTGTTTTTAGCTGTTTTTTCCTCCTCGGCGTATCGCATACACCTGTCGTCGGAAGAAAACAGCTTCTTCATCCGTGTCTGCTGCCCCTCCTTAACACACGGCGAAGAACAAAACAAACAAAAATATTTAAAAGTGGCACGAGATAACTTGTGCCGCTTTTTTACTGTCATAAAGAAAAAAATAAAGTTTGTTTTTAGCTGTTTTTTCCTCCTCGGCGTATCGCATACGCCTGTCGTCGGAAGAAAACAGCTTCTCCATCCGTGTCTGCTGCCCCTTCTTAACACACGGCGAAGAACAAAACAAAAGACTTGCGTAGTTTTTACGCAAGTCTGATTTTTTATTTATGATATTTTCCGCCGTTTTCAATCTGAAAGGCGCGGTAAATCTGTTCAAGCAGCATTACACGCGCAAGCTGGTGAGGAAATGTCATTTTTGACATTGAAAGCCTGTGTTTGCTCATCTGTTTTATTTTTTCGCTCAGACCGAAGCTGCTGCCGATTATAAACACAACATTTGAGCCGCCTTCAACCGATGCCGACTGAATAAATCTGCTAAATTCCGGTGAGGAATACTGCTTGCCTTCAATGCACATTGAAATACACGAAGCACCCTTCGGAATTTTTGCGGTAATGCGCTTTGCCTCGTCCTCAAGTGCCGCATCAATATGCGACTGAGAAGGATTGTCAGGCAGACGCGAAGGCTCAAGCTCAACAATCTGAAGACGGCAGAATGCACCGAGCCGCTTTGCATATTCCGCACAGGCGGCGCGCAGATAATCTTCCTTGAGTTTTCCTAAAGCAATAAGTGTTACATTCATTTTAAAATACCATCATTTTCGGTGCGCCTGTACCTGCCACACGCAGAATATAGTCGTTGCCCTCTTCCATGCCGCGTGCGCAAAGTGCACTGTAGGTGCTCTGATAAGCAAGCTGCGGCAGGTTGTTTTCTTTGCTCAGGTGGCCGAGAATAAGCCTTGTTGTGCCGCTTTCAATAAGGTCTGCGGCGGTAGCGGCGCAAACATCGTTTGAAAGGTGACCTCTGTCAGAAAGGATGCGCCTTTTGAGCATGTACGGATAACTCGGATTGTTCTGAAGCATACGCACATCGTGGTTTGATTCAAGCATTACAAGCTGACAGCAGGTAATGTTGCTGAGCACTTCATCAGTGATTTTGCCAATGTCGGTTGCAACGGCAATTCTGTTGCCGTCCGCCGTTTCGACCGTGTAGCCAAGGCTTTCTCTGCTGTCGTGCGGTGTGTGAAAAGGCCGCACAAACATACCGTTTATTTCAATCCCCTGCTCAGGGATAACCTCTGCCGGGAATTTTCCGTTGAGTGTACCGTTTTCGGCAAGAGCTTCAAGTGTGCCTGCGCTTGCGTAAACCGGGATATTGTGTTTTGAAGCGAGCACGCGTATGCCTTTTATATGGTCGCTGTGTTCATGGGTAACAAAAATTGCGCCGACGCTGCGGATGTCAACGCCGATGCAATCTAATGTTTCGGCGGTTTGCTTTGCGCTTACGCCGACATCTATAAGTATTCCTGAGTCAGGCTGACCAACATAGCTGCAGTTGCCGCTGCTCGATGAGAAAAGTGAACAGAATCTTGCCATAATCAACAAAGACCCGATGTGCCGTTGCCTTCGGGAAAATTAACGCGTTTAATGTCTGCACCGATATTGCGGAATTTCTCGACAAAGTTTTCATAGCCTCTGTCGATGTGTGAGAGATTTTCTATTTCGGATGTGCCCTCTGCTGCAAGAGCCGCAATAAGCATTGCCGCGCCTGCGCGAAGGTCGTCGGCTGCAACGGGTGCGCCCTGAAGCTTTTCAACACCCTGAATGAAGGCGACCTTTCCTTCAACGCGTATGTTAGCGCCCATTCTCAACAGCTGGTCCACATATCGGAATCGGTTATCCCAAACACTTTCGGATACGATGCTTGTGCCTTCTGCAAGGGCGAGAAGCACGGTGATCTGGGGCTGCATATCAGTCGGGAAGCCGGGGTGAGGCATGGTTTTGACATTGCATTTTGTCGGCTTGTCCGAACAGCTTACGCGCACAGCCTCGTCAAACTCCTGAACCTCAACACCGCAGTCGATAAGCTTTTTGGTTATGGATTCAAGATGCTTGGGGATGACATTTTTTATCAGGACATTGCCCTTTGTAGCTGCCGCGGCAACCATATATGTGCCCGCCTCAATCTGATCGGGTATAATAGAGTATGAGCAGCCGTGAAGCTCCTCAACACCGTTAATTTTTATTGTGTCCGTACCTGCACCGCGTATGTCTGCACCCATGGAGTTGAGGAAGTTTGCAAGGTCAACAATATGGGGTTCACGCGCCGCATTTTCAATAACGGTTTTGCCCTTCGCCTTGACGGCGGCAAGCATAACATTTACCGTTGCTCCTACGGAAACAGGGTCCATATAAATAAGTGAACCGATAAGATTTTCTGCAGCAGCATTTACAACTGCATTGTCACACGAAACCTCTGCACCGAGCATTTCAAATCCGCGCAGGTGAAGGTCAATGGGTCGTGCACCGAACCAACAGCCGCCGGGCATCGAAACGGTGGCCTTGCCGAATCTGCCAAGCAGTGCGCCGAGCATATAGTATGATGCACGAAGGTGCTTTGTGTGCTCGTTGGGCACTGTGTATGAGTTGACATTTCTTGTGTCAATTTCATAGGTTGTGCGGTCTATTTTTTTAACACTCGCACCGAGCTGAGTGAGAATTTTGAGCATAATGGTAACGTCGCTTATATCGGGAATGTTTTCGATAAGGCAGACATCCTGAGCAAGAATAGTTGCCGGGAGAATAGCAACGACAGCGTTTTTTGCACCGCTTATTTCAACAGTACCCTTGAGCGGAGTGCCGCCGTTGATGACTATTTTTTCCATCTTTTTTGTGTCGCTCCCTTCATATCATAGTGAGTTTTATCCGAAGCCAAAAGGCAGAAAATTACAAATTTACATAATTAACTGTTGTATTATATCACTGTATTTTACCTTTGTAAAGATTGATGTGTCCATTTTGTGGTGCATTTTATATAATTTTGTAATATTACACAAAATATTCTCAGGCTTTTTTACGAAAAATTACGCGGTTATGCAATTTCGCTATTTATTATTTGAAAAATGTGTGTTATAATACTTTGAAATATTATTTGAATATTATTATGGAATGGTATGGTGATAAATTGTGAAAGAAGTTATGAGAATTTTTGTTGAAAAGCGTGACGGATTTGATGTTGAGGCTAAGGGCGTGCTTTCTGACATCCGCTCAACTCTTGGCATTACATCGCTTGAAAAGGTGCGCCTTATCAACCGCTACGATGTTCAGGGCCTTACTGCAGAGCAGTTTGATCGCGCCTGCACAGCGGTTCTTTCAGAACCCAATGCAGACACAATCTGTGCGGAGCTTTCAATTCCCGAAGACTGCCGCTTCCTTGCAAGCGAGTATCTGCCCGGTCAGTATGACCAGCGCGCAGACTCTGCTGGACAGTGTATTGCTCTTCTCACTTGCGAAGAGCAGCCTGCTGTCGCAAGCGCAAAGGTATATATTTTTGAGGGTAATCTCACTGATGATGAGTATGCAACAATCAAGTCCTACTTAATCAACCCGGTTGAATCCAGAGAGGCTACAATGGACAAGCCTGACGACCTCAATATTGTTGCAGAGGTTCCTGCTGACATCAGACGCGTTGAGGGCTTTATCAACTGGACAGATGAGCAGGTTGCCGCATATCACAAGGAAACAGGCTTTGCAATGACAGTTGCAGACCTCTGCTTCTGCCGCGACTATTTCAAGAATGACGAAAACCGTGACCCCAGCATCACAGAGCTGAAGGTTATCGACACATATTGGTCAGACCACTGCCGCCACACAACCTTCCTCACTCAGCTTGAAAGTGTTGAGTTTGAAGACGGTAAGATGGCAAAGGTTATCGAATCTGCATGGAACGAGTACCTTAAGGTCCGTGAGGATGTTTACGCAGGACGCACACCCAAGAACATCACACTCATGGATATGGGTACAATCGGCACAAAGGCACTC
Organism: Acutalibacteraceae bacterium; assembly: GCA_045539895.1. Taxonomy (GTDB): domain Bacteria; phylum Bacillota; class Clostridia; order Oscillospirales; family Acutalibacteraceae; genus UBA8612. The sequence continues at coordinate 64,262 of JAZQGE010000055.1, forward strand.
AAGAAGGCAGGCGAGGTCAACGACCTTGACGAGAGCGAGGAAATCAATGCCTGCTCAATTGAGGTTACCGTTGATGTTGACGGCAAGGACGAGCAGTGGCTTGTTCAGTTCAAGAACGAAACTCACAACCATCCCACAGAAATTGAGCCCTTCGGCGGCGCAGCAACATGTCTTGGCGGCGCAATCCGTGACCCGCTTTCAGGCAGAGCTTATGTTTATCAGGCAATGAGAGTTACAGGCAGCGGTGACCCCACAGCAGCTTTTGAGGATACCCTTGCAGGTAAGCTTCCTCAGCGTAAAATTACACTCGGTGCAGCTCAGGGTTATTCATCATACGGTAACCAGATCGGTCTTGCAACAGGTCAGGTCGTCGAGCTTTATGACGAAGGCTACAAGGCAAAAAGAATGGAAATCGGTGCAGTTGTCGGCGCATCTCCCAAGGAGAATGTCCGCCGCGAAACACCTGCTCCCGGTGACTGCATTGTTCTTCTCGGCGGCCGCACAGGCCGTGACGGCTGCGGCGGTGCAACAGGCTCCTCCAAGGCACATAACACTCAGTCAATCGAAACCTGCGGTGCAGAGGTACAGAAGGGTAATCCGCCCACAGAGCGTAAGCTTCAGCGTCTTTTCCGCAACCCCGAAGCAGCAAAGCTTATCCGCCGCTGTAACGATTTCGGTGCCGGCGGTGTCTGCGTTGCCATTGGCGAGCTTGCAGACGGTCTGAAGATTGAGCTTGACAAGGTCACAAAGAAATATGACGGTCTTGACGGTACAGAGCTTGCGATCTCCGAATCACAGGAGAGAATGGCGGTTGTGCTTGATGCGGGCGATGTAGATAAGTTCGTTGAGCTTGCAGGCACAGAAAACCTTGAGGCAACAGTTGTTGCAAAGGTAACAGAGGAAGCAAGACTTGTTATGTACTGGAGAGGCGACAACATTGTCAACCTCAGCCGCGAATTCCTCAACACAAACGGTGTTACACAGAAGGCAACAGCCGTTATCACATCCCCCGATGCAGACAAGAATTACAGAGAGCTTGTTCCCTGTGTTCTTTCCGATAAAGAGGGCGCAGAAGCTCTCAAGGCAAACTTAAGCCGACTTGAGGTTTGCTCACAGATTGGTCTTTCCGAGCGCTTTGATGCTTCGATCGGTGCAGCAACAGTCAACATGCCCTTTGCAGGCAAGACTCAGCTCACACCCGAAGAGGCTATGACAGCAAAGGTTCCCGTGCCCGGCGGAAAGACAGATGCCGCAACAGCAATGAGCTACGGCTTTATTCCCGCACTCAGCCGCTGGAGTCCCTTCCACGCATCCGCTTATGCTGTAACAGAGTCACTTGCAAAGCTTGCCGCAACAGGAGCAGACCCGTTCAAGGCAAGACTTACATTCCAGGAATATTTCGAGCGCCTTAACGCAGTGCCCGAGCGCTGGGGCAAGCCCGCAGCAGCACTTCTCGGTGCACTCACAGCTCAGCTCAAATACCGCACACCTTCAATCGGCGGTAAGGACAGTATGTCAGGCTCATTCAACGACCTTGATGTTCCGCCCACTCTCGTTTCCTTCGCAGTTTCAATGACAAAGGCAAGCAAGGTTGCTTCCGCCGCATTCAAGGCAGCAGGCAACAAGGTTTACCTTGCAGAGCTTCCCGTTGATGCAGATACACTTCTTCCCGATTGGGACAAGGCAAAGGCACTCATTGCTGATGTTTACAAGGCTGTAAATGAGGGCACAATCCTCAGTGCAAGTGTTGTCAAGGAAGGCGGCGCAGCAGCCTGCGTATGTAAGATGGCGTTCGGCAATATGTTCGGCTTTGATTTTGCAGACGGTGTCACAAAGCGCGAGATGTATGCTCCGCTCGTCGGCTCATTTGTTATCGAGTGTGCAGGTGATGCACCCGTAGCTTCAAAGCTTCTCGGTACAGTTACAGACAGCGGCGAATTTGTACTCGGTGCTGAAAAGGTTGCAACAGCAGAGCTTGTCAATGCATGGACAGCAAAGCTTGAGGGTGTATTCCCGACAGATGCAGCCTGCCCGACAGGCGGCAATAAGGTTGCTCTTTACACCGAGCGCAACACAAAGGCTCCTGCAATCAAGGTTGCAAAGCCGAAGGTTATCATTCCTGTATTCCCCGGCACAAACTGTGAGTACGACACAGCGCGTGCATTTGAAAATGCAGGTGCAGAGGCTGAGATTCTTGTTATAAAGAACCTTACAGCTTCCGACATCGAGCAGAGCATGGAGGCTTTTGTAAAGGCAATCAATGCTTCACAGATTATTATGCTTCCCGGCGGCTTCTCAGGCGGTGACGAGCCCGACGGTTCAGGTAAGTTCATTGCAACAGCTCTCAAGAATCCGAGAGTCAAGGAGGCTGTAACAGCTCTTCTTGAACAGCGCGACGGTCTTATGCTCGGTATCTGTAACGGCTTCCAGGCACTTATCAAGACAGGTCTTGTCCCCTACGGCAAGATTGTTGACACTGCTCCAGATGCTCCGACTCTTACCTACAACAATATCGGCCGACATGTTTCACACATGGCTTACACGAGAGTCACATCTGTCAAGTCACCCTGGTTCTCAATGTGCGAAGCAGGCGAC
>JAZQGE010000056.1:0-66775 GCA_045539895.1 Acutalibacteraceae bacterium
CATGGCTACGATCCGACTTGATGGTCTGACCAGTCTCTTCGTCTGTGTAGCACTTGAAGGTCGGGTCTTCCTCAGCCAGCTTCTGAAGGGCAATGCCCATCTTTTCCTGACCTGCCTTGGTCTTGGGCTCGATAGCAACACGGATAACAGGCTCCGGGAATTCCATTGATTCAAGAATTACGGGGTTAGCCTTATCACAAAGTGTGTCACCTGTTGTTGTGTTCTTAAGGCCGACAACAGCAGCGATGTCACCTGCATAGCAGCAGTCGATTTCTTCGCGCTTGTTGGAGTGCATCTGCAGAATTCTGCCCATACGCTCGTTCTGGCCCTTGACAGAGTTATAAACTGTTGAACCCTGTTCAATTTTACCTGAGTAAACTCTGAAGAAGCAGAGCTTACCAACGAAGGGGTCTGTTGCAATCTTGAATGCAAGAGCTGCAAACGGCTCATCATCGGATGAGTGTCTGACCTCTTCCTCTTCTGTATCAGGGTTTACACCCTTGATTGCCTCAACATCTGTGGGAGCGGGCATGTAATCGATGATAGCATCGAGAACCTGCTGAACGCCCTTATTACGGTAGGATGTACCGCAGACGACGGGAACCATTTCATTATTGATTGTTGCTTTACGGATGCAAGTTTTGATTTCTTCAATGGTGAGCTCCTCGCCCTCGAAGAATTTCATCATAAGCTCGTCATCCTGCTCAGCTACCTTTTCGATAAGTTCATCGTGGTATTTCTGAGCGATTTCCTTCATGTCTTCAGGAATCTCTTCGATTCTCTCGTCAAGACCCTTATCGTCATAGTAGACAAATGCACGCATTTCAACAAGGTCAATCATGCCCTTGAAGTCGGATTCAGAACCGATGGGGAGCTGAATCGGAACAGCATTACACTTAAGTCTGTCCTTAATCATGTTAAGAACATTGTAGAAATCTGCGCCCATGATGTCCATCTTATTGACGTAGATCATTCTCGGAACACGGTACTTATCTGCCTGACGCCAAACAGTCTCTGACTGGGGCTCAACGCCGCCCTTAGCGCACATAACAGTAACGGAACCGTCGAGAACTCTGAGCGAACGCTCAACCTCAACAGTAAAGTCAACGTGGCCGGGAGTATCAATGATGTTAATTCTGTGATTCTTCCAGAAGCAGGTTGTAGCAGCGGATGTGATAGTAATACCACGCTCCTGCTCCTGCTCCATCCAGTCCATTGTAGCTGTACCGTCGTGGGTTTCACCGATCTTGTGCGTTTTACCTGTGTAGAAAAGGATACGCTCGGTGGTTGTAGTTTTACCGGCATCGATGTGGGCCATGATACCGATATTTCTGGTCATTTCCAAAGATACCTGTCTAGGCATATTATCCTCCATTTGCCGCGCAAAAGGGTTTACGCTGAAAGTAGCATTTCGTAAAGATTACCAACGGAAATGTGAGAAAGCCTTGTTGGCTTCTGCCATCTTGTGGGTATCTTCCTTCTTCTTGAATGCAGAACCTGTCTCGTTTACTGCGTCCATGATCTCGTTTGCAAGTCTTTCCTTCATTGTTCTTTCTGAACGCTGACGGCTGTAAAGTGTGATCCAACGCAGACCGAGTGTCTGTCTTCTTTCGGGACGAACCTCCATGGGAACCTGGTAGGTTGCACCGCCGACACGGCGAGCCTTAACTTCGAGAACGGGCATTACGTTTTCCATAGCTGCCTCGAAAACTTCAAGGGGCTCCTTGCCTGTCTTTTCCTTAACGATTTCGAATGCGTCGTAAACAATTTTCTGAGCGACGCCTTTCTTACCGTCATACATTACGCTGTTGATTAAGCGTGTTACAAGTTTTGAGTTGTAAAGCGGATCGGGCAAAACATCACGTTTTGCAATCTGGCCTCTTCTTGGCACTTCGCTTCCCTCCTTCACAAATATAATGATATCATAGGTACTCGAGTGACAAAAGTCTCGTGGCGCCAATGAGAGAGCCTATATAATGTATATATATTTAACTCTCGCATTGGTTGCGTTCAGGCCTATGCACTGAACACAGCCTGCAAAGAAGAATTTTGTCTGATTAATCCTCCGTTATACATTAACGGAATTACTTTTTGGCTGCCTTCGGACGCTTTGCACCGTACTTTGAACGGGACTGCATTCTTCCGTTAACACCCTGGGTATCAAGTGTACCGCGGATGATGTGGTAACGAACACCGGGAAGGTCCTTAACACGGCCGCCGCGAATAAGAACAACGCTGTGCTCCTGCAGATTGTGACCTACACCGGGAATGTAAGCTGAAACTTCAATACCGTTTGTAAGACGTACTCTGGCGATCTTACGAAGAGCTGAGTTAGGCTTCTTGGGTGTTGCGGTCTTAACTGCTGTGCAAACGCCTCTCTTCTGGGGAGAATCTTTATCGGTCATAACATTCTTGTGGGAGTTGAGACCCTTAAGAAGTGCAGGAGCCTTCGGCTTCTTTGCGATTGATTCTCTTCCGTTGCGAACAAGCTGATTAAAGGTTGGCAACAGGTAGCATCTCCTTTCTTGTGAAATATTTATAAAAAAGCCTTTTGCCGGCAGGTCCTTTTTGTGAGGACCTGCCAGCCGACTTTTCCATCATGGCACAGTTTATTATTTTAACATTTAAACTCGCCTTTTGTCAACACTTTTCACAAAGTTTTGAATAAATTTTAGTCAGTTTCAACCAAAGGCTGTGCTTCTTCCTCTGCGCCTGTGGAGTAAATTTCAACATCGCTGTAGCACTTCATACCTGTACCTGAGGGAAGAAGCTTACCGATGATAACGTTCTCCTTAAGACCCATGAGGTTATCTGTCTTGCCCTTGATAGCTGCATCTGTAAGAACTCTTGTTGTTTCCTGGAAGGATGCCGCTGACATAAATGAATCTGTTGCAAGCGAAGCCTTTGTAATACCAAGCAGCATTGTTGTGCCTGTTGCTTCACGAAGCTTTTCGCCTGTTTCGCGCTCAAGCGCATGTATCTTGTTGTTCGCATCAATGATTTCGCGTGCATCAACAGTTGTGCCGGGAAGAAGATGTGTGTCACCTTCTTCAACGACCTTTGTCTTTCTCATCATCTGACGGACAATAACTTCAATATGCTTATCGTTGATGTCAACACCCTGTCCACGGTATGTGCGCTGAACTTCCTTGATAAGATAGTCGTGAACAGCTTCTACACCGAGAACAGCAAGAATATCGTGCGGGTTGCGTGAACCCTCTGTAATATCGTCGCCCTTCTTGATGCGCTGACCGTCCTGAACGCAGATACGAAGGCCGTATGTGATAAGGTAGCTGCGCTCCTCACCCTCTTCTGCGTTTCTGACAACAACATACTGGCTGTTCTTAACCTTTTCAATTGAAACGACACCGTCGATTTCACTGATAATTGCAAGGGTCTTGGGCTTACGAGCCTCAAAGAGCTCTTCAACTCTGGGAAGACCCTGTGTAATATCTGCCTGAGAAGCAACACCACCTGTGTGGAATGTTCTCATTGTAAGCTGTGTACCGGGTTCACCGATTGACTGAGCAGCGATAATACCGACAGCCTCACCAACTGTAACGGGATCACCTGTTGCAAGGTTGGAGCCGTAGCACTTGATACATACACCGTGCTCTGCTTCACAAGTGAGAAGTGAGCGAATCTTGATCTGTGCGCGCTCGCCTGCGGGAGTGTGTGCGCGAACATAAGCGGCAACTCTCTTGCCGTCTTCCTCTGTCATCATTGTGTCACAGTCCATAATAACCTCGCCGGATTCTGCATCAACAAGGTTTTCAAGCAGGTATCTGCCTGCAAGACGCTCATCAAGAGCCTCAATAACTCTGTGACCGTCATCAATATCATAGACATAAACACCATCGTGGCAGTGGCAGTCTTCATCGTGAATAATAACATCCTGTGAAACATCAACAAGACGGCGGGTAAGGTAACCTGAGTCAGCTGTACGAAGAGCTGTATCGGCAAGACCTTTACGAGCACCACGCGAAGAAATAAAGTATTCGAGGATATTAAGGCCCTCTCTGTAGTTTGCACGAATCGGGATTTCGATTGTTTTACCTGCAGTGTTAGCGATAAGACCGCGCATACCTGCAAGCTGACGAAGCTGGCTATCGTTACCACGGGCACCGGAGTCAAGCATCATATTAATGGGGTTGTAGGGATTAAAGCCGTCTTTAAGAGCCTTAGCAACTTTGCTTGTACACTCTTCCCATGTTCTGATAACTGATTTTGAACGAGTTTCGTTACTGATAAGACCTTTTCTGTACTGCTTTGTAATCTTATCAATTCTTGCTTCAGCTTCTGCAAGATAGTTTGCCTTTTCCTGAGGAATTGTAGCATCGAAAACAGAAACAGTAAGACCTGAAATTGTTGAATATTTATAGCCCTGAGCCTTGATTTTATCAAGAACCTCGGCTGTAACTGCTGTGCCGTGCTTCTTGATACAGCTTTCAATAACTCTGCCGATGTTCTTCTTCTTCGCAATCATGCTGACAGCCTTTTTGAATGCTGCGTCATCATCCTTGATTGCCTCAAAATCAACATCGCTGATGTCACCGAACTCAAGCTTGAACATATCTTCGGGAGTCTTACGCTCAATAAGACCGAGATCCTGCGGAATCGGATCATTGAAAATAACACGACCGAGTGAAGTCTGAAGGAATTTGGTGTAAAGCTTACCGTTGATTTCCTTCGTCATACGGATTTTAATGATAGAGTGAAGTGTGATGTCACCTTCGTCATAAGCCATAATAGCTTCGTTGACATCACGGAAAACCTTACCTTCTCCGGGCTCGCCCTTCTTGACAAGAGTCATATAGTAAGAGCCGAGAATCATATCCTGTGTAGGAACAGCAACGGGCTTACCGTCTGAGGGCTTGAGAAGGTTATTTGCAGCAAGCATAAGGAAACGAGCCTCTGCCTGTGCTTCAGCTGAAAGCGGTACATGAACAGCCATCTGGTCACCATCGAAGTCAGCATTGAAAGCTGTACAAACGAGGGGATGAAGCTTGATTGCTCTGCCTTCAACAAGAACGGGCTCGAAAGCCTGAATACCGAGTCTGTGAAGAGTAGGAGCACGGTTAAGCATAACGGGATGGTCTTTGATAACTATCTCAAGTGCATCCCAGACTTCGGGGTTAGCACGCTCAACCATCTTACGGGCTGTTTTGATATTGAGAGCAACCTTTGTTTCGAAAAGGCGCTTCATAACAAAGGGCTTGAAGAGCTCAAGAGCCATCTCCTTGGGAAGACCGCACTGATAAATCTTAAGTTCAGGACCAACAACGATAACCGAACGACCGGAGTAGTCAACACGCTTACCGAGAAGGTTCTGACGGAAGCGGCCCTGCTTACCCTTGAGCATATCGGAAAGTGACTTGAGAGGACGGTTGTTGGGACCTGTTACGGGTCTGCCTCTTCTGCCGTTGTCAATAAGTGCATCAACTGCCTCCTGAAGCATTCTCTTTTCGTTACGGACAATGATGTCGGGAGCACCGAGAGAAAGAAGCTTCTTAAGACGGTTGTTTCTGTTGATAACTCTGCGGTACAGATCATTGAGGTCAGATGTTGCAAATCTGCCGCCGTCAAGCTGAACCATGGGACGAATGTCAGGCGGGATAACGGGAATAACGTCAAGAATCATCCATTCGGGCTTGTTGCCTGAATGCTTGAAAGCATCGACAACCTCAAGTCTTTTAAGAATTCTTGCGCGTTTCTGACCACTTGCACCTGCGAGGTCTTCGCGAAGCTGTGCATCAAGCTCATCTATATCAATTTCGCTGAGCAGCTCTTTGATTGCCTCTGCACCCATGCCTGCGCGGAAGCTGTCGCCGTACTTTTCGTACCATTCACCGTACTCTTTTTCGGTAAGTGTCTGATACTTATTAAGAGGAGTGTCACCCGGATCGATGACAATATACATTGCAAAGTAAAGAACTTTTTCAAGATTTCTGGGAGAAATATCAAGAATAAGACCCATTCTGGAAGGGATACCCTTGAAATACCAGATGTGAGAAACAGGAGCTGCAAGCTCGATGTGACCCATACGCTCACGGCGGACTTTGGATTTTGTAATCTCGACACCGCAGCGCTCACATACCTTGCCCTTGTAGCGGATGCGCTTATACTTACCGCAGTGACACTCCCAATCCTTCATGGGACCAAAAATCTTCTCACAGAAAAGACCGTCTCTTTCAGGCTTGAGGGTTCTATAGTTTATTGTTTCGGGCTTCTCAACCTCACCGTGAGACCATTCTCTGATCTTGTCGGGAGAAGCAAGCGCTATCTGTATAGATTCAAAGGTTATTTCGTTTGTATTGTTATCCATTAAAACGACCTCTTTTCTTTATAAAATATTTGGAAAACGGATTGTACGGAGTGATTATTCGTCGTAATCGTCAGCGACTTCAAAATCTTCTTCTGAGAAGAAATCGGGCTCGATTATCTCGTCATCCCATTCGTCTGATTCTTCCTGAGAATCGCCGTTTTCAAATATGCCTTCGCCCTCCTGTGAGTAACCCTGTGCATCGCCTGCATCGTTTACTGTGGAGAACGCTTCGTTGTCAACAATGTGAAGACCGACATCATCATCGTCAAATGACTGTCTGAGGTCAATTTCGTTTTTGTCACCGTCGAGAACCTTGACATCAAGACCGAGTGACTGAAGCTCTTTGATAAGAACCTTAAATGACTCAGGCACACCGGGCTTAGGCACGTTAAGTCCCTTAACAATAGCCTTGTAGGTGTTAACACGGCCGATAACATCGTCAGACTTGACGGTAAGAATTTCCTGAAGAGTATAAGCTGCACCGTAAGCTTCAAGTGCCCAAACTTCCATTTCACCAAAACGCTGGCCACCGAACTGAGCTTTACCGCCGAGGGGCTGCTGAGTGATGAGTGAGTACGGACCCGTTGAACGTGCGTGAATCTTATCATCAACAAGGTGGAGAAGCTTGAGGTAGTACATAACACCGACTGTTACGGGGTTATCAAACTGCTTACCTGTTCTGCCGTCTCTGAGTATTGACTTACAGTCGCTGCGAAGCTGGAATACATCTTCCTCACGGAATTCTTCGCCGTTTTCAAGAGCCTTTTCTCTTGCAGCTTCCATAAGCTTTTCGTTTGCCATTCTGAAGGCTTCAATAATATCTGTTTCGTCTGCGCCGTCAAATACAGGTGTCATAACCTTGATACCCATTGACTTTGCTGCAAAGCCAAGGTGAACCTCAAGAACCTGACCGATATTCATACGGCTGGGAACACCGAGGGGGTTAAGAACGATGTCAAGCGGTGTACCGTCGGGAAGGAAGGGCATGTCTTCCTGAGGAAGAATTCTGGAAACAACACCCTTGTTACCGTGACGACCTGCCATCTTATCACCAACAGAGAGCTTACGCTTCTGAGCGATATAGCAGCGGACAACCTTATTGACACCGGGGTTGAGTTCGTCGCAGTTTTCGCGTGTGAACACTTCAACATCAACAACAATACCGTACTCACCGTGCGGTACGCGAAGTGATGTATCTCTTACTTCTCTTGCCTTCTCACCGAAGATCGCGCGGAGAAGTCTTTCTTCTGCTGTCAGCTCAGTTTCACCCTTGGGTGTTACCTTACCGACAAGAATGTCGCCTGAATGTACCTCTGCACCGATGCGGATGATACCGTCTTCGTCAAGGTCTTTGAGTACATCGTCACCGACATTGGGAATATCTCTTGTAATATCTTCCGGTCCGAGCTTTGTATCGCGTGCTTCAAGCTCGTACTTTTCGATATGGATTGATGTGTAGACATCGTTACGGACAAGCTTTTCGTTGATAAGAACAGCATCCTCGTAGTTATAACCTTCCCAGGTCATAAAACCGATAAGTGCATTCTTACCAAGGCTGATTTCGCCAAGATCTGTTGCAGGACCGTCTGCAATAACCTCCATCTGCTCAACCTTCTGACCTGCCTTTACAACAGGGCGCTGGTTGATACATGTGCCCTGGTTTGAGCGCTGGAACTTGATAAGCTCATAGGTGTCAACACTGCCATCATTTGTGAGGATTTCAATCTTGTCTGCACTGACATAGGTAACCGTACCTGCGTTCTTTGCAACAAGTGAAACACCTGAGTCAACAGCAGCCTTGTATTCCATACCCGTTGCAACAATAGGTGCATCTGTCTTGAGAAGCGGAACAGCCTGCTTCTGCATGTTTGAACCCATGAGCGCACGGTTAGCATCATCGTTTTCAAGGAAGGGAACCATAGCTGTAGCAACGGAAACGAGCATTTTGGGCGAAACATCCATATAGTCAACTCTGTTGCTTTCAATGTCAAGGAACTCGTCACGGTGACGCGCATTGACTCTGGGGTTCTTGAAGCGGTTATTTTCATCGAGAGGCTCGTTAGCCTGAGCAACGATATAATCGTCCTCTACATCAGCTGTCATATAGACAACTTCATCCGAAACAACACCTGTTTCTTTGTCTACCTTGCGGTAGGGAGCCTCGATAAAACCGTATTCGTTAATTCTTGCAAATGTTGCAAGATAAGAGATAAGACCGATGTGCGGACCTTCAGGAGTCACAATGGGACACATACGGCCGTAGTGGCTGTAGTGAACGTCACGGACTTCGAAGCCTGCACGGTCACGGGAAAGACCGCCGGGACCAAGAGCTGAAAGACGGCGCTTGTGAGTAAGCTCTGAAAGCGGGTTAGTCTGATCCATGAACTGTGAAAGCGGTGAAGAACCAAAGAATTCTTTGATTGCCGCAACAACGGGACGAATGCTGATAAGCGACTGTGCTGTAAGCTTTTCGCTGTCCTGAGCCTGGATTGACATACGCTCGCGGACAACTCTTTCCATTCTGGTGAAGCCGATTCTGAACTGATTCTGAAGAAGCTCACCTACACAGCGGATTCGTCTGTTGCCGAGATGGTCTATATCATCCTTGCTGCCAAGACCGTTTGCAAGGCAGTTGAGATAGTTGATTGAAGCAAAAATATCTTCGCGTACAATGTGCTTGGGAATAAGGCTGTCGCAGTTTTCAAGAAGCTTTTCAAGAATAACTTCATCTGTCCAGCCTTCTTCAGCAGCCGCTTCAACAAGGGGCATAAGAGCTGCAAAGCTTACCTTTTCGTTGATTGCTGCTTCCTCAAGCTGTTCCTTTGTAAACTGCGGGAAGTATGTGCCGATGTCGACCATACCGTTAGAGATGATGCAGATGCGCTTATCGTCAACTGTGACATAAGCCTTGCTGACACCTGCCTGCTCAATTTCGTATGCTTTTTCCTTTGTGATATATTCGCCCTCATCTGCAAGGATTTCACCGGTTGCGGGGCTGACAATCATTTCAGCAAGTGTGCAGCCTGCAAGTCTGTCGGAAATAGCAAGTTTCTTGTTGTACTTGTAACGGCCTACGCGTGAAAGGTCGTAACGGTGGGGGTCGAAGAAAAGGTTGTCGATGTGGGTCTGTGCTGTTTCGATTGAAGGCGGCTCACCGGGACGGAGCTTGCGGTAAACCTCAAGAAGAGCCTCGCCCGCATTCTGCTTGTCGTCCTTTTCGAGTGTAGCGGCAATGCGGACATCATCGCCGAACATTTCGATAATATCATCATTTGTGCCTTCGCCAAGATCTGTGCCGCAGAAAAGAGCACGGATAAAGGTTGTAACAAAAATCTTTCTGTTCTTGTCGATTCTTACATAATAAAGGTCGTTCTGGTCTGTTTCGAATTCGAGCCATGCACCTCTGTTGGGAATAATCTGAGTTGTGTAAAGCTCTTTACCGACCTTGTCGTGGTCAATGTCAAAGTAGACACCGGGAGAACGAACAAGCTGTGAAACAATAACACGCTCCGCACCGTTTATAACAAAGGTGCCGCTTTCTGTCATAATGGGGAAGTCACCCATAAAGACTTCGTTCTCTTTGATTTCGCCTGTTTCCTTGTTGTAAAGACGGGCAGTAACATGCATGCGTGCAGAATAGCTTGCATCGCGCTTCTTACACTCAGCGATTGTGTACTTGGGCTTGTCGTCCATACGGAAGTCAACAAATGTGAGAACAAGGTTGCCTGTGTAATCGGTGATTTCATCGATGTCGCGGAAAACCTCGCGCATACCCTTTTCGATAAACCACTGATAAGACTTCTTCTGGATTTCGATGAAGTTGGGCATTCCTATAACTTCTCTGTTGCTGCCGTAGCTCAATCTTTCGATTTTGCCATGTTTGACCATTTTGGCTGCTTTTGCCATAGGCTAATCACTCCAATCTTGATGTATATAAGAGTTAGAAATTTGACCGGATTTCGCTGTGATTTTTAGCTATTTTGCACAAGTTGTTTTGATTTTTTTGTCCAAATCGCTATAAATCCATTTTAACTGTAATTAGGGATTATACAGCACATTTCAAGTAATGTCAAGAGCTTTTTCACTCAAAATGTAAAGTTTTTTGCTTTATTTTTTCAATTTTTCACTCTTCGGTCAACTTTTTTCCGGTTTTATCTTAAAACGAAAAAAGCACACTTTCGCTCTGTATAGGCATTTGCAACCTATACACGAGGTTAAGTGTGCATAAAATATGTTTTTGTAAAAATTAACCTATTTTATTAAGGAAAGCCTTTGTTCGTTCCGATTTCGGGTTGACAAGCACCTCTTCAGGTGTGCCCTGCTCTTCGATAACACCGTCTGCCATAAAAATAACCTTATCAGAAACATTTCTGGCAAAATCCATTTCATGGGTAACAATAACCATTGTGCATCCCGAATTTTTCAGACTTCTGATAACATTTAGAACTTCTTGAGTAAGCTCAGGATCAAGCGCCGATGTAGGCTCATCAAAAAAAAGAATTTTTGGATTGAGCGCAAGTGCACGCGCAATTGCAACGCGCTGCTGCTGACCGCCCGAAAGCTGGCAGGGATAGAAATCCACCTTTTCCTCAAGACCGACACTTTTAATTATTTCAAGCGCATTTTTCTTTATTGAAGTCTCGTCACCCTTTTTGAGCAGAGTAGGAGCAAGGGTAAGATTCTGCAAAACGGTATACTGAGGGAAGAGGTTGAAATTCTGGAACACCAGACCGAAATTAAGTCTGTTCTCCCTTATCTTTTCGTCAGAAAGCTTTGTTTTGTCTGCACTGTCAAACAGCACATCGTCATCGACCTTGATTTTACCGCAATCGGCATTTTCAAGAAAGTTCAGACATCTGAGCAGTGTCGTTTTGCCACTGCCTGATGAACCTATAATAGACAGAACCTCGCCCTTTTCAAGGGTAAAGCTTATATCCTTTAGAACCTCGGTTTTGCCAAAGCTTTTTCTTATATTACTTACTTCTAATATCGACATAGTTTAACTCCTGAAATAGCTCAGCTTCTTTTCCACCTTGCCGAGAACAACTGTAAGGATACCGACAAAAACAAGATAAAAGACACCCGTAAAGAACAGCGGCCAGATCATAGCCTTTGTTGCAGCAAGCTCTTTTGCGTTTTTAATAATCTCGCAAACCATAATACAGTTAGCAAGAGCTGTATCCTTGATGAGTGTGATAATCTCGTTTGACATAGGGGGAACAATCCGCTGAATAACCTGTTTGAGAATAATCTTTCTGAAAATCTGAGATTTGGTAAGACCGAGAACATAACCAGCCTCATACTGGCCTTTGGAAATTGACTCAATACCACCTCTGTAAATTTCAGAAAAATAGCAGGCATAATTTAGAGTGAATGCAATAAGGACAGCAGTAATTCGTCCTGCGTCTGCAACACCGTATTCGATGAACATATGTCGGTCAATCTGTCCGAAAATCTGATACTCAAACAGCAGACCGGGTACATAGTAGATGATAAAAATCTGAAGCATCAATGGTATACCTCTGACAATCCAGACAATCACCTTTGTAATTGATTTGACAATTCTGAATCGGCTCATCGAACAAAAGGCTATAGGCAAACCAAGCGGTGCGCCGCAAAGCAGCGTCACCGCAAAGATTAGCAAAGATATTTTAAAGCCGTCGAACAAAAAAGCCGTGACTTCTAAAAAGGACATATTAAAACTCCAATTAGTATATCTTTAAGTAAAAATTATTTCTGGTCAGCAAAATCCTTGATAGCTGTGTTAGCTACACCATACTTGTCAGCAAGAGCTGCGATTGTGCCGTCTGCGCCAAGAGCCTCAAGCTGTGCGTTAACCTGTGCTGTGAGGTCACTGCCCTTCTTGAAACCGATTGCATAGTACTCAACATCGCTGGAAAGTGCTTCTACGATTGCAAGGTCTGCATAGTCGCCCTTGCCAACATAAGATTTTGCAAGCTGTGCGTCAACAACTGCGAAATCTGCTGTACCTGCCTTGATTTCTGTGAGGCATTCTGTCTGCTTGATGAAGCCCTTGAAAGCTGTGCCTTCAAATCCCTTTGCGTAAGCTTCACCTGCTGAGCCGCTTTCTGCAACACCAAACTTACCGTTGAGGTCAGCAGCTGCAGCAATACCGGAATCAGCCTTAACAACTACTACCTGGCGGTTTTCCATATAGTTGTATGAGAAATCAACCTTCTCTGAACGGAGAACACCGTCATCATCAGCTGTGTTGCAAGTAAAGCCGTTCCATACGCAGTCGATTGTGCCGGAGTCAAGGTCTGTGTATTTGCTGCTCCACTCGATTTCCTGGAAGATAACCTTGTAGCCGAGGTTGCCGAAAACCTTCTCTGCAAGCTCTGTGTCATAGCCGATAAGCTTTCCGTTTTCGTCAAGGTAGTTCATGGGCTCATAAATTGTGTAGCCTACAACGACAGTCTTTTCAGCGCCGTTGTTTACTGTTGTTTCGTTGCTGTCGGGGTTAGTTGTTGTTTCGGGTGTTTCGTTGCCGCCGCAAGCTGCAAAGCAGAACACCATTGAAAGTGCAAGAAGAAGTGCTAAAAACTTTTTCATAAGAAATACAACCTTTCGTTTGTTTAGTGTGTTAGCATTTTAACATATTAACACACTAAAGTAAAGAGTTTTTTTAAATTCAGTACAAATAACAAGACGGCAACAGTTGCCTGCCGCCGCCTTTGTTGAATATTTATCAGTCTGTGATGATTTCGCCCATCATTCCGGGTGTGCAGAATGCTGCATTCGACTCATCTGTGTCAATGTGCATTGCAAGACGGTATGCAGGATTAAGGCGGACAACTACATCACCAAAAACAAGGCTTCTGCCGTCTGACTCAACCTTAACGGAAACAATCTGCTTGTCCTGCATGCCATACTTTTCACCGTCTTCGGGAGTTGCATGGATGTGGCGCTTAGCAACGATAACGCCCTCGCTGATTTCTACCTCACCCTTGGGACCTACAAGCTTGCAAGCACCGCTGCCCTCGATAACACCGCTTTCGCGAACAGGTGCAACAACACCGATTGAGCGAGCATCTGTTGCTGAAAGCTCAACCTGAGTTGCAGGTCTTTCCGGACCGAGAATTGAAACTGCGGGGAAGCTGCCCTTCGAGCCTACAACAGCAACGCGCTCTTCGCAAGCATACTGACCGGGCTGTGAAAGCTCTTTCTTGTAGTTGAGCTGATAGCCTTCACCAAAGAGAATGTCAAGGTGCTCGCGTGAAACATGAACATGACGGGCTGAGGTTTCAATAAGAACAGGTTTTTTCATATCTGTCAATCCTTTCGTTTTAATTTAAATCAGAACCAATTTTTGGCTTTTTCGTTTTTCTTTATTATTGCTTTGACGATTGCCGTTATAATCAAAGCGCCGATAATGCCGTAAACTATACCGAGCACTGCACCGGCAAGAACATCGGTAAAATAATGAACACCGAGATAAATACGGGAGAAGCCGATAGCTGCTGCAAGCACAAAAGCTGCCGAGCCAAGCTTTTTGTTGTTGGCAAAAACAGCAGTTGCAAAAGCAAAGGAAGAGGATGTATGACCTGAGGGGAAGGACCAGCTTGTGGGCATATGAACAACATCAGGAAATACATACTCAGCATTCCAACGCGCAGCAAGCTCAGGGAAAGCTACGAGATTTTCTTTAACTCTTTCCAGAATGTTATTAAACATATCTGTTTTGCCGCCGTCAATAAAAGCATCCTGTCTGCTCATAAGATTTTCAAGGCTGAACATATAACAGGGTCTGATTCTTGCAATAAGGGGCTTAAGAGTCCAGTTGTTAAGAATAAGCATAACCAGAAGTGCGCTGAGCATCATCATGCCTGCCTTGCGTGTCTTCTTAAAAATGAGAAGAATTGCCGCAACTACGGGCATAATCCAGCCGTCACCTAATGTTGTAATGACTTGCATAATTGTATCGAGCACATCATTACCGATTGAGAAAACTGCGCTGAAAACGGATAGGTCGAAGTTATAAATAGCTTCAAGCATTCTTTTTCACCGTTCTTTCGTTTATTTTATTTTGTAGCGATATTGTAAACAACAGAAAGGAAAATCTGCTGAAGTGATTCGCCAATGAAGGGGACGAGCTTGACAAGAAGTGATACATAGTACCATACAATATTGTCTGAAACATAGGAAAGAATTCTCATATCCTTTGTGTTGCCGCAAACCTGGAAGAATGTGGGTGAGAATGTTTCGTAGTTCCATGTATCATCCTCGCTGATGTCAATAACACGGCAGCCGCGCATTTCTTCGTCACCATAAGACTGGAAGGAAGCACCGGGAGTGTTGACAATGTCAATGCTGTCACCGTCTGCTGCGTTCATCTTTGTGTGAACGATATAATCGTTAACATGGTCGTGACCTACAAACACAGCATTAACATCGCCCTGCTGCTCAAGAACACTCATCTGCTTACCGTGTACTCGACTGGGGCAGGGATTCTCTCTGAGAATTGAACCTGCTTCTGCATAGTTGGGGTCAAGAGCATAGTGATGCTTCTCACCGGTTTCTTCATTTGTACTTGTAAAGCCGTTGGGGTCAGGTTCAGCTGTTTCAACAACATAGTCCTTAATCTCGTAAGGAACGATATGCTGGAATGCAAGTGAGGGAACAGGCTGACCGCCGTTAGCTTCCTTGAGAGCATTGGAGGTCTTTACATACCAGTCAAGCTGATCATCGTGTATGTAATCATAACCTTCTACATCGTCATACATATTTGAGTCGAACATCCAGAGATTATATGCAACCTTTTTGCCGTCCGATGACATGATGGGGAGATTGTGTGTGCCCATGCCGTAGATTTCGGGGGCCGCATCATAAGCAAGACAGTATTCATAGCTTCTCCAGCAGCTCATGTGGTACTCTTTTGAAACATTTTCTGCATCATGGTTGCCGAAAACAAGTGTGAACGGAACCTTTGCATCGTTTACAATTGAGAGAATGCTCTTGAGAGCATACTTTGCATCCAGCTCTAAGCTGACTGTTGAAGTATTGTCGCCTGTAAAAACAACAAGGTCAGGCTGATACTTCTCAAGTGCTGTTTTAATCATGTGAAGCATACCGGGGGATGCGAATGTATCGTCCTGAGTATCGGCAATCTGAAGAATACGGAAGTTACCGTCTTTGTCAAACTGAAGAGTGATGTCTGACTTTGAAGTATAATCCTCAGCAGCAGATACTGTAAGTGAGAAAAGCATTGCAGCTGTCATAACAAGTGCAATTACTTTGAGAAAAGTTTTCTTCATTTTTATATCTCCCTTAATAATAACTGTAAGCCGCCGGGCAGATTTCTCCGCCCGACAGCTCCGGGTTTTAATAATTATTTCTTGTAGCTTTCTGCAACTGCAACAGCGCAAGCAACAGTAGCACCGACCATGGGGTTGTTACCCATACCGATGAGACCCATCATCTCAACATGAGCAGGAACAGAGGATGAACCTGCAAATTGAGCATCGCCGTGCATTCTGCCCATAGAGTCTGTAAGACCGTAGGAAGCAGGACCTGCAGCAACATTATCGGGGTGAAGAGTTCTGCCTGTGCCGCCGCCGGAAGCAACAGAGAAGTACTCCTTGCCGTTTTCAAGTGCCCACTTCTTGTAGGTACCTGCAACGAGGTGCTGGAAACGTGTGGGGTTAGTTGAGTTACCTGTGATAGAAACATCAACACCTTCGTGCTTCATAACTGCAACGCCTTCGAGAACATCGTTAGCACCGAAGCAGCGGACAAGAGCACGGTCGCCGTTTGAGTAAGGTGTTGTGTTGACAACCTTGAGCTCATCGCTGTAGAAATCGTACTCAGTTTCAACATAAGTGAAGCCGTTGATACGGGAAATAATCATAGCTGCGTCCTTACCAAGACCGTTAAGGATAACGCGGAGAGGCTCTGTACGAACCTTGTTAGCTGTGAGAGCGATTTTGATAGCGCCTTCAGCAGCTGCGAATGACTCGTGACCTGCAAGGAATGCAAAGCACTTTGTTTCATCCTTGAGAAGCATTGCGCCGAGGTTGCCGTGGCCAAGACCAACCTTACGGTTTTCAGCAACTGAACCGGGAATGCAGAATGCCTGAAGACCAACACCGATAGCAGCGGATGCGTCTGCAGCATTTTCAATGCCCTGTGCAAGGGCGATAGCTACACCGAGAGTGTATGCCCAGACAGCATTGTCAAAAGCGATGGGCTGTGTGCCCTTAACGATAGCTTCGACATCAATGCCTCTGGAGAGACAGAGATCTCTGGCAGCTTCAAGGCTCTCGATGCCGTACTGAGCAAGGCAAGCCTCGATTTTTTCCATTCTTCTTTCTTTACCTTCAAATGTAACAGCCATTGTTCTCCCTCCTCCTTATTCTTCTCTGGGGTCAATATATCTTGCAGCATCTGCAAATCTGCCGTAGCTGCCCATATTGTTCTTGTATGCTTCTGCGGGGTCTGCGCCGTGACGGATGTCCTCAAGCATCTTGCCGAGCTTTACAAACTCGTAACCGATAACCTGATCGTTCTCGTCAAGAGCCATGCGTGTAACATAACCCTCTGCCATTTCGAGGTAACGAACACCCTTTGCCTTTGTTGAGAACATTGTACCGACCTGTGAACGAAGGCCCTTACCAAGGTCCTCAAGACCTGCGCCGATTGTAAGACCGTCTTCTGAGAATGCGGACTGAGTTCTGCCGTAGACAAGCTGAAGGAAGATCTCACGCATTGCAACGTTGATAGCGTCGCAGACAAGGTCTGTATTAAGGCACTCAAGCAGTGTCTTGCCGGGAAGAATCTCAGCAGCCATAGCTGCGGAGTGAGTCATACCTGAGCAGCCGATTGTCTCAACAAGAGCCTCTTCTACAATACCCTCTTTGATGTTAAGAGAAATTTTGCAGGTACCCTGCTGAGGTGCACACCAGCCAACACCGTGTGAGAAACCTGAGATGTCTTTGATTTCGTATGCTTTTACCCACTTGCCCTCTTCGGGGATAGGAGCGGGACCGTGATGCGGGCCTTTAGCCACGATACACATTTTTTCCACTTCATGTGAATAGTTCATTTTGTATTCTCCTTTCTGAGCCATTTATTCTCAAGGTATATTATACATAAATCATTTTCAATTATCAAGAGATTATTGCATAAATCGGTAACATAAATAAAAAAATTTTTACATATTATTACAAAAAAACGCATTTACAAAACAAGATAATATAATGTATACTTTTTGTAAAAACAGTTTGTCTATCTGTTTTAAAGCGGCAGAACCTATTAGTCCCCCTTGCCTAAAGGGAGATGTCAGCTGACAGGCTGACAAGAGGATATTGTAAAATGCGGATGAAATTTGAAGGAATCCATCCACCCGGTTTGTTAACACAGACAGACAAACTGCAAATAATCGTTTATAAAAGCATAACAGACAAAAAAACCTAAGGAGATAATAAAATGAACACCCCTGCAATACTGACACAGAAAGCGGCTGAGCTTGAGGAGAAAATGCAGAGAATCTTCCCTGCCCTTGCTCCACTTGCAAAGCAGTGCTTTTTAAACACCATTGAAACCACTACAAAAAAGCTTGATGACGGCAGCTATTTTGTTATCACCGGTGATATTCCGGCAATGTGGCTGCGCGACAGTGCCGCTCAGCTCAAGCCTTACATAAAATATGCTCCGCTTGATGAGGAGCTGAGCGAAATACTGCGCGGAGTTATCGCAAGGCATGCCGCATATGTAAATCTTGACCCGTATTCGAACGCATTCAATGCCGAGGCCTGCAAGGACAAGTGGAAGGATGCTTCGGACTTTGACCACGAGCTTATATGGGAAAGAAAATATGAGGTTGATTCGCTTTGTGCATCCGTATTCCTTCTTTATGAATATTACAAAGCAACATCAGACAGCAGTGTTCTTAATTCTGAAACTGAAAAAATGCTCGAAACAATCGCAGAACATTTCACAAAAGAACAGCACCACAGTGAAAACTCAACCTATTTTTTTGACAGAAAAAACTGTCCTGTCTCGGACACACTTCCCTTCGGCGGCTACGGCAGACCTGTCAATTTCACAGGCATGACCTGGTCGGGCTTCCGTCCGTCGGATGACGCATGCATATTCAACTACCTTGTACCGTCAAATATGATGGCTGTTGTAGCAATGAGATATGCCGCCAAACTTGCAAAAGACGGCTTCGGCAACGAAGCACTTGTTGAAAAATGCCTGAAGCTTGCTGCAGAAATTGATGACGGAATTAAAAATTATGCAATTGTAAATCATCCGAAATACGGCAGGATTTATGCTTACGAAACAGACGGCTTTGGCAATTACAATCTTATGGATGATGCAAATTCTCCCAGCCTGCTTGCTGCGCCTTATTTAGGCTACTGCGAAAAGGACGATGAGATTTATCAGAACACCCGCCGCTTTATTCTGTCGGAAGACAACCCCTACTATTTCAAGGGCAAGGCAGCAAAGGGCGTCGGCAGTCCGCACACACCGAAAAACCACATCTGGCACATCGCCCTTACAATGCAGATACTTACAAGCAGCGACAAGGAAGAAATAAAAGAGTGCCTTGAAATGATAAGCCGCACACACGCAGGCACAAACTTCATGCATGAATCGTTCAATGTTGATGACCCGTCTGTCTTCACCCGCACTTGGTTTGCCTGGGCAAATACTCTTTTTGCACAGATGCTTGAAACACTTGAATAACAAAAACACAGCAGAGGAATCCGAAAGGAAACCTCTGCCGTTTTACTTTATCTGAAAAATCAAAGCTCAATTTTAAGCTCGTGTGATCCTATAGCGGTTGCAATTTCAAGGGTATAGCCGCCGTAGGTACAGGGCAGAATCTCGTACTCGCCGCTGCAGCCAACACTCTTCGGTTCACTCGGAAGGTATACAATGGTTTTTGCATCAAATTCCTTCGTTTGCTCATAAGCAAGAGTAAAAGTGTTCTCTTTTCTGTTGTGGCAATATGCCTTGATTTCACCTGTAACAGCTCTGGGATAGGGTCTGTTGAGTTCCTTCATAATACCGTCACCGATAAGGCCTTCGTGAAACGCCCAATAGGTGTTACTCCACTTGCGGTCATCAAAGAACTTAAGCAGATGATGAACATGCGGATACCACTCCGTGCCCTCTGAATATCCGCCCCATTCACCTACAAGCACGGGAATACCAAGTCGCTTCTGACTGTTTTCATGCTCACCGAAAATTGCATCGGTGCGCGATGAGCTTGCATGCTTATAAAGAGGAGTATCTACCATAAAATCGTAGCCGTGCGGTGAAAAACACATTTTTTCTTCCGCCTTGCCGTCATACTCAATCGGACCTGCCTTGCAGGGAATTGAAAGGTTTGAATAATAACAGTTATCAATGAACATTATACCGTTATCGGTAACGCTGCGGATTGCTCCTGCCGTTTTGTTAAGAAACGGTGTGTATCTCTCACGGTCAAACTTTTCAACAAGCTCAGCCGCGCCAAGCGCAACATCGTGAAGAACTTCACCGTTATACTGCTCAAGCACAGCCGGAATGTCAAGCTTAACCGCATCCTTGATAAGCTTGAAGCGGTTGATTCGCTTGTCGGTAAGTGTCGTTTTTACAAGACCTTTTATAAGCTGACGGAAAACCTTACCGCCGTCACTGCCGAGAAACGGCTCATTGAACATATCAAAACCGAAAAGTGCAGGATGGTCGCCAAGCTTCTCAGCAACATATTTCCACATATCCGCAAAGCGGTCGAGAAGGCCCTTGCCCTTATAAGTCTTATTTGTCCAGAAGTTGTCAAATGCATTGTGAACACTCTTGCCCCAGAAATAGCCCTCTGCCCAGACGATTTTTATATCCTTTTTCTTTTTACCGTTTGTCAGGCAAGCCCATTCGGGTGCACCGTCGCCCCACTCATAGCAATAGTTTGAATACAAATCCTGATGCATATCTATATAAGCATAAAGACCGTATTTTTCACATTGGTCGAGCATTTTCCGGATACCGTCAACATATTTTTCGTTGTACTTGCCGCATTCAGGCTCAACCGCTGCCCAGGTGATGCCAAGGCGTACAATATTAAAGCCGTTTTCTGCAAGTGCGCGAAACATTTTATCGTCATATTCATAAACATGGCAGAGCTTACCGTTTCCGTCAGGCCAACCCTTATCGCAGAGATTGACACCATTAAAAATTCTCTCTCTTCCGTACTCGTCAACAAAGCTTGTGCCTGATGTAAGAATTTTTTCCATATTCTTCATTCCCCTTATGATTTATAAATCTTAAATTCGCTGAGCACAACTCCAACATGTTCTTCGCCTATTTCAAGTGATACGCAGCCGTTTTCGAATACATCTGCCGGCAAATCATAAACAGCACAGGTGAATCGCTCATTTAACATCTCGCGTTCATACCGGTCATCCTTTTCGCCGCCAAAGAATTTGCCGCGATAAATTTCTTTACCGTTTGCTTTGATATAAAAGCTGTTAAACATATCATAATTATTCTTTTTATATGTAACCCTGAGCTTATAATCAATGCCGGGCTCAAAGCCGGCAAGCTTACAGACAAAGGTGAAGTTATCAAACGCTTTAAGCATGCACATCGGAATCGAACCGTTGTTTACTTCGCGCCTGTCGCCCTGATAATCCATATAAAATTCACCCTGCTGTCTTTCGCCGAGAACACCAAAGCCGTGCTCGGCAAAGGAGAAATAATACTCTCCTTTTTGGGTCTTATTGCGATTGAAAACGCGTGCAAGGAATAGCTTTCTTTCATCCTCCGGCATATCATCTGCCGCTTCAAAGCGGTTCAGCAGCCACGCTCTGTCGGTTACAGGAAGGTCTATTGTATCAAGGGTTGCCCCTCTCTCCCAGCCGACATTGTGGTAATTTTCAACATCAAGCTGGATGCCGATTTTTTCAAAAAGAATATCTGCAAGTTCACCGAGCGAAGCACGCAATGCATAGTAAGACGAGCTGTAATCTGTCATAAGCTCTGCCCTTGCGCTTTCGAAATCGCCTCTTGCGGCAAAGCTTTTTGCTTCATCAATCAATTCAAGCTCAAAAAGTCTTCTGCGCCTTACAAGCGCATCACACCTTGCTCTGAAAAGCAGAAGCAC
This sequence comes from Acutalibacteraceae bacterium, assembly GCA_045539895.1. Lineage (GTDB taxonomy): Bacteria > Bacillota > Clostridia > Oscillospirales > Acutalibacteraceae > UBA8612. The sequence continues at coordinate 21,438 of JAZQGE010000056.1, forward strand.
GAAGCGCCAGTTTTCAATAAGCACAGGTGATTTTTCAAGCTCAGCTTCAAGAATCTGCAGTGTGTGCTCAATGTGCGGATTTTCGGCAGGGTCGCCCTCCCAATTCTTTTCAAGGCCGAGAATCGCATCGGCAATCCTTGAAGCATCTGCCTGCCACATAAAAAAGCGCGCATAATCACACAGTGTTTCATAAAGCGAAACATCGGGGAAGAAATCCATATCACTCCACACTGCCTTGTTCACATCATCGTGAACGCCCTCGGAATAGCTGACACCTCCGATTACATAAGGGCGGGTAAGACGGTGAAGCAGCCTGAACTCTGTCGGGCGGGGATTTACACTTTCACGGCTGAGTGTGCTTGCAAGAGCATAGTGCCAATCGTCCCTGTCAAAGTGAACAGGATATTCACAGCGCAGATTGTGGGTAATATCCGGGTAGAATCTTATCGAATATTTAGAAGGAAGCTTTCTTCTCAAATCATCCATCATAAACGCATGGTTAGGGCCGGTGATAATGCCGTCAATTTCATCGGGGAGCTTATTCATTTCGCTAAGAAAATCTTCCGGCCAGGTTATGTTTGAATGCGGCGCCTGTGCTGACGGCCACATTTCGGCATCCGGCTTTATCTTCTTAAGCTCGCGTGAGATTTTAACACAGCGGTTTACAAAATCGTCACCGTCCATTTCACCGGGATCGCCGCCGGGCGGAAAAACAGCATCAATTCTCGGCAATGCTTCAAAAACCTTACGGCGCGAAGCAAGAGCAGTTTCCTCATCCTCTTTATCGTCATTAGGATACCAGCACGAAACATTCATATCAATCTTATCGGCAAGCTCACTCGCTTTAACAGCAAGGTCAAGCGGATGATATTTCATCAGAGGATTATTTTCATCCATCTTGCTGCTCGGAATATGCTCGCAGGTGTTGCAGCCGAAAGCCATAATATCAAGATAAAAACGGAAATACTCTTCAGGTCCCCACGCATCATAGGTATTGGGAAGTGATCGGTAACCGCACTGATGGCCGCGTATTTTTTTATCGGGAGCATACTCACCTGCAATATTTTTAATCAGGGTGATTTTGTTGTTTGCAAAAACACATTTGCGCAGAAAATATGAATAGCCGAAAATAAGGCCTCGTATGCCTGCAGCTGAAATTTTAATATTTGAGCCTTCCTGCTCAATAATATAGCTGTCCTTATCAGTAATACTGCCATCCGCAACGAGTTCAACGCACGGCTCACCGCCATCAAAAGGCTTATAGCCTGCACGCATTTCAATTTCATTACCGAAAAGCTCTCGTGCATATTCAGCCGCCTCTCCGGTGGCAGTTACGCTAAGAAAAGAAAAATCATATTTCATACCGTTTCACCCTCGTTCACCTTTTTGCTTATATAACTACACAAGTTTACTATATCATTTATTTTATAAGTTTGCAAGTAGGGGCGATTTATGAATCGCCCGTAATCTATCGACATATCAATTTCGTTGTTATTGCCATATCACTTTTATAGCGGACGCCCAATGGGCGCCCCTACGGGAGATGTCATTCTGAGCGTGAGCGAAGAATCTTAAAGCGATAGAGCCCCTTACTCACATATTTTAAGCCTCCGCAAGCACCGCTTGACACAATCAAGCAATCTGTGCTTGGCATAACAAAGCAAATGCTGTATAATAAAAAGCGAAGCAGGAGGCGATTGAATGACCACCAACGAAAAGATACAATATTACAGAAAAAAGCTTGGGCTGTCGCAGGAAGAGTTAGGGCAAAGGCTGCTTGTCAGCCGACAAACCGTAAGCCTTTGGGAAAACGGGCAGACCGCACCAACGATAGATAATCTTATAAGGCTGAAAGAAGTTTTCGGCGTTTCGGTTGATGAGCTGTTGGGATGTGAAAATGAAACACAAGAGGAAGCTGAAAAGCCGACAGAAAGCTACACCGTGCACCACTCAAGAGAAGAGCTGAAAAAGATTAACGCTTATATTTTCAAAAGAGCTTTCAAAAAGTCTTTGGTTTCATTAGCTGTTTTTGCATCTTTGCTTGTTGCATATATAATTATGGATATGCCTGATATTCTGGTCGGTTTATTCGGCGGATTTTTAGTTATCTGGGCAATTCTTGTTTTTAAGTCTATTCGTTCCCACAGAAAAGAATGGAGCAAGGCGATTGAACGAGTATCTGAAAGCAGCTATGAATATAAGGTTTTTGAAGATTATTTTACGGTTGATATAATACGCAACAACGAAACTGTAAGAACAGAAAAGATTGATTTTTGCGATATAAAAAAAGCTTTTGATTTTGAGGAAGAAAAATATATACTGCTTAACATCAATAATCAGCTTTATATATTAAAGAAGACCGACCTTGCAAACAATTCTGCTTTCTACAAAGCATTATATAATTCGGAAAAAGCTAATTTTAACAGAGCTCCCAAAAAGATAACCGTTGCCGCAAGCGTTTTCTTTGTTTTGTCGCTGATTATTATATTCGGCTCCACTATGGTAAACGGTTGGGACACCGAAATGAATTTAAAAGCTTGGATGTTCCTTATTCCTCTGCCAATACCTGTTATCGGCATCATATTCGGTTTTCTGTTAAAAAAGTACGGTTGCCAATACAAGAAAAACATTGTTGCAGGCGTTTTAGCGCTGTTAATGCTGGTTTTATTTAACAGCTTTTACGGTTGGCTCAGCGATGATTCATACGACTCTGTTAAATATCTTACAGATGTTATAGGAATAAACATACCGCAAGATGAAATAAGCAGAAACACCATAAGCTATGACTATAAAAATCAGCCCACTGATACCGGTTTCATTTTCAGACACACCAAGGTTGAATTTGAACAATTTTCTTCAGATTACTTTGAAAACAATATGAAATATGATACACGCTGGCTGACAAGCGTGCCTGAATCTTTAAAAGGAACTCTAGCACCGATTGAATATGATGAGGGACACAAATACGCCGACAGGATAATGATTTATAATGAATTCAACGGCGAATTCAATGCACCGCTTACACCAAACGGATTTCATAATTTTATAGCGGTTTTCTACTTCACCGGTGAAAACAGAGCAGAGATTTTTGAATATGAATATGATTTGTCGCCGGATAAAGATGAATAAAGACACAAAAACACGCCCCGAAAATCGGAGCGTGTTCTGTTTTAAGATAGTATTGAGATTTAAGGGCGGTTAAGACTTACTTGGAAGCCTTCTTTGCCTTCTTCTCTTCAACCGGAGCTGCTTCGTTGCCTACGAGCTCGATGATGCACATCTCTGCTGCGTCGCCGCGGCGAGGACCGGTCTTGATGATACGGCAGTAACCACCGTTAACATCCTTATACTTGGGGGCGATTTCGTCGAAAAGCTTTTTAACAACATCTTCTTTTGTGACAAATGCAAGAGCCTGACGCTTTGCTGTAAGAGTGTTGTCCTTAGCGACGGTGATCATTTTTTCCGTTAATGAACGGACTTCCTTAGCTCTTGTAACGGTAGTTTCAATCTTACCGTTCTCCAAGAGGTAGGTTACCATTGCACGAAGCATAGCCATACGGTGATCGCTGGGTCTGCCGAGCTTTCTGGTACCGGGCATTTAAATCACTCCTTTGCCGATAAATAAAGGCTGATAGCCTAGGGTTGATTATTCTTCGTCCTTGCGAAGTTCAAAGCCGAGAGATCTGAGCTTTGCAACAACTTCATCAAGTGACTTCTTACCAAGGTTACGAACCTTCATCATGTCTTCTTCAGACTTGTTGATAAGGTCTTCAACCTTGTTGATTCCGGCTCTCTTCAAGCAGTTGAATGAGCGCACGGAGAGGTCAAGTTCCTCAATGGTCATCTCCAGGACTTTTTCCATTACATTGTCGTCCTTAACGACCATAACCTCTGTGTCAAATGCCTCGTCTGACAAATCTCCGAAGAGACTGAGATGCTCGTTGAGGATCTTGGCACCGAGAGAAACAGCTTCTTTGGCATTGATTGTGCCGTCTGTCCACACTTCAAGTGTGAGCTTGTCGAAGTCAGTAATCTGACCGACACGCGTGTTCTCTACTGTGAAGTTCACCTTGAGTACAGGTGTATAAATTGAGTCAATTGCAATGACACCGATAACTGGCTGCATAAGTGACTTGTTACGCTCTGCGGAAACATAGCCGCGACCCTTGTCGCAGGTAAGCTCCATGCTCAGATGAGCATCTGCATCAAGTGTAGCAATCGGCAACTCAGGGTTGATGATTTCAACCTCGCTGTCAGTGCTGATGTCGCCCGCTGTGACAACGCCTGCGCCTGATGCGTCGATGTACATTGTCTTGGGACCGTCACCATGAATTTTAAGAATTACGCTCTTGAGGTTAAGAACGATTTCTGTTACATCTTCCTTAACGCCCTTGATTGTTGAAAACTCGTGAAAAACGCCGTCAATCTTAACAGATGTGATTGCGTAACCGGGGAGTGAGGACAGAAGTACTCTTCTCATGCTGTTGCCGAGAGTTGTACCGTAGCCGCGCTCCAACGGTTCAAGCACAAATTTTCCGTAATCTCCACTTGCGCTGAATTCGGCAGTTTCGATTGTGGGCTTCTCGATTCCTATCATTGAAAACCCTCCTTGTTAAATTGAGTAAATAAGGCAGAAACTCAAAAACATTATTTCGAGTAGAACTCAACGATGAGATGCTCTTCAACGGGAGTAGCGATCTGATCGCGATCGGGAAGAGCAGCAACCTTAGCTGTTGCAGCCTCTGAGTTAAGGTCAAGCCACTGGGGAACGGGACGACCGTCTGATTCAAGGAGAGCCTTGAACTTTGCGCTGTCCTTGCTCTTTGCCTTGATAGCAACTTCATCGCCGACCTTTGTGAGGTATGACGGGATGTCAACCTTCTTGCCGTTAACTTCGAAATGGCCGTGAGCTACAAGCTGTCTTGCTTCTGCGCGGGAGCTTGCCCAACCGAGGAGATAAACAATGTTATCAAGACGGCTTTCGCAGATTCTGAGCAGGTTTTCACCTGTTACGCCCTGACGGCGCTCAGCCATAAGGAAATACTTGTGGAACTGACCTTCCTGAATACCATAGTAACGCTTAGCCTGCTGCTTTGCGCGAAGCTGCATACCGTATTCGGAAGTCTTCTTGCGGCTCTGACCGTGCTGACCGGGAGCATATGAACGACGCTCGATTGCGCACTTGCCTGTGTAGCATCTGGAACCCTTGAGGAAAAGCTTTTTGCCCTCGCGGCGGCAGAGCTTACAAACCGCACCTGTATATCTTGCCATAGTAATTACACCTCCTGAAAAATAAGGTTATACGCGCCTTCTCTTGGGCGGGCGGCAGCCGTTGTGAGGAATGGGAGTTACGTCCTTGATCATGCTTACTTCAAGACCTGCTGTCTGAAGAGCTCTGATTGCAGCCTCACGGCCTGCGCCGGGACCCTTAACGTATACTTCAACATACTTCATGCCATGCTCCATAGCAGCCTTAGCAGCTGTTTCTGCAGCAGTCTGAGCTGCGAAAGGAGTGGACTTTCTTGAACCTCTGAAGCCCATCTCGCCTGCACTTGCCCATGACACAGCATTGCCCTGTGTATCGGTAATTGTTACGATAGTGTTGTTGAAGGTGGATTGGATATGAGCAGCACCGCGCTCAATATTCTTGCGCTCGCGGCGGCGGCGTGTTGCACCGGCTTTTTTAACATTAGCTTTTGCCATTTCTTATTCCTCCTTCTCTTACTTCTTCTTGTTAGCAATCGTCTTCTTCGGGCCCTTACGGGTACGTGCGTTTGTCTTGGAGCGCTGGCCTCTTACAGGAAGGCTCTTACGATGACGAACGCCGCGATAGCAGCCGATTTCTATAAGTCTCTTGATGTCAAATGCGGTCTCTCTTCTGAGATCACCTTCGACCTTAACATTGTGGTCGATATACTCACGGAGCTTGGAAACCTCATCTTCTGTGAGATCCTTTACTCTCGTGTCGGGATTAATACCGGTAGCCGCAATGATATCGTTTGCGGTCTTGGGACCGATGCCGTAGATATAAGTAAGGCCGATTTCGACTCTCTTATCTCTGGGCAGGTCGACACCTGATATACGTGCCATTTTACAGTTGCACCTCCGTTAATGGTTTGCGTCAATTAACCCTGACGCTGCTTGTGCTTCGGGTTTTCACAGATAACCATGATTTTACCCTTGCGCTTAATGATCTTGCACTTCTCGCAAATTTTCTTTACAGAAGGTCTGACTTTCATTAGGAATACCTCCTTGATAATACGCTGTGCTTATTTTGTTCGCCACGTAATGCGGCCCTTTGTAAGGTCATACGGTGACATTTCAACCGTAACTTTGTCGCCGGGAAGGATTCGGATGTAGTTCATTCTCAGCTTACCTGAGATATGAGCAAGCAGCCTGTGTCCGTTCTCAAGCTCGACCTGAAAGGTTGCATTAGGCAGCGCTTCGATTACTGTACCTTCTACTTCAATCATATCCTGTTTTGACATAACTTTTACCTCCCTGAGTTCAGGTCTGCCGGCTTTTCTGTCTGAGCCAGCGCCCTTTTCAAACTGCGATTGGTTGACATCGCACTGTTTTCAAGCACGGTGTTGGTAACTGCCACATGAATGGGATTTTTGAGCTTTGGCTTTTCAAGCCTTCTCTCTTTACCGTCACATAAAAGAAGCATTTTACCTTCCGTGCCGATAACAGCCATCAGCTTATCTTTGTCGCGTCCCGCCTTTGAGCGGACGACGCTTCCTATTCTGAGCTCCATTCTCCGTCACCTCATTCGATAGTGAGTATCTTCGGACCGTCTGTTGTTATTGCAACGGTGTGCTCAAAATGTGCAGACAGGCTACCGTCTTTTGTCTTGATAGTCCATCCGTCTGACAGTTGTCTGACATCATAGCCACCCGCATTAATCATGGGTTCAATGGCCAGAGTCATGCCCGGTAACAGGCGCACACCCCGACCGGGTGTGCCATAGTTCGGTACGCTTGGGTCTTCGTGGAGCTTTGTGCCTATACCGTGTCCTACAAAATCGCGGACAACGGAAAAGCCTCTTTCCTCGCAATAGGTCTGAACTGCGCTTGATATATCGCCGATTCTGCCGCCTGCAACAGCCGCCTCGATACCCTTGTAAAGGCTCTCTCTGGTGGTGTTGATCAGCCGCTCCGCTTCCGGGCTGATTTTGCCCGCTGCGAAAGTGGCGGCATTGTCGCCATTGTAGCCGTTCAAAACTGCACCAAGGTCGATACTGACTATATCGCCTTCCTTGATGACTCGCTTTTTGCTCGGAATTCCGTGAATGACCTCGTCGTTTATGGAAATGCATGCAGTGGCAGGGAAACCGTTGTAATTAAGAAAGTTAGGCTTAGCACCCTGCTTGATAATATACTCGTAAGCTATGCGGTCGATTTCCTCGGTTGTTACACCGGGCTGAACCGCTTCGCCTGCCACTCTTAATGCCCCAGCCGAAATCCGGCAAGCCTCACGCATGAGAGCCAGCTCCCGATTGGTTTTCAGCACTATCATGCTTAATCCTCCAATGCCTTGAGGGTAAGTGCTGTTGTGTCAGCAACCTCCTCCTGGCCTTCAACTATTCGAAGAATTCCCTTCTTCTCATAGTAATCCTTCAGCGGCTCTGTCTGCTCATGGTAAACATGAAGTCTGTCAAGAACCGTGTCGGGATGGACGTCTTTACGCTGAACCAGCTCGCCGCCGCATGCGTTGCATACACCGTCAACAGCCGGTTTCTTATATTCGAGGTGGTAAGAAGAACCGCATGCCTTGCAGACGCGTCTGCCTGACATTCTGCGAACGATGTTCTCGTCTGCAACCTCGATGCTGATTACTCTGTCAATGGTAACACCCATTGCATCAAGTGCCTCAGCCTGGGGAATTGTTCTGGGGAAGCCGTCAAGAATGAAGCCTGCAGCGCAGTCATCCTTTGCAAGACGTTCCTTAATGATGCCGATAACGACATCATCGGGAACAAGCTGACCTGCATCAATGAATGACTTTGCCTTAAGACCCATCTCTGTGCCGTTGGCAAGGGCTTCGCGGATGATATTGCCGGTTGATACAGCAGGAACTGAAAGCTTTGAGCTGATAACCTCAGCCTGTGTGCCCTTACCTGCGCCCGGAGCGCCGAGAAGAATAAGTTTCATAACATTAGTCCTTTCCGGCCAAAGCCTTAATCAAGGAAGCCCTTGTAGTGACGCATCATCATCTGGCTCTCAAGCTGCTTGACTGTTTCAAGAGCAACACCGACCATAATGATGATTGATGTACCGCCGAGTGAAATGTTCATGCCGTCTGCACCGTAGTCAGTCATCTTGAGGAAGAAAGAAGCAACCTGGCTGAAAACTGTGGGGAAGAGAGCAACAACACTCAGGAGGAGTGCGCCCATAAGGGTAAGTCTTGACAGAATCTTTGCAATATAATCCGATGTGGGCTTACCGGGACGGATACCCGGAATAGCTCCGCTGTTCTTGCGGATGTTGTTTGCCATTTCAACGGGATTGTACTGAATCTGTGCATAGAAGTATGCAAAGAAGATAATCATTACGAAATAGATAACAACATAAACGGGATGAGTTGCCTGGAAGATTCCGAAGAAGCCATCCCAGAAGCCGCCCTCTTCAACATCAACAAACATCTGAATTGTGGGGGGCAGTGAAAGAATAGATGAAGCAAAGATAACAGGCATAACACCTGACATATTTACCTTCATCGGAATGTGTGTGCTCTGGCCGCCGTACATCTTTCTGCCGACGACACGCTTTGCGTACTGAACGGGAATGCGTCTTTCGGCGTTATCCATCCAGACGATGAAAGCGATCATGAGGAGTGCCATAACACCAACGATGGGAGCAAGTACATAATAAGCACCGCCGCGCTGGAAGTAATAGACAACCTGCATAACCATTGAGGGAATACGGGAAACGATACCTGCAAAAAGAATCATTGAGATGCCGTTGCCGATACCCTTTGTGTTAATCTGCTCACCGAGCCACATAATGAATGCTGTACCGGCTGTAAGGCAAAGGATAATTACAAGAGCCTGGAAGACTGCTGCAAAACCTGTGAACTTAGCGCCTGAATCATCAGTCATAAGATAGTTCTGATTGCGCAGATAGAAATAATATGCGGTGGACTGCATGAGACCGAGACCGACTGTTACGAAACGAGTAATTGATGCAATCTTCTTGCGGCCTTCTTCGCCTTCCTTTGAGAGTCTCTCAAGGGGAGGAATTGCAACAGCCAGAAGCTGCATGATAATTGATGCATTGATGTAGGGTGTAATCGACATAGCGAAGATTGTACCGTATGCAAATGCATCACCAGTCATCATGCTCAGGTAACTCATGAAAGTGCCTTCGGCTGCACCCTGGAGGATACCGCCTTCAGCAATGTTCGTAAAGGGAACAGGAATTGCTGCACCGAGTCTGAATATAAAGATGATGAGAGCTGTGAACAGTATCTTTTTACGCAGGTCGGCAATCTTCCACGCGTTGATTATTGTTTGCAGCACCTCAGATCACCTCAGCCTTTCCGCCTGCAGCCTCAATCTTAGCCTTAGCGGACTCAGAAAAAGCATTGACCTTTACTGTGAGCTTCTTGCTGATTTCGCCGTTGCCAAGAACCTTAACGCCGTCAAGTGCCTTCTTAACAAGGCCTGCGTTGATGAGTGCTTCTACATCGACTACTGCGCCGTCTTCAAATTTCTCATCAATAGCGGACAGGTTAACAATTGCGATTTCTTTAGCAAAAATGTTAACGAAACCTCTCTTGGGGATTCGTCTCTGAAGGGGCATCTGACCGCCTTCAAAACCGGCTCTCATGCCTCTGCCGGCACGTGCCTTCTGACCTTTGTGACCCTTACCGGCGGTCTTACCCTGACCGGATGCGGGACCTCTACCGATACGCTTACGCTCCGAAGTGGAACCGGGTGCCGGTGAAAGTTCGTGTAATTTCATTTCTCAAGCACCTCCTTAATTATGCTTCGCTTACCTGGACAAGGTGAACAATCTTCTTAACCTTGCCCTGAGTAGCTGCATTGTCGGGCTGAACCTTTTCGTCGCCGATCTTTTTAAGACCGAGTGCGTGAGCGGTGGCAATCTGGCTCTTGTTTGAACCGATCAGACTTTTGACGAGCTTGACCTTAATATCTGCCATTTGTTCCACCCTCCTTAACCAAGAATTTCTGATGCTGACTTACCGCGGATTGCAGAAACCTCTTCGATTGTACGAAGCTTCTGAAGACCGTCGATAGTAGCTCTGACTACATTGCAGGGATTGTTGGAACGAAGTGCCTTGGAACGGATGTCCTTGATACCTACTGTTTCAACAACTGCACGGACAGGGCCGCCGGCAATAACGCCGGTACCGGGTGCTGCGGGCTTGAGCAGAACAACGCCTGCGCCAAACTTACCGATAACCTCGTGGGGAATTGTTGTTCCCTTCAGAGAAACTCTGAAAAGGTTCTTCTTAGCATCCTCGATGCCCTTGCGGATAGCGTCCGGAACTTCGCTTGATTTGCCAAGGCCGAAGCCTACGAGGCCGTTGCCGTCACCAACGACGACAAGAGCTGCAAACTTGGAAATTCGACCGCCCTTAACTGTTTTTGTAACACGGTTAATAGTAACTACGCGTTCTGTGAGTTCTAATGCCGTTGTGTCGATTTTAGCCAAAGTTTTACCCTCCTTACTCAGAACTTGAGGCCACCCTCACGGGCGCCTTCGGCCAGTTCCTGAACACGGCCGTGGTAGATGTACCCGCCTCTGTCAAAGACACAGCATTCGATGCCTTTTTCAGTTGCACGTTTTGCGAGCATTTCGCCAACCTTACGGGAAGCGGTCTTGTTTCCGCCATACTCTGCGAAATCCTTCTCAACTGATGAAGCTGCAGCGAGTGTTACGCCGTTAACATCATCGATGAGCTGAGCATAGATATGCTGAAGGGAGCGGAATACGCTGAGACGGGGGCACTCCGGTGTACCGGAGATTTTCTTACGCACTCTTGCGTGACGTGCGTCTCTTGCCTTTCTTGTTTCAGGCCTTTTAACCATTTCGTTTCAACTCCTTCAATCTTATTTACCCTTACCGGCTTTACCTTCTTTGCGGCGGACAACTTCATCAACATACTTGATGCCCTTGCCCTTGTAGGGTTCGGGTGGACGCTTCTCGCGAACTTCCGCAGCAAACTGGCCAACCTTCTGCTTATCAGCGCCGGAAATGACAATCTTATTAGGTGTCGGGCACTCGACTGTGACACCTTCGGGAGCTGTCATAATAACGTCGTGTGAGAAACCGAGCTTCATAACAAGGTCGCCACCCTTTACTTCAACACGGTAACCAACGCCATTAACATCAAGTTCCTTCTTATAGGACTCGTTAACACCTGTAACCATGTTTGCGATAAGTGTACGGGTAAGACCGTGAAGTGATCTGTTGAGCTTATTATCGTCGGGACGAGTGACAGTGACAAAGCCATTGTCAAGCTCGACCTTCATATTAGCGTGTACGGTTCTTGTAAGAGTACCCTTGGGACCCTTTACAGTAACAGTGCTGCCGTCAATTGTAACGTCAACGCCTGCGGGAACCGCAATGGGCATTCTGCCTATTCTTGACATTTTGCAGCACCTCCTTACCAAACGAATGCAAGGATTTCGCCGCCAACGTTGGCTTTGCGTGCATCCCTGTCAGTCATAATACCCTTAGAAGTTGAGAGGATAGCGATGCCGAGGCCTTTCATAACCTTGGGCATATCCTCGCAATTTGTGTAGATACGCAGGCCGGGCTTGGAAACTCTGCGCAGACCAGTAATAACCTGGGATTTGTTGGGACCGTACTTGAGAGCGATTTCGATCATGCCCTGCTTTCCGTCGTCCTCAACCTTAAAGCTTTTGATATAACCCTCATCAACAAGAATCTGAGCAATTGCTTTCTTCATGTTGGACGCGGGAACTTTCACTGTATCATGCTTAGCGGAATTAGCATTACGGATTCTCGTAAGCATATCAGCGATTGAGTCAGTGATTTGCATAGCGTTACCTCCTTTGCAATTGCTCTTACCAGCTTGCCTTCTTTACACCGGGAATCTGACCGTCGTGTGCCAGCTCCCTGAAGCAGATACGGCATACACCGTACTTACGAAGATAAGCATGGGGTCTACCGCAGATCTTGCATCTGTTGTACTGTCTGGTTGAATACTTAGCGGGTCTTGCCTGCTTAACCTTCATTGATGTCTTAGCCACAGTATTCCCTCCTTACTTTGCGAACGGAGCGCCCATAAGTGTGAGCAGCTCGCGAGCTTCTTCGTCTGTGTTTGCTGTGGTTACGAAGCAAATATCCATGCCTCTAACCTTGTCGATCTTATCGTAGTCAATCTCAGGGAAAACAAGCTGCTCCTTGATACCCATGGAGTAGTTGCCTCTGCCGTCGAATGAGTTGGGGTTAATACCTCTGAAGTCACGAACGCGGGGAAGTGCAAGACCGAAGAATCTCTCTACGAACTCATACATTCTCTCTCCTCTGAGTGTGACCTTTACACCGATGGGCATTCCCTCACGGAGCTTGAAGTTTGCAACGGACTTCTTAGCCTTACAAACAACAGGTCTCTGACCGGTGATCTGTGAAATGTCGGAGATGATAGCATCAATAACCTTGGGGTTGTCTCTTGCTTCACCTGCACCAACATTGATGATAACTTTATCAAGCTTCGGGATCTGCATGACGCTCTTGTAACCGAACTTCTTCATAAGAGCAGGCGCAATCTCGTTCTTGTACTGTTCTTTAAGCTGTGCCATTTCAGTCATGTCCCTCCCTTAAAATTCTGCGCCGCAATCCTGCTTCTTGCAGGTGCGAACCTTCTGACCTTTAGCATTGATCTTGCTGCCGGTTCTTGTGGGTCTGCCGCACTTGGGGCAGATGAGCTGAACCTTGTCAGCATAGAGTGCGCTCTCAGCCTTTACAAGACCGCCGGGCTCACCCATTCTGCGGGGCTTAACGTGCTTTGTTACGATGTTAACACCCTCAACAATAACCTTGTTTTCTGAGGGGGAAACTTCCATAACCTTGCCGCGCGCGCCACGATATTTACCATTGATGACGACGACTTCGTCGCCCTTCTTAACATGAACTTTATTCATTATCAAAGTACCTCCATCAAAGCACTTCGGGTGCGAGAGAGAGAATCTTGAGGAAATCCTTCTCGCGAAGCTCTCTTGCTACCGGGCCAAAAATACGGGTGCCTCTCGGGTTCTTGTCTTCCTTGATGATAACAGCTGCATTTTCGTCGAAACGAATATATGTGCCGTCATCACGGCGGATGCTGAACGCTGTACGAACTACTACAGCCTTAACAACATCACCCTTTTTGACAACTCCGCCGGGTGCTGCTTTCTTAACAGAAGCAACGATGACATCGCCTACGTGAGCGTATCTCTTCCTGGTACCGCCAAGAACACGAATGCACATAATTTCCTTTGCGCCCGTGTTGTCAGCTACTTTCAGGTAAGTCTGTTGCTGTATCACAGTGTTTGCCTCCTTACACTTGCGCCAAAATTATTTAGCTTTTTCGATGATCTCGACTACGCGCCATCTCTTGTCCTTTGACAGGGGGCGAGTCTCCATGATAAGAACACGGTCGCCGATGCCGCATGTGTTGTTTTCGTCATGGGCCTTAAGCTTGATCGTGTTGTTGATGATCTTCTTGTAGAGCGGGTGCTGAATCTTGTCTTTAACGGATACGACAACTGTCTTATCCATCTTGTCACTTGTTACAACGCCTACTCTTGTCTTTCTAAGATTTCTTTCGCTCATTGAACTTGACCTCCCCTTCTTTAAGCCTCTGTGCCGTGAAGTTCGATATCACGCTGAACAGTCTTAATTCTTGCGATATCCTTCTTAACAGCACTGATGCGCATCGGGTTGTCGAGCTGATTAACGGCTTGCTGGAAGCGCAGTTTAAACAGCTCGTCCTTCAGCTCAAGCAGCTTAGCATCCAGCTCTTTAGCGGAAAGCTTTCTGATTTCACTGGCTTTCATTATTGCTCACCATCCGTTTCTTCTTTAGTTACAAACTTACACTTGATAGGAAGTTTGTTTGCAGCAAGACGCATTGCCTCGCGTGCAACAGCTTCGTCAACACCGGCGACTTCAAACATAACTCTGCCGGGCTTAACAACTGCTACCCAATATTCCGGAGAACCTTTACCTGAACCCATTCGAGTTTCAGCAGGCTTCTCTGTAATCGGCTTATCGGGGAAAATCTTAATCCATACCTGACCGCCACGCTTTGTGTAACGAGTCATAGCAATACGGGCTGCCTCAATCTGGTTTGAGGTAATCCATGCGGGTTCGAGAGCAACAAGACCGAACTGACCGTAAGTAACCTTATTACCACGGTGAGCTGTGCCCTTAAGGCGGCCTCTCTGTCCTCTGCGGTATTTAACACGTTTCGGTAACAGCATTATTTTGCTCACCCTTCCCTGCGAGGTTTACGAGTGTCGCGAAGGACCTCGCCTTTGTAAAGCCATACCTTGACACCGATGATGCCGTATGTGGTATGTGCCTCTGCAAAACCATAGTCAATGTCTGCACGAATTGTCTGCAGCGGGATTGTACCCTCATGATAACGCTCTGTACGAGCAATTTCTGCGCCGCCGATTCGGCCGGAAACCTGAGTCTTGATACCCTTTGCACCAAGCTTCATTGTACGGCTGATTGACTGCTTAAGAGCACGGCGGTAGGAAACTCTCTTTTCAAGCTGAACAGCGATGTTCTCTGCAACGAGCTGTGCGTTGAGGTCAGGCTGCTTGATTTCTACGATGTTGATGAAAACTTCCTTATCACCGGAGAGCTTCTTCTCGCAGATCTTCTTGAGCTTTTCGATTTCGGAACCGCCTCTGCCGATAACCATACCGGGCTTTGCGCAGTGAATGTTGATGCGAACGCGCTTTGCGTCACGCTCAATCTCTACCTTCGGAACACCTGCGGGAGCAAGTGTCTTGAGGAGGTATTCACGAAGATTGTAGTCTTCAACGAGTGTTTCGCCGAAGCTGCCTTTGTCCGCATACCAGCGGGATTCCCAGTCTTTAATTACACCGATTCTAAGACCGGTAGGATTGATTTTCTGTCCCATTATTAACCTCCTCCTTTCTTATTCTTTCTCTGCCAGAGTGATAGTGATGTGCGAAGTTCTCTTGTTGATTCTGTTCGCACGGCCCTGTGCTCTGGGTCTGATTCTCTTAAGGATGGGACCCGGACCTACGTTGCACTCTGCAACATAGAGCTTGGAAACATCCATATCGTTGTTATTCTCAGCGTTAGCAATTGCTGACTTAAGCAGCTTACCAACGGGTTCACACGCGGCCTTGGGCGTGTATTTGAGAATTGCAATTGCCTTATCAACAGGCTGATTGCGGATTAAATCAAGCACGATCTGTACCTTGCGGGGTGCGATTCGCACGAAGGTAGCTTTTGCTGTTGCTTGCATTTCTTTACACTCCTTTCGACCTTATCTGTTTGATGTTTTTGAACCGGCGTGACCTTTGAATGTTCTCGTCGGAGCAAATTCACCGAGCTTGTGACCAACCATATCTTCTGTTACATATACCGGAACGTGCTTACGACCGTCATGTACAGCAAATGTGTGACCAACGAACTCAGGGAAAATTGTTGAGCTGCGGCTCCATGTCTTGAGAACTGTCTTTTCGCCGGCAGCGTTCATAGCGATGACTCTGGCAGCAAGCTTAGGCTGCACATAGGGTCCTTTTTTAACACTTCTACCCATTTTTAATAGCTCCTTTCGTCAACTTACTTGCCGTTACGACGCTTTACGATAAGCTTGTCGGAAGGCTTCTTCTGAGCTCTTGTCTTGAGACCGAGAGCGGGCTTGCCCCAAGGTGTAACAGGACCGGGACGACCGATGGGGGATTTACCCTCACCACCACCGTGCGGGTGATCGCAGGGGTTCATAACTGAACCGCGGACTGTAGGTCTCCAACCCATGTGGCGCTTACGGCCGGCTTTACCGATCTTTACATTCTCGTGTGTACCGTTGCCGACAACACCAACTGTTGCCATGCAGTTTACGGGAACATTTCTCAGCTCGCCTGAAGGAAGTCTGAGAAGAGCATATGCGCCTTCCTTAGCCATGAGCTGTGCAGAGTTACCTGCTGATCTTGCAAGCTGGCCGCCTCTGCCGGGATAAAGCTCAACGTTGTGTACGAAAGTACCAACGGGGATATTTACAAGAGAAAGTGCGTTACCTGCAATGATGTCAGCATCTGCACCTGATCTTACTGTTGCACCGACCTTGAGGCCTTCGGGAGCAAGAATGTATCTGAACTCGCCGTCCTCATACTTGAGGAGTGCAATGTGAGCTGAGCGGTTGGGATCGTATTCGATGCTCTGAACTGTTGCGTTCATGCCGCTCTTATCTCTCTTGAAATCAATTATACGGTACTTGGTGCGGTTGCCGCCGCCGCGGTGGCGAACGGTGATTCTGCCGTAGCTGTTACGGCCGGACTTCTTATTCATAGGAGCGAGAAGACTCTTGTGAGGTGCTACCTTTGAAAGTCCTGAGTAATCTGTAACCGACATGTTACGTCTTGCGTTTGTTGTCGGGCTATAGATTTTGATAGACATAACTTTCACTCTCCTTAAAGCGGCTTTGCGGAGTATGTCTGACTCCATACCTTACCGCCGGATTATAGATTGTTTTAAATATTTATTACTTTATATAATAAACATTACATCATGCCGTCGAAGAACTCGATTGTCTTGGAGTCTTCTGTAAGAGTAACAACTGCCTTCTTCCAGGAAGCTGTCATACCCTCGTAACGGCCGTATCTGCGAAGCTTGCCGTTGCAGTTAACTGTGTTAACCTTAGCAACCTTTGTGCCCTCAAAAAGAGTCTCAACTGCGGAAGCAATTTCGATTTTGTTGGCATCCTTAGCAACTACAAAGCTGTACTTCTTGTATGCTGTGCCTGCCATGCTCTCCTCTGTGATAAGGGGGCGGATGATTATATCCTGTGCTAACTTGCTCATGCGTAAACCTCCTCGATCTTAGCAACAGCATCCTTGAGAACAAGGAGTGTGTCGCAGTTAAGGATGTCGTATACATTGAGAGTGCTTACAAGGCTTACCTTGACACCTGCAATGTTACGTGCGCTTCTGTAAACAACATCATCCTTCTCAGGGAGAACGATGAGTGTCTTCTTACCGGTGTTGAGTGCGCCGAGAGTCTTGACAACTTCCTTTGTCTTGATTGCATCAAGCTTGAAGGAGTCGAGAACTACGAGCTCGTCACCTGCGACCTTTGAAGAAAGAGCAGACTTCATAGCAAGTCTTCTGACCTTCTTGTTGATGTCGCCACCGTATGTGCGGGGCTTAGGACCGTGAGCGATACCGCCGTGATACCACTGGGGAGCTCTTGTTGAGCCCTGACGTGCGCGGCCTGTACCCTTCTGGCGCCAAGGCTTCTTGCCGCCGCCGCTGACTTCTGAGCGTGTACGGGTTGACTGTGTACCCTGACGCTGGTTAGCCAGATAGTTGACTACTACGAGATGCATTGCGTACATGTTCGGCTCAATAGCGAAGATGCCGTCTGCAAGCTCAAGATCGGAAACTTTCTTTCCGCTGATATCAAAAACTGATACTGTAGGCATTTAGTACACTCCCTTCCTTACGCTTTTTTGCAAGTGTCTTTGATTACGACAAAGCTACCCTTGGGACCAGGAATGGCACCCTTGATAGCGATGAGATTGTTCTCAACGTCGATCTTGACAATGCTAAGATTCTGAACTGTGACCTTCTCGTGACCGAGGTGACCTGCAAGCTTCTTTCCCTTGTAAACGCGGGAGGGATCGCTACAAGCACCGAGGGAACCGGCATGTCTTGCGACAGGGCCTGTACCGTGGGTTTCCTTCAGGCGTGAGAAGTTCCATCTCTTGATTGCGCCTGCTGTGCCTTTACCCTTGCTTGTGCCGGTGACATCAACACAGTCACCAACAGCAAAGATGTCAGCCTTGATTACGTCGCCGACATTTACTGAAGAAACATCAGAGAGTCTGAACTCCTTGAGAACCTTCTTGGGAGCGACGTCTGCCTTAGCAAAGTGACCCTTGAGGGGCTTTGTAAGACGCTCGACCTTTACATCCTGGAAGCCGAGCTGAACGGACTCGTAACCGTCGTTCTCAACTGTCTTCTTCTGTGTTACGGGACAGGGACCTGCCTCAACAACAGTAACAGGGACGACTTTGCCGTTCGCGTCGAAGATCTGTGTCATACCGATCTTCTTGCCGATGATACCTTTTTGCATTTTGACTTTTCTCCTTTCGGTTATTGGTTGGCATTCAGCCAACATGACCTGTGAAGCGAACTATATTATGATGTATATAATATAGGGAACAGGCTTTCTTACAGCTTAATTTCGATTTCAACACCTGCGGGAAGCTCAAGTGCTGTGAGAGCCTCAACAGTCTTGTTTGAGGGTCTTACGATGTCGATAAGCCTTTTGTGTGTTCTCTGCTCGAACTGTTCGCGGGAATCCTTATACTTGTGAACAGCACGGAGAACTGTTACGACCTCTTTTTCGGTCGGCAGCGGAACGGGACCTGAAACCTGAGCATTTGTGCGTCTTGCTGTTTCAACGATCTTTTCTGCTGCTTTGTCTACGAGATTGTGATCGTAGCTCTTGAGTCTGATTCTGATTTTGTTTTTGACTGCCATTTTTGCGCCTCCTAAAATTTGGCGGGCAACACTTTTAGCACACGCAGCCGGGTGTTTCCAACTGCTCCATTCAAAATCCGAAAAGTAATCTTCCCTGAGTACTTTCCGGCTGGCTAAAGTGCAATTTCACCGTATCGCATCCGTGAGATGAACGCGCAGCGCACCCGTGAGATGAGCGCACCTGAGGTGAGAACTATTACTAGTCGCCCGGTTCAATGATCGGACATGCTCCACGGAAATTCCCTGCTTCAAAGAGCAGCCACCTTCCGTTTCTACGCATATCTGCACACTATCCTATTTAGCATGCTTGTGTATTGTATCATAGTGCACAAATAATGTCAACACTTTTTGTTGAAAAAATCCAAACTTTTTTTATTTTATTATTATATATAAAGGAGAGCTATTTTTAAGCCTTGTTTTGTTAAAAATAGCACAAAAAACAGCTATACTTTTTGTAACAAGTGTGTTATAATCCATTTTGTTATTACAAATAATCCTACTATAAACGGGAGAAGTGAAACTATGTTAACAGACATTGAAATTGCTCAGTCCGCAAAAATGCAACCCATTACCGATATTGCTCAGTCAGCAGGTATCCCCGTTGACTGCCTTGAGCCTTACGGAAAATACAAAGCCAAAATCAATCTCGGCGACATCCCTGCTGATTTTGATAAAAATGGTAAGCTTGTTCTCGTAACAGCTATTACACCCACACCTGCAGGTGAAGGTAAAACAACAACCACAATCGGTCTTGCCGACGGCATGAAGAAAATCGGCAAAAATGTTATGGTCGCTCTGCGCGAACCTTCACTCGGCCCGGTATTCGGCATTAAAGGCGGTGCTGCAGGCGGAGGATATGCACAGGTTGTTCCGATGGAAGACATCAATCTTCATTTTACAGGCGACTTTCACGCAATCGGAGCAGCAAACAATCTGCTTGCCGCAATGCTTGACAACCATATTTATCAGGGCAACGCACTCAACATTGACCCACGAAGAATCACATGGAAGCGCTGTGTTGATATGAACGACAGACAGCTCCGTTTTGTCACGGACGGTCTTGGCGGCAGAATCAACGGTGTACCGCGCGAGGATGGCTACGATATTACCGTTGCTTCCGAAATTATGGCTGTGCTCTGCCTTTCAACATCGATCACAGACCTTAAAGAAAGACTTTCACGCATAATAGTAGGTTACACATACGATGAGAAGCCCGTAACCGCAGGCGAGCTTAAGGCTGCAGGCGCAATAGCAGCACTTCTCAAGGATGCAATAAAGCCCAACCTTGTTCAGACACTTGAAGGCACACCCGCGCTTGTGCACGGCGGTCCTTTCGCAAACATCGCTCACGGCTGCAACTCCGTTATGGCAACAAAGCTTGCAATACGCCTTGGCGATTACGCAATCACAGAGGCCGGCTTTGGCGCTGATCTCGGTGCAGAGAAATTCCTCGACATCAAGTGCCGCTATGCAGGCATTGCCCCCAGTGCAGCTGTTATCGTAGCAACAATTCGTGCTCTTAAAATGCACGGCGGTGTACCCAAAACAGAGCTTGGTGCAGAGAATCTTGAAGCACTTGAAAAAGGCATCCCCAACCTTCTTCGTCATGTTTCCAACATCAAGGATGTTTACAAAATTCCGAGTGTTGTTGCAGTCAACCGTTTCCCGACAGATACTGATGCAGAAATTGAGCTTGTCATCAACAAGTGCAAAGAGCTTGGTGTAAATGTTGTACTCTCCACTGTCTGGGCTGACGGCGGCAACGGCGGTGTCGAGCTTGCAAAAGAGGTTGTCAGACTCTGCGAGCAGCCGAATGAATTTACATTCGCTTACGAGCTTGAGGGCAGCATTGAAAGCAAGATTGAAGCAATTGTCAAGAAGGTTTACCGCGGCAGCGGCATCAGCATTCTCCCCGCTGCAAAGAAGCAGATTGATATGCTCACAAACCTCGGTTATTCAAACCTTCCCATCTGCGTTGCCAAAACACAGTACAGCTTCTCCGACGACCCGACAAAGCTCGGTGCACCCGAAAACTTTACTGTTACAATTAAAAACATCAAGATTTCCGCAGGCGCAGGCTTCATTGTCGTCCTCACGGGCGATATTATGACAATGCCCGGTCTTCCCAAGGTGCCCGCCGCAGAAAGAATTGATGTTGACGAAGCAGGCACAATAACAGGCCTGTTCTGATAAAGCAAGATAAAAATTGAGCCGCAGAATTACATCTGCGGCTCGTTTTTTTCAGGGGCAATTCACAGCTATCTATCTTTTTTGTAATATAAATCGCTCTGTTCTACGCTTTTTTATCCCGAACGCAAGGGAAGAATTTTCATTGCATTATATGATTCTTCGCTCCGCTCGGAATGACATGCCTTTTTTACATTTATCTATTCAATATTCTCTGTTATCTTAAAATGATAAACCTCCCGCAGCGGTTTCACACTGTTGCGGGAGGTTTGGTTAATTATATTATTTTGCGTAATCTGTTGCGCGGTTTTCGCGGATGATATTGACTTTAATCTGTCCGGGATATTCAAGCTCTTCTTCAATCTTCTTGACAATATCTCTTGCAAGCAGAGTCATCTTATCGTCAGTGATGATTTCGGGCTTAACCATGATACGGACCTCACGGCCTGCCTGAATAGCGAACGAATTGTCAACACCCTCAAATGACTTGGAGATTTCCTCAAGCTTTTCAAGGCGCTTAATATAATTCTGAACATTCTCGCGTCTTGCGCCGGGACGAGCAGCGGAAATAGCATCTGCCGCCTGAACAAGGCAGGCAACAATTGTCTTTGCCTCTACATCACCATGGTGAGCATGGATTGCGTGAACAACCTTTTCGTTTTCCTTATATTTGCGTGCGTACTCAACACCAAGCTCAATATGCGAGCCATCAAGCTGATGGTCAAGTGCCTTACCTATATCATGCAAAAGACCTGCGCGCTTTGCAAGCTTGACATCTGCGCCGATTTCAGCTGCCATAAGACCTGCGATATAAGAAACTTCAAGCGAGTGGTCAAGAACATTCTGACCGTAGCTTGTACGGTACTTGAGTCTGCCGAGAATCTTGACAAGCTCAGGATGAATGCCGTTAAGACCTGCATCCAGAACAGCTCTTTCGCCCGCCTGTTTAACAGACTGCTCAACCTCTCTCACAGCCTTATCGTGCATTTCTTCGATTCGTGCAGGGTGAATTCTACCGTCTGAAATAAGCTTTTCAAGTGTAAGTCTCGCCTCTTCACGGCGGACGGGATCGAAGCATGAAAGTGTAATTGCTTCGGGAGTGTCGTCAATAATAAGATCAACACCCGTAATTGTTTCAAGTGTGCGGATGTTACGACCTTCACGGCCGATGATTCTGCCTTTCATTTCATCATTGGGCAGGGCAACAACGGAAACCGTAGCCTCTGAAACCTGCTCAGCTGCACAGCGCTGAATTGCCGTTGCAACAACCTCTCGCGCCATATTGTCAGCCTCTTCGCGAAGCTGCTGCTCATATTCGAGCACCTTGTGCGCCTTTTCTCTGCTGAGATCATCTTCAAGAGATTTGAGAAGATAATCTCTTGCCTGCTCTTTGGTGTAGTTTGAAATGCGCTCAAGCATCTCAAACTGGCTGCGCTTGATAGCCTCTATTTCCTCAAGCTTTTCATCTGCAGCCTTAATTTTGCCTGAAAGGATTTCATCTTTCTTGTCGAGGTTGTCAGCTTTTTTGTCAAGCAGCTCTTCGCGCTGCATGATTCTTCTTTCCTGCTTCTGTACCTCGGAGCGTCTTTCACGCAGCTCCTGCTCTGTGGCTGTACGCTCTTTGTGAATTGCATCCTTTGCTTCAAGAATTGCTTCTTTCTTTTTGGATTCAGCCTGGGCTATTGCGTTGTTAATTATACGCTCTGCCTCCTGGCTGGCCGAGCCGATTTCAGCTTCGGCAACCTTACGCCTATGTAAACCGCCGAGAATAAAACAGACAACACCCGAAATAACTGCAGCGGCAACAATCAATGCGATTGCAATACCAATATTCAAAATTGCACCTCCTCAAAAAATTTTCAAACATAATGAATAAAGGTTATTAAAAAATATTATTCACGGCAGAAAAGTAATTCGGCTTGTATCCGCCCGTGAAGCAGCACTGTAAATTGAGGTTGAAGCATATTCCTCCACTTTTACACACTACATAGTGTAGTGTATAACTTTTAAACTTTTATGTCAAGCAATTATTTATAGTATTTTCTTATTTTTAATAAATTTATAAAATGTTCATACATTATGTTATATGCGGCAAAATTGCTAAACTCAGCAAGAAATGATTGTAAAAAATTATCATAGAATAAATGCCCTCAATGTGCTATAATTTAAATTGTATTCAAAATCATGGAGGGGCTTTATGAAGAAGCTTATTGCTGTTTTGTTATCAATAATTTTAGTTACTGCCGTTGCGGCAGGTTCTTTTATCTTTTTTGCACACGGTTCAGCAGGCACTGCAGGCGATGCTGACCTTGACGGTTATGTCACAGCTCAGGATGCTATGCTGGTGCTTCGCGCTTCATCGGGTCTTGCCGAGCTTAATGCCGTTCAGACAGCTCGTGCAGATGTGACCTATGACGGTAAAATCAACTCAGTAGACGCACTTCGAATACTTATGTTCGTCACCGGAAACATATCTGATCTTGACAATGCAGGCTCTGAAGAGGGCGACAGCATAATACTTTAAGCGATTTTGACAGTTGTGTATGTGCTTTTTGAAGCAGATACACAACATATTGTGCAACATTCCGAATTAAGTAAAAAAACAAAAAAATACTTGACCTGATCCTCTTATTTGTGGTATATTAGCTGTACCTCTGTAAGAGGGTTATTTTTTTGTGCCCTTTTTTGAGGGAGGCAATTTAAAAATGGAGGTGCCGAATTATGGCCGGAGACGCAAGAGTAAGAGTTACTCTCTCCTGCACTGAGTGCAAACAGCGCAACTACAACACAAAAAAGAACAAGAAGAACACACCTGACAAGCTGGAGATGAACAAGTACTGCAAATTCTGCAAGAAGCACACTCTCCACAAAGAAACAAAATAATCGGGAGGTTATGAAAATGGCAAAGGATCAGAACTCCGAGGCAGCAAAAAAGGTTGCCGATGCCGAAAAAGCCTCAAAGAAGAATGCCGCTAAAAAAGACGGCCAGCCGAATATTTTTGTTCGCGCAGCCAAGGCTGTTGCAAAGTTCTTCAAAGACCTTAAAGGTGAAACAAAGAAGATTGTTTGGCCAAACGGCAAAACAGTTCTTAAAAACACCGGTATCGTACTCGCAGTAGTCCTTATCATCGGCGCAGCAATCTGGCTCGTTGACTGGGGTCTTTCAGCAGGTATTGATGCAATACTCGGTATTGAGGTCGGTGCAACTGAGGCTGTTTCGGAAGAAGCTACAACAGCTGCTTCAGCAGTTGTCACAACAGCTCCTTCAACAACAGCAGCAGCTACCACGGTCGCCGAAACTTCTGCTGCTCAGTAAAGCGGGAGGTTAATCATGGATGATGCAAAGTGGTATGCTATCCACACCTATTCGGGCTACGAAAATAAAGTAGCCGACAGTATCCGCAAAATCGTTGAAAACCGCAGCATGCAGGAAAGCATTCTTGATGTTTCAATCCCCACAGAAATCGTAACAGAAATCCGTGAGGACCAGAGCACACGCGAGGTTGAGCGCAAGCTTTTCCCCGGCTATGTGCTTGTCAAACTCGCCGTAAACTATGACGAGGATGACCAACCAAAGATGAGCGATGAAACATGGTATGTTATCCGTAACACTCGCGGTGTTACAGGTTTTGTCGGACCTGAGAGCAAGCCTGTTCCCCTTAAGGAAGAGGAGGTTCTCAAGCTCGGCGTTGAAAAGCGCTCCATCGAGGTCAGCTATGAGGTTGGCGACACAGTTAACATCATGGACGGCATTATGGACGGCTTCAGCGGCGTAGTTCAGGAAATTGACCTTGAAAACAACATGGTAAAGGTAACAGTTTCCGCATTCTTTGGCAGAGAAACACTTGTCGAGCTTGAGCTTGACCAGGTTGAGCCTGTCACAGACTGATTTATTAACTTTGGTAATTTCGGGTTATTACCCGTGTTATGGGGCTTTTGTCCCGTGGGAGGAGCAAAATCTTTTTTCAGTGCTCCGCTCAACCACAATTTTGGAGGTGCAAACTAATGGCTCAGAAGGTAGTCGGCTTTGTTAAGCTGCAAATCCCCGCCGGTAAAGCTACACCGGCTCCGCCCGTTGGTCCCGCACTTGGTCAGCATGGTCTTAACATCATGTCATTCACCAAGGAGTTCAACGAGAGGACAAAGAACGATATGGGTCTTATCATCCCTGTCGTAATCACAGTTTATGCTGATCACACATTCAGCTTCGTAACCAAGACTCCCCCCGCAGCAGTTCTCATCAAGAAGGCTTGCGGTATCGAGAGCGGTTCGGGTGTTCCGAACAAGACAAAGGTTGCAACAATCACCAGTGAACAGGTTAGAAAAATCGCCGAGCAGAAGATGCCCGACCTTAACGCTGCAAACATTGACACAGCTATGAGCATGATAGCTGGTACAGCTCGCAGCATGGGCGTCACTGTCGTTGATTAATGCTCGGGAGGTTTAAAACAATGAAACACGGTAAAAAATATATTGAGAGCGCAAAGCTCGTAGACAGAGCAAAGCTCTATGATCCCGCAGAGGCTCTTGAGCTTGCAGTTAAGGCTGCAACAGCTAAGTTCGACGAAACAGTCGAAGTTCACATTCGTCTTGGTGTTGACTCACGTCATGCTGACCAGCAGGTCAGAGGCGCTGTTGGCCTCCCCAACGGTACAGGTAAGAATGTTCGCGTTGCAGTATTTGCAAAGGGCGACGATGCAGAAGCTGCTGCTGCAGCAGGTGCAGAAGTTGTCGGTGCAGAGGATCTCGTTGCAAGAATCCAGGGCGAAGGCTTTATGGATTTCGACGTTTGTATCGCTGCTCCCAACATGATGGGCCTTGTTGGTCGTCTTGGTAAGGTTCTTGGTCCCCGTGGTCTTATGCCCAGCCCCAAAGCAGGCACAGTTACACCTGATGTTGCTAAGGCTGTTCAGGAAGCTAAGGCAGGTAAGATTGAGTACAGACTTGACAAGACAAACATCATGCACTGCCCCATCGGCAAAACATCCTTCGGCGCAGAGAAGCTTGCTGAAAACTTCAACACACTTCTCGATGCTGTTGTTAAGGCTAAGCCCGCAGCAACAAAGGGTCAGTACATCCGTTCCTGCGTTGTTGCTTCAACAATGGGCCCCGGCATCCGCGTTAACCCCTCAAAGGTTGGTTAATTTTTAAAAAAATCGCTTGACAAAGCGAGGACTATATGATATTATAGTCAAGCTGTTCCAAAGACAGCAGGCGCAGTTATTACTGCATAAAGGTTTCACACCACCTGCCGAGGATGAAGCTCAATCAAACAATTATTCTGTTTGTTCTTAAGCTCTGTCCTCCTCAACGGTGGGCAGAGCTTTTTTGATATTTATTTTTTTCGGAGGTGAATCCACTTATGCCAAGCGCAGCAGTTCTTGAACAAAAGAAACAGGCAGTCGCAGCACTTGCCGAAGAACTTAAGAATTCTTGTGCCGGTGTTATCGTTAACTACAGCGGTATTTCCGTTGCTGACGACACTAAGCTCCGTAAGGACCTTAGAGAAGCCGGTGTAAAGTACACAGTTGTTAAGAATACTCTTCTCAAGCTCGCAGCTAAAGAAGCTGAACTTGAGATTCCTGAAGAGGTTCTCAACGGCACAACTGCTCTTGCAACAAGCGCAGACGACTATGTTGCAGCAGCTCGTATCCTTTCCAAGTATGCAGACACAAGCAAGACTTTCGAAGTTAAGAGCGGTTATCTTGACAAAGAAATCATCAGCCTTGAGAAGATTGCAAGCCTTGCAAAGCTTCCCAGCAGAGAAATCCTTCTTGCTACAGTTTGCAACGCATTCAATGCTCCCATTTCAGCATTTGCTCGTGCAGTACAGGCTATCGTCGACAAGGGCGGCGTAGATGCATGTGCACCCGCAGAAGCAGCTGCAGAAGCTCCCGCAGAGGAAGCACCCGCAGAAGCTTAAATTACAAAAACATTTTAAAACTATCTATTGTTAAACGGAGGTTAAAACCATGTCAGAGAAGATTACTTCTATCATTGAAACACTTAAGGGCCTCACAGTTCTCGAGCTCTCCGAGCTTGTACACGCTGTTGAGGAAGAATTCGGCGTATCCGCTGCAGCAGCAGTTGCAGTTGCAGCTCCCGCAGAGGCAGCTGCAGCAGCAGAAGAGAAGACAGAGTTTGATGTTGTTCTCGCTGAGGTTGGCGCAGAGAAGATCAAGGTTATCAAGGCTGTTCGTGAGATCACAGGTCTTGGCCTTGCAGAAGCAAAGGCTCTTGTTGACGGCGCTCCCAAGACTCTCAAGGAAGCTGTTTCCAAGGACGATGCAGAAGCTGCTAAGGCAAAGCTTGAAGAAGTTGGCGCAAAGGTCGAACTCAAGTAAGTT
Organism: Acutalibacteraceae bacterium; assembly: GCA_045539895.1. Classification (GTDB taxonomy): domain Bacteria; phylum Bacillota; class Clostridia; order Oscillospirales; family Acutalibacteraceae; genus UBA8612. The sequence goes on from JAZQGE010000056.1 coordinate 48,698, forward strand.
AATCCTTAACACAAATAAAAGAGTGTGCTCTTCGGAGTACACTCTTTTTTCATTAAATATAATAGCTTTTTCCGTTGACTTCAACGCACCGGCAATGATATAATTTTCAGTACAATATAAACTTTACTGTTTGAGGATGTGATTTAATGGAGTTTATTCTTTTGCCCATATTTACTATTGTATGCATTGTCGCTGTTTTATTATACAGAAAACATGTTGACGATCAACAGAGTAGTAAACAAGCTTTTGAAGGTAATAAAGAGGTTGATGAAACCACTTTACGCGCAGCATTCCGCTCAAATAATTTGGTAAGAGTAATTTCTAACCAAATAAACAACGAAATCTCTAAAATCGTACAAAGCATGCACACTGCCAGCAGATACGAACCTACTATTGAAAGATTCCTTAATATTGAAGTATATGATTACCGTGTCAAATTTAACCATAATACTGTTTTCTTTAACAGCGATAATCCATCCTTGCGCTATGAAAATCTTAAGAACGAAAAAGAAATCGACATTTTTCTGCAAACACTTATCGAACTTATTGAGCCCAACCTTGAGAAATTCAGGAGAAAAGGAACAAGTATCTCTATCAGTTTTTCTGAGAGCCATCCTGATGCAGACGATTATTATAAATGTTGTCGTCTGGAGTTCAGCAAACCCAACCGAAATTACGATAATGAAAAGAAAAGTTGGTATTGATTCAAACCATCGATCGAGTGAAACACATCCGAGCGAGTTTTTTATAACAAGTCTATCAAAGAACAATCGAAACGGTCAAGACCATTCCTTTTCAAATATACAACGCTATAATAAATTTAGTTATCATACTGTTTGATAAAGGAGAAAATGCTTATGGAATTCATTATAATATTATTGATTGTTGCAATTGTTATAGTCGCAGTTTATAGTACCGCAAAAAGCAAGAAAAAAAAGCGAGCTCTTCAAGAAGAAAGAATAAAGGAAAAAAAACGAGAAGAAATGCGTATTAAGTTTCAGTCAAGCCGTTTTGTGAAGAAATTTGGAACTGTGCTTGCAGAAAAAGCAACCAAGGATATTGAAGCGGCTTTACTTGCAAGATACAAACCAAATTATCACGCAACAACTTATATTATTCGTATATCGGTAAATTCAAAATCTATAAGTTATAAAATGGAAAAAGATAGTAGCTACTCAATCTACCCTGACATGCAAATAGATTTTGAGTCTTATGATTCTTTATCTAGAGTAGAAGATCTTAAAGATGAGTATGAAATCGATGCCGTTGTTCACTGTTTGGCAGAATATTTATACCCTATTATAAAAAAATATAGTTATCTTAACTTTACTCATGGATTTAATGATAACAATTTTCATGCTGGTTATAATATCGAATTTCATGTACCAAAAGCTAATATTGAAAAAAACAGTTGGCTCTGAATAAATTACTACAAAACCGACCGGGTGAAATTAAATCACCCGGTCGGTTTTAATTGTTTTTAAATTTTTTATTGTCATTCTGAGGAGTGAAACGACGAAGAATCTTAGCATCTGCTTCCGACTGCGAAACTTAAAGATTCTTCGCTTCGCTCAGAATGACACTTTCAGAGTTATAATGTAAAGACAATGCCCTACACTTTCCTCGGTGTATCAATTGCACTATGGGTATCTTACTTCTCTGAGGTATTAAAAAACTGGGGAAGATAATCCTTGTGGGCTTCCTTCATTTCGTTGAAGCAGTTGAGAGCCTTCTCCCAGTCGCCAACAAGAGGATGAACAAGAAGCGCATTGAGAGCAGCCTCGTTTGAGCCTGTCTTTGCAGCCTCAACCGTGTAGCGTTCGTACTCCTTGACAATGCTCATAAGACCGATGATGTGGCGGTTTGTGATTTCGCCGAGGTCAATCGGCTCTGCACCGTTCTTGCCGATGCGTGCAGGCACTTCGATAACATCGTCGGGCTTGAGGAAGGGCAGAGTGTTGCCATTCTTGATGTTGACAACCTGAACATCGCCGACATCGTTTGCAATTGCATTGATAAGTGAAACTGCAACAAGCGAATACTTGTGGCCGCCGCGCTGGTCAAGCAGTGCAGGCTTTACATACAGACCCTCGTCAGAGTACATTTCAAGCAGCTCTTCTTCAATCTCCATGCACTTCTGTGCGCGGCTCTTTTCAGCCTTGAGAAGATACTCAAGTTTTGCGTTACGGCAGTAGTAATACTGAAGATATGATGAGGGAAGAGCGTGAATTGCAGCAAGTGTTTCAAGAGAAAAGCCGTCATCCTTGATGTTTGCCATAACCTTGGGTGAGAAGCCGTTTTTGATAAGCTCGTCAATCTTCTCTTCGCCGTTGACCTTAACGGAGGTCATCCAGCTGAGGTGGTTAAGACCAACATACTTGATGTCTGCATCCTCACCGACAATTTCCTTTGTATCGTCAAGCATATCAATCGGAACGTTACAAAGACCGATACACTTAACATTTGTGTTGTTGAGAACATACTCAGTAACAATACCGGAGGGATTTGTGAAGTTGATAAGCCATGCGTCAGGGCAGATTTCCTCGATTTTATTACAGATGTTCTTCATAACCGGAATTGTACGAAGAGCTTTGAAGAAGCCGCCGATACCCGTTGTTTCCTGACCGATGAGACCGTACTTGAGCGGAATTGTTTCGTCAAGATGTCTGGCAGGAAGCTTACCTACACGAATCTGTGTAACAACGAAGTCCGCACCCTGAAGCGCAACATCAAGGCTATCTGTGAGAACTGTTTCACAGTCAATTCCTGCTGCCTTGAGCATGCGGATACAAAGGTTACCAACTATGTTTCTCTTTCGGTCATCAATATCCATAAAGGATATTTTCTTAAGCTTAAGTGAGTCCCTTGCCTGAAGAAAACCGTCAACAAGCTCGGGACAATATGTGCTGCCTGAACCGATAACGCAAACATTAATTTCTTTCATAATTATATTTTTACCTCCGATAAGTTATTTAACATGAAATTTATTTTGCAAAATCCTGAAGAATCCAGTTGATGCAACCGAATACGGGAGCTGCCGTGAGCTTTTTGAAGCAAAGCTTCTTGTCTGTGAGCTTGCCTGCCTTTTCAATCATAAGGTCTACATATTCCTCACTGGGGAGCTTAGTGTGAATAGAGCCTGCAAGCACGACCTCAACCTCGTCATCAAAATCAAGCTGATTTGCGTGTGCTGCAATAAGGTAAGCACCTCTTGTTGCAAGCGCATCAATTGCAGCCATAACGGGCTTGTCGCCAAGCTTTGCAGCCGCAAAGAAGAAATCAATAAGGCGCATTACAAAGCGTGACATCTGTGTTTCATCCTCATACATTGCAACTGTGCCGAGAAAAGCCTCCTTTGACTTGATGCCGAATTCTTCAAAGAACATATCTGTCATTGCTGTTTTCTCAACATTCAGCATTACATCGTCATAAATGATACGGTAAGCGGTAATCGCAATCTGATGTCCGCCGCCAATATCACCCGAAAACTCGCCAAGACCTGCAAGCTGACGCATTTCACCCTTGCGGTCAATTGCGTTACAGCACATACCGGTACCCATATTGTATCCGATAGCTGCACCGGTTTCAGAGCCTGCCTTTACGCCAAGGAAACCGTCGTTGAAAATCTCAAAATTCTTGAGTCCCTTTGCGCTGAGCTTGTCGCACATAATATCGTGCTGATAGGGGTGGTCAATACCTGCAAGACCCATGAGTGTGAAGCTGACATCGTCAAGTGTGATGCCGCGCTTTTCAACGAGAGCTGTAAGACCGCTCCAGATAATCTCAGAAGCCTCATCAAAAGATCCTTCCATATTCTCGTGATTACTGCCTGGTGTCTTTACCTCGTCAAGTGTTTCTTTGTTTTCGTTAAAGAGTGTGTAGACGGTTTTTGTTCCGCCGCCATCAACGCCTATGTAATACATCAATTATTATCCTTTCTGTGTTTGTTAACTTTCATTATTTTATATCATAATACTCACAGCCGATTTCGTCAAGTCGATAAATTTGCTGCAAATATTATTTGAAAATTTTTCTAAAGCTTTTTCTGAACCGATAAAGATACAGCGTCACAAGCTTAGTCAGCATTATATCATAAATAACAAATACAATATTAGCTATACCTAACAAAACCGGCGCACCGTATCCCCCGAACTCGTTCATTTCATCAAACGGAATTCCGAGAACATAGGTTGAAAAACAAAAGCCTGCAATTGCTGCCGCATTAAATATAACAAACTTCACTATCCACTCCGCAACACGCGGCAGATGCTTTTCGAGCGAAGATTTTATAATCGGATAATATCCGAAAAAAGCAACATAAAAAGTCGCCGCCTCCTTATCAGGCACAACGAGCACCGCCAGAAGGCTGACCGCCGCATAGACAATAAAAGCCCACCTTTTGCCGATTTCAATAACCATTACAATCAGAAGTGCGCCCGCAAGCAACGGCATAGCATAAGACATAAATGGAATTACAGCGGTAAGCAGCATAAGCACAATGCTAAGCGCACTGATAATTCCGCCAAGTGCTGTTTTTGAGGATTGCTTCAAAAAATCATCCTCCTCAGCAACATCTTATTAGGTCGCCGCCCATACATTCACAGCAGCAGTCTGCGCAAATCAGACCCGAACACAGGTCACAGGCTGAACAGCCTGAATTTTTTTCCGTTCTTCTCTCCGTGCGGTAACCGCCTGCCCTGTCTGAATTTATATTGTCACAAGCTCTACGGTATTCGGAATTTGACGGGTCAAGCTGACTTGCGCGTTCAAAGTTACGCGCAGCTTCTTCAAGCCAACCCTTACGGTGCAGCACCGTACCCTTGAGGTAGTACCACTCGGCTGTGCGCTGACCTGTGGGTGTGCCGTCAAGAAGCACCTCAGCATCTTCAAGCTTGCCCGCTTTGATTTTTGCCCTTATATCTCCAAATCCGGCAGAAGCGGTATAGCTTCCGTAATCGCGCTGATAAGTACTGCTGTAACCGGTCGACTGCGAATTGCCGTTACCCGTTCGATTCATCACTATTGAATCATATGCGCGGTCAATTTCAGCCATTTTTGCGCTGTTTGGTGAGCTTCCGTTTTCGCTGTAAATTCTTGCAAGGTTGCGGTAAGCATCTTTAATCTGCTCATCACTTGCTGAAGAGTTAAGACCCAGAATTTCATACGGATTCATTTTCATCTCTCCTTCTTATAATTTCAACCGTGTTATAAAGTCCGTCATACACGATGTTTTCAAGAATTGCTCCGAAACGAAGCGGCTTCAGACCTTCATACTCCCTTGTCAGCTGTGCCGCCGTAAGATTCAGCGCCCCCAGAGCATATTCCCTATTTTCTTTTTCATTTCTGTTTTTATTGTTAAACACATTGAATGATGCTGTTTTTTCATCATCCTTCATATCGTCAAGCGCATCCGCAAGATATACCCAGCGGCCTGTAAGATAGCCGAAGCGCTCAAGTTTTGACGCTGTTTCACCTTCGAAGCCAAGGCTCAGAAGCTTGCCCATTGCATTTGCAGACGGATGCGCCGCAGCATCAAGTGTGCATTCGACTTTCTTTTCTGCTTCTGCCTGCTGAGCCATTGCAACGCTGATTATTTCATCAAGTTCAGGATAGCGCTTTTTTGCCTTTTTGCGTTTGAGCGAAAAGAACGGTCTGAGAATTCTTTTTATAAGACCTTTTAAAAAAGACGAATCGTTTATATCGTCGCAAAGCTTGAAATAAATCATTATCATTGCAGCAGCCGCGGCAAAAGAAAGCTCTTTTTCACCGTTTATGCACTGCCTGCATTTCTTTGTCGGATTAAAGCTGCAACGCGAATCCTTAAAGCCGCAGCATTCCGAAACAAAGGCAAGCCTTGCAAGCGCAAGCAAGGTAAAATCGTAATTGAGTGTAAGCCTTGCAAGCTGACCGTAATCCTTACCAATCTGCTTGCACAGTGAACAATAAACACCCTGATAAGCCTCGTAATCCTTTACCTTCAATTCAGGCTTATAAATTTTAACATAACCGAACAATTTTTATTCTCCATTTATTATACACACCGAATGTGCAGCAATTCCCTCGCCGCTTCCGCTGAAGCCAAGACCCTCTTCGGTGGTTGCTTTTACATTTATATTTTCAATACCTATGCCGCAGGCAGATGCAATATTGATTCGCATTTTTTCAATATGGGGCTTGAGCTTGGGAGCCTGTGCAATTACAGTTGCATCAATGTTGCCGACCGTGTAGCCTGCCTCACCGAGTCTTTCGACAACTTTTTTCAAAAGCTCAAGACTGTCCGCATCCTTGAAAGCAGGGTCTGTGTCAGGAAACATTCCGCCGATGTCGCCCATTGCCGCCGCACCTAAAAGTGCATCCGAGATTGCATGCAGCAGAACATCTGCATCCGAATGACCGAGCAAACCTTTTGTATGAGCAATCTCAACACCGCCGAGAATCAGCTTTCTGCCCTCGACAAGCCTGTGCACATCATAACCGTGACCAATTCTGAACATTTTACTCATCTCCCACCAACGACTCTGCCATAGGAATATCCTCAGCTGTCGTAATTTTTATGTTTGAATATGAACCTTCAACCATTTTCACCTTGCCGCCGCATATTTCAACAAGGCGGCAATCATCCGTCATATCCTTTGCCCCTTCTCCAAGAGAAGCAACACACTTTTCATACATCGCCTTTTCAAAGCACTGCGGTGTATGCACAGCCCAGAGGCTTGCCCTGTCCGGTGTGTCGGTTATCACACCGTTTTCGTCAGTAACCTTAATTGTATCCTTCACCCGAACACCACAAGCGGCAGCACCGTATTCAAAAGCAGCACTTACCGTACGGCTGATAATATCCTGAGTTACGAGCGGTCTTGCACCGTCGTGAATGGCAAGCATAGCACTGTTTTCGCTGCACTGAGCAACTGCGGCGGCAACGCTTTTCTGCCTTGTTTCACCGCCTGCAACAATACACTTTACTTTTTTGTATGGCGCAAGCAGTGTAGAATAGAGTTCAATATCCTGCTCCCTTGCCGCAACAATTATTTCATCAATATCTTTATTTTTATCAAATGCTTCAACACTTGAGCAAAGCACGGGTTTACCTTTTATTTCAAGCAGGAGTTTGTTTATGCCGCCCATCCGCCTTGAGCTGCCTGCGGCAACAATTATCGCACTGACAAAGCCTTTTTCAGCCATTCTCCCACTCCTTTCTGCACTCTTCAACTGCAGATTTATATTCATCATAAGTCATAAATGTGTTTATAATCTGTAAAAAGGATGATGTCGAAAGCCGTTCAGGCAAATCAAGCTTTTTCAGCAGTGCGGCTTTTTTTGCCTGTGAATTTTCGCCGCCGCTCAGGCCATCCTCATAAAGGTCAATCATCTCAACCTTTTTCTTAGGCACTTCACTTTCTTCATACAGTACGCCGGCTTTGCCGAGTGCCTGAACAAGCGCCTGAGTGTGCATTCCCTCAACCCCTATTTTCCCTTCTTTTGAAGGTGCATCCTTGCGCCTTTCCTTGCCGAGCACATCGGGTATATAGGCATGCACAACCTTTTCCTTCGGCAGACTTCCGCCAAGAAACGAGCGGATTTTAAAGCCTGCAGAATCGCTGTCAGTGAGAATCAGTATTCCGTTTTTTTCAGCAAGCCTTCTTATAAGCAGCTGTTTCTCTTTATCTTTAAAAATTGCAAATCCGTCAGTTTGGATAATAGTTGCATCAATCAGCGATTCAAGACGGATTTTGTCATATTTTCCTTCAACTATAACCGCCTGTTTAATTTTTATCATTACTGATATTTCCTAACTTATAAGCATTAAACGAAGCATAAGCTCCTCTAAAATTCTTCTCTCATCCAGTGCCGTGCTCTTGAGCCTTGAATCTGCATCCGCAAGAATATCCAGACAGTTGCGAAGCTGTTCAAGAGTCATATCCGCACTGCTTCTTGCGGCATTTTTAAGCCTGAATTCACGGCGCTTGTAATTAAACACCTGTGCCGCCGCATCAGCCGCCTCACCAGAACTTAATGCAACCTGGGCGCGGTACATATCAACATATGCGCTGACAAGCGTGCCGAGAATTGCAACGGGCTTTTCCTTTTGTGCAAGCAAGTCATTGAGAATGTTGAAGGCCTGCTGTGCCGTACCGCTGACAAGTGCTTTTGAAAGATCAAACACACTTGCATCAAGCGAACGCGTACATATCGCATCCACATCGCGCCTGCCGATTTCGCCTTCACCCTTATAGAAGCAGAGCTTTTCAAGCTCATTGAGCAGGGTGTTAAGGTCGTCGCCAACGCGGTTTGCAAGGTAAGCTGAAACATCGCGCGACATCTGACAGCCTCGTTTTGCCGCACCGTTTTCAAGCAGCTTAAAAAGCTGCGCACCGCTCATTTTATCGAGCCTGAGCACTGTGCCAACCTCGTTGACTGCATCAATAAAGCTTTTTGCCTGCTCTTTCTTTTCGTCAAGCACAATGCTATCCATCCAAAAAACAAGCACGCAGCTTTCATTCGGATCGCCAATCAAATCCATAAGCGGTTCAAAATCGTCTTTCTTCATCTTGTCAACTGCAAGGTCCTTGACCACAACACAGCTGTAATCACTCATAAACGGCATTGACTGTACAGCCTGATAGAGCTCGTCAAACACAAAGCCTTCGCCGTTTATTCTGTGAAGATTAAAGCCTGCCATTGCTTCGTCCACACTCTTTTTTTCAAGCAGTGAAACATAGTGCTTTTTAAGATATTCCTCATCACCGAGCACAAGGCAGACCGGCGGTAAGTCACCTGATGATATTTGTTTTTTGAAATCCTGCTCAGTTACAATTGCCAAAACGGTCCGCCTCCTTTTCAAAAAGTATTTATTTTAAATTTTCCCCACCTGTTAAAACCAAGTGTGAGATTTGAATTGTCAAAGGTTGAAAAAACATTTTCGCTCTTTACTGCGGTATTACCGCCTGACGAAACTATTACCGCCTTGTAATCCGCGGTATCAATCCATTCCGGCGGCTGCGCAAGAGTAAACAAAAAATCAGTTTTATCTGCGTCAAATTCCGGTGTATCGTAACCGAAAATAAACATTGCACTTCCTGATTCATTTTCAAGTGTGCAGTAATCATGCTCAGCCATATTAACATATGTCAGCTTACTGCCGTTAAAATCATACACAAATTCGTCTGTTATCTGTGTACCGTAAGCAATTTCACCTATGTTAAAGTTATTTTTCAATCTGGCTATACAGCTATTCTCTATACCTTTCGGAATAACTGCCAGCTCAATTTTCGTAATGCCAAGCTCCTCAAGCGCATTATACGCAACATACTCTGAGCCATCACAGCCAATCAGTACTGCAGCTGTGCCCTGCGACACTATGAAGCAAGCCGCGTCATCAGCATCAACCGCAGTAATTTTTACACTTCCCATATCAACAACCGCACTTCCTATCGAAGTGACAAGCAGGGAAGCGACTGTAAACAAAACACAGAAAATGCCTGATCTTTTTTTGTCTGCAATAAAGAAAACCGAAAAAGCAACAACGATAAGTACAACCGCAAGCCACAGCTTCATAACAGTGGAATCAACCTTAACCGTTGCAAAATCAAATTGAGAAAGTCCGTCCGTAACCCAAATCATATATTTGCCGACAGCTCTGCAAACCGTTGCCAAAATCCGAACGGGAAATGAAAACGGCAGCAGATTAAGCACCACTGTGATTACAGCGCTTATCATAAGCACCGGCACTGCTGCAAAGGTTGCAAGGTTTGCAGGCAGAAACACAAGCGAGAAAGTGCCGACCAGAAGAATCATAACCGGCAGAGTAAACAGAGTAGCAATAACTGAAACCAGAGCAACATCTGAAATTCCGGTAAAAAAAGCCGATAAAATTTTCTGCCGCAGCTTTTTACATATAATCTCATCCGCTTTGTTTATTAACGGCATAGCAATCACAATACCGAGTGTTGCCGAAAACGAAAGCATAAATGACCAATCAAGCACAGCATATGGGTTAAAAAGTGTGATTATAAGAGCTGCAAATCCGAGAGAATTGAGCGAATCGCCTTTGCGTGAAAACAGCTTTCCTGAAAGCATAATGCATACCATAACACACGCACGCACAGCCGAAACAGAAAAACCTGAAAATGCGGCATAACCGACTGCCACAGGGATACAAAGCAGTACACTGACGCGCCTTGTGCGTTTTGAAATTTTGACGAGCAGCTTATAAAGCGCCAGCACAATTATGTTCATATGCAGGCCGGAAACAGCAAGCGTATGTGAAAGGCCGCATGCCTTAAAAGCATTTTTCACCAAGCCGCTCATCATATTTGTATCACCGGTCAGCATACCTACGGCAAGACTGCCCTCATCACCGCCTACAAGAGTTAAAAGCGAAGATGAAGTAAATTCTCTTGCTTTATACAGCAAAGCCGAAAACGGTCTTTCACCGGTAGCGACAATGTTTATTTTACCGTCTGTCTTACAGTAAAGATAGATGCCCTTAGATTTATAATATCGCTGTGTTTCTTTATCATGACCCGCAGATTTCACTTCGCCGTTAAAAATTATTTTATCGCCGACATTCATTTTTTCTTCAGAGCACATCCAAAGCCTGTATTCAGCCTCAGTGTTGCCGATTGTAACAGAATCCAGAATGTAATAAGTACCGTCAGATCTGGTTTTAATATCGTTTACAATCGCGCATATCTCTGTGTTATCATCTGCAAGACTGAGCGCAGGTTTGTAATCAAACCGCTCGCTTCCTTCAAAGCTGACACACGAGGCAACAACACTCAGCGAGGCAATGACATAAACCGCTCTGTCCGGCAAGCCCTTAACAAGTAAAACCAACAGAATGCATCCCGCTGCCACCGCGGCAACAATCAAAGTTGCACCGTCTGACACATTAAGCACCAGCAAGCCGAAAACAAAGCTGAAGCCAACAAGTGCAAACGGACGGGCAATCATGTGAATATCAACGGTAGCTCTTCAAGAAATACAATATCATCACGCTGTGCAGCATCGCCCTCTGCAAGCACAGCCGCCTTTGAAACAATCTGAGCATCGAAATGTGCCATGAGCTTTTCCATAGCGGCAAGTGATTCGCCCGTGCTGATAACATCATCAACAATAACCACTTTTTTACCTCTTATCTGTTCACCGTCAGCACCGTCAAGAATAAGCACCTGCTCAGCATCAGTTGTGATTGAGCGCACATCAACGGTAACAGGATTCTGCATATAAAGCTTTGCCTTTTTACGAGCTACAAAATATTTCTTTCCGCTTTGTCTTGACATTTCGTAGGCAAGCGGAATGCTCTTTGCCTCAGGTGTAACTATGTAATCAAATTCGGGAAGCTTTTTGAGAAGCTCCTCGCAAGCCTTTACTGTAAGCTCAACATCGCCGAAAACAATGAAGCCTGCAATACTTACCTTATCGTTAAGCGGACAGATTGGCAGTTGCCTTTCAAGGCCCGCAATTTTCATGGTATAAAACTCACCCATTTCAATTTCTTCCTTTCATAATATAGAAACATATTTCACTGCAAATTTCCCATAGAAATTTGTTTAGCCCGGAGGCCATGTGAAATCTCTGCCGCCGAGAAGGTGAAAATGTATGTGATGCACACTCTGACCTGCGCTTTCACCGCAGTTAGTAACAACGCGGAAGCCGTTATCAAGTCCGAGCTGTCGGCTGAGCTTTGCCGCAACCTCAAAAATGTGTGCAACAAGAGCGGAGTTGCTCTCGTCAATTTCAGCCGCAGATTTTATATGCTCTTTCGGTATTACAAGTATATGTGTAGGTGCCTGAGGGTCAAGGTCATAAAAAGCCAAGACCTTATCATCCTCATAAGCTTTATTACTGGGTATTTCGCCCGCAGCGATTTTACAGAAAATACAATCGGACATTTTTAAATCTCCTTTGCACAAATTATTTAAGCATACCGCTGACAATGCCGCTTGCAGCTGCAACAGCATCATCAAGCTTTGAAAGGTCCTTTGCGCCTGCCATTGCAAAGTCAGGCTTACCGCCGCCGTTACCGCCTGCAAGCTGAGCAACCGCGCGGACAATTGCGCCTGCATTTGCACCTGCCGCAACAGCAGCCTTACCGCAGGCAACAGCAATATTTGCACTGCCCTTTTCATTATTGACACAGGCAATAACAGCAACTACATCGTCGCCCTGCTCTTTTGCCTTATCGCCAAGAGAGCGAATATCATCTGCTGACATATCTTCTGCCCTTGCAACGATAAGCTTTACTGCACCAATCTGTTCGGGTGCGGAGAAAATATCGGCTGACTTAAGATCTGTAAGCTGTGCGGAAAGAGCAGCAATTTCTCTTTCCTTTTCTTTGATTTCTGCCGCCATAGCTATAGCCTTGCGTTCGAGCTCATTAACATTGCCGAGCTTCATTGCCTTTGCGGTGTTTACAATAAGCGAATTAAGTGAAGCGATATAATCAACAACACCTGTTCCTGTTACAGCCTCAATTCTGCGCACACCCGAAGCGACTGAAGATTCTGAAACAATTTTGAAAAGACCGAGCTTACCTGTATTGTCAACATGCGTACCGCCGCAAAGCTCTGTTGAAAAATCTCCTGCCTTGACAACGCGTACAACATCACCGTATTTTTCGCCGAAAAGTGCCATTGCGCCAAGCTTTTTAGCTTCTTCAATAGGCATTTCGGTGCTTGTTACGGGCAGTGCGGAAAGAACAATTTCATTGACCTTGTTTTCAACCGCTGTAAGCTCCTCAGCTGTAAGCGCGGAGAAGTGAGTGAAGTCAAATCTCATTGCACTGTCATTAACAAGCTGACCTGCCTGCTCAACATGTGAACCGAGAGTTTCGCGGAGTGCCGCCTGAAGAAGATGAGCAGCTGTGTGGTTTCTCTTGATAGCTTTTCTTGCTTCTTCGTTATATACGGTAACAGCCTTATCGCCGACTTTTATACCGTCGCCGACAAGTGTACCCTGATGAAGATATGCTCCGTCGGGATCTTTTGTTGTTTTTGTAACTTCAAAAAAGCTTTCACCGATTCGGATTACACCTGTGTCGCCGACCTGACCACCGCTCTCTGCATAGAAAGAGGTTTTGTCAAGAACAACTACAGCATTGTCACCATCGTTGATAAAGTCTTTTCTCTCGCCGTCTGAAACAAGTGCAAGAATTACTGCCTCAGTATTGTTTTCAGTGTAGCCTGTGAACTGTGTAGCTGCAATATCTTTAAACGAAACTCCGTTGTTTCTCCAGTCGGAGTCAGCCGCATTTCTCTTTGCGCTCTTTGCCTTGAGTCTTGCTTCTTCAACAAGCTGACGGAACTTTTCTTCATCAACCGTCATGTTCTTTTCGCTTACAATTTCCTTTGTAAGGTCAATCGGGAAGCCGTAGGTATCCTGAAGCTTGAAGGCATCTTCGCCTGAAAGAACACCGTTTTCAGCCTTTTCCATCATTTCATTGAGAAGACCCAGACCGGAATCAATGGTTTTGTAGAAGCTTTCCTCTTCCATTGAAATAACTTTCTTTATATAATCCTGCTTTTCAACAAGGTTGGGATATGCATTTGCATTTTCGGCAATAACAGTGTCACAGACCTCGGAAAGGAAGGGTCTGTCGATTCCGATAAGCCTGCCGTGTCTTGCAGCGCGACGGAGAAGACGGCGAAGAACATAGCCTCTGCCGCTGTTTGAAGGAAGAACACCGTCACCGACCATAAATGTAGTGCTTCTGATATGGTCTGTAATAACGCGGAGAGAAACATCCTTTTTCTCGTCATCATGATAGTTGATACCCGCAATATCCATTATGTGCTTCATAATATTCTTTACAGTATCAACCTCAAAGAGGTTCTCAACATCCTGCATAATGCAAGCAAGTCTTTCAAGACCCATACCTGTGTCGATATTGGGGTTTGCAAGGCGTGTGTAATTGTTTTTGCCGTCGTTTTCAAACTGAGTGAAAACAAGGTTCCATACCTCAATAAATCTGTCACACTCACAGCCAACCTTACAATCGGGACTGCCGCAGCCCTTTGAAGGACCTCTGTCAAAATAGATTTCCGAACAGGGACCGCAGGGACCTGCACCGTGCTCCCAGAAATTGTCCTCTTTACCGAAACGGACCATGTGCGAGGGATCAACGCCAACCTCTTTTGTCCAGATGTCATAAGCTTCATCGTCTTCAAGATAAACGCTTACATAAAGCAGCTCTTCAGGAATTTCAAGAACCTTTGTAAAAAATTCCCAAGCCCATGCGGTTGCTTCGCGCTTGAAATAATCGCCGAACGAGAAGTTACCGAGCATTTCAAAATATGTGCCGTGGCGTGCTGTTTTACCAACATTTTCAATATCGGGTGTACGGATACATTTTTGGCAGGTTGTAACTCTCTTTTTCGGAGGTGTTACTTCACCTGTGAAATATTTTTTCATAGGAGTCATACCTGCGTTGATAAGCAGAATGCTCTTATCTCCCTGAGGCACCAGCGAAAAGCTGGGCATTCTCAGATGTTCCTTTGACTCAAAAAAAGCGAGATACTTTTCTCTTAATTCGTTAAGACCTGTCCACTTCATTTTATATGATTTCCTTTCAGAATAATTTACTTAATATGTTAGAATTACTGCTGCAACAACAAGTGTTTTGTCGCTTCGGTTTGCTATAGAGTGCTTCTGACCGCCAAGACAGATACAGCTGTCACCCTTATTGAGTGTTACCCATTCGCCGTTATCATAATACTGAGCTTCGCCCTCTACGATATAGAAAACCTCTTCTTCATTCTCGTGCACATGCTCACCGATTGAACAGCCCGGCTCAAGAGTGAGTGTTGCTATAAGTCTTGATTTGCCGGCAAATTCACCGGCATCAAGCATATTTGTAACAATAACCTGTCCATCGCCGCCGCGCATATTCACTTTGACGGCACTTTTCATTTCATCTGCTCTTTTAATCATTTTTATGTTATCCTTTCTTTTATTCAAACGGACAGCCGGGTATTTTTCTTGCATCGAGGCTTGACTCGTCAAGCCTGAGCACCATATCAACATCACTGTCCTTATACCCTTTTTTTATCGCCGCTTTCACAAGCCTTACAAGCCAGAACAGCGGCAGAAGAAGCACACATTTTTTAACAGCAGGATAGTTTATTGACATAAACTCCCTGTCAGGAAAAAGCCGTTTAAGTGCATACTGCCTTTTTGAAATCTGTTTTATGTTATCAGCACTTCGGTGTTTCTGCGAGCCGTATGTGCCGCTGTGAAAAATGTAATTTATTATATCTGCCTGCTCCGGTGTGGGTTTTCTTCCGTCGAAAAGCACACCGTTAACCCCGATTATAATATCTGTAAACTCATCAAGATTTATTTGCCGGAGCTTTCCGCGCACCGTTTCCATATTCAGGGAAGGCTTTTTTCTCATAAATAACCATATGTCCGCAAGCGACCTTATACCCGTACCGCCGAGAAAATAGTGCTTTGCAAGGTGCGCCATCATAAACACAAAGAAATCTTCGTCAGGA
Organism: Acutalibacteraceae bacterium; assembly: GCA_045539895.1. Classification (GTDB taxonomy): domain Bacteria; phylum Bacillota; class Clostridia; order Oscillospirales; family Acutalibacteraceae; genus UBA8612. The sequence continues at coordinate 64,192 of JAZQGE010000056.1, forward strand.
TATTTCACCCTACAGCCGTCTTCTGGTACTGTACGCTCAAAGTTATTGCCGAAATACGCATTGTAAACAGGAATATCCTTATCCATAAGAACACCGTGAAACTCAATGTTCATAAATGGCTTTCTGATATAGGAAACATTAATTCCGCCTGTGCCTTCAGCCTCTTTGAGCACATATCCACGCTCAGCCATTATCTCTTCAAGCTCGCCCAGATATTTCGTATCGTAAAGTATATCTACATCGCACATTGATCGAAGTTCAGGCGAAGGATACAGATTTTTCATCACACTGCCCTTGAGAAGCATATGCTTTATTCCTCTGCGCTCAAGTTCTTCAACTATATCCTGCGTTTCAAGCTCTTGTGTCGCCTCGCGTGCACGCGAAATTTTATAAGCTTTTTCATAGGCCTTCTCGTATTGCAGCGGCATGATATTCAGTTTTTTCAAAGCAATGCCTATAATGTTATCAACACTGTGTGACTTTGAAAAAGCATAGAGCGCATCGTGATCAATGCAAATATCTGTCTCTAACTTCGGGTCAACACCGTCAATTACATATGCAATAAGCCGTGCCGCAATAACACCGACTTCCATTTTTAGCCTCCTATTGAAATATCCGCATCCGACTGCACATCAACTATTCTGTCAATTCCGTCAGAAACAACCGTATATGTACCCCGCGGCAGAACACACGAAAGCTGACCCTTTTCATCTGTTTCAAAAATGAATTCTTTACCGTCAGCATCAGTAAAAACAACCTCTTCATCGGAATAACCGATAAAGTTAACTCTGTATGCATCGCCCTTTGAAAGCAAAGCCGCTTCAACACTGAGCTTTGCGTTGACCATAGGATAAGACTTATAACCGGAATTTTCAAAATATCTTTCCTGCGAAGGCTTAACTGTGTCCTTTGTGTTTGTGCACACAATTTTTGCAACCTGAGCAGCATCAAGTGAGGGATTTACCGCCCGGACAAGGGAAGCAACCGCCGTTACAACGGGGGCAGCCATTGATGTGCCGGATTTTGTGAGGAAACCATCATCCTGAACACAGCTGTAAACCAGAACACCGGGCGCACAAAGATCAACTGTATCACCCACATTAGAGCTTGAAGACTGAACATATCCTTCACCCTCCCGTGCGGCGCTGCCGACAATAATAATTCTGTCAAGCACATCCTGCTTTGAAACACCAATGGGCAAGAACATATTTTTTTCATTTATCGAGCAGAAAATACCGTTCTGCGATGCATTGACTGCATATCCGCCCGCATTGCCGTTGCCTGCGGACTGAACAACAAGAAAATCGTAGCCCTTGCTGAGAAGCGATCCCATGGAATATGAATAAAGCAATGCATCAAGATTATTTATAAAAGACGGGAATGCAGAAGCATTTTCCGAAATTGAAGAAGAAGAACCGATTGAAAAATTGATAACCTTCGCTCCTGCTTTGACAACCTTGCTGAAGCCGAAGAAAATGGCAACATCAGCAATCCACAGCTGACCGTCAGACGGAGTCCAGTCAACACAGATGAGTCTGGAGTTCTGACAGATACCGCTTATTCCAACACCATTGTCACCCTTCGCGGCAATAATGCCTGCAACATGTGTACCGTGGCTGTTATCGCGGTTGCGCGATGCTGATCTTAAATCAGGAAAATATATTTTACCGTCAAGTTCAACATGGTCGGTATCAAATCCGCCGTCTATGATACCTATATCAATCTGTTTATACAGACTGTCATAGCCCCATGCACCTCTTGCATCCACCGCCTCAAGCCACCAGTTGTTACCATAAGGACTTGACTCATTCCAATGCTCAGTGTACAAGTCGTATTCCGTAAACGGGTCATCAGGTGTGTATTGCGAATCAAACCTGTGTGCCGGACAGATACTTGCAAGAGCAACCTCATCAAACGAATTAAGATGAGCACAAAGTTCATTAAGTTCATCAAGAGTTTTAGACTCAGTACGCACAACGCAGAGGTTCATTTCAGGCAGACTGCCTACCGTAACACCGTCTGTTTTCTCAAGCACTTTAAGCTTTGAGAGAAATGAAGCATCCTGCTCAAAAAATACGAGCACAGTGTTTTCCAAATATCCTGCAGAGCCGGCATAGACAACAACATTTTCATCGTCTATATCATCAAGAAAATCGGAGCGCTGAGTCAAAAGAGAAATTGCATCTGAAAAAACAGACTCTGCAAACGCAAAGCTCAGCTCTGCCGAAAAGCCGCTGAAAAAAGTTACAATAGCCATAATCGCACTTATGACTGCCGACATAAACACACCTCCGCATTATATATATTATATATAATAATATATATCTAAGGATTTGTCACTACCTATGACGAGATTTATAAAAAAATTTTAAATTACGGTTTGGCGGCGACTCGCCGCAGACAATACCTCAATTAAATTGATAAGCAAAAATCAGTGATAAATCGAGATAACTACAATTTTCAAATTATAATTGTCGATATGTGATCTTGCGGTCACTCGATATATTTTGCTTTGCAAAAATCGATATGTTTGAATAAAATTCAAACTCGATATGATATAAATTATCCGTGCGCCGCAGCGCAT
>JAZQGE010000057.1:0-88248 GCA_045539895.1 Acutalibacteraceae bacterium
CCTTACCCCCTCTGGGGGATTGAAACATGATGTTCAATCTTTTTGATTTCATCAACAAACTACCTTACCCCCTCTGCAGGAACCGCAATTATCGCACCACCAAAAATCAAGCGACACTAAATTTAAACATTAATAATTCCGTCTGAAAGCACAACAAAGCGCCCTGAATAAACAGGGCGCTTTGTTTAATATTTTATTGAATTTTTTTGCAGATTAAACAGTTTTCGGATTTTGGCATTTATACACTGCATAAAAAGCAATTAGCCGTACAGAAAATCATTAACTCTTTCTCTTGCATCTTCAATATCAAACGATATAACGGACATACCGTTATAATATTTATATTCAAAGCTGTCACTGTAGGGCACATGCTGTGAATCTATTGAAAGAGAAGAGGAGTGTAGCGCAACTGACATTACAAACGGAACAAGAGTCGGTACACTGATATTGGTTTTAACCAATGTAAATGCATAATCTGTAAGCTTATATATTTCCGCAAGATTTTTTTCTTTTATTATCTTATCGGCAAGCGAAACAATAACATTTTTCTGGCGCTGGGTTCTTTGGAAATCGTTGTCAACATATCTGGTGCGCATATAGACAAGGGCTCGTTCACCGTTCATCATAAACGGGCCTTCGGTGAGCTTTACTCTTCCCATATAGCCGGTATAGTTATAGAAATCTGCCTCAGCCTTGGTTAAATTAATTTCCACACCGCCAGCTTTATCAACAAAATTTCTTGCACCGTTAAAGTCAATAACCGCAAAATTCTGAATATCAAGATCAAAAATTTCATTAACCGTGTTAACCGCCAGTCCTACACCGTCAAAAGAATAAGCCGAATTTATTCTGTTCCAATTATGACCTTCTATAGGAACAAGTGAGTCACGCAGGACGGAAACCATTTTTATTTTTCCGCTTCGGGTATTATAAGAAAGAATAATTATGCTGTCGCTTCTTCCGCGCTCTTTGGTGACATCTCTTGAATCCGTACCCAAAACGAGAATATTAATTATATCGGGGTCTTTTTGCTTAACCTTATATATAGGTGTTTTCCCGTAAACACTTATTGCATTTGCAGAGGTTGCAAACGATATATCATAATCAAACGGCTTTTCGTAAAGGACCGTGTCAGAATCGGTTGCTTCAACTCCCCACAATTCAGGATCTGCCTCAGGCTCAACATAAGCTTCAGACCGTTCTACAATCTCTCTGCCCTCATAGGCATTATGCAAATAGCTGATAAGCAGAGAAACACAGAAACAGAACAGTGCCGCAACCGCAAGAGCAAGCGGCACAAGCACACACGCAAAGAATATTTTCTTTTTTCTTTTTTTGTTTTCTGTCATATCAGCCTCATACAGCTTTCAATAAAATCTTTTACGGATTAAGGATAAAGCATCATCTCCCCGTCAACCGTAAATTTCAGCAAGCCTTTCTGCATAACGTTCGGGAGAATGGTCTTTTTCAATTTTTTCAATTGCGGCTTTCGCCTTTCCCTTCACTTCATCCGGATTGTCAAGAATTTCTGAAAATGCAGAATAAAGTCCGCTGTAAATTGATTTTTTAAGCTGAGCGAATTCTTCTTCGGTTGAGTACAAAGCTTCCGTAGAAGGTGCTTTGGGCACAGCCGCAATATAGCCGCATTTATCATTATTTATTTCCGGCAAAGCTCTTATATCCGTAGATATAACCGCACAGCCGCACGATTGCATTTCAAGAACAGAATATCCGTAGGTATCCGCCATTGTAGGCAAAAGACCTATATGTGACTTTTTACACAGCTCCAAAACCTCCGGATTCGGAAGACGCTCATAATAAGTTATCCACGGTGTGGATGTGAGAATCTGCTTATAACGAAGCATATCCTCAAAGGTTGAGCGGCTGACTTCGTCACCGTAATCAAGGCTGCTGATAACAGTCAGATGAAATTTCTGACCGTGCTCAGCCAAAGCCATAAGAGAATCAACGATTTCCGCTCCGCCCTTGCGGAAGAACTTTCCGCCGACGAAAATAATCTCAACACAATTTTTAACCGTATTAAATTTCTTCTCAAACTCCTCCGGTGTTATGAGAACAGGCTGTGGAGGATGAAGCACCGTGATTTTTTTTGCTATCTCTTCCCTGCCCTCAATATCAAACGCTTCCATAATCTGAAGTTGGATATTTTTGTTCGCCTGAGATATAGCAATAAGAGCTTTACAGCTGTCTTTTCTCAAAAGCCCAAAAGCTTTTTCGGTGAATTTATCTGCCTTCTGAGGGGCGAACTGCCACGCCTTGTTGCAGGTCTGTTTTGTGCGTGGAATTGCGGTTTCAAAGGTTGAAACCCACGGCACATCCGTATCACAAACAGCGTTGAAGGTATGAATAATATCAACATTAGGTTTTACAACCGTTTTGTACACCGCATGTCGGTTCCAATTCAGAGGAATCATACGGTGAAGCAAACGGCCGAGAAGAATTTCACGCGCGCGCGAAAGGATGAGAAGAGTATTATGAAACTTTGCAATTTGTTTATACTCAGGGTTTCCTGCCGCCTTATTTATGATATTACGGGTTTCAGGATAGCGGGCACGAATATATCCTATTTTTTTAGACATAAAATCCCTCCGTCATTGAGTTTTTATGCATCATACGTTGTCTGATTTTTTCTTGCTTTTAAGAAATCTGAAAACAAACTCTTTTCCGTATGCAGCCATACCTGCAAGCTCTTTTCTGTAAGCAAGAGCAACCACACCTACCACCGCCAGATACAGCACAGCCTGAAGCACCGAAAGGCTGCGGTTGCTTGAATAAACAGAAAAAAGAAGAAGAGCGAGTGACGACACTGCAAACCTTGACAGCTTATAGTCAACATAAAAAGCTTTGTTGGCAAAAAATGTTCTTGCCGCAAAGAAAATTATATATGATATTCCGGTTGAAATTGCCGCTCCCTGAGCACCCATTATCGGAGTAAGTATAAGATTTCCGATGAAGTTTGAAACGCAGGAAATTGCAGCAACCGCAAACTGATATTTTGACTTTTTCTGCACCACAATTCCGGTTGCAGTTGTTTCTGAAACCGTATACATTATCGGCTCAAACATAAGAAAAGGTATTATTTTTGATGCTTGCTGATATTCCGGACCAAGCAAAAGCACAAAAAGATCCTTGAAAAGAACAACCGTTGCACCGAATACAATCATCAGAATTGCAATAAAGTTATGTCCCTTCTGATAAAAGGATTTATCCTCGTGATTCTTCTCATAATGCTTAACTGCGGACGGCATCCATATAGCATTAAAAGAGGTTTTGATAACCGAAAACACTGCCATAAGGTTCATTGCGCTTGCATATACGCCTACATCTGCAAGAGTACAGTAATGGTTAATAAAAAGCCTGTCAAGCGAGTTAAACACCATTGATACTCCGCCCGAAAACATAAGCGGAATGCTGTACCTTAAAAGCTCATTGCGGCTTACGGTTAATTTATAACCTGCCGGTGCCGGCTTCCAGACATCGCGCTCATAAACAGCCTCAACAACAAAGGCAAAAAATCCGCTGAGTATTGTTGACACTGCGAGAATTAAAAAATGATTTGCCGTCGTTGTGTAAACAAGCACAACTGTCATTATTATATAAGATGCCTTTTGCATTATATTGACAACCGAGTGCATCTTTGTCGAATAACGCAGTCTTAAAATCAGCATTCCGTATCTGTGTAAAAGCTGAGCAACCGTATTCAGAATCAGCAAAACAAGCTCAACAACGGAAAGAGTTTCAAAGCCAAAGGCCCCTGCCAGATAACGAAACAGCAAAAACAAAACACTGAGAATTGCCGCAAAGCCAAGCGGAACAAGCCAACAAAACTGCAGCAGCTTTCTTTTAAAGTTTATATCCTCTTCCTGATAAAAAAAGCGTGCAAGCGTTTGATCAAGCCCAAGGCCGCAAATCAGAACACCTATTCCGCTGTAGACGGTTATCATCGACATTCTGCCGTAATCCACAGGGTCAACCAACCGCGTTATAACAGGTGTGCCTATAACACCAACCAGCAAATATAAAAATGTTCCCACGCCGAGAACAAAGAAATCGTTTAAAAAAGATTTTTCTTTTCTTTGAGCCATCAATACCATCCTGACCGATCAGGGAAAACAAATAAAATAACTGCAATTTCCGCTAACCGTGAATTATTAAACTTGTTATCCTAATCAAACCGTTAACCGTTTGCTTTAAGCTCTGACGGGAAAGCTGCAATTAGTGCGTTTTTCTTTTCCTCAACAGCAGCTGATTCAATTTCATACAAATCCTTTATGTTTTGTACGGTGGGCAGATCAGTTCTTTCGCTGATGTCCCAACATATATGCTCCATTCCGAATGACGAATAATAATCTTTAAACTTGAATCCGTCACCGCCCAATTTATCCGTAACCTTCAAATGCAAATTCGGAATTCCTGCCGCATCGGAAAAAACAAGTCCGTGAAGACTGCTTGATACAATGAATTCACATTTGCTTATTTTTTCAAACACCTCTGACGGACTTTCCCGAATGTCAATAATTACACTGTCCGGATTATTCTCTCTAAGCTTTTCAAAACACGGATGGTCACTTTCAGAATAGTGCGCAATTATTCCAAGCCTGTATTCTTTATTCTGATTTTTCGGAAAAACTCTGTCCACAAGCAAGCCGGGGTCACAAAGCGGAACATCCGTTTCTTTTCCAAGCAATTTCGAAACCTTTCTTCGGCTCAATTCGCCTCTCAAAGCACATATTCGAATATTTTTTCTGTAAAAACCGGCATCTGAATTGCCAAAAAGGAAGCCGGAGCCCCAAACATACAAAGGAACATCCTTGTTAATTCTGCCAAGCATAAACTGAGCGCTCTTTTTGGCAAAAGCGCTATCATACTGAACATTTGCCAATCCGCCGCCGAGGGCAAGCAAATCTGCTTCATAAATTTTTGAGCGCACCACCTGAGCGCCCGAATACTTTTCAACCAAAGGTTTATTGAATGCATCACCTGCATTTTGCAAAGTAGCATAAGCAAGTTTAATTTGTTTTGGCATAAAGCTCACACCCTAACCTGACGATTTTTATTTTTGTGAAAGATATTCAAGAAAAGCACGGTAATTGTTTACCGCACAGTATTCATCCTCAAACTTTTTTCTGGCATTGTTTCTGAGGTTAAGATACTCCTCATCGGACAATTCAGCCATATTGAGAATTGCCTGAATCAGCTGTTCATCACTAAAATCCGCATCTATAAGGATTCCGTTTCTGCCGCTGTCAACAAGCTCCGGTGTACCGCCTACGGCAGTTGCAACAGCAGGTATATTGAAGCTCATCGCTTCCATAATCGAAACCGGAGCACCCTCTGTTTCGCTTATATTAACAAAAGCATGAAAAGGCTGTTCGGAATAAATTTCATAAACCTGATTGTTTGAAACCCTGCCCAATAAGCTGACAGTAATATTTTCGGGAAGATTTTCCGTACACGATTTTAATTTTTCAAAATCCTCTCCGTCACCTATATGAGTCCAATGAACGGATATGCTTTGAATTTTTTTCAAGGCATCAGCTAATCTGTCAAGCCTTTTAAGCGGGATAACTCTTGAGCACGAGACTATTCTGAAAATTTTCCTGTCAGCATGAGGATTTGTTTTACCTCTGTCCGTTGCTCCAAGACGGTTGACCGACACCTTTTGAGGTGAACCGTATTCCTTAACAAGATATTCTTTGCCGTTATCTGAAATTGTTGAAATTTCATCAAGCTTATCAAACAGCTGCTTTTGAAAAGGAATATAACCTGTTTCGTGGCGTTCACGGTAAATATCAAAGCCGTGAGCGCGGGAGATTGAATAAGCCTTATTTTTCAGCTTGCCGTTCAGCCTTACTGCCGCGTATGCAGGAATAAACAGCCATGTGCCGTATAAAACAGGAATTTCATAGCCGGGATTTTTTATGAGCCATTTATATGCCTGTCTTGCTCTGTGGTTAGCACACAAAGAAACCACCGTCATATCATAAAGTCTTCTGAAGGAAAACCTTTTTGATAACAGCCATTTCAGCTCTTTGTAAAACATTTTATCGGTAAGCATCCACGGAACAGCCTCAAGAATGCTTTTAATGTCTTTTGAAAGTGTATAATCGGTAAGAAGAGTGATAGCCGGGTCGTTTATTTCGCGAGTCGGTTTTTCGTCTCTTCTTCCGTTTGTAACCATTAGTATTTTATCAAAGTACTCCTTATATAAGGGGTGCTCGTTTGCAAGAAAGGGTTCACTTATATGATAAGGAAAGCTGTTTGCAAAAACTATCAAAAGCTTCTTCAAAAAAATTCCTCCTGCTTATTTAAGGGTTGAATATTTTTCCCAATTCTCAAAAACAGTTCTGTATTTTGATGCGAAGTTTGCCTGAATATAAAAAGAATTGATAAACCAAAAAAGGAAAACCATAAGCAATACAATCTGAACAAACAATCTTGTCCGGCTGTTTTTTATTCCCTTCACAACAAACGGTACTGTAAAAAAGTATGCGTTTTTGAGCATATCAAAGTATCTGAACGCAAGGAACAGAGCACCTGAATTGAGCATAAAAATGAAGATACAAAGTGAAATATTGATATAAATATAAGCATTCTCATCAAGCTCATTTATCGAATCGTAAAAATACCAGCATAAAGCAAAAACGCCAAAAGAAAGAGCAAGGTTGATAATCGCAACTCCGTTTGTCGTATAAGTGTAGGTGTTTCCGACATCGTTTCCGATATAGTTGTTTAAAAATCTCAGTACTATCTGAAGCACAGGATACGCAAGAATGCCGATTACCGTTATTTTAAGAAGACCGGAACGACTGAACCGTATACGGCTTATTAAATATATAGGTAAAAATACAATAGCAATCAAATGAAATAAGGACGCGACAACTATTAGCAAAATAATTATAATATCTTTCTTTTTGGATGCCGGCATATATATCATATTCGCCAATGCAATTATTATAAAGCCTTCAGCAAGTCCTTGTCTGAGAGCAGAATAAGAGTCAAAATATCCGTATAGCAAAAAGAAAACTACTATCGTCAGCATAGGGTTTATGCTGCCCTTTGAAAATCCGTATGCCACGCAAGCCATAAAAAGCAAACTATGTATGAAAATATACCAAAAAAAGGGGAGATCAAACGCAGCAACAAAACGGGTAAAAAGGAAAAACAAGGGTTCAAAATCCCTTATGTTTTCCCCTCCCTTTGCTGCCTGATATGATTCCCAATACGATGCACCGTAAAGGCTATCTGCGCCCACATCCCAACGAAATGCCGCAACAAAAGAAAGCGGCAGCAGCACTAAAAAAGCCGTCATAAAGTTACGGAGCATTTTCACCTTCACACCGTTTGACAGCTCATATTCAGTTGAACAAAAATACGCCGCAACAAGCGTAGCTATCAATGCAGGTGCATAGTAAATCATAGCCGCTCCTCAATGCTTATTTTTCAAACTCTTCAACCACCTGTGCAAGCACCTGCTTCATTCCGCTTTTCTTTTCAATATAGGAACGAATTTCCTGACCGATTTCCTTTCGGCTTTTACCGCTGCTGTAACATTTTTCATAAAAAGCGGCAACATCCTCCATATTAATCGGGCTTTCATCCGCAGGCACTCTCAGCAGATATTCAAAATCATCTTCTATAATATCAATTTTACATGAATTTATTAAGGGTATGCCTTTGGCGCCGTATTCCCTGCTTTTCAGTGAGCTGAGAACATCAATTCCGCTTCTGTGGCGGGCAAGCGAATCCACTCCCAAGGCACATTTTTCATAAAGCTCATCAAGCTTTTCGCCAAACATTGCACCTTCCATAATTATGTGCGGTTGAAGAGCATATGCTTCAATAAGACCGTTATATTTGCCGTATTCTCTTCCGTTACCGACAAGGTGAAGAACAAAGTTTTTCTTACCGTCTTCTCCTTGTGAATAATAATTTTTCATGCCTTCTATCAACCGTTCGTAACCGTGCCATTCACGCATTGCAGAAACGGCAACAATATGCACTGCTTCATCAGGCAATTCCGATTTTACAAGCTCCATACGGCTGAAATCAAAACCGTTTGGAACAGTCATGGCAGGCACACCGAATATCTCACTGTGATTTCCGTAAAAAGTCACTATGCCGTCCAGATACCTGTGAAGCTCTTTGCGGTATTTTACATCCACAACCATTCTGAGCTTTGACATTATGCCGTATTTGTTTTCTTCATCATAAGGATAGGTCGGAAGCTCCAACATAACCTTTCTGCAAACTTTTTTCAGACTTTTAAGAAGAGAAATGAAATCTCCGTCTGAAAAATCATATCTGATATAGCAAGCATCATAGCTTTTGTTTTTTATATATTTCTTAAGGTCAATTATCTGGTTATGCTTATCTATTAAATTTCTTGCTCTGACATTTTTAATTATAACTCTGTGTCCTGATATAACATCATAATCGCTTACCGTTCTTATCAGAGCCGTATCTGAACCGATTCTGCCCACAAGCTCAACCTCGTAGCCGTGAGCCTCAAAAGCACGGCACTGAGAAAGCACCTTGGCAGTAGGTCCGAAATGAAGGTTAGAAAAATTATTAAACGCAATAAATAAAAGCTTTTTCACACAAAAAACTCCTTGGCATCAAGTATTGTTATAATTATGTTTATTAAGATAAAATTCCTGTAACCAGGGTGTCGTTGTGTGAACATCATATCCTGATTCACGGATTAAATCATAGGTATCCTGTCTTGGCTTCTCTGCAGCAGCAACAAGCTTCTGAGCCCAAACCGAAACGGATTCGTCAAGCGAAAGAAACTCAACCATATTAATGGCATTAATCTCCTGCGTAACACCGTCTGAAATGACACAGTGCAGTCCGCTTGCCTGAGCCTCTATACCTGTAACGGGAAGTCCTTCCCATAAGGATGAAAGAGTAAAAGCATCTGCCGCCTGCAAAATGTCAGGCACATCGGGGCGCATTCCCAAAAACAATGCATTATCTGCAACACCATATTCTGCTGCTTTTTTCTTGCATTCTTCCTCACAGGGTCCGTCCCCCGCAAACATAAAAACAATGTCCTTGCGTATTTTCAGTGCTTCTCGAAGAACATCAATCAGAAAAGTCTGATTTTTTTCCGGTCTGAATCTGGCTACGCAAACAACGACTTTCTTATTCTCCAACCCAAGCTTTGAGCGCATTTCTGCCCTCTTTTCGGGATTAAAACGGAATCTGTCAGCATCAACCGTATTTGCAATTATTTTTATTTTTCCGCTTTCAATCAGCTCTTTCGGATAGAACCAATTTTTTGCCGACTCAGAGCAGGCAAACATATCAGTTGCAAATTTATAAATCGGCTTTTGCAGAATATCCGTTACAACACCGAGCATACCCGCTTTGCCTTTTGTACTGTGACTGTGCGAAATGATACAGCTGACACCGTGTTTTTTTGCAATAGGCATATATATAGAAGCTGTGTTAGTCATGTGACAGTGAATGATTTTATATTCCTTGTGCTCTTTAAAGAACTTTTCAAGTGCCTTTATATAGGTAAACAATCTCCAGTAATATGTATGTGTTTCATCCTTGAGAGCAGGCATTTCGTATATTCTGCCGCCCAATGCTCTTATTTCATCATTAAAAGCAGCTTCTCTTCCGTAATGAGCCAGAAAATCAAACTGAACCTTCTCCCTGTCTATATTGCGGTAGATGTTCATAATCATGGTTTCTATTCCGCCTCTGTCCATTCGTCCGATTATATGCAGGACTCTTATAGGTTCGCCCATTTCCGTTTCCTCTTTTCTTCTTATTTTGAAACAGATTCTTTTACTTCTTTATTTTGTACTGAAGCGGTTATTTTGCCTTGTGCAATACCGCTCGTACTTTCTTTGACAAAAAGAATTCTGATTGTTGCCAGAATCAGCTTCAGGTCTTTAACAAATGACATTTTATTTATGTACATAAGGTCCATCTTAAGCTTGTCATAAGGGTTAGTATTATATTTTCCGTAAACCTGAGCAAGTCCCGTAAGGCCGGCTCTGACCTGAAGACGAAGCGGAAAAGAATGAAGCTCCTGAGTATACTGTGCGGCAATTTCAGGGCGTTCCGGTCTCGGACCGACAAAAGACATATCGCCTTTGAGGATATTGAAAAGCTGAGGAAGCTCATCAAGTCTGACCGCTCTGATAAATTTACCTACAGGTGTAATTCTGTCATCGTTGCTTGTTGCGAGTCTGGCAACGCCGTCACTTTCAGCATTAGTTCTCATACTTCTGAATTTAAATATCTTAAATTCCTTACCGTCCTTGGTAAGGCGCACCTGCTTATAGAGTGCCGGCCCCTTATCATAAAGCCTTACGGCAATTGCAGTTGCAGCCATAAGCGGACTTGTTACAATAATGCCGAGCAGCGAAAAAATTATATCCAGACCTCTCTTGGCAATTGCATACTCAATATTTATTTGCTTGCGTGAGGCAAAAAATATGGGATTGCTGAACTGCTCAATATGCTCAGCACCTCCTAATATTATATCTCCGACACGGGGAGCAACATAGCACGATATGTTATGCTCAATACATTCCTTTATGATACCGTTTCTGAATGTTGCGGAAACGCCGGAAACAAATACAGCTTCAAAATTGTGTATTTCAGGAATAATTGATTCTATATCCTCACAAGGATTTATAATAACCTTTTTAATTTCAAAATGCTTTTTAAACTTATATACTTCATTCAACGATTCCACATCATGCTCATCGCCGCATATAAGAAGAGTTTTATCAGCCTTGTTGAGCTTATAGTATGCGTAGCTTGTAATATGACTCCAGATAAAGGTAAATATAATCTGCACGGCAACCATACCTGCCATCGGCAACAAATTAACAAATTTAAAATTCCAGAAGTCAAGTACAAGAACAACACACATAAAGCCCCCGCCGATAACATGTGTCAGCGAAAGCGAAAAGCCAAGCATATTAGGCGAAGTAAACTCTACATCATAAGCACTGTATGCCCTGCAAAGGAACATGCTGAACACTGCATATACTGCAACCACCAGCAAAAATCTCTTTAAATCCGTTTCAACAGGATACATATTGTCATAAAACAAATAAAGGCTAAGCGCAAACAAACCAACCGAGAACAAATAATGAAAAAGCTTGCTCACGCGAATTATCGAATTTTTAAAAATGTTCATAACAGTGCCTTCTTTTCTTAATGTAGTCCGATTTTTTCAAACAAAGCAGATGTTTCCTCAATATCCTTATCGGTAACATCTTTCATTTCATTTATAAATTTTTTTCTGTTCTCCGCCTTGCTTCCGAAAATCAGCTTCACCCAACGGTGAATTTCATAAAACAAAACTGCAAAACGGTATTTTTCAAGCGAAGGATACTGAAGCTTAAGTTCTTCATAAGGAAGAAATATCCTTGATAAAAAACATTTCAGCTTCCCTGCCTTTTTATTCTGATTTATTGCAAAAGCATTTTTCTTTGTTCCGAATGAACCTGAGCTGAGTATATAATCCTGCATCTGCAAGGTTTTTTCATTAGGCGCCTTGCCTGCAAACCATACATCTGCCAGCTCAGACAAAGCATTTGCAAAAACATACAAATCTGCTTTTTTAAGCATTTCATCTGCCTTTTCATTTCTGAATTCTTTACGGCAAAGCATAATCCACAAATCCATAATAGGACGGATTCCGCAGCCGCCGCTTTCAAAATGCTTTGCAATGTGAGCAATATGATAAAGCAAAAACATTTCATTGCTCATTGTATATACAAATTCCGAACCTTCTTTTTTAAAAGAATAGTCCCAAACATCCTTTAAGATTTCAGCGGATGAGTTAGCGCGGCCTTCTTCAAGCAAATCAAAATGAAGTTCAATCAAATTTTCATTTTGCGTTTTGAAAGAAATATCGTGCATACTTGATTGAAGGCATACGCAATCCGCTTTTTCGCGTAAAGCCTGTTTTGCCCTTTCAAGCTCTTCCCTTCGCACCAGAATATCCGTATCGCAGCTTGTCCTCATCCACGGTTCGGGATAATACTGCCTGAAAGCTGCGCTCTTAAGCGGGATGAACTTTATCTTCGATTTTTCAAGCACCGAGCATATATTCAGATAATCTGAATTAAGTCTTTCATAACGGAAAACCGAAGCATAAAACTGCTCACGAAATCTGTCCGAAACAGTGCTCACGGGCAAAAGTCCGTTTTTATCTAACGAATAGCCTATAAGATGTGCTAAATCATGCTTACGGGCAAGAGTATAAAGCTGAGTGAGAAGTTCATCCGTAAGCAGCTCTTTTTCAGGCACTGCAGATTTAATTCCCGACAACTCGGCGGCAATCAACTGCATCATAACTTTTATTACCAAAGCATCCATCTTATATCTCCGTCACACCCCAAACAAACGCAGAATCCTGAGAAGAACCGGTCTGATTGGCTTAAAAAAAGTCCAGATTTTTTCATAGCATTTGAGCCCGAAGCTGTCGTAAGGCAACTTCTTTCCGTTTCTCTCTATTTCATAAACTGCTCCGAGAACCTGTGAAGCGGATATGTATTCACACTCGGTATGTGAATCACCGTTCATTAACATCAAACCGGATTTTTCAATCTTCAATATACGGTGAAGAAAAATCCGTCCGTCATTGCGCTGATAAAGAAGTATCCTTCCTCTTTCAAGCTCGTTTGCAGGACATTTCTTTATCCAGACCGTATCCTTCAAATGTCTGAGCAAAGGGCGCATACTGTAGCCCGAAACGCACACGGGAATATACCCTCCGCACTCAATTGCTTCAGCTAAAGTTCCTTTTATTTCATTTGCCGCAAAAGTCAGTTTTTCCATAAATCACATTCCGAAAATCGTTTTTTTCGTTAGCTTTACAGCTTCTTCATCAGGTCTGCACTCAAGCAGCCACACAGGAACCTTTTTCAGCAATGCATCAACCGTTTCAAGAACGGAAGACATACACACCGCATCCCAATGAGGCAGAAACAAATGAGGCATAAAGTACTGCGTTATTTCGTAAGCTTCAATCTTTCTGATTTTGTTGGTCTGAGCCTGACGCAACACAACAATTCCTTTAACGGGAGCATTTTTATTTTCGCAAAATTCCGAAGAGCCCTTCCACGGTGAGCCATATGCAAACGCACCCGTTTCCTGCATTCTTACAATCACTTTATCGCCGTTTATAATATCCGCACCGAGAAATTCATTCCAAAGCCTTGCCTGTGTCGTTTTTCCTACACCTGAATAGCCAATAAAAACCACACCCTCTCCGGAATGCTCAACAAATGAGCCATGAAGAAGAACGGCATTGAAATATGAAATTCTTGAGCATATAGCGGCTATAGGCAAGGTAAAGTTTGGGTCATGATAATCGGGACAGTAAATAACAGCATTTTTCCAGTCGGAATCCGCGCAAAGAATTTCATTCTGAAGCTGTCTTTGTAAAAGATGCGAAGGTGCTTTTTCGGCAAAGCTGAAGCCATGGCACTCCGTCATTCTTTTTTCAACAGTCAGCGAAAACTCATAATCGTCATTTGTCTGTTTGCACACACTGAAGCCGGAAACAAAATCCTTATATTCTTCCGGCCAGAGCATATCCAGACCGGCTAATCTTATATCCATCCGACATGCCTGAAGCATTTGAAATAAACTGATGGATCGGCCTCGCCGTACAGCATCAGATCGCCGTAGTAATCCTTGAACGCATTACCGGTAACCCTTACAGGAGCCAGTTCCGTATCCGTATAATATACACGGCACGGATCCGTATCAACCGTAAACCTGATAACAACATTTGACTCAATCTGGTCCTGTCCGTCATACAAAGCATCAGACCCCGCTATATTCTCCTTGATGTTGAGCACAAACAGCCTGCTTTCAGGTACTATATATTTTTTTCTGCTCATAAGGTTTCCTCCTTACAGATTTTTTCATAAATATTATTAAGACGCTTTGCCATGCTGCAAAGGCTTTCCGCAACAGCTTCGGGACTTCCGCTTTCCGCACAAAGAACGCCGGGACACCGCTGACAGAACGCACTCCATTTGCAACCTTCACATTCGCTCGGAGTTTTTACCGAGTCCAACAGCTGTAAAAGCTTTTTCCAGTCATCTTCGAATGAGCCCGAATATCTGACGCAGGGATTGTTCATAAAAGAACACAGCTGCATATTACCGTTCCATGTCATCCAGAACGACATTCCCTTGCTTGCGCACCAGGCAAACGGAGATTCAAGAGGCGGAAATTTACTTTTTTCAAGAGCTTCTTTTGTAAATTCACCCGAAAACTCATCCAAAGCAAATCTCGATGCTTCAATTGCACCGTTCTCATTTCTGGCTGATTTAAGAACGCTTACCGTGTGCTGCAACGGTAAACCGCATTTTCTTGCAAACGCATATATCGCATTCAAGTCGTCTGAATTTTCTCTGACAATTGTTGCCGTAAGCATTACCGGTACATTTGCCCGTTTCAGCAGTTCAATTGCCTTGCCGATTCTTGTAAAGCCGTCTTTTGAGCCACACACCTTCTGATATGTTTCGTCACTTGCGCCGTACACTGTAAGCTTAACCGCATAGGGCATACCGTACATATCAAACTTTTCCATAACAGACTCATCAATAAGCGATCCGTTTGACAAAACCGTAATAAGAAACCCCATTTTGTTAAGCTCTGAATATATCCGCCAGAATTCGGGATGTAAAAAAGGCTCTCCTCCGGTAAGTGTCAGATAAAGTGTTCCCTCTTTTTTTGCCTGTTCGGCAATTTCAAGCCACTCATACGCACTAAGCAAAGCACCGTAATTTTTTGCCTGAGCCTCTGTCATATGAATGTAGCACATAACGCAATTGAAATTACAAAACGGAGTCAGTTCAAAAGTCGCTTTAAGAGGAACTGTGTTCTGTTTTGCCCAGAGGCGCATTTCTCCGAAATAATCGGATGAAAACTCTTCGCAATTTTTCATATCAACGCACCTTGCTGCTTCAACCCTTCAAGAAAGCTTTCGGTATCCGCTTTTGCGGTCTGATAATCAACTTCATAATTATCCGTTATAACCGCAGTAAGTGTTTCAATGTCAGCGCCATTTTCAAGCGCATGCCACAGCATTTCTCCGCTTTCACTCAAGGCAATTACACCGTGAATATCGGTCGTCTGTTTTCCGACAGGCACCGCCATAATCTGATTGCCTATTCTGCGTACGATAAAGCCTTCTTTTATTTTGTAAATCATTGTTTTATCTCCCGTTTATTTTCCATAAAAACAGACAATCTTCCGTTTTCGTCAAGCTTGTAAATTCTGTCACAATATTGAAGCATGCTGGGTCTGTGAGTTGTTATTATGCAGGTTCTCTTTTCATCTGACTTCATAAGATTGTTTAGCACCTTGCCCTCAGTTTCCGCATCCAGCGCAGATGTCGCTTCATCCATAAGCAAAACAGGTGATTTTCTGATAATTGCCCTTGCAATTGAAATTCGCTGAATCTGACCTTCAGAAAAGTTAATACCTCTTTCGCCTATAACGGTTTGCAAGCCCAACGGCTGTTCCTTTATATAGCTCCATATTTCTGCAATCTCCAAAGCTTCTATAAGCTCTTCATCTGTAGCTTCAGCTCTTACCATACGGAGATTATCCGCAACTGTTCCCGAAAAAACAGAATTATCCTGAGGAACATACGAGCAAAAGCGCCTCGTACTGTCACTGACATTCAGCTTTTCACCGTTTATATGCATCTGAATTGTACCGCTATCGGGTTCCATCAGTCCGAGAACAAGACGCAGAATGGTTGTTTTGCCTTCACCCGATTGGCCTATAAGGGCAACAGTTTCTCCCGGCTCAACCCGAAAATCTATATTGTTAAGCACCGTTTCGCTGCCGTCCTCATATGAATAGCTCATGTTTTCAGCAAAAACCGTTATACCGTTTTCACGGGCGGTTGATTCAAGCTGCTTCGCCTTATCGCCGTCAACATCCTCCTCAAGAGGAAGACTTGTAACCTCCATAATTCTGCCGGCAGCAGTTGCTATTGAAATAGCACCGGGTACGAGTGAAACAAGAGATGAAAACGAAGCGGTAAGTTTTCCTGAAATCTGTAAAAACATGGACATCGTACCGTAGGTTATTGCCCCCTGCCACAAGCGGAATATACCCCAGCCGTAGCACGAATAAGATACGGCAAGACCTATCAGTGACATAAACATTGTCATTGCAATTGAAAATTTGTCATGCTCAATTTTTATTTTTCTGTAATTATCAAGAAGTGATTTGAAATTTCCCGTATATGTGCGGACAAGGTCGAATGCTTTTATTGTTTGCAGATTCTGCATGGATTCTTCACTGAAGGAAAGAATTTTTCCGTTAATCTCTCTGCTTTCCTTGCTGTACTTGCGCATCATTTTTGTCGAAAGCCTTGAGGTAAGAAAAAGAAACGGTGTACTCAGCAAGGTAAAAACAGCCATTGTCGGGTCATAGTAAAGCACAATGCCGAGACAGCCCGCAAATTGAATTGTTCTTGTAAAAATGCTCGGTATAAAATTTATTATGCTGCCTGAAACAGTGGAAACATCTCCTTCAAGGCGGTTAATAAGCTCACCTGAATGAAACTTTTTTATATCTCTCCACTGAGAACGGACCATATGCTCATAAATATCGCCTCTGATTTCGTTTCTTATTCTTGTGCTCAAAGCCGATGCAATACGCGAGGTAACGGCAGAAATGACAGCTTGAAGAACCGCAAGACCGATAACAAGCCCTACCGAAAAAGCGATTATATCTTTATCGTGAGCAACCACGGCATCAATGAGATATTTTGATGCTATGCTTGAAGCAAGACCCATCAGGGTTGCAACTATTCCCGCTATCACATAAAATACGATTTCAAACCGATAGTGAAAAACATATTTCAGCAGCCATTTCCACTCAACGCTCATGCTTTTGAGTAAGGCTGCATATTCCCGCGGCTTTTTCATTTAAGCACTTCTTTCCTGTGTTTTCTCTTGTGTTTATATCCGTAGCCGTATCTGCCGTAGCTGTAGCTCTTATATCCGTTATAGGCATATCCGTAATAATTGCCGTAGCCGCCAAAACCGGTATTAGCTACACTCAGAACAGTTCCTAGGAGGCGGACATCGGTTGACAGAAGATTGTTGATTCCTTCGCGTATGCTTGAAGTAAGAACTGTATCCTGTCTTATGATAAATACAGCAGCATCAGAAACACCGGCTATAATTTCAGCATCAGAAATTGTTCCGCAGGGCGGTGTGTCGATAAAGATATAATCATATCTGTTACGCAGAGAGTCAACAACCTGCTTAAGATTTGCCGTTCTCATAACCTTCCACAGATGATTTAATTGTGTGTTGAAAGAAAGCACATCAATACCCATAGACGGAACAGATGAAATTGTATAAGCTTTGTCAGCTTTATCTTTATTGTGTTCCGGACTTGCAATTTCCGTTCCCAACATTTTGATTATTCCGGAATTGCGCAAATCACCGTCAATGACAAGAACCTTGCTTGAGTTTTTAGCAAACATACCGGCAAGATTGAGAACTGTGGATGATTTGCCCTCACCCGGTGCCGTGCTAGTAAGCATAATAACCTTTTCGTTTTCTTTAAGACCGCTGCTGACCGAATCTCTCAGCAGACGCATGGACTCCATAAACGCATTACCGACCATTGGATTGTTAATAAGTATATTAGTGTTGATTTTCTTTTTGTACCTTTTGAAAACTACCTCCGGCAATACACCGATACATTTTTTGTTAAGTTCATTACGGATGTCTTCTTTGGTGCGGATTGTACGCCTCATAACTGCATAAATAAAAATCCATATGACACCTATTGCAAGACCAACCAGAATACCCTTTGCGGTTGAAGCCCTCCACGAAAGTCTGTTTTCCGGTGTTTCGGGAATTTCAGCATCAGAAATAATAATCATTTTCGTATTGCCTATCATATATTCGGTAATAAACGGATAGTTCTTTACAACGGATTTCAGAATTTTGTATGTAAGCTCAGGGTCTGAACCTGTTGCAGTCAGTGTAACCATGTTTGTGCCCGGAACGCAAGATGCGGAAACATTTGCAGGCATATTGCTTATTCCAAGGTCGTCACAGACTCTTTTCTGAAGAATGTTACTCTTTATAACATAAGGGAACACGCTTGCAAGATGGTCAGCAGTACCTCTGTCATAATAGAATGAGTATGCAGAAAGACCTCCGTCGCCTGAAAGAGTAGAATTTTCCGTGTGAACAGTAAATGTTACGGAAGATTTATAAACGGGCGAAAAGGACACATAGCTTTTGTAAAACATTATTCCGCCAAAAACAACAGCAAGAACAACGCCAATTGCCCAGAATTTTACAAACCCCTTCCACAAATCACTGATGTGCAGGGTAAAATCCGCTTCAAATTTTTTATTGTTTTTTACTTCGCTAACGCTCATAAATCATTCTGTCCATTCCGAAAACAGCAAAAGAAGAACTCTGCCGTTTTCCGTAATTTTGATGTAAGACTTTATCGGTTATCCTCAGAATCAAACATTACATTATCTTCAAAATATTCATCATTCAGAAGCTGTCTATTGTACCCTGCATAAGACTTATATGTGCCGTACTTATTGCCGTAATAGCCGCTTTCATCAACACCCATCTGACCGAAAAGCGTAAACGACTTGTTAACATCGTTAAGTATGCACCCGACAAGCTTATCGGTTACCTCGGATATTGACAATATTGTGTCATTTATATCCGGAACCAAAACACAGTCCGTTCTGACAATAAGCAAAGCTTTGTCAGACTTTTCTATAATACTCACCGCATCTGCTGAAACCGAAATTGGCGGAGTATCAACGATAATAAAATCAAAGTTATTTCGCATCACATCGAAGCTTCTGTCTGCAATATCAGAATCAATCCATTTTGCAGAATCTTTTCTGCCCGTACGGTTAAGCGCCATAAACAGATTGCTTTTTTTATGCCTTATTACATTAAAATCTTTCGGTTTACATTCGCCCGAAAGAACAGCTCCGAGTTCAACCCTGATTTTATCTTCGCATTCGAAAATTTTGTACACCGAAGGCTTATGAAAATCAAAATCGGCAATAAGAACACGGTGTCCTCTGCCCGCAAGTGCAATTGCGATATTCGCAGCAGAGGTTGATTTACCCTCATTTTCCGCAATACTCGTTATCGCAAAAATCTTACTGTCGCCATTCTGTTTCATATACTCAAGCTTAGTTGCAATTTTCTGATAGTCTTCCGAAAATTTTAGTGTTGCAAAAGCATCATTTATAAGCAATGCTCTCTTTTTTCTGAAAAATCTTTCACGCAAAGACAAATGTGGATTCTCATGCGTAATCGTTCCAATCAGTTTGGATTCAATACAATCCTCAAACATGGACTGGGTTTTAACGGTATCCCGCAGAAGAGAAAGCACTACAACAGCAGCAGCCATAGCAAATGCCGCGACAATTGCAATCTGACCCTTGAGTGAAAAATTAACAGCATTAGATGATGAAGTCGGCATCTGCGGTGCAACAATAACATCGATAACCGCATTTGAAAATATGTCCTCAGATGTTTCGGGATAAACTTCGAGAACAGATGAAAGCAGCTTAAATGAAAGCATAGGACTTGCGGAAGTAACACTTAATGTAATCAGGTTGGTTTCACCGTTAACCTCAGCTGAAAGAGTTCCTTGAAAGCTTTCTGCTCCGAGATTATTTGCCGCAAGCTTTTTCATTGACGACTGAACAAAAACATCTGAAAATATTTTTGCCATTTCCGATGAAGCTGAATAATTGGTGTATGCACCCGATGTGCTTGCCTTTGCCCGGACAACAACTGTAGATGTGCTTGTATACTCCGGTTTGTATACGGTTTTTTCTGCTATATATACACCCATTAAAGCAATCAAAGCCGCCAGAATCATCAGCCATATGTTGCGAATAACATCTCTCAGAAGGCTGTGCAATTCAAAGGAGAGTATAAGTTTTGAATTTATTTTCTTCAAGTCGGATTACTCCTCTACAATAACTGTCAAAATATTATGAGCCTGATGTCCTTCGGCACCTATGCGCGTTGCATAATAGTGCACACTGTATATACCCGGAACTTCAAAATTGCAATCCGTTGATATTTTAAGGCTTGCAACATCGGCCTCGCCCTTCTGATAAGTAATTTTTGAAATATAGGAATTGAAATCCACAGTCTGCCCTTTTTTCAGATAAATAAGATACTCTGTAAGTTCAATTTCCGGGGCAAGAAGGCTGATATTTTCAACATGTACGGGGAGATCAAGATAAGAGGCAGCACCCTTGCTGTTCATAACCTGAAGCGACAAAGAATAAACACCGGCTGAATTATCGTTAAAATCCGTTGCTGTAATAACCACCTTGTCGCTTATGTTGCCATCAATAACATCTCTTGCACCGATCGATTCAAGAATATCGATTTCTTCACCCAGCGAATAAACAAAAGAATCGCTCATAACGAATTTAGGCGGTGTATAGTTCTTATACCTGATGGTGCGTGTGCCTTTGGCAACATGGTTATCACTGTCCGCCACCGCATAGGTTACGATACATTCATTGTCATTAATAAATCTTGAAATTGATTCAACAACAACCGATGACGAAATATCTCCGTCTTTTTTGTCAAAGGCTGTAACACCCTTAAGAAGCTGTTCATCGGTAACATTAACACCTACATCAAGAATTCCGTCTTCAATTTCGATGGATGGATATGTTTCGTCAGTATTAAGCTTTGACATAAAGAAGAAGGCCAGAAACGCCAACAGCATTACTGCAAACACTGCAACTGTCGCCTTGCGAAGAATTGCCATAAAATATCAGAATCCTCTCATTCAAAAATCAAAAGCCGTAAATTTTTTCATTACGAATAACTCTGCGCGGATTTTGTCTGAGCAAAAAATTCGCATAATCCGGCGAAAACTTCTCACAGATATATTCGTGTATATCCGACATAATCGGGGTTCTGCTGTATTGGCTGTGTGCATCGCTTGCTATAAAGTCTGCCAAACGTCTGCCGATAATTTCATGTGCAAGTTTCTGTGAAGTAAAGCCGAAAGAGCCATTGATACTGCCTTTGTTGACTTGCATCAGACTTCCGGTTTCCTTGATTTTATAAATTGCATCTCTCTGCTCATGAACAAATCTGTATCTTTCCGGATGAGCAACAACGGGAACATATCCCTCTGAAACAAGCTGATGAAGCTTTCCGTATGCAACCGGTGCACTTTCACGCATATCAAACTCAACAAGAACATAAACCGAGCCGTTAAGGGTTATAAATCTTCCTTGATTGAGACCATCCATAAAACCGCCTGTCAGAAACAGCTCCTGACCCCGTAAAAGCTCCGTCGCAATACCCTTTTCACTCACCTTTGACTGAAGAAGCAAAAATCTGCTTTCCATTTCGGAATCCCAAAAATTCCTGTTACCGGAATGAGTATTACAATGAGGTGTTACTATTATGCTTTTAATTCCCGATTTCGCCGCGAGCTGAGCCATTTCAACCGAATCACTCATGTTGCCCGAACCGTCATCAACACCCGGCATAATATGGCAGTGAATATCTATCATTTCCGCACCCCCTGAACACATCACTATGTAAATAGGCAGATTTACCTATTATTTTAAAATATATATAGTTAAGTATAACACAACAGTATATAAAAGTCTATATTATTATAAGCTTTTTTCGGGGTTTTTCGCGCTTTTTCTCTGACAGATTTTACCAATTACACCACTTAAACAATGAGCTATCATTTTTCTCCAATCACATATATAACAACAAACAAAAACCGGTAGGTTATTTCAGCATTACAGGGTCTGCGGCTAAGCCGCAGACCCTGTAATCAAGCAATTTATTTTTCGTTATATTTCTGAACTGTTTCAAGCAGGAATTTATGAAGCTTCGGTGTTCCGCAGACAATTGATGAAGGTCTGTCATAAGGAATCGGATTACCGTTCCAATCTGTCAGAATACCGCCACATTCTTCGAGAACAAGAGAAGCTGCAGCATAGTCCCACGGTTTAATCTGATATTCAAAATAGCCATTGATTCTGCCCTGCGCAATATAAGAAACCGAGAGCGCCGAAGAGCAAATTCGTCTTAAATCAAGGCAGCTGAGGAAAACCTCCTTTGCCATACCGAAAGAAATGTCAGCATACTGTTTTCTTGTTGAGCCTGCGCCGAATTCTACAATACATTCAGAAAGCTCTCTGTCCTCTGCCTTGGGAATTCTGACACCGTTGTAATATGCTCCCTCGCCTCTTCTGGCAACAAAAAGCTCATCGGTAAACGGGTCAAAAATTACTCCGAAAATAATCTTTTCATCTTCGCACAAAGCAAGCGACACCGAGCTTTTGTTGTAACCGTAAACAAGATTTGTTGTTCCGTCAATAGGGTCAAGAATCCATCTTTTCGGAACGATTTCAGCTTTTTCTTCCTCGCTCATAAAGCCTATTTCAGGTGTTATTTTTGCCAGCTCTTCTTTTATATAGTTGGAAATCGTCATATCAACGGCAGTTACAAAATCCGCCGCGCCTTTCATTGAAACATCCTTGCGCATGCTTTCATCAAAAACTATTTTCTTTGTTGATTTTA
The DNA here is from genome assembly GCA_045539895.1 of Acutalibacteraceae bacterium. Taxonomy (GTDB): domain Bacteria; phylum Bacillota; class Clostridia; order Oscillospirales; family Acutalibacteraceae; genus UBA8612. The sequence goes on from JAZQGE010000057.1 coordinate 22,632, forward strand.
CTAATTCAATTACCTTATCATACATAACAGTCACCTCATTATTCTTCAATCTGTTTATGCTTTTTCAAATATGCCTTCAGCTTTTTGTCGCGGCTCTCTTTGCTTCGGTAAGCCGAAATCAAGCCCTGCTTTATCGAAGGTGCTATATCATGAAATTCGCCGCGGATAAACTCAAGCGGCTCATCCATCTCATCGATATCAAGGTAAAAATCATGCACACCTCTGGTTGACTTGGTATTGTCCTGCTGACCCGTAAAGTTACTTTCGGAGTACTGCTTTTCGGTACTATATATACCTGAATATTTGCGAACTAACTTGGTACTGTTTTTTGAATCCAGAGAATATTCTCCGTTCCAGGTTGAGCTGTTGGATGTATCCGCCATCGGATAGCCCTTGCTGTTCAGCTCAATTTTATTATCCTCATCCTTATCAAGTCCGTAGTTCGTACCCAAAAACTTTGCTCTTCCGTAGCCTGAAGGTGTAAAATCCTGCTCTATTTCAATTTTACCGACTCTTATATATGAGCGGTCACTTTCACTGTAATGAAAATGATACCATGTTCCGTTAAGGTCGCCTGCCGCATTTTCCGCTCTCCATTTCCCAAGCTCAGAGCCCGATATTTCGTTTCTGCTCCAGCCTGCAAAGTTTGCACTGCTGATATACTGCGAGAGAATCTCTTCAATCGGCAGAGAGTTTTCAATGCAGCGGGAATACATATCGTAATCCTCTGATATCAGTTTATAAAACTTCTTCTGAAGCTTATCAACACCCTTGCCCGAATCAATGGCATCTCTGAGTTCAGGTGTAATAACAGCAAGAACAGGCTTTTCAATTTCTCTTGCAAACTCAAACTCAAGCTGAGTCCAGCTTTTGCCCGTCTTATTGTCAATCGTTCCGTAATCCGTTCCCATGATAAGCAGAATAAAATCCGAATTTCTTATATGGGATTTAATCTGGCCGAAATCATGAGCTGTAAAATGTTCCATACTGTAACAGTAAAAATTTCTGTTTGAAAGAGCATCACTTGCTCTCTTTCTGTATTCAGTAACCTTACTGGTAGAAGAAATAAACGCAGAATAAATTTTATCCATAAACATCTCCCCACATTAAAAATCTTTTTAATTAACTTAGTCAAAAATAACCTTGATTTCGTGTATGATAGTTTCAAAGAAATTACGGATTAAGCGAACGATTCTGTCAACAAAGCTCTCCGGTACATACTCTGTGTCTGTCCCCTTACCGCCGAAGCAGCCGATGTTGTTGCTTTCAATCGTGTTGCCGAAGAAATCCTTTTCAGCACCTTCTACTGCAGCACCTGCGCCGATAAGCGGTGAATCCGCCGAAAGCTTAAAGCTGTTGACATCAGTATAGTCCGTGCCTGAAAAGCCGGGAATAACATTCATTGATCCAAGATCAACGAGCGGATTTATAACATTGTAGTAACAGTTATTTTCAAAAACATTGTTTCTTGATGGGTCAACATCATAAGCAAAGGTTGCTCCGTCAATCGGAACAATTATATTGTTCGCAATATACGAATCAAAGAGGTTTTTAAACTGAAACTCTCCGCAGTTAATAATCGTATTATTGTAAAAGCTGAAATCATGCTCACCGCATGAGCCTACTGCAGTTGTCGAACGCGCTCCGTTATCATTTACCGAAAGGCAAAATCGCACGGTATTGCCGTGGTGGCCGCTGTGATTCGGACAGTTGCACATAAAGCGCACATTGTCGTGGGAATAAATATACTGATAAGTGCAGTTATGGGTGTATGAATCGAAGTCAACAGCCATACCGTCACCGACATTCTTCTGACCTGCAATTTCACAGTACTGAATTGTACTGTTCACACTGCCCCAGTACCACATTGCCGCAGTGAAATATTCAATCTCGCCATTTTCATCTACACCTTCACCCTGACAGCAGTTAATAGCTCTGCAGTTTGTTACAAGCGCGCCGTCACAAATACCGACGACAACAGCCTCAGCATCCATTTCATGCAAATAACAGTTTTCGATAAGCAGACCTTCATTGTAAATCGGGTCAATATCCTCTTCCTCACACCATGGTGTTTGAGAATCGTTCCACGAACCCCATATCATAAAGCCGTTTGCGCAGTTGTAAACCTCACAGTTGCGGATTGTCAGGTCATTGACAGCATATCTTGACCTTGCAGGCAGACCTTTAACCATAACCGCCGCTCTTGCAGATGCTGCCCCGTTTGAAAAGTCGTCACGGCTGTGAACCTTGTAATTCTGCATGTCTTCAAAATAAACATTATCAATCACAATACCGACAGAAGTTTTATTATATGTATCAATCCATATTCCGCCGCCGTTGTGCGCCTTGATATGCAGGTCTGAAACCGTAACATAGGAGCAGTCAAAAAGCCTTAAAACATCTGTTTTTTTATTTGTATAAAGAATTGCGGTTTCACCTTCACCGTATGAGGAAATAACAATCGGATTGTCCTTTGTGCCTTCGCAGGTCAGTGTAGCCTCACACTCATACTCACCGCCGTTTTTAAAGAGAAATTGAGTGCCGGGTTTGACAACGAGATCTTTTAAGCCTGACAGAGTTTTAACAGGGCTGTCTATCCGGGTACCGCTGTTGGCATCATCACCGTTAACTGAATCCAGATAATAATAATTCTTTTCGCCGTCCTGAGCACTGGCATAAAAACCTGCGCTGCAAAAAACCAATGAGATTGCAATCAATAAACAGCTTATCTTTTTTATTGTTTTCATAAGAAAGCTCCTTTGTATTAAGGGTATTTGTTAATTATTTTACTCTAAAAATAAACAAAAATCAAACATATAAGCCAAATATTTCTATAAATTTGTTCATAAGAATTAATTGACACTTTTTGCCTGCTGTGATATACTGTTCACACAACACAAAGGAGGAATAAAAATGAAAATTGTAAAAAGATTTTTTGCTGCTTTTCTTGCAATTACAATGCTTCTTGGAATTGCTATAATGCCGGTTTCCGCTGCAGAAGCAAAGTCTGCCGAAGCTGAAGAGCCGGTCTATGTTGCAAGAATGTACATTGCTCACAGATCAAGAGATTACAACACAAACGGTCACACATGGATTTACATTGAAAATCTGACCAACAGCGGCATTCAGGTAGGTGCTGTTGTAGTACCCAAGGGAAAGGGTGTATCCGTCGGTTCATACGGTACAACAATTGCAGACGGTGCAGGTCTTTATTATAATGTAGAGGCATGGCGCTACCGCAATGTTGACCCGATAGACTGGATTCATCTGAGCAAAGACCTCACAGAAGAAGACCTTATCAAAGTAAGCAACAAGATTGTAAACACAAATAAATGGAGCTACTTCCTCAACTGTGCTTATGCTGCAGTACGCATCTGGAACGCAGCACCGGGAACCAGACTTATTTATCTTTACTTCCCCACTCTTATGCAGTGGCAGATTGCTTTCAAGCGTGACCACGGAAACGGCTTCAAGATGATCAATCCCCCTCTCAAGGATGTTTACAAGCAGATTGACAACGGCGACACAGTTACAACTGTAAACACCGACCCGACAATTCTCGACGAGTAATAATTCAGTTTCAAATAGCCTGAAGCGCCACATTACCGCTTCAGGCTTTAAATTTACCATATATGGTGAGGTATGCAAAATGCAGATTATTCTCAAACAGATCTTGCAAATTGAAACGGATATGATTGGAAAAGACAATGAAACCGGATTTTTGAAAGTATGTAATTTCTGCTGTTCTCCTGATTTCGGTCAGAAGATATATTTTACAAACCCCGTCAACGGAAAAAAATCCGATGTTTACGACATGGCATCAGATTTCTGTAACGGACTTGCCGCAGTGGGAATAAAAGGCAAGGGCTGCGGATACATCAACACAGATTTCGAGTTTGTTGTCAAACCGGTATACGATAATGTTTTCAGTTTCTGCGACGGATTTGCCAAAGCAATAAAAGACGGCGAAATCCAATTTATCGACAGCAATGGCAACACCATATTTGACCCCAAGATTTTAACAAATAACAAATACACTGAGATTGAAGAATTCAGCGAAGGTCTTTGCCGCGTTTCAACAATGGGAATAACTGAAAAAGAGCTTGTGAGAAGAAGCATGAGCAGTGACCTTGCAGGCATCTGGGGTTATATAAACCAAAAGGGCGAAGAAACAATTAAGCCGCAGTTTGTCTATGCTGAAGATTTTCTTGATTCTTTTGCAATTGCTGCAAAGGGTAAATGGGTGTTTGATAAAGAGAATTATGACTATATTGCAAAAGATGTCAGATGGGGTGTAATTGACAAAAACGGCAATGAAGTTATTCCCTTTGAGTTCAGCAGTATTAAAAGAATGCTCTCCGACCACAATATGTTTGCCGTGCGTGACAATAACGGCAGATGGGGTGTTGCAGATTCACACGGCAGCATTATGTTTGACCCTATTTTCGAAACAGTCAGCGATTGCTATAACGGACTTGTCGTTTTCAGCAATGACAGAGAAAAAGCAGAACATTATGACTATGAGCTTTATGGAATTTATGACCTGAACCGAAAAGAAATTCTTTTTGATTCACTGTTTTATAAAGTATCTTTTGAAGAAGACAGCTTGATCAAGGTAGCTGTTTTTGACAAAAAGCTTAACCGAACCGTCGAAAAAATCATTGACCCCAACGGCAAAGAGCTGTTTAAATCAAACTATACCTATATTGCAGCATTTGAGCAGCCGTACAAGGTTGCAATCCGAGAAAATGGTGAAGAAGCTCAAGGTCTTATCGACAAAAACGGCAATGTAGTTTATCCCCTCACAAAAGGCATTGCCATCAACGGCATGCACTATGGACAAAAAAGAATTGTTTTTGAAGAAGACCGACAAAAATATATGTGCGATTTCGATGGCAACCGTCTTACTGAAAGAACTTATAATTCAATAAGCGGTTTTGAAAACGAGCTTCTCACAGTATCCGTAACTGAAAAAGGCAGAAAATCACAGGGCATTATTGACCTTAACGGCAAAACGGTACTTGAACCCGTCTATGACCGCATAATCACACTTGACAACAATTTCGGTTTTGTAACTGTCTGCGGCAGAAAAGCCGAGGTTTTTAAATCAGAACGGAATATATAAACTGAAAAACACAACAGCAAAAAAACTGCTTGGAGGTTCATGCCGTTCCAAGCAGTTTTTCGTTTTAATCAAATTTCAATTCATCTAAAAAATCATATGAGCTTTGCTTGTTATAAAGCCCGGTTTTTGCAAAACAGATTCTTGATGCAAATGCAGCTACAGCAAAGAAAACAAATCCGTTTGCTCCAAAAAGCTCAACTGAAATTACCGCAGCAGCTATCTGACAGTTTGTAACAGCGCCGAAAAACGCAGTCATACCGATTGCCGCGCAAAATCCAATCGGCAAACCAAACACGGCCGACAATGCAGCACCCAGAGTTGCACCGATAAAAAACGACGGAACAATTTCACCGCCCTTAAATCCCGAACAAACAGTTATTACCGTAAAAATAATTTTCAGCAGGAATGCTTCCGGACGCACAATTCCCTCTTCAAAAATTCTGTCAATAACAAACATTCCGCCGCCGTTATAATCTGTTCCGAATATTAAAGTCAAAATAATTATCGCACAACCGCCAGCAAATATTCTCAAAAAAGAATTTTTTAAAAATTTTTCAAACAGCTTTTCGCCGCCGTGAAGCATATGACAAAAAACTCCTGCCGCAACGGAAGCTATTATCGAAATCCCTACGGTTTTCAACAAAACCGCAACCTCGAAATCCGGTAAGGGACCAACACTGAATTTTTCAGGCAACACACCCATTGCTGATGAAACAAAACGGGCTGCAATACTTGAAACAATTGAAGGAAAAACAGCAGATATATTAATTTTTCCTATAACTGCAACCTCCAATGCAAACACGCATGCGCCTGCAGGTGTTCCGAAAACCGAGGAAAAAAGAGCCGCCATACCGCACACCGTCAGAGCAGCATGCTTTTTTGCATCCGCTTTTATAAGCTTTGAAATCAGCTCTGCTGCACCGCTTCCGAGTTGAAGGGCCGCCCCTTCTTTACCTGCCGAGCCACCAAACAGATGCGTTATCACAGATGCCGCAAATATGACGGGCATCAATAAAACCGGAGTTTCCGAGTTACCCTTTGCAGCTTCAATCGCCCTGTCAGTTCCGATACCTTCGATTTTTGCAAGCTTATACAGCGCAACCGATGCAAGACCACCCAAAGGAAGAAGAAAAACAAGCCAACCATGCTCCGCTCTGAGTTCAGTCACAAAGCTTATGCTTTTTGCAAAAGCTCCGCCGACCGCACCACATATTACACCGACAACAACACTCGCAATCAGCAAAAGTGCCATCTCAAAAAAATGCTTGGCTATCTCTGATATTTTGTCTTTATCAAACAATATTTTTTTCACTATACCACCTGAAGAAAATAAAATTCGAACGGAATTATAGCATATTGAAAAACAAACTTCAATATAAAAAACAATCTAAACAATAACAGCGCAGGCAGTATATAAAAGTCATATTACATTTATGGCAACGGTTAAACGCTGTAAAGTCTTTGAACTTTACATAAAACTTGTATATATTCGGCCATAATCTGTAATTAAACTTGCTCAGCAAATTTTATACAGCGACGGCAAGCAAGCGATCTGAAAAGCTGGGCAACCCTTCATATATCAACATTTTTGCGTGAATTTCCGCCGTGTCAGACTCAAGGATTTTTTTGATAATATAAAAAAGATGAGCTTTTACATCCGCCTATGAAAAGGTTATATACTTTACAGATGTTTCAACTATCAATAACATTAATAAAGAAATTTGCCCGTTTCAAACAATCAGATTACAGTTTATCGGCAGATAATATTTTTTTAAGCATCACATACAATACAGTAATATATAATCTAAAATGAAAAATCTGCCCTGGATTCTGTTAACAGTCTAACTTTATCGTAAGTCATTCCTTTCGCATTATCATTATATATCTTTGCTTTAATAAAAACAAAATAATCCCTGCCGATTGTGACCGGCAGGGACAGCGATTAATCTTTGCGCAGATATTACTGCGAAACAGTTTCCTGAATAAGCCTTGTGTAGACGGTTGTTTTATTTGTCTTTGTATCAGTAAGGGTAAGTGTGTCGTTTTCTATTACAAGTTTTTTTACATCAGTATAAGAAATGCTGTAAAGCGAATAAGTCAATGTGAGCTGATTGGTCTCTTTGTCAACAGAATAAGTACCGTTAATCGAAACTGTACCGATAATTGCATCAATATTGCCGCTCATCGTACCGTCTTCGCGGAAAACATAGGAAAGAAGTCCGCTTTCGCTTTTCCATTCGCCCAAAATCTGATTTTCAGGGTTGAGAAGAACTTCTTTTTCGTAAACATTCCAGCCTATAAGACCTGCACCTGCAAGAATTGCAAGCACAAGAACAACTGTAATAATTTTTTTCATAATCTATTTACCTCACTATAGTTATTCTGTTTCAACCTTATAGTAAACCGTTTCAATTTTCGTTTTGGCATCTTTGAGTGTGAGTGTATTGTCAACAATTGTAAGCAATTTCTCACTGTCATATGAAATTTTTCCGACAGAATAAGTCAGTGTAATCACACCTGATTCACGGTTAATCTGATATGTTCCGTCAACAGAAACAACACCTATTATGTCAACATTACCGCTCATTGTGCCGTCTTCTCTGAACTCAAATGAAAGTGTTTCGTTTTCTGTTTTCCACACACCGATAATTTGTCTTTCGGGGTTAAGAAGAACTTCCTTTTCAAAAACATTCCAGCCTATAAGACCTGCCGCTGTAATAACCGCAGCTATAAGAATAACGGTAACCGTCTTTTTTATAATTGCCGCTCTTTTCCTTCTTTGTTTTGCCTTTGCCGCACGCAAACTGCCAGACTGAGATTTTAGCTTATTTGCCAAAACCATTCTCCCCTTTCTGATTTTTCACACTTTAGATTTCTGTATCATCTTCCTTTTCAGATTCAGCACTTGTGTGACTGTTTCCGTAACCGTAACCATAGCCATAGCCGTAGCCACCATAGCCATAGCCGTATCGTCTGCCATAACCGCCGTAACCATAGCCATACTTATACTTACTGTATGCGCCTCTGACGCCGTCCGAAGCAACATTATTAAAGACACAGCCAATAATTTCAGCCTTATTGCCGCTTATGTCTTCAATAACACCTCTGATACGCGAACAGGGGGAGAAATTTTCTCTGACAACAAGGATTGCCGCATCAGCAAAGTTTGAAAGAATGTTTGCATCCGTAACAACTGCAGCGGGAGCCGTATCAATAATAACATAATCGAACTCTTCTCTTGCTGCTTTGATGACCTTTGCCATCTGCTGGGATGAGAGTATTTCGGTAGGCTCATCATTTGCATGTGCTGTTGTGAGAATAAAGAGCTTATACTTTTCGACAAACTTTATTGCATCGCTGAGTTCAGTCTTGCCGCTGATAACGGAAGCAAGGTCATATTCCGGGCTTACATTAAGATTAAGGAATTTACTTACAGCGGGCTTACGAAGGTCGGCATCAATAACAAGAACCGATTTACCGTTCTGAGCAAGACTGAGAGCAAGATTCATTGAGAATGTAGTCTTACCTTCGTTTTCACCGGCACTTGTAACAAGAATAACCTTGTGGTCCTTTCTTGCACAGAAGGTTTCAACCTTCGTTCTTATGCCCTTATACGACTCTATGAAAGCGAATCCGAGTGATCTGTCCGTAATAAGAAGGCGATGACCCTTTGTATTTTTCTTGCCTTTGATTCGTACATTTGCAACAGTACCGATAAGGTTTGATTCAAGCTTGTCCTGAATATCTTCAACAGTCTGAACGGTATCACGCACTGCATTTGTAATGACAACAGCTATAAATGCAAGAGCAAAGCCGATAATTGCACCAATTACCGAATAACGCATAGGAGATGTGATCGGATCAGCACTTTTGGGCATATTAGGTGTTTCATACATCTGAAGAGTAGCATTAGGATACGCATATTGAACAACATCCTGATAGCATTTTGCAAAACCGTTTGCAATACCGAATGATCGCTCAGGAGAGGTTGTCTTGATTTTGATTATGATTATATTGGTATTTGACTGTATGCTTACCGACATGCATCCCGCAATTTCAGCTGCAGATATTTTAAAATCACAGCTGGATGCAACGCGTTCAAGCATTGTTCTGCCTTTAAGAATATATTTAAAGGTGTTCGCCATCATAACCGAGCTGCTAATGTCACCGGAAGAAACAACATTGCTTGCTTCCTGGTTGTAGGTTGTGAAGCTCATATCTGATGTGTAAGTGGGAGTCGTTGTCACCACTGCAATTCCAAAACCTATTGAGCCTGCCACAAGGGCTGAAATAACAAGCAGCCACCATTTTTTCAGTACTGTTTCAAGAAGAAAAATTATATTGATTTCTACGCCCTTGGGTGCAGAAGTGCTGTTGACATTGGATTCCAAAACAAATCTTCCTTTCTTTAAAATTTAATCGTAAATGTTTCTTGCATATCTGAGATATTGCTCATTTCCGTTTGTGTGGTCGTTCTGTTGACTGTAAGCACAAAGGAACAAGTAAGCCATACACAGTGTCATTTGTATATATACAGTGTAATATGATACAATTCCGTATTCACAAATCATAATTATGGAAACCCAAATTATCATTAGTTTAACAAGTGAGCTGTTGCCTTTACGCCAGATCTTGAGTAGTGAAATCATGATATAAAAATAATAGCCATAGAACTCTATAAATCCAACTAAACCAAGATCAGCAAGTATTTCGTAATAGTTATTATGAGCATAAGTTGAAACACCTGTTCGAAAACCAATCTGAACAATAAAATTGTTTATTCCATAGCCTAAAAGAGGCTTTTCAAAAAACATATCACGAGCATGGTCTATGAATATCTGTCGCAGTGAAATGCTGTAATCATCGCCTGTATCATTCATATGATTAAACATCGATTCAAATCTAGCACCGATTGCAGAATAAAACTCAGGCACCGACATAATAATAAAATACAATGCCACTACTATACCTATCGCTGTCAAAATGCGCCAGATAATTGTCCGCTTATTAGACTTCATCAAAAGCATAACTACAATGCCCAAAGCAGATGATAAAAGTGACTTTCTGGAGCTAGTAAGAACAACAATTAGAAGTTGAATTATTGAAAATACATAAAATATCTTTTCTTTACAATAAATAGATAAATAGAGCGACACCATCAGGCAAAGAGTAAATATCATACCTATTGCATTGGGATTAAGATGGATAACCGATGCTCCGAATCCACCGCTGAACCACTGTGAAGTAGGAGTTTTAATAAGAATATAAACAGCCGCATATGCACCTGACCATGCGTAAAGCTTAACACAGCGCATTAGAGATGCTCGCGTCGCATAATTCTGAGCCATACAAAAAGTGATAACTGTACTCTGTATCATTCTTGAAAAAACAAGCATACTGTTTTCCGGATAAGTCGCCCAAAGCATAGATGCTATCGAAAGCATCAAAAAACCGCCGTACCATAGTGTGAACGATGGAATTATCACTCTTTCTTTAGACTTCATTAAGGCAAATAACTTAACAACAGTTGTGCCAAGGAACAAAAAGAACGAAATATAATAAAAGTAGTTTTCACCTTCGATACGCGTTCTGTTAGCAAAAAGCGAGCACAGCAACAGAAAGAAGCTTATATCAACGGCGGTATCAAGACTGGGTCTTCCGATTTTTATATTCAAAATTCCGTTTTTGAATGAAAACATAAGTGCCCTCTTACCTGCTTTGGTTTATAGCTTTTCGTGCAAGTCTGCGGTTATGAATAAATTTTTTAAGCTCTTTAATAACAGCAGATGGTGAAGCAAAAACTGTTTTTATTGCGTATCGCACTGCGCTTAAAGGCTTTTTGCTGCGGATATAAGCAACCGTAAGAACTGCACAATGTCTGAAACGAACATATTTGCGTTCATCAAAGGTCAATAAATCAATTTTTGTCTTTTTAAGCTCATAAAGTGCTTTTTCACCGTTTATTTTATTCTTACCCACAGAAATTCTTTCTTCGTTATGAATGTACTGTATAATATAGGAAACCGGCAGATAGCCTGTCCGCGCACCGTGCTCAAGCAAATCCCACATGAGCATAAAATCCTGTCCCATAGGAACGGAACGGAAACCGCCCATTTCTCTGATGAAGCTGCGTTTTACCATATAGGTAGATGTGGGACAAAGAGAATGAATTATATGCTGACGGAAAAGTGCATCGCATGAGCAATCATCAACATATGTATGTCTTCGGTATTCTATAAGCTTACCGTCAGCACTGTGAATAAAAACATCGGTAAAGCTCAGATCAAGATCGTTTTTGAGCATGAACGAAAGCTGTGTATCTATTTTTTCGGGAAGATAAATATCATCGTCATCAAGGAATGTGACATAATCGCCGCTTGCAGCTTCAATACCCGCATTTCTTGACGGACCGCCTCCCAAAGGCTTTTCATTCTGAATATAAATAATATTTGAATGTGATGCATATTTTTTCATCAGTGCCATCGTATCGGCTCTGGAAGGACTGTCCGGAGCATTATCGTCAACAACGACTATTTCAACATTGGGGTATGTCTGTGCCAATAAGGAACTTATAGTGCGACCAAGAAAGTGCGGTCTGTTATGCGTAGGAACTATAACACTGACTTTTATCGACAATCATACCACCCCCAATTTTACAATATTTCGCTATATTATATCATACAAAAAAGGATTTGTACACCTTTTTTCGATTTTTTATTTTATTTTGCTAATAAGTATTAACATTAACAAAAAAATGCCTTCGCAAAGCTTAAAGCTTCACGAAGGGCTTTTAAAGGTTCAGACGCCTGAGAGAGTCAGGTCAGCAGCCGCAGCCGCAACCGGAATCTCTGCCGCAGCCGCAGTTGTTGTTACAACCGCAACTGTCGTTGCCGTTGTTGCCGCAGCAGCACAGGAGAAGGATAAGAATGATGATCCATGAACAGTTACCGTTACAGAAGTTGCATCCCATGTTCGTTTCCTCCTTTCTTCTTACACCACATACTATGGCAAAAGGAGAAAATGTGTTACATGTTTTTTAATTTATTTTCGGATTTGATTCTTATAAGTGACAAAACAAGCATAACAACGGGAAACACAGCCGCAAAAGCAAAGCCTGCTTTTATATCCGAGCCAAATGCGTCGGCAATCCTGCCCGTAACGGAAGGTCCGCTAGTACAGCCCATGTCGCCTGCAAGTGCAAGTATTGCGAACATCGCTGTACCGCCCGAAGGCATTGCGGCAGAAGCCATGCTGAATGTACCCGGCCACATTATGCCCACTGACAAACCGCACAGTGCGCAGCCTGCCAGCGAAAGCAGAGGATAGGGTGAAACCACCGTAATAACATATGAAACTATACACAGTGCACTGCTTCCTGCCATAAAGTGACTCAACTCTATCTTTGAACCGAATTTACCGTAAAAAACACGGGCAATACCCATAAACACAGCAAACATACAGGGTCCGAGCAAATCACCGACTGCCTTTGAAACGCCAAGACCGCTTTCTGCAAAGGCTGATGCCCACTGGCTCATAGAAAGCTCGCTTGCGCCTGCGCACAACATCATAAAGAAGAAAATAATAAAGGTTTTGTTTTTGAACATTGAAAGCAGTCCCTTGTGTCCTTCTCCTGACGGGAGCGCATTTATCGGTACTCGCATATAAAGAAATGCATTGATAAAAGGGATAAGTGCCCAGACGCAGGACATTATCCGCCATGTTTCAATGCCGGCAAAGCGGAAAACAAGTGTAGAAACAAGCACAACCGCCATCTGCCCCCAACAATAAAAAGAATGAAGAAGGCTCATTGCAGAGGCTTTGTTATCACTCGGACACGCTTCAATTATCGGGCTGACAATAACCTCTATCAACCCGCCGCCTACAGCACTGAGAACTGTTGCGACAAGCAGTCCGAAATAAGGCGGCATAACAAAAGGAAGCACTCCAAGCAGCGACAGACCTGCGGCACATAAAAAGTGTGCTGCAACAACAAACGGGCGATAGCCTATTCTGTCAACAAATCGCGCCGCAAAAAAATCAGTAAGCAGCTGCACACCAAAATTCAGCGCAATCATAAAGCTGAGCTGTCCGAGGGAAATGCCAAAAGCACTTCTGAACATAACAAACAGCAGAGGCGAAAAATTATTTACTATCGCCTGCGAAACATAACCTATATAACAGCTTATAACCGTACCTTTATAATTTAAGCCGCTCATAAATAATCTCCCAAAAAATTTTTATGTTTATTATATTAACAAGAAAGTAAAAAATCAAGCTATAAAAATCAAAAATCACCAAAACAAATTTCTAATTCCGCTTTATATTCGTCATATTTGCGGTTGACTTTATATTCTCAAGTGCTATACTTTTTAAGGTTTTTTAAGTATCAAAAAAGAAATGAAGGTAATTTTCAATGGAAACTTTGCTGTGTTTATCCTTTGCCTTGGGCGCAGGACTGCTTCTGTCGCGTATTGCAAAGCCGCTCGGACTTCCCTCGGTAACATCATATCTTGTAGCAGGTATTCTCATCGGTCCTTACTGTATAGGAAGGCTCGGAATTGAGGGTGTCGGCTTCATATCTATGGAAAACGTAAAATCATTTGAAATCATCTCTCAGGTAGCTCTCGGCTTTATTGCCTTTGCTATCGGCAATGAATTCAGACTTTCTCAGCTGAAAAAAATCGGCGGCAAGGCAACCTTTATCGGTATTGTACAGGCACTTGTAGCAACCTTACTCGTTGATGCAGCGCTCATTGGTCTGCACTTTGTGCTGGGTGAAGAAAAGCTTCCGCTCTCTATGGCAGTTACACTCGGCGCAGTTGCAGCCGCAACAGCACCTGCCGCAACACTTATGGTTGTAAGACAGTACAAGGCAAAAGGCAAGCTCACCGACCTTCTTCTGCCGATTGTTGCTATCGACGACGCAGTCGGTCTTGTCATATTTGCTGTATCCTTCGGCATTGCAAAAGCAATTGAGCACGGCGAAGTAAACATAAAAGCAATTGTTCTTGAGCCTTTAATTGAAATTGTATGTTCGCTTCTTCTCGGCACGATTATGGGTATGCTCTTCTCACTCTTCGAGCGCTTCTTCAATTCAAACAGCAAGCGCCTGTGCCTTTCGGTAACATGCGTAATTTTCACCGTTGCCCTCTCAATGCTCAAATTTGAAATCGGCGGCATTCATATCGGCTTCTCTGCTCTTCTCGTTTGTATGATGCTCGGCACAATGTTCTGCAACCTCTGTGATTTTTCAGCAGAAATCATGGACAAAACAGATGCATGGACAACTCCGCTCTTCTGTCTTTTCTTCGTACTCAGCGGTGCAGAGCTTGAGCTTGGTGTGTTCACCGATATTACAATTGTCGGAATAGGCATTGCCTATATTCTCAGCCGTTCATTGGGCAAATACTTCGGTGCATATGCCAGCGCAAAAATTACAAAGTGCGATAAAAGCACAACCAAATACCTAGGTATCACGCTTCTGCCGCAGGCAGGTGTTGCACTCGGTATGTCGGTAACCGCAATGGAGCTTGGCGAAGTCGGCTCAATGATAAGAAACATTGTTCTTTTCTCGGTTCTTATTTATGAGCTTTTCGGTCCTGTGCTCACCAAAATCGCTCTCACAAAAGCAGGTAACATTGAACCCAAGCCCAAGCATAAGGAAAGAAAGCACCGCACTCCCCCAGCAAAGATATAAAATTAAAAGAGTTGCATCTGTTCAGCTGACGGATGCAACTCTTTTCAGTTATATCAGTTTGTATTCAAGTCTGTTGTATTCGCTTTCCTGCGAAATGTTCTCACCCTTCATAAAGTTACGGGATTTAAAAATAACCCTGTCATCATAAACCTCGAAATAATAGCCTACACCGCAATCTGTAATGCCGAAATTGTTAGGCTTTCTGTAGCCCGGCACACTTACCGAATGGACATTGTTACCGGCATTGATTACAGCGGGCACATTTTCGTAAATACCGCCGTGAAGGTGGCCGTTGATGAAAAATACATTTTTATGTTTTTCAAAAATTGCTCTGACTTCGTCATTCTGCTCGCCGAGGTCGCCTGTTTTCCAAACTTCGGGCAGGCCGTGGGTGAAGGCAAACGGCTGATGGCACATAACAAACACAGGCTTACCGTCCTTTGTGCCTCGTTCAAGCTCCTTATCAATAAAAGCCATCTGCTCTTTTGAAATAATAGCTTTTTCAAGTATTCTTTCTTCGGTACACATAACTATAAAGGTGTATCCCTTTATGTCATAGGAATAATATGTTTTGCCGTTTGTTTTAATATTTAAGTATTCTTCAACCTTATCCATAACAATCTTTGAGTTTGTATCAAAGAAGAAGCGTGCATCGTGATTACCAAGGGTAACGATGAGCTTTATATCGTTTTTAAACTTATCAAAAGCTCTGAAAAAGCGCTTGTATTCGCTCTTGAAGCCGTAATCGGCAATATCACCCGCCATAAGAAAAGCATCAAACTTTTCAGGCGAATTGGCTATGTCCTTGAATGCATTTTCAAGGTTAGCCTCTGCAGCAGGTCTGTTGGGAAGATGTGTGTCAGCAATAATTGCCGCAGAAAGTCTGACGGATGCACTGTCCTCAAAAACGATCGGATTTTCATCCGACACGGAATAGATAACATCATATTTGGGGTTAATTGCCTGAAGCTGTGCCTTATGTTTTACATACGAATCTCTTAATGACATAAATTTACACTCCGATTTTCAAAATCTTTATATATATTATCACAAAACAGTTCATGTTGCAATATTCTCAGCAAACAAAAACAGCCTGCAATATGCAAGCTGTTGAAAATTTTTGCAAATTAAGATTTACAGACCGAGAATTCGCTGAACAATGTTGACAAGCTTCAGGCCAAAGTTACGGATTACAGCAATAATATATGTAAATAAGTTTACATTCGCATTGCCTGCATCCTCGGCAGGTGCGCCGTCGTAATCGGAAGAAACAGAATTCATCCAATAAATAATACCGTTAGGGCTGTCAAGCTTAACAACATTGCCGTTGCCGTCAATTGTTTCGAGATCGGGATAGGTGCTGCCGTCGAGCATATGAAGGTCGTAGGTAACTGTTTTTGCCATATGGTGGTTATCGCTTGCTGCATTTCCTGCCGGCTCCGTAACCTTATCAAAGCTGGAAAGTCGGCAATTTGCAGGGTTTGAATTGTTTTCAATAAGCATTTTCCACAGCGGCTGCGTAACCATTGCGTAGTTTACCGCAGGGTCTTTTTTGCTTGAAATCATCCAGACTGCAACATCAGCACAGTTTTTTGCATCCGTTTCAGAAACCGAACCTGTTGCGGCAATGGGGAATGCTCCTGCAAAGTATTCGGGGAATGCACTTATCATATTCCATGTCATTTCACCGCCTGCAGAGCTGCCGCCGATGAAAATTTTTGTTGTGTCAATATTATCACCGTGCTTTGCGATAACATCGTCAATGACTGCACGCAGAGGCTCAATAAGAGTATCGCCCCAATAAACAAGCTTGTTTTCAGGCGCACGTGGAAGCAGAACGAAAGCGCCGCCTTCGGTAAATCTGCTCTGAAGCTCTGCAGATGCCCAATACGGGAAATCGCTGTCGTCAAGCTGTGCGTCAACATAGTCTGCATGACCTATACCGTGAAGGAAAATAACAAGCGGATACTTGGCAGCATCATTTTCGCCTGCCGGTGAATATATACAGTAATCAAGTGCATAAGCACCTGCCTTTGGTGCAACATCACTGTCAAACTCATCGCGAAGCGCCTGAATACCTGCGGATGTGGGGAGTGCTTCCTTGCGGGTGTTTTCCGGCTGAGTTTCTGTTTCAGGCTCATATTCAGTTGATGTTTCCTCGCCGCTGCCAAGGTCTGTAACCAAGTCGCTCGCGCTTGCAACTATGGTAAGAAGTGCCATAAGCATCACCATAAATACTGCCAATACTTTTAAGTATGATTTCATAAAACAAGCCCCTTTTTTCAATATATAAACAATTCTAACAAAATTATAAACTTTTTGTCAAGAAAAGAAACTTCTATGTTACCCTAAATATACTTACAGCTGTATGGAAGGGGCAAGCCTATGCCATACAGCTATACGATACAATATTAAAAAATGGGATGTCCTGAGCACAAATTATTCACAAAATCACGCTCTCGCCGCAGTGAAGATAGCTTAACTGCGGTATTATTTTTTGCATAAAATCAAACTGCTCTGCACCTGTACAGTGGCAGGTATAATAGCTTGTTTTATGACAAGAAAGAAGCCTTGAATATTCTTCAAGCTTTTCGTCAAGCGCAAGCTTTGAATAGTGAAAGCCGCCTACAAGCACATCAGGCTCAAACCAGCTCACAATATCCATTATACCCTTATGTGAACAGCCGCTGATTAACACGCGCTTACCGTTTTCTTCAATCAGCAGATATTGCTCGTGCCTGAAATCATCGGGCAGAAATTCATCGCCGATTTTCATATTCAGTCCGAAGCTGCCAAGGTCGTGCTTCTTTTCGTTTTTGTTACAGGAATACAGACTTAAGCTGCTGTCAATACGCATCTCATCGCCGACAAAAGCAAGCCTGTCACTGCCTTGAAGCGATTTGTCAAGACCGATATATTTTTCCGTACCGTTATAATGCTCACCGAATGCATATCTGCTTAGATAAACCTTTGCTGTTTTGTTGATTTCAAGAAAGGTTTCAAGTCCTCCGCCGTGGTCATAGTGACCGTGAGAAAGCACAGCAAGGTCAACCTTTGTCAGGTCAACACCAAGCTTTGCGGCATTTTCTGCAAAAAGCGAGGTCTGGCCCATATCAAAAAGAATTCTGTAATTATCCGTTTCGATATAAAGGCTCAGCCCGTGCTCTGCACCGATACTTTCGCTAAGCGATATATTTTCCGTAAGTGCTGTTATTTTCATTTTTCTTCTGCCTCTTTATACTTTTCTGCCTGAAGGTTGAACATATAGGCATACTTACCGCCCTTTGCCATGAGTTCCTCATGCGAGCCGCTCTCGACAATTTCGCCGTTTTCAAGCATATAAATCACATCCGCCATAACAGTAGTTGACAAGCGGTGCGAAATAAAGATAACCGTTTTGTCCTTTGCCGCTCTGGACATTGCTTCATTGAGCAAATACTCTGAAACGGGGTCAAGATTTGCACTCGGCTCGTCAAGGATTGCAAAGGGACAATTTTTGTAAAATGCGCGGGCAACCGCAACCTTCTGCGCTTCGCCACCCGATAGTGACACACCGTTATCGTCAAACTCTCTAAGAAGAATCGAATCCGTACCGTCCGGCAGTTTTTTATCAAAGCTGCTTTCTTTAAGTGCAGAAAGCACTCTTGCTTTGTCGGGAGCATCTTCCATTGCAACATTTTCACCCAGTGTTGCACCGAAAAGTGAAAAATCCTGAAAAACTGCCGCGTAGTTTTCGTGATAGTTTTTTATTTTCCAGTTTTTTATATCAACACCGTCAAGTGTTATTTCACCCTCGCTCACATCGTAAAGACGCAGCAGCAGATTGGTCAGAGTTGTTTTTCCCGCACCGTTATAGCCGACAAGCGCAATTTTCTGATAAGGTTTTATTTCGAGATTTATATTTTTAAGAGTTGGCTTATCGTTACCCGGATAAGTAAAGCTTACATTTTGGAGCTTTATTGTTGCAGGCTTTTCAAGCTTTGTTTCAAGTGTTCCATCCTTTATTTTTTCTTCTGCATTCATAAAGTGTCTGAACTTTTCAACATAAAGTCCGTTTTCGCGGAAGCTTACGGCAAACCATGTCGTCAGCGCAAATGTGCTTGAGCTTACTACACTTACACCGTTGAATGTTGCAGCAAAATCACCCATTGAGATTTCTTTTGTTACAATTGCTTTGTAGCCCATATAAAGCGTAACACCAAAGCTGATTATAATTGTCAGCGGAAGACTGTCCTGCGAAAAATAAAGCATACACTGTTTGTTGAGAAACGGTGCAATTGTTTTAAGTCTGTCAATTACATTTGCAGCATATCTGCGCTCAATCATTTCACCTGCAGGGTTAAGACGCAGCTCCTTTGCATAATCCTGCAGATAAAACACGCGTGAAAAATACATGTTTTTTCTGTCTAGCGGAGTCATAGCCTGTTTTTTTCCGACATTGACCTTTGCTATAAGTCTGCCGATAGGAATCATAATGCCGACACAGGCAAAAACAAAAGCAAAGCTCATCGGATCAATCGTGACAATAACCGCAGTGATGGTAAAGATTGAAAAAAGGTTGCTGAAAATCCGCTGTGTGCTGCTGATTACGCTGTCCGTTCTGTCGCTCATCGAGTTCATTGCAAGCACAAAATCATTGTAAAATTCCGGATTATCATAAGACTCAAAATCCATTTTTGCCGCCTTTTCATAAATGGCGGTGTACAGCTTGTAATAAAGCTTTTCCTTTTGCTTTGGCACATAGATTTCATAAACAACAGTATTATAAAGGTTACCGAAAACAATAAGCACCGCAAAAGCAGCAAAAGCATAGATTATACGCTGATAATCCCTTCCCTCGGTAACAACATCAATTATGTATTTGAGCAGAACAACATTTGAGAGTATCCAAGGCAGATTGGTAAGAACATCTGCAAGGATATAATGAAAAATCAGAAACGGTGAGTGCTTTGTAATGAAGCGAAGCATAAAGATATAGTTTCTTATGCTGTGCGATTTCTCGCTTTTGTTTTTCTTATTCTTCATTAGCGCCCGCCTCCTCTCTATAGCCAGATGCCTGAAGGGTGAACATTCTGCAGTATTCTCCGCCTTCATTCATCAGCTTTTCGTGACTGCCCTGCTCAATCAACTCACCGCCGGCAAAGACAAGAATGTTATCGCTGCGTGTGGCGCTTGAAAGGCGGTGGGAAATATAGATAACTGTTTTATCCTTTGTGCCCTCCATAAGGTTGTCATACATTGCAGACTCTGCTACGGGGTCAAGCGCCGAAGAAGGCTCGTCAAGAATTGCAATATCAAACCGCTTTGCAAACATTCTTGCAATTGTAACCTTCTGACTCTCACCACCCGAAAGCAGTGCGCCCTCGTCGTCAAATTCTCTTGTAAGCAGATTGTTTATACCCATAGGCAGAGTCTTGATTTTTTCGTAAACTCCGCTTTGCTCAAGTGATTTTTCAGCTCGCTGAATATTGTTTTCGTTAACCTCTTCTATAAGAACATTTTCGGCAACAGTCATTGCAAAAATCCTGTAATCCTGAAAAACACTTGCAAACCGCTCTCTGTATTTGAGAAGGTCATATTCTTTTATGTTCACACCGTTATACAGTATTTCGCCTTCACTCACATCGTAAAGGCGCATCATAAGCTTTGAAAGTGTGGTTTTGCCTGCACCGTTGTGACCGACAACTGCAATGCTCTCGCCTTTGTTAATTCTGAAAGAAACATTCTTGAGGGTATAATCAGAATTCTTTCCGTAGCGGAAGGAAACATTTTTAAATTCAATGCTTTCAAAGTCGCCGGGAACAAGACTGCCGCTGATGACTTTCGGCTCATAGGCTAAAAATTCGCGCATATTCTGCACCCACAGACAGTGCTTCTGCTGCATTGTAAAATAAAAAGCTAACTGATTGAGCTTGTTGCGGCAGTTTGTGATTGCGGAAACAAGCACGGAAAAATCCGAAACAGAAATATCACCGAGTGCAATAAGACGGTAACAGCCATATCCGAAGCCGCCTGCAACAGGTATAACCTCTCCGAAAAAATCGCTGAGCGATTCGAGCACTGCAACGCGCCAGCCGTATTTTTTAATAACCTTTATGTTATCTTCAATCGCCTGCTTAAAACGGCGCTTTACAACATCAAAAATGTTCGTTGTCTTGATTTCCTTTGCAAAGTCTTTAAGAAGCACCGTGCGCTTTGTGTAGTCCTTTTGTCTTTCAAAGGGAGTCATTTCTTTTTCTCTTGCAAATTCCACTTGATTGCGCTTAACCCTGAAAAACATTACAACAATCGGACAGAGAATAAAAACGAGCAGAAACGGGTCAAGGCTGTACAGATATGCAGCAAGGAAAATAATGCTCACAACACTGCCGAGAGTCCAGCCTGTACCCTCAATAATGCGTTTGAATCCGCCGCGCTCAATTACCCATGTTGCGCGGTTATAATTGTCAAAAAAGTCGGGGTCTTCATAACAGCCAAGCTCAACCTGCTGTGCTTTTTTGAAAATAAGTGAATTAAGATAGCTTTCACACTTTATTTCAAATTTTTCTCTTACCGGATGAAAAACATAATAGGAGAAAAGGTCAATTACAATTTTGCCGAAAATAATAACGGCAATTTTAATTGCAAACTCCTTGAAGCTGCCGTTGCCTTCGATAATAGATAATGCAGTCTGTAAAAACATAACATTGAAAACAACGGAATAGTATGTGTTTTCACCTATATAGGCAAGATAAATAAGTATAACCGAAAGCGGAGAGCACTTGAAGCCGCATTTGAGCATAAACCATGTATTGCGGAAAACATGTGCCTTTGCCTTGAAATCAACAGCCTGTCTCATTTAATTCTCCTTCCGAAAAAAATTGACCAAATTGAATAATACCAATAAAGTAAAAATAATACAAGTCTTGTAAGCGATTTTATTTTATGTTATAATAAATTCACAAAAATCACCTGATGCTTGCGGTAAGAATCAGGTGATTTTTTATTCAGTCAAAATAGCCGCGATATTTTATTTTCAGCTTGCTGTCAGGAAAAAGATGCGCATGCAGGTCAACAAAATAATCGTCTGTCATGCTTGCAATATAATCGGCAACAATCTGCTCAGGAACAGTTTTTTCATAGTCTGTTTCTCTTTTATAATGGATTTTATTGAGGAAATCCATGTGATGAGAAAAAACAGGCGAAGTCCTGTTACCGCTCAGTAAATCGTCAACCAATCTTTCAAAAAGCTGAGTCATCATCGGTCTGACGGTGCTTTCAAGCTTTTCTCTGACCGAATCCTCTTTATAAATATATTTGTAGTTTTCAGTTTTGGCGGTTGTCAGAGCCTTAAAAATGTCATTGTCCATTTTTATGTAGGGCTTGCCGTAGCTGTTTTCAACTATGTTGACGCAAAGGTTATTTATAATCTGAGCATTCGTTGTGCCAAGCCTTCCGTCAAAGAAAATGCTTTCATCCGCAACATCGGCTCGGCTTGCATCCTGCCTGTCCTTGCCAAGATATGCAATTATATCAGAGATGCGCATAACACAGCCCTCAAGCGTGCAGGGCACAAGCAGCTTGACATTGCCTTTGTTTTCATAGCAGGCTTCAATCTGATCATCAAACTGTGCAAAGCTTTCCAAGCTGCGGGGACGGTATTCGCTCATCTCCATTTCTCCGTCATGCGAAGCAATACCGTTCAGGGTCTGCAGACTTATATTGAACGGAAATATTTTATCAAGAACACGCACGGAGTGAATATTATGGCTGAAATGTCTGCCGGTGCTTTTGCTGAGAAGCCCGTCAAGATATTCTTCGCCTGCATGTCCGAAGGGTGTGTGACCTATATCATGTCCGAGCGCAATTGCTTCAATGAGATCAAGGTTGAGTCCAAGCGCTTTGCCGATTGTGCGCGCAATTCGCGAAACGAGCTGAACATGAAGAGCACGGCGCGTAATATCGTCATTTTTATAAAAAGAAAAAACCTGCGTTTTGTCCGTGTATCTGTTGTAATACGGACAGTGCATTATTTTATCAATATCGCGTATAAAGGCAGTTCGCAGTACATTTGCCTTATCAATATCCGGATTACGGCGGATTACAAGCTCCTCATTAAATCCGAACTGGGGCACAGTGCCGCTCAGTCTGTCGGAAGCAATCCGCTCTGCAACCTGTTTGCTGAGCTTTTCGTATCTGAGTTTAGCCATAAAAAACACCTCCTGAAGATTATATCACAAATTAAATATAATGCAAAACTTGACACACAAAAAACATGTATATATAATGATAATGTAAATTTTCTGAAAGGGAATTTTTATTATGAAAAAAGCTTTATCATTTTTTCTTGTGCTGCTTATATCGATTACCGCCGCCGTGCCTGCAATGGCCGCTGACGGAGAAGCGCAGATGACAAAAGGTTCTCTTCTTGATTACAGATTTAAAATTTTCAGCAGAGAAGAAGCAAGAGCAATTGCCCGCGAAATTGCAGACAACAGCTGGTATGAACCGCTTTTTTTGGAGCCGGATATTGAATCCGTCATTGTCAGCGTTGACCTGAGAGCTTACCCGGAGCTGAGCAACCCTGCAATACTTGTGCCGGCGGTAAGAGAAATAGTTTTACGCACAAACGATTTTGTTACGCACACGGCAGCTCAGGTTAAACTGCTGGATGAAGTCCGTATGGCAGGCGAGCTTGCAATTCACATAATCGGTCTTATGCTGGCAGACCGGCTCAATGACTTAGGTTTTATCGAAGACAATGACCATATCTTTGTTGTGCTTGATATAGCAGATATGAATCTTGACGAAGAGCGCATTCCCGAATGGATAATGAATTTTACAGGAACAATACTGATGAAAATAATAGGCTTTATGTTCTGACAGCAGTTTTTAAATAAGCCAACCCCTTGGGCAACATTCAATAAGAAAGTTAAGTTTTTTATTTATTTTTCCGATGAAGCATTATAAAAAATCCCGTAATACACATAGTATTACGGGATTTTTGTCATTTTAATATCTGCCCTAAAGGGTATTATATTATTTTATCTGTCACAATAAAATCAAAGAGAATTAACAAGTGTGAGATATTCCGTTACAAGATATGAACCGATATGCTTGCCGACAGAAAGAGTTTCGTCTGCAATTCCGTCGCCTATGATATGACCCATAAAAGCAAAGTTATTGTCTGTAAGCACATAGCCGATTGCATCGTTTGTAAGGCTTACGGCATAGGTTGTTACACCCTCAACAGCTGTTGAAAGGCTGTCGTAAGGCCACTCGGTACCGTCCCAGTTTGCGCCGCCCGTAATTTCATCATCCCAGAAAACCTCAGGATAAAGCTCGCCGGGGAAGAGGGCAAGTGCAATTTCGTTGCCGAATTCAAGATAACCCATCTCAGTTGCCATTTTATATTCTTTGATAAGGAAACCGTCATAGAAAATTCTGTTGTTAACAAGACCTATTTCACATGCAAGAGTAAGAATGCTGTTTTCGGGCTTGATGAAAAGCTCTCTGTGCTTTACATTGAGTATAGGCGCAAGCTCTGTTGCATAGTCTGCCTTAACAATTTTTGCGCCGACAAGCTTACCAAGTTCGCGTGCATCTGCGCCCTTTTCCTCATACTCTGTCATACCGGTTGTGTCAACACTTATATCGCGTGATACCTGACCTACAGCACCCGGAATCATAATGAAATTTCCGCCGCCGTTTGCCTTGATGTATTCGTCAGCATAGTAGATGTAGTCTGAACCGACAAGACCGTTGCTTGCACTGAAAGAGGTTGCGTGACAAGTGATGTCACTGATATATGTGCAGGGCTTGCCGGAAGCAGGCACAAATTTGAAGCTTGCCGTTTCGGGAAGATCTTCTTTGGAAATAAGCTCACGCTTATCCTTGAAATATTCGCCCATATCAATTGCGGAGAAGTACAGCTTGCCCTCTTCCATGCAGCCAAGAGCTTCTTTGATTGCTTCAACAGATACGCTGATAAAGTGCTGTTTAAAGAACTCTGCGGTTTCAAGTCCTGCCATTGTTCCCTTGATTCCTAAGAGATTGCGCCATGTTGTCGCAGCAAGCTTCTTGAAAAATTCTGTGCTTACACCCTGTGTGTCAAGAGCGGAGTGTGCGTGAGTTGCGCTGATATTGATGCTTGCAACCTCAATCCCCTGAGTCTTGCAGTATTCAAGCACAGCCTTGCGGATTGTGCGGACATCTGTTGAAGTTACACCGAGTGCATCTATTGCACCGAGCACAACTGCGCCCTCGCCGCTGTTGTCATCAATTACTGCAACACGGATGCACTGGTCATCATAAACGCCCTCTGCATACTTGTTGAGAAGGTCTCTGCCAAGGTTGTATTTGCCGCTGTCAATGTCCTCAGGTACAATGCTCTTTTTGGAGTAGCCAAGCTTCCATACATTACCGTCTGCAGCCTGAGCCTGATATGTATCTCTGCCGGGCATGAAGCCGATTTCTTCCGAATCGTATTCATCCATGCTCTGCCAGTCACGAGGATTTACATAAATTGCACATATTGACTTTGCAAGACCTTCAACAATAACATTAAGTGTATTGTAAAGACCTTTCATAATGCTGTCACCAAAGGATTCTTCCTGTGTTGCGGCAACACTCTGCTCACCTGCGGCATAGGAGCCGACAGCTGTGCCCGAAACAAGGAGGGCAGCGCAAAGCACAACCGAAAGAAAGCTTAAAAGCTTTTTATTCATTTTTGTACCTCCGTTTATTTTTATATTTGAATAATATTTTACATTATGGATTGTTTTCCGTCAATACATGTTTAAAAGATTATTGATTGTTGTTTTAAACTATCATTTGACAAACATAACATTACGGTGATATTATGAAAAAATCAAGGAGGTACAGACGAATGGCAGACAAACTATATATACTTACCTATGAACATGGCGGATATGTACTTTGGGGCGAATGGCTTAAACCGAGGCTTAAAAATATTGCAGAATGGCTTGAAAAGTATCCAAAGCTTCGTATCGGCCTTGATTATGAATCGTTCACATTTGATGAATACACAAAAGAGGACCCTGAAATTGTAGAAACTGTTGCGGCTCTTCTGAAAAAATATCCTGACAGAGTCGGCCTTGGTGCTACCACCTATGGTCAGCCGCTCGCGCTTACCGTTTCGGAGGAATCAAACGCGCGCCAGCTTTCTTATGCTGTGCGTACAAATCTTCATTATTTCGGTATCACCCCTAATGTATACAGCATTTCGGAATTTGCTTTGCACAATCAGACACCGCAGCTTATCAGCCAGTGCGGTTATGACGCGGCGCTTCTCCGCTCTCATGTTATGGGTTACGGATACCCGAAGAATTTCGACTCCGCATGGGGACTCTGGACAGGCAAAGACAAAACCGCTGTTCCAGCAGTACCCACATACCCCGAACAGGGCAGAGGCTATAACTGTACAACACTTGACAACTGGATTCTTTCCCGTTGGTCAGAGGGCGAGGCAGGCTATGAGCCGGAGGATTTTGAAGAGAAATTCAAAAAGTATAAGCCGCTTCTTGCTTCGCGCTATGACGATGTTTGCCAGCCGATTGAAAGACTTACGGAATATATCGAATCAAAGGAAAATTACGAGTATGTTCTGCTCGAAGATATTCCGGAAATTTACGGTGAGGCAACGGATATTCTCGCCACAACCGATAATGATTTCCATGTTCAGATGCCCTGGGGCTACTGTGGCAATGAAATTTTCAACGGTGTGCGCGAAAGTGAAGTCAACGCAGTGCAGGCAGAAAAGCTTAATGCGCTCAGCATTATGCTCGGCGGTCAGTCACTTGAAAAACTGAGTGAAGTAGGCTGGAAATATGCCCTTGCCGCACAGCATCACGATGTTACAATCTGCGGTCTGCTTGATTTGTCGCGCCGATTTATCCCGACATCACTCAATCTTACCGGCGATGTAAAGAACAAGTCGCTCGGTGTGATTGCATCACGCTTTTCCGACAATGATTCAAAATCAATTGTAATTACGAATCTTCACTCGTTCCCGATTGATGAATGGGTTGATGCTGCGGTTGACAGTGAATGTTATACCGAAGACACGGAAAGCGAATACCGCAGCGGCAAGCTTTCTGTGCATGTCACTCTCGATGCATTTGAAACAAAGCGATATATTCTTTTCAACGGTACGAAAGAAGCTGAAAGTGCATTTTCATGGTGTGCGGAATGCGGCGAGCTTAAAACCCCCGCTTATACCGCAAAGCTCAACGAAAAGGGCATTGCATATATTGCTGATAAAAGCGGCAGAAAGATATTTGATAACGGCGAGGGTGCGCTCTTTACCGCCTGGATTGACGGTGATGACCGTACTTCCTGCGGCGAATGGAAGGTTACTGTTAATTCTCACAGTGCTGTTGCAGTTCAGACAGGTAAAATCGGCACAATCCCCTTCAGCTTCGAGATGCGCTTCAACGGTGAAATCGAACGCATAGACTGCAGGACAAAGTTTGAAATGCACGGTGAGCTCGTAGGCAGAACGGATGTCACTCAGGGCAGACCTGTTCCGCTCACAAGAAACGGACACCATCACGAGGATAAGCTCTGCTTTGTTATAAATGCCTGCCTTGACAGCGACAGAAGAATGGTGCGCGACCTGCCCTATTCAATCTCCGATTGGAACGGTGCAGTGCTCAAAACCGAAGAGTACTGGTATCCCAATGACCTTATTCTCATTGATACAGAAGTTTCGCAGGAAGAGTCCTTTAACTCAACAACATATACACACGGCATTTATTGGCTGTGCCTTCGTGACAGCAAAAACGGTCTTGCCGTATTCAACCGCGGCTGTATGGGTGCGGCAGTTCAGGGCAACCGCATGCTGATTCCGCTGCTTTATTCAAACGAATACATGTGCGGCACGCGCATCCTTGAAGGTGAGTTTGACGATGAATTTGCTATTTATCCCTTCAGTGCAGATATGAACGATGCTTCTCTTCATACAAAAGCTCTTTCATATGCATATCAGCCTGAATCTGCAATTGCTGAAAAGGGTGACGGCGACCTTGATTCACTGACCGCAGCAAAGCTTGAGAGTGAAGGCGGCGCAGTTGTGCTCACTTCACTCTACCCCGAAAACGGTTATATTTATGCCCGCTTCTGCAACTATTCGGATGAAGCCGCTTCGGCTCAGTTCAAACCTGCTTTTGGCAGTGTTGATGCCCAGACCGACCTGCTCAGCAATGTAACCGCTGAGATTTCAGACAATAAGCTGAATTTCAGACCCTGGGAAATCAAGACAGTAAGAATAGCTCTTTAAATATAAAAGCACAGCGATAAAAATCGCTGTGCTTATTTCTTTATTTTGCACCAATCTCAAGCTCGTCTGCTTTTTCCTTCATTGCCTCAATGCAGATTGCGGCAACCTCTTTGACCTCCATGCCGAGCATTTCACAGCCGCCTTTTATAAGCTCCCTGTTACACTTTGCGGCAAACTTTTTGTCCTTGAACTTTTTCATGAAGCTTGAAATTTCCATGTCGGTAATTCCTGCAGGACGCATTCTTGCAGCCGCCTGAATAATTCCTGTCAGCTCGTCAACGGTGTAAAGTGCCTTTTCCATATTAGTTACGGGCACAACATCGTTTCTCAGACCGTAGCCGTGTGAGAGAATTGCACGAATATCTTCTTCCGAAACCCCTGCCTGTCTGAGCGGCTCTGCTGTGTGATTAAGGTGCTCGTCAGGGTGCTGCTCATAGTCATAATCGTGTAAATACCCTATCGCCTGCCAATGCGCCTCATCCTCACCAAAATGCTTTGCAAGACCGCCCATAGCAGTCATAACATTTTTTGCGTGAAGTATAAGATGATGCTCTGTTGTGGTTGTACCGAGCAATTCTTTTGCCTGTTCAAGTGTCAGCATTAATATTCTCCTTTTTTATCGATTAATAATAATGTAACATATTTTCAGTTGTATTACTATATATTTACTATGTATTTTGATAAAAGTTATTTTTTTGTTTTATTTTGTTGAAAATGATTTTGAAAAGTGATATACTTAAACGGTATATTGTTCAAAAAAGAAAGGATGTTTTTTTGTGGACGCAATACTCGGTGTATTCTCCGACATTTTCAGCAATCTGCTCAGCATTGACATTGCTGCAGACTGGAAAATGTTCGTCATGTGGATTATCGGCGGTGTGCTGATTTTTCTCGCAATCAAAAAAGAAATGGAACCCACCCTGCTTCTCCCCATGGGCTTTGGTGCAATTCTTGTCAATCTGCCTAACTCAGGTGCAAAAGCTGTTATTGACCACCTGTTCGATATAGGTATCAGTAACGAAGCACACGAGCTTATGCCGCTTATCTTGTTTATTGGTATAGGCGCTATGATTGATTTCGAACCGCTTCTCACCAACCCCAAACTTATGTTCTTCGGCGCAGCGGCACAGTTTGGTATCTTCTTCACACTTTCTGCAGCTTCTCTTGCAGGCTTCAACATCTTTGATGCCGCTTCAGTTGCTATTATCGGCGCAGCAGACGGACCCACATCAATCTTTGTTGCTCAGAAGCTTGGTTCAAGCTATACAGCTGCAATTATGGTTGCTGCTTACTCTTATATGGCGCTTGTTCCCCTTGTTCAGCCGCCAATTATTAAGCTTTGCACAACAAAGAAAGAACGCCTTATCCGTATGAAATATTCGGGCAAAAAGGTTTCAAAGCTCACAAAAATACTTTTCCCGATTGTTGTTACAATCATCGTCGGTCTCTTTGCACCCGACGCAGTTGCACTTATTGGTTTCCTTATGTTCGGTAACCTCATTCGTGAGTGCGGTGTTCTCAATTCACTTTCCGAAACAGCGCAGAATGTTCTCGCAAACCTTATCACAATCTTCCTTGGTATCACAATCGCATCCAGAATGGTTGCGGAAGATTTCCTTCGCATTGAAACACTCTTCATCATGGCGCTCGGTCTTGTCGCATTCGTATTCGATACATTCGGCGGTATTATGCTTGCAAAGGTTATGAACATTTTCTCCAAGAAGAACAAGATAAATCCGATGATCGGTGCAGCCGGTATCTCAGCTTTCCCGATGTCCGCTCGTGTTGTTCATAAGATGGGTCTTGCAGAAGATCCCCAGAATTTCCTTCTTATGCACTCAATCGGTGTTAATGTTTCGGGTCAGGTTGCTTCCGTTATCGCAGGCGGTCTGATACTTACATTCGTACAGCAGTAAAGGAGGAAACATAAATGGAAAACAAAGAAATATATACAGAAGAACTCCTTACAGGTGTAGAAACAATCGGTGCACTTGAAACAGAAGAAACAACTGCTCAGGTTGCACGCGATGACATCAGATTTGCTCCCGAAAACCTTCAATGGTCACTGCCGATCATGGGTAAGGGCATGCTTGGTATATTCATTGTTACATCAATTATTGTCGGTGCAACAGTTGCGCTCAACAAACTCACGGCACCCCGTAACAGAGAAAAGAAAGATAAATAAAATTCAGTTAATCCCGCTTTACTCGGCAGGAGGAGCCTGTGCAGGTAAATAGTAGTTCTATCATATCCAAGGGCAAATATATCTGCCCATTTGTACATGAACACCACAAAAATCACGGTGGAAATTTTCTTTTTACTGTGGCATGATTATAGTGACAAATAAGAATTTACAGAACTGAATATATCAAAAAAGGAACTGACCAAAAATCAGTTCCTTTCTCTTTTATAGAATTATTTTGTTTTGTATACCTTTAAAATACGGATTGTTTCAACAAGCATATAGATAAACATTGCTCCGCAAGCAAGTGAAATTACTTCAGGGCTTCCGGGTTGCAAAAGCATATTAAATACACCTGCAAGACCAAGGAAAATACCTGCCGAAAGAATGAAGTTGACAACAAACGCCAGAACAATGCCTTTCTTAGTTTTGCCTTTTTCAATCGCAACGCATGTGGGAAGAACAGAAGCAAGTGCCGCCAATGCAAATACAGATAAGAAATAGAGAATTTCTATCCATTCAAGATACATATTATAAACCGCAACAAACAAAGGTACTGAAATAACCGCAGCCAATATCGGCAATGTTACTGTCTTTTTGCCCTTGATTACGCCGATAACAAGCCAGGCCAATGCCAGGAGTGTGGGAAGGACAAATATAATATAAGGAATATAGCCTCCGAATAAGTTATGTTCAAATTTCATATCAGGCTGCAACTCAGATTCTGCATTATATGGTGTCTGACCGCCTGCTTTGTTGAGACCGATAACGGTGTCTTTAATTGTACCTGCCAAAGAATAATCCCATGCCTCAAAATTCAAAGCGAATGCAGGACTGTTTTCCGCTAACATGAAGTCAAAGTTAAGTGCATCTTTGAACATCGGGTCAGCAACAGTCGGGAAATGAATAAATCCCTTGTCCTGAGCCATTTCGAGGGTGTAAACATACTCGCTTGTGTTGAAATAAAGTTCATCGCCCTCTGTAAGGCTCCACATAAGGTTACCATTATCATAGAAATGTGAGGGATTCAGCATTTCTATATAAATCGGTGCTTTGTTATATGTAAGGAAAATATTGTTATAATACATCGCCGTTGCGTGGGTTTCACCCTTGTCTATACCGGGGCTCATCAGGCCTTCTTTGCTGAGGGCTGCAATATTATTTCTGATAATGTTACCTTCACCGTAGTGAACATTGAAGCTCTGGCTGCCGCAGGCGTAAACAAGGTTTTTCTCAACCGTCATAAAGGATGAGCCTTCGTCAAGATAAATTCCCCAACCTCCGTAACCGCCTTCACCGGGATCAGCGGCAACGTTATGAATAACATTTTCACTTAAAACAGTTCCGGGTTGTTTACCGAGCATGTATATACCGCCCATATCGGAAAGCCAACCCTGACCGATATTATAAATAAGATTTCGGCTGATATTTATGTTCTTGGTTGCGTGGTAATCATAACTCCAGAGCCAGCCGACAGAAATACCTGTATAATAACCGTCGTGAATTTCATTATTTACCACTTCGGCAGTATCGCAGAAGGTTATATGAATACCGATTCCGCTGAAGAATTTTCTGCCGTATTTGTATATTTCATTGTTCTTGATTGTAATGTTCTGTGTGTAGTTTTCGTGCTCAGGCAAGCAGTTTTCGCCGCCTGCATAAACAGCGGTTGCGGCAATATTTTCAAAATAACAGTTTTCAACAGATGAATTTTTTACACCGAATCCGAATTTTACGGCAGTGCCGCCGAGATAGGTGAATTCACAGTTTTTGAGGTGAACATTTTCTGCGTATTTAACGGCCACAACTCCGTCAACGAATATTGCCGCCTGAGGGAAATCCATATCATTTTCTTCCCACCATGTTCCTGCATAAAATCCGTCGGCTTTGGGCTCTGCCCAATCGGTACGGGTGAAATGAATACCCTCAAAGGAAATTCCGTCAACACCGTTTATATCAATAAGTCTGTCGACATTTGAACCGTAAAGAGTGAGCGTATCAGCTTTTTCACCGTCTTTCGGAACATAATAAAGAACGCCCGAAACCTTATCGAGATACCATTCACCGGGCTCGTTGAGGGCTTCAAAAACATTTTCAAAATAATATCGGTCAATATCTCTTATTTCCATTGTAGAGGGTCTTGATAAGCCGATTTTTCCCGTTTCGGCATTGAAGGATTTTATATTCATCAGCTCATCGTGCCAATAATGTAGAATGCGGATATTGACATCCTCCGAATTGTGAAACTCATCGGGAATATCATCGGTATTTGCATAGAAAGAACGCTGACCGTAAGTGAATTCCCAAGGTCTGTTTTCCTCATTCCAAAGGTCATCTTCGGGTGCAGTAGCCTTAACTGTTAAATAACCTTCTTCAGGAAAACGGGTTGTTCTGACTTCACCGTTGTCGCTGAAAAGAGATTTAAAATACCAATTATCCGCAGAAGTATCAAGCTGTTTTGTAAAAACCTTAACTCCGTTGGCTTCACTCTCTTCAAAACCGCTTATCTCATAAGCACCGGAGAAAATAACCTGATTTTCATCATAAGCTTTATAAGTAACATTCTCCATA
The DNA here is from genome assembly GCA_045539895.1 of Acutalibacteraceae bacterium. GTDB lineage: Bacteria > Bacillota > Clostridia > Oscillospirales > Acutalibacteraceae > UBA8612. The sequence goes on from JAZQGE010000057.1 coordinate 55,486, forward strand.
TCTTCGGAATTGAAATATAAAGCATCATCAAAATAATATGTTCCGCCGAAAAGATATACTGTCGCGGATGACTTTTCATTTTTCATGCCTTTAAGCATCTCTTTTGCGCCTGAAAGACTGATCGGTGACTGCAATGTTCCCTCACCGTTATCTGCAGCAACGGGAGAAACATAGAGAACTGTATCGCTGTCATTTTCATTTGCTGCAAATGAAGTCAAACCGAATGCTCCTGAAAAGACGGAACATAAAGTCATTACAATGCAAACAATCTTTTTAATTCTGATGTTCATAATATCCCTCTTTTTGATTTTTTGTTATTGTATCACACAAAAAAGAGGGATTCAACTGAATTTCAAAACAGATTAACTAATAATTAAAGATAATTTTTGAATATTGTTTGTAATAATAAATATCTGACAAATTCCAATTTGTCTAATTAAATAAGTTAAAGGAACAAACCGTATTTTTTTACAGTTTGTTCCCTCTTTTTATTCCTCTATAAACTTTTGCTTCAGTTTTGCAAGTCTTTTGCCGACTGCACTGTGTGTTTTGAACCCCATCTTTTTTGCCATCTCGGCTTGTGTCATATTGTTCATCGAATACATCAGAATGGTTTTGTCATCCTCGCTCAGACTTCCCCAGAAATTCGCAAACATTATTTAATGTAAAAAACTCGTCATTCAATAAAAATCATAAATTCCCCCTATAAATCGGCAAAAATCATTGATAACTCCTCGCCTATATGTTATATTTATCTTGTATTTTTAAACTATCCCAAATCGCAAATAAAATATTCAAAGAAAAATATAAACAATATTCTCATATACAAAATTTTCATGATAACTATGATAAAAATATTTTAAAAGAGCGTAATAAGCTTGCCCACGCAAAAAAAGAACCCGAAGCAGATGGAGCTTTTTATTTTACGGACAAGGATGGAAACAAAACATATTACGATTCTTACAAGTGCCGTGGAATAAGAGATAATATTAATTACTACTGTGAGTTGCTTGATAATATATTTGAATTTATCAAGTAAAAAATATCGAAAATTTAGCTTTATCAGGCAACTATCTGTTTAAATATTTCATTGCTATTGCTAAAACCTTATGTATTTCGGGTTGCTACAACAAATGAATTGTTATTTGATTCATTTGTTGTAGCAATTTTAGTAATAAAACAAGAAAAACTCTTATTTTGAGGATAAATAAAATGATTAAAAAACTCGTACACGATCCGATTTTGCTCAGCATTAAATCAGAGGTTGCAACAAAAGAAGATTTGCAGGTAGCACAGGATTTGCTGGATACTCTCACCGCCCACAAAGACGGCTGTGTAGGTATGGCGGCGAATATGATCGGTGTGCAAAAACGCATTATCGTATTTGATAATGACGGAACATATATGGTAATGTTTAACCCCGAAATCATAAAGAAATCGGGACCCTACGATGCAGAAGAAGGCTGTCTTTCTCTGCTTGGCGGACCCCGAAAGTGCAAACGGTATCAGACAATAAAAGTGCAATGGCAGACGGCTGAATTCCAAACCCGCATCAAAACTTTCACGGGTTTTCCTGCACAAATAATTCAGCATGAGGTTGATCATTGTGACGGAGTTTTGATTTGAGGGTTAAATTAAGATACGGAGATGAGCGATTTGAATATTGCTTTGTTAAAAAATAATATTGAAAAAGCTGCTCGGTACGACTTTGAGAATAACAAAGTGTTCGGTTCGGCTTATTGTGTTATCCAAGGCAGTGACGTGATTTATAAGAAATGTTTTGGAACAGTTTCTGCAGAAAGCACTCACCCCGTTACCGAAAACACAATATTCCGTATGGCTTCCATGACAAAGCCCATTACAGCGGCTGCAATACTTATTCTTATTGAACGGGGACTTCTTTCTCTTGATGATAAAGTATCCGAATTTTTGCCTGAATTCAAAGATATTCACATAACACAAATCACACAGAACGGTTTGACGGATTTGGGTAAAGCACAGAATGAAATTACTGTTTGCAATCTGCTTACGCATACTTCGGGAATCGGCACCGACCCTTTGAAAGAGCAGAAAATGACCTATAATGACAAGAAAAGCATTGATTCCGCAGTTGAGTTCTATTCAAAAATCGGTCTGGATTTTGAACCGGGAACAAAACAGCAATACAGTCCGTTTGCAGCTTTTGACGTGCTGGCAAAAATCATTGAAAAAGTGGGCGGAACCGATTATCACAGCTTTTTAATGCAGGAAATTTTTGAGCCGTGCGGTATGGTGAACACCACGTTTACTCCCACAAGGGAGCAATGGAACGCAATGATTGCCATGCATAATAAGATTGACGGCAAAAACTACGATGAGATAATGAATGATGACTGTATTTTCTCTGATTTCCCCAAAACACATTATCTCGGCGGAGCAGGGTTGGTATCAACGCTTGCCGATTATTCAAGGTTTGCAAAAATGCTTCTGAACAATGGAAAAACACCGACAAAACAGATTATCAGTGAAGATACAATGAAGCTTATGAGTACACCTTTTGTTTCCGAAGAAATAATGCCCTCAAGCGAAAGATGGGGGCTCGGTGTCAGAGTGATAGCCAGAGAAGATTATGAAGATTTGCCGCTCGGAGCTTTTGGTTGGAGCGGAGCTTACGGTACACATTTCTGGATTGACCCCGCAAACAATATTGCTGCCGTGTATATGAAAAATTCTCTTTTTGACGGCGGAGCAGGAAATGAATCCGCACGCAATTTTGAAAAAGCGGTAAAGGATTCGTTGATTTATTCTTAAAACGGAGCGTTGATATGATAGCTTATACATACAAAGAACACGGGAAGTTTGAGCTTACGGACAAGCCGAAGCCTGAGATAATTGACAGCCGTGATGCGATTGTAAGAGTAACTCTTTCGAGCATTTGTTCAAGCGATTTGCACATCAAACACGGCTCTGTTCCCCGTGCTGTACCGGGTATTACAGTCGGTCACGAGATGGTCGGTGTTGTAGAATCTGTCGGTGCTGACGTTAAGAATGTCAAAGTCGGCGACAGAGTTACTGTCAACGTTGAAACTTTCTGCGGTGAATGTTTTTTCTGCAAGAAGGGTTTTGTAAACAACTGTACCGACAAGAACGGCGGTTGGGCGCTCGGATGCAGAATTGACGGCGGACAGACCGAGTTTGTCCGTGTACCTTACGCCGATATGGGGCTCAACAAAATTCCCGATACCGTTACCGATGAGCAGGCTTTGTTTGTCGGCGATGTACTCGCAACGGGATTCTGGGCGACTCGAATTTCGGAGATTACTCCCGATGATACCGTATTGATTATCGGCGCAGGTCCGACGGGAATCTGTACTCTGCTTTGCGTTATGCTCAAAAACCCGAAGAGAATTATCGTCTGTGAAAAGGACAAAAACCGCATTGATTTTGTGAAGTCGCATTATCCCGACGTGCTCATCTGCGAGCCTGAGAACTGCAAGGATTTTGTGCTTCAGAATTCTGACCACGGCGGTGCGGATATTGTGCTTGAGGGTGCAGGCGCAGAAGATACTTTCCGCCTTGCGTGGGAATGTGCAAGACCGAATGCGGTTGTCACGGTTGTTGCTCTTTACGATAAACCACAGAGCCTTCCTCTGCCCGATATGTACGGCAAAAATCTGATTTTCAAAACGGGCGGTGTTGACGGTTGCGACTGCGACGAAATTCTCTCACTCATCGAGAAGGGCAAGATTGACACAACTCCGCTGATTACCCACCGCTTCGCCCTCAAAGACATCGAAAAAGCATACGAAATCTTTGAGAATAAACTTGAGGGTGTGATAAAAATAGCGGTGACAACAGAATAAAAAACGACCTCCTTGTATTTGGTAATACCATTTTACAAGGAGGTTTAAATTTTTATCTTCTGTTTTTTATGCCGACATTAAAACAAATCAAGAATATAGTTTGCAAAAAATATAGCTGCAATATAACTCAAAAACGAAACAAATTTAAACAGATTCTTTTTCCAATTAGCCTCTGTTTTCTTTTTCAACTTATCTAAAATCTCATTAATAATTACCATAACAGCAATGACAGCAATTACAATAGTAGTTTCCCATTCGCTTATTATAATTGATTTTATAAGAATTATTGCAACGCACAAAATCAAAAATACATACAACAAAGCTGAAAGAAACATATCGGGAATACCTGTTCTGCGGAATTCACCCGTTGCCGCTGAAGCAAGTGCTTTCTTTCGCCAACGAAGATAGCCGAAGAAGTCGATAGCAGTATAAAAAGAAAGAAATGCGAAAAAACCCAAAACCAAATCTATACCTTGGGAGGCAGTATTGGAAAACAGCACATAAAAAAATGCTAACATAAAAAATGCAAAAGAGAGAATACTTTTTGGCAGATCATGTTTTAAAAATGATCTATGTATCAAGTCAAGTTCAACCTCAGGGTCTGTTTCAAGAGGCAACGGGTTTTCTTGTTCATTAATAAATATAACCATATTTTTGTATGCACAAACAAACTGCCAACCCGATGCTGCACAAAGTTCAAGATATTCAATTTTATCTTTGGACAGCAAAAAACTGTCCTCGTTCGAAATCTGCGGGAGATAGGTTATTGCATAATGAAGTTTTTGCGGTTCAATTCGCTTGAATTCCCATTCTCTGGCAAACTGTTTTTTTAGAAGTCTCCAACCTTCAGAAGCTTTCTGTTCCAGATATTCTTGCATACCTGTTCGGTCGTAATAACCAAAATCTTCCCGAAAAGTCTTAATGCTTTTTTCCTGCGACATAACCTGACCTCCTTTTTATAAAAACATTTTACGGTAATCCTCTGCTTGAGTGCAAAGGCGCTCATATTCATATCTGAGAATATCTCTTCCTTTGTCCGTCAGAACATAATTACGGCGTCTGCCCTCTGCCTTTGTCTGAATAATAATCCCTGAACCCAAAAACTGTTCAAGCAGATTGTAAAGCGTACCCGAGCCGACTTTCACTCTGCCGTCTGTCATCTTCGAAACCTTATCCATAATATCAATTCCGCAACACTCATCTTTAAGGCATAACAAAATATAAAACATCTGCTCGGTCAGTGTTTGAAATTTTAATCTCGGCAAAACTGCACCACCCTTATATCGAATATCGACATATATATTATACTGTCGATAATCGACATTGTCAAGCATATATGCAATACATACAACAAAAACTCCGTTTGCCGATTGCTCGGTAAACGGAGTTCATTATTTAGATATATACACCGATATTCATATCCTGCCATTTGGAGAGCTTGAAATGGTCAACCATTGACTTGGTTTTGATATACTCAAAAGCGAAATCTTTGGTCAGGCTCATATCAACCAACTTAAGGCTGAAATTATCGTTTTTTTGCGGGAGATTTCCCTTATCCCTTAATAGCTGCCTGCGTCTCCGAAAGGAGTGGTTGGGAGGTGTCCCCCAACCGTTGATACAGAGCTGTTTTGGCGCCTTCTGCCCTCAGTTTTCAGGTGAAGCGGGTCATTCGGGTCACCGTCAAACCGCAGGTACCAATCAAAGCCGTCTTTCTTTGCCACAATCTTCTCAACAAAGGCTTCAATTATGCTTTCGGGTATGTCGTTTTCATCGGGATTTGTGTATTGCACAAGAGCATATTGAAGCACCGTCAGCTTTTCTTTGTAATCCACAATTTCAGGCTCGTCGTTCTGCTTGTCTTCAAGTGCTTCAATCTCGTCACTCAGCTTCCTTATTTCGGCTCTGAGCTCCGAGGTTTTTTGGGTGAACGAGTCCTTGTCAATATCACCCTCCGCCCTCATTTCGATATAGTTATCGAGCTTTCGGTTGTGCTTTGCGAGCTGCCGTTTCTTCTGCTCGATAAGCTCTTCGTAATCGACTGTTTCACTCGTGTCGCCGATGTGTGCTTCGAGCATTGAGTTGGCAAGCGCCAGCACCTTGTCCCTTTGCATAAGATAGTTGCGGAAGATGTGGTTTGCCATCAACTGCAGCTTCCATTCGGGTATCATCGGAGTACGGCAGATACCCTCAAGCGGCAGACCCTTTCTTTTTCTGCTTTCGTAAGAGCCTGTCCGCACGGAATCGTAGCACTGATAACCGATGTTTGATTGCGTTGCCGTTCTGTACCAGTTCCTGGTGTTGAACTTGTGACCGCATTCGCAGATGAGTAGCTTACCCCATACGGTAGTCCTCGGTCTTCTGCCAATCATCAGACTTCTTTTCTTTGCGTTCATTTTGCATTGAGCTGTTTTGCTTGCCATAATTGCTCGCACCCTTTCATAATCTTCTACCGATACAATCGGCTCGTGTCTGCCTTTGACCTGCACAAGGTCGATTTCACCGTAGTTTTTGACCTTTTTCTGTGTCAGGTAATCGGGCGTGTATTCCTTGTGGTAAGTGATGATACCGCAGTAAAACGAGTTTTTCAGAACGTTGGATATGACCGTTTCATACCATCTGCTTTTACCCGTTGCGGTTTTGTAGCCTCTGCGTTCAAGTTCATTCTTTATCTGCATAAGTCCGTGACCTTCAAGATACATTTCATAAATCAGCTTTACCGTTTCAGCCTGCACGGGGTCGATTAAAAAGTCCACGTGCTTTTTGTTGCTTTCAAGCAGCTTTTCAACCCGTCTGTAGCCGAGAATGGTGCCGTTGCCGTAGAACACACCGTTCTCCATTGATGTCTGCTGACCGCTTTTAACTCTCACCGATGTTTTTCGGCTTTCGTCCTGCGCAAGAGTTGCCATAATGGTCAGTCGCAATTCGCCGTCACCGTCAAAGGTTTTGATGTTATCGTTTATGAAGAAAACCTCAACACCCATCGCCTTAAGTTCACGGGTGTACTGCAGGGTATCAACCGTGTTACGGGCAAAACGGGAAACCTCACGGGTGATAATCAAATCGAACTTCTTTTTCTTGGCATCCCTTATCATTTTCATAAACTGCGGTCTTTTCTCGGCAGATGTGCCCGTGATACCCTCGTCAATATATCTGTCAACGAGCTCCCATTCGGGTCTTGCCTTGAGAATCGGCTCATACCAATCCAGCTGATTTTCGAGCGCCGACAGCTGCTCTTTGTGGTCTGTGGAAACTCGGGCATAGATTACTACCCGTCGCTTTCCGAAATCTGAATTTATCATATTGTGTCCTCCTTTGTCTGATTGTGATTTCCTTTGATGAACTTGCCTTCATCCACAATATCCGCATATTCTTTCAGAATATTGTGAAACATATATTCCGGTATTTTCCCGTCCCTGAATAACTGTTCAATGAGCTTCAAAGCCGCAAAACAGTATTCGGGGTCATCGCTTATTTTATTGATATCAATATTACTCATTACAAACCTCCTTTACAAATGTGCGGATTATCTCGCACCATTGTCCTTTCTTCTGTCCAAGTGTTTTTGATAGTAAACAATGGCTTTGATGATGAAATCCTCAACCTGACTCGGTTTCAAATCGGGCAATGCCTTCTGCAAACGCTCCATCGGAATACGGAACATTTCACGCTGATTTGCCTTTTCTTCCTGCATTATCGAGTCAATGAGTTCATCGGTCAGCTGACCTGCCTGACTGAGCTTTTTGAAGCGGACTGCCTGCGAAAGTGACGGTGTTCTGTCCTCGACCTCAATAGTGCCAAGCAGACTGTATTGCTGTTCTTCGGTAAGATAAGACAACTCAACTGCAGGAGTGAGAGCAATTCTGCCCTCGTCAACAAGGTCAAGAAGCTCGGGTATGAGATATGTCAGACGGATATAGCGCTGAACTTGGTTTCGGCTATCCTCGCTCTGACTTGCGATAATTTCATCACTTCTCAACTTCGTCCCAACTTGGGACGAAGTTTTACCTTGATGTTTAAGTGCCTCCAACTTAAGCTTATAAGCAAAGGCTTTTTCGGACGGCAAGATATGTTCTCTGTGCAGATTGCTGTCTACGAGCATTATTGCGGCTTCATCGCGGCTGACGGCATAAATAAAGACAGGAACATTTTTTGCCCCTGCCTTCTGTGCCGCCCTCAGTCTTCTGTGTCCCGAGATAAGCTCGTATTCATCCTCTGTATTTTCAAGCGGTCTTACGATAAGCGGTGAGAGAATGCCCTGCTCCTGTATGCTTTCAATCAGGGCGTTCATCTCCTCGTTATCAATAACCTTGTAGGGGTGTCCCTCAAAGGGACGGATTTTTTCAAGCGGTATGTTAACCGCAGATTTTAATTTTTTGTTTGCCATATTAACGGCTCCTTTCATAATTTTTATTTCTGGTTGGTGTGTGAATTTCTTTGATGTCCTGAAGCATTTCGTCAATTTCAGGCTTCTTCTGTTCAATCCTTTCGCAGACTGTAATATTCTTTCTCAGTATCTTCATCCTTCCGGTAAGATCTGAAATATACCCTTTCAGCTCTCGCTCTTCATTTTCATCGCCGTGATTCTGAGCAGTTTTCAATTTGCTTCGCAGAATATTTCTCGCCTCGCTCAGCTCTGCAAGCTCATCCTTACAGCCCTGCTTGTAGGCTTCAAGCTGTTCGGCGGTTTCAATGTCGTTACCGCACAAAAGGTTTTGCTGTTCAACGAGTCTATTCAGCTTGCGTATTTCATCGGCAAGGTATTTAACCGCAACTCTGTTGTTATCAGGTCTTTTTCTCACCGCTTCAACAATGGTTATAAACCGCACATAGGTCTGTGCATAACCGATAATCGGCTCGTTACCGATATACTGTTTGTAGAGGTCGTCCTGCGGCGGAAGATCAACACGGTATCTGCGCCAGCTTTCATCAATGCGTTTTATCAGATTCACGGGAGCATAATCCTCGCCGAGAGTTACAAGTCTTGTTGCCCGCTTGAACGCAGGGTGATAAACCGTTGAGTATCGGCTTGTGAAATTAAAGGTGTAGCCCTTCTTTTTCATCTGATTGAAAAAGTCCTTTCGGCTTATTGATGTGAGTATCGTTTCGTCAATTTCGGTTTTGATAATCGCATTCTTGGTAAGCTTCATATTCTTTTCGTTCATATACTCGTTATACGGAAGTCCTCTGCTTTTCTTTGGATTCATAACAACCGACAGCTTGTATTCATTGCAAAGCTCATCGGATACCTCACGCAGTCTGTAAAGATTTCTTTTGTCGTCGTTATACTTCTTCCCGTCAACAAACGATACGGAGTTGAAAACAAAGTGGTTGTGGATATGCTCGTGGTCAAGGTGCGTTGAAACAATAACCTCAAACCTGTCGCCCCACATTTTCTCGGCGAGCTTGATTCCGATTTCGTGTGCGACTTCGGGTGTAACCTCACCGGGTGCAAAAGACTGAATTACGTGAAAAGCCATTATCCCGTCCTCTTTCTCGTAGCGGTGCTTAACTGACATCATACTTTTCTCCGCTGTTTCGGGAGTTATGTTGATGCCGTCAATATAACTCCACCCGTCAGCTTCAATAGTCTTTTCAGGATTCATTACATAGTTGATACATTTGCCAATCCTGCCTTTTACGGGGAATATTTTAGTTACTGCCACGCTCTTTTGGGTGCAAAGGCTTCGTCAACCTTTTCCGAAACCTCGTTGAAGCTTTTGCAGGCTTTATCAAGCTCGGCAGTGTTGAGATAACCGCCCGAATGGACGATTCTTGCAAGCTGATTAAGATTGTTTCCGACTGCACGCAGTTCTTTTATCAGCACAGCATACTCGGCAGGTGGAGCCTGTGCAGGTAAATAACCGCTAAGCAGAAATCTTATCAGCTTTGACATTGTGAGTCCGGTTGCCTTACACATCTCATTGAGCCTGAGGTGTTCTTCTTCTGTAAGGCAAACGGTTACTCGGTGGATTCTTTTCTGCATAATGTTCATTCCTTTCTTTTTGAATTTCTCGGGGTGTACCCCACAAGCGGATTTATTACAATAAATCCAATGCTTGCTAAGACTGAAGAAACAGATATTTTTCGGATTTATCCGTTTCTTATTACCGAAGCAGACTGTTTCGTTTAGGAGGGCGGTTATCAAAACAGTCCGTTTCGGCGTGACGGCAAAAGTGCCGTCATAGTTTTTTCGGCATAACAAAAGTGACGGCAAAAATGCCGTCACTAAAAGCTGTCGAGGAAATTGAAGACGATATCATCATTTTCCTCTTGTTCAATCTCGCTTATTTGTTTTTCTTCGGGTGGTGCCTGAAGTTTCATACCGACAAATTTTTCTTCAATGAGGTCAGCCAGGTCGTGATTCAACAGAGCATTGATTACTGTTTCAGTGTATGACTGACCTTTGACAGAGCGAAGATAGTGCCAAGCTTTGCTGTCAGCTTCTTTATCAAGGTTAAATCGCACGGATATTTTCTTGATATTCATTTGTTGCCACTTCTTTTTCGTTGCCTCGTTGCAAGCCGTTCATAACCTTTTGCGGTTGCACGGATATCATCAATAACGGTAATTCGTGATTTGTCGCAGTCGGCAAAATTCTTAATCAGGCATCCGCCACCGCCCACAACCGTCAGTCGCATCATTCTCGGGTCGTAGCCGTGTTCGCGAAGATTGCGGAAGATCTCGGCAACATAGTTCTTTGCGGATTTCGTAATCGTTTCAAGAAATTCATCCGCAATATCCGCTTTGCCGAAACGAAGCACACGGGTGATAACCGATTCGTCAACCGTTGCGTGGTGAGTGCGCATCATATCTTCTTTTGCCTGAATCACGCATTGCTGAGTGCCGAATTTCTCCGTGAAGCATCTTCGGTTTTCGGGTTTCTTCTCATTGATAAGCATAACGTTCATCGTACCGTTGCCGATATCGCAGAGCATATTTGTTCCGCTGAATTCGTGAATTCTGTCCGCAATAGCGGCAAACCCCTGCGGAAAAATATCCGCACCCGTAAACTCGACCCTGTAGTCAATGCCGTTGAAGCTGAATTCAACCTCTTTGTTCTGCAAAAGGTAGCGGCGGAAAGCTTCCTTCTGTGCAGTGAGCCAAGTCAGAGGAAGACCTGCCGCCAAGTGAACTTTAGCCTCACGCAGTCCACGTGCACGAAGTTCGTAAGCGACAGCCGCCAAGGTCAGTACATAGTAATCCATATCCTGAATTTTGTCGGCAACGAACTCCTTGTGACCTTCACCGATTGTGTAGTATTTACCGTTCCACGTAAGCAAATTGTCTTTGAAAGCGGGCTCGGTGTCGCTCACATAAATACCCGTTCCAAAAATCTTATTTGCTGTTTTGATATTCCCGTATCCGTGGTCAATACCGAGAATAAGAGAGTCGTTTGAATTCTTCATTGAATTCTCCTTTCTTTTATGATAATGATTTTGCTCTCCAACCATATACGACACAAGAAAGCCAAAATGTTCCAAAGGTTGGAGAAAAATTTTATAACAAATTCAAGTAAGCGGAACAAAAAGAAAAAGCCCCGCACAAAGCGGGGCAGATAAAAGCAGTCTGATCATATACAGAGGGGCAACTATATCTGCCCATTTGGAGGTGAACGGAACAAAAATCAATGTGGAATTTTTCTTTTTACTGTGGTATGATTAGAGCGACAAATAAGAATTTGACGAAGGAGACAATATGCAAGAAATAATCCTTAAGAGAATTGATTCCACTACGGATATCGACCTAAAAATTTTAGCGGCTATGGTTGATGAAGCGTTTGCTCTAACGATGATGGATGCTCCCGATGAAGTGAAAGATTTCCCCTTGCCGACAGGCAACGATCTGATTACCGGAATGGAAAACGGCATGGAGCTTTGGAAAGTGTATCAAGGCGATACACTTGTCGGAGGGGCTTTGATTTCCGTAAAAGATACAGTAACGGGATATTTGGAGTTGTTTTTTATTGCAGGAAACGCAGAAGGAAAAGGAATCGGCGCAAAAGCGTGGAAAGCGATTGAAAACGCCTACCCCAACGTAAAAGTTTGGGAAACCGCAACGCCTTATTTTCAAAAAAGGAACATCCATTTCTACGTGAACAAATGCGGTTTTCATATCGTTTCGTATCATAACAAGTGGAATCCGTATATCGAAAACGGAAAACCCGTTGATGATGAAATGTTTGTGTTCCGAAAAGAGATTGGCAAATCCCAATAAGCCGAACGGTTAGATAAATTCCAATTTGTCGAGCAGTTATAAAAACTGCAATTTGCAGAGGTGAAATAAAGTATGTTCAGAGAAGTTGCAAGAAAAAAACAAGCTCTTACATCAGAACAGATTATAAAAATATTGAAGACGGAAAAAAGAGGAGTTTTGTCTGTTCAAGGTGATAACGGATATCCTTACGGTTTGCCGATGAATTTCTGGTATAACGAAGAAAACGGATACATCTATTTTCACAGCGGTAAAAAGGGACATAAAACTGACGCCATATCATCCGATAATAAAGTTTCGTTTTGCGTGTATGACGAAGGCTACAGAAAAGACGGAGAATGGTCGCTGAATATCAGCAGTGTAATTGTTTTCGGCAGGATGCATACTGTTGAAGATTCAGAAAAAGCCAACCAAATATACCGCAGTATGAGTCTTAAATACACTTCCGACATTGAATATATTGATTCTGAAATACAGAAGTTTGCAAAAGATACAGTCTGTTATGAATTACAGCCTGAACATATAACAGGCAAAATCGTTAACGAATCATAATAACAAAAAACCGCTTCACCAACGTTCAATCGCATTGTGAAGCGGTTTATTACATCAAAACAGTTTAAAATAGTTTTTATCGAATTCAATCAGCCCTTCGTCACGCATTTTGCACAGTTCATTTGACATCGCACTGCGGTCAACGGACAAAAAATCCGCAAGTTGCTGACGGTTAAACGGTATTGTGAAATTTGAGCTGTTTTGCTTTTTGGATTCTTCAGATAAATAAGAAATCAACTTTTCTCGTGTAGTTCGTTTGGACATATGACCAAGCTTCTGCACGAGTTTTCTGTTTTTATCGGATATTGCAAAAAACATATTCTGCACAATCATATAATGAAAGCGGCATCCCGAAGAACAGGTTGTAATAATCTTTCTGACATCAAAGAAAATAACGGTGCTGTTTTCCGTTGCAACAACATCATTTAATAATGCTCCGCTTTCGGGTGCAACATAGGCTTCGCCGAACATTTCTCCAACAGCAACCTGACCGAGAATGCTTCGGTTACCCCAATAGTCATCCTTCTGAATATGCAGATTCCCTTCGACAAGCACAATAATATCACTCAAGTGCTCGCCCTGACGCAACACATATTCTCCTTTTTTGTAGTTATATAACCTTGCACCGAGGCAGGAAAGCATTGCGGATATTTCGTCATCGCCAACACCTGCAAACAGCTTTGTTTTTTTAAGAATATGAATATAGTTTTTCATAAAACTTCTCTTTCTGTTGTAAATACAACTGTAATGTTATAATTATTGTACTATAATTAAGTCACAAAAGCAAGTGAGGAGAGTTTTTATGATAAGAAAAATAATTAAAATTGATGAAGATAAATGCAACGGCTGCGGTGCTTGTGCTGCAGCTTGCCACGAAGGTGCAATTGAAATGATTAACGGAAAAGCAAAGCTGACCCGTGAAGATTATTGTGACGGTCTTGGCGATTGTCTTCCCGCTTGTCCGACAGACGCAATAACTTTTGAAGAAAGAGAAGCTCCTACTTATAATGAAGCTGCCGTTCTTGCGGCAAAGGCAAAGAAAACACCGCAAAACCTTCCTTGCGGTTGTCCCGGAACGCAATCCAGAGCTATCAACAGAGAAAGCCGTGATCCCGGTGCATATTACACACCCGTTAGCAGTCAGCTTGCACAGTGGCCCGTGCAGATTAAGCTTGTTCCTGTAAACGCACCTTACTTTGATAACGCAAATCTTTTAGTGGCGGCGGATTGTACCGCCTTTGCTTACGGTAATTTCCATAATGAGTTTATCCGTAATCACGTAACGCTCATAGGCTGCCCCAAGCTTGATGATGGCGACTATGCCGAAAAACTGACCGCTATTATCGCAAACAACAATATCAAGAGTGTTACTGTAGTAAGAATGGAGGTGCCTTGCTGCGGAGGAATTGAGTTTGCAGTTAAGAAAGCATTGCAGGCAAGCGGAAAATTCATTCCTTGGAGAGTGGTTACAATTTCGACAGATGGCAGGATTTTGGATTGACGGTGTTCAAATGAACAACATTAAATCGGAAATCGCAAGAGTTGAAAAAGTCATTGCAGAAACCAAGTCACCCTATCTCAAAAAGGATTATGAAAAATATCTGAAAAAGCTTCGAAATAAACAAAAGCAGCGTATTATCGGAACAAATTCCAATTGCTGAATTAAATAAACCAAGGGAACAAACCGACTTTTTAGCCGGATTGTTCCCTATTTTTATGCTTCTATAAACTTTTAAGTATTTCTTTAAACTCATCGGTATCACGTACCAAATCAAATTCATCGTGAATCAGCCACTTATCACGGAGAATTTCGCAAAGAGGACGGGTATCTGAGGTTTCAAAATCGAGCTTTCTTTCTGTAATCTCACCAACCAAAACCGTACTGTATTTCTGCTCATCGGGTCTGTTGTCAAAAGCCTTTGCTTCATCAACAGCTAAATACAGATGCTTATACATATTATCATAATCACCCATAAGAGCATATCTTTTGGCTATGTCAAAGTCAAGCCACACATCTCCCCAAGAGTTTTTCGGACGATTACCGTCGAGAATCAGCTTTTCCAAATCAAAAATTTTTGTTATGGCAATGTACTCGGTTTCAACATCAACAACATCCGCATCAGCTAAAAGCCAAATAAAAGATTTTAAAAATTCATAGCTTTGCTTTATTGCATCTCTTAAAAAAGGCAGTTTTTCATTTTTCTCCAACGCCCACCACATTTGTCTTTCTTTACAAAGCTCCATTGAGGGGAAAGTTTCATAAATCTTTTTTCCCATTTCTTTTCTTCCGTGGAGAATATGATTAAATGCCAATCTCGATGCCGCTTCAAGCCTAAGATTAATGTCAGGACAAAACTTCATAATCCTTTCGCCCAAAGCCGTTATCTCTGCATCGTACTTCGCCATATTTTCTTTCCATTCGGGGATATTACCGTCATCATCACCCGAGCAGAAAAGAGCATACATCAGCTTATCAAGAAGAACATAATTATTGGGATACTCTTTTACACCTTCACGGGCAATTGCAATGCACTCATTAAGTTCACCTTTACTGATTGCAAGCTGAAAACGCTCAAGATATTTTTCGATGTTTTCTTTTTCTGTTATCTCATCTATGCCCATAAGTTTATCGGTTGATATACCGAAAAACGCTGCGATAGTCGGAATAAGCTCAATATCGGGATAGCAAGAATTATTTTCCCAACGGGACACAGATTGGCACGACACCCCAAGTACCTCAGCAAACTCTTCCTGTGTTATTTCTCTTTCTTTCCTTAATCTCTTTATGGTTTCGCCTATATTAAGTTTCATAATAAAACCTCTCTTTCATAATTGAAAGTGCGCTCTTTCTAAATATATTGTGACACATCGCAATCAAAGTTTCAATATCACGTTGAGAGAGTTTTTTTCAACAATGTAGTGAAAATGTGACTGTATGTATAACAAATTCTAATTCGTCGAAACAAATAGTTAAGGGAACAAACCGTATTTTTACAGTTTGTCCCCTCTTTTTATGCCTCTATAAACTTTTGCTTCAGCTTTGCAAGCCTTTTGCCGACTGCACTGTGAGTTTTAAAACCCATCTTCTCCGCTATTTCGGCTTGTGTCATATTGTTCATCGAATACATCAGAATGGTTTGGTCTTCCTCGCTCAGACTTCCCCAGAAATTCGCAAACCTTTCGTTTGCAAAAACAATCTCGCTCACATCTTCCGCATAGGCGGTCTGTTCATCAATTTCATCTACCGATTCAACCGTAACCTTTGCCCTGCTGTGATTCCATTTGCGGTCAAAATCCGCCGCAGGAAAATTCTGCTGTTTATGACTGAAATCCTCGTGTGCTGGCACACTCTGAACAATTCCCGCAAGCTCACTAAACTGCATAGCATCCAAAGCGGTATCTATGCTTTTGGTTAAAAGCTCATCCGCCTTTTCCGTGTTGCCAAAAGCCGATGAAAACTGCTCAATGATTTGTGTCATACCGTCGGGATTTTCACAAATCAGCTTGTAAACTGCTTCGCTGACAACCTGAGATGTACCGTTTCTCAGAAGCATAAGCGGATTTTCGTTTTTATCATAGCAGGATATGTGACCTCTCAGCCCCTTCTCTCTTGCAAGTTCGTCCCATTTCTCATTAAAAGTCGAAGCTATATATGCTATCCCGGCATTGTCCTCGTGGTCAAGCTCACCTTCGCCGTAAACCTGCAAGGTCGTAAAATCGTGAGTTTTGAAAAATTCAGACAGCTCCTCCATCGTCGGCAACCTGTCCGCATCAAGCCAAGTATTATCGTCCTTATACATTCAACATCCTATCCTTTACCATAAATTACACAATCATTATACAGAACATTTGTTCTATTGTCAAGATAGATTTTGTTGGTGTTTATGCATAAGTAAAATGTCGTTTATTTGTGCAAAAGATAGAAGTTTGTAAAATCTGAAAATTTTTGCGTAACATTTTGCAATTTTCGTCATATATATTTAGATACATTTTTAATGCAAAAAACTCATCGTTCAATAAAAATCATAATTTTTCCCTATAAATCGGCAAAAATCATTGATAACTCCTCGCCTATATGTTATATTTATTATGTATTTTTATACCTTATGAAAGCGAGGACACAAAAATGGATTCTAATGTTGAACGTTGGTATTCGATGAAAGAGATTTGTGAACATCTCGGTGTAAGCCGTGACACTGTTATTATCTGGATTGAAAAGCGTAATATGCCCGCCGTCAAGATGGGCCGCCTTTGGAAATTCAAAGTCAGCGAAGTCGATGAATGGACAAGGTCAGGTAAAGCAGCAGAGTAATTTTTGTAGAAAGTTCTAAGGTGATATTATGTTAATTGAAAAATATAACCCCAACACTTTGAGTGTTGGTGCAATTCTTGGTCTTATTGAATCAGGAACCATTGCCATTCCGGAAATCCAAAGACCTTTTGTGTGGAAGAAAACACAGGTCCGTGATTTGTTGGACTCGTTATACAAGGGTTATCCTACGGGTTACTTAATTATATGGAAGAATCCAAATGTCAAACTTAAGGATGGCACCGTTTCATCGGGTAAAAAGATTCTGATTGATGGTCAGCAGAGAGTAACAGCGTTGATGACTGCTATTGCTGGAATACCTGTTATAAATTCAAGTTATAAAAAAGACCGTATTAAGATTGCATTTAATCCCTTCGAGGCTCTTTCCGAAGATAAAGATGCAGAAATATTTGCTGTTCAAGACCAAAGTCATTTAAAAGGTAAAAAGTGGATTCCCGATGTTGCTGAGATTTTCAAACCCGGATTCAAACATTTCTCATTCATCAATCAGTATTGCACGAATAACCCTGAAATGGATCCCGAAACACTTGGTGAAATACTGAGCAATCTCACTTCAATTGCTAATCGTCTCATTGGTGTTATTGAACTTTCAGATAATCTTGATATTGACATCGTTACTGATATATTTATCCGTATAAACTCTAAAGGAACTGCATTAAGTCAAGGTGACTTTGTAATGTCTAAAATCGCTTCTGATGAAGAACACGGCGGTAATACACTCCGAAAAGCCATAGACTATTTTGCTCATCTTTGCGTTGAGCCCTCATTCTATAGCTATATCAAAGAAAACGATACAGATTTCGCCAATTCTGAGTATATCAGCAAACTGACCTGGCTTAAGGACGATAAAGAAACGGTTTATGACCCCGAATGTGACGATATCCTTCGTGTTGCATTTATGCATATGTATCCCAGAGCTAAACTTGCAGACCTTGTAAGCTTGCTTTCAGGTAGAGATTTTGAAACAAGAGAATACAAATCTGAAATCATTGAAGAAACCTATGCAAAATTAAAGCAAGGTGTACTTAATGTTATAAACAAAAACAATTTTGAGCAATTTATGCTTGCAATTAAAGGGGCAGGTTTTGTTTCTAAAAAACTTGTAAATTCCTATATGGCTCTTGATTTTGCTTATGCACTTTACTTAAGGTTGTCAACAGAGAAAAAAGTAAATGTCAGCGAAGTTAAAAAAATCGTTCAAAAATGGTATGTACTGTCTGTATTAACAGGCAGATATAGCTCTTCACCTGAAACTGCATTTTACAGAGACATACGTAAGATTAATGAAGTTGGCGTTGTTAAAACCCTTGAAGATATGGAAGCTGCTCTTCTTTCAGATAACTTCTGGGATGTAAAGGTTGTTCAGGATTTGGCATACACATCTACAATCAATCCCACATACCTTGTTTATCTTGCTGCACAGGTTGCAAACAACGATTTATCATTGCTGTCTAATAACATAACGGTAAGAGATTTGATCGAAATTGCTGGTGATGTACATCATATTTTCCCGAAAGAATATCTCAAATCAAATGGATTTAATAAAAACCTTTATAATCAAGATGCGAACTATGCTTACCTTGACACGCAAGTTAATAAGTCGATTGGCAAACAGGCTCCCTGCGAGTATTTTGCAAAAGCTTTAAAACAGTGCGATACAAAAATTGTCGAGTGTGGTTCCATTACAGACCTTGACGCTTTGAAAGCAAATCTTGCCGCAAACTGCATTCCTTTTGAAGCTTGCGAAATGACTCACGAAGATTACGAAGGATTCCTTGAAAGTCGTCGCAAACTTATGGCAAAGAAAATTAAGGATTACTATTATAGTTTATAAGCTATAACACAAAACTTCCCATATCAAGGAAGTAATAAAGGAGGACACAAAATGGGTCCTATATTAAGTAAAAAACAAATGACAGAGGAAGATATAAAACTTCATTATATAACTCCTGCTATTCAAAGCAAATGGGGTCTTGACCGTATTACCATGGAAACGAGAATTACTGACGGTAGAGTCAACATTAAAGGTAATCTTGTTGCAAGAGAAAAGCCTAAAAAGGCAGACTATGTTTTATATCTCAATAAATATAAGCCCATTGCTATTGTTGAAGCAAAAGATAATAATCATTCTGTATCTTATGGATTACAGCAGGCAAAATTATACGCCTTAATGCTTGATGTTCCCTTTGCCTTCAGCTCTAATGGCGATGGTTTTCAGGAGTATGATTTCCTTACTGGCAAAGAAAGAACATTAGCTATGGACGAGTTCCCCACAGTTGAAGAACTGACTGCTCGTTGGGAAGTTGGATCTAATGACGGTGAGGGCATTTCTGATAACGAAAGAAAGGTTATTGCACAGCCCTATTATTCAAGTCAGAACACTTATGCCCCTCGTTACTATCAGCGTAATGCTATCAACCGTACTGTGGAAGCGATTGCTAAGGGACAAGACCGTCTGTTGCTTGTTATGGCAACAGGTACCGGTAAAACATATACTGCTTTTCAGATTGTTTACCGTTTACTCAAAAGTGGTTTGAAGAAAAAAGTTTTATATCTTGCAGACAGAAACATTCTTGTTGACCAGTCTATTCAGCAGGACTTTTCACCGCTTGAAAAAACTATTCATAAAATCAATTTCGCAAAAGATGACCCAGTTACAATAACTTCTCACGAAGTATATTTCTCACTCTATCAGCAGCTTGCAGGCAGCAATGCTGATGAAGATGACGAAACATCAAGTGAAGATGCAGTAGAGCGCTTTGCAAAACTTTTCAGTAAAGATTTCTTTGATCTCATTATTGTTGATGAGTGTCATAGAGGTTCCGCTAAAAAGGATAGCAACTGGCGAAAGATTCTTGAATACTTCTCATCTGCAACGCAGATAGGTATGACTGCGACACCAAAAGAAACAAAGTATATTTCAAATATTGATTACTTTGGCGAGCCTGTTTATACATATAGCCTTCGTGAAGGTATTGAAGATGGTTTCCTTGCACCTTTTAAGGTTATCAACATCAAAACTGATATTGGTGAAGGTTGGCGTCCGTGTTATGGCCAGAGAGATAAATTCGGAAACGAAATTGAAGACCGAATTTATACCAACAGCGATTTTGATTACAACATTATTCTTGAAGACCGTACTTTTGAGGTTGCAAAAGAGATAACAGAATATCTTAAAAGCACCGACAGAATGCAGAAAACTATCGTGTTCTGTGCAAATGAAGACCATGCAGACAGAATGAGAACTGCTCTTACCAATCTTAACGCTGATATGTGTAAAGATAATCCTGACTATGTAGTCAGAATTACTGGTTCAGACCCTTACGGCAAGAGTAAATTGAAATATTTTATTTCGGTCAATCCCGAAGGTCCCGTTATTGCTACTACTTCAAAGCTTCTTTCAACAGGTGCAGACTGCAAAATGACCAAACTGATTGTTCTTGATGAGATGATCAGCTCGATGACAGAATTTAAGCAGATTATTGGTCGTGGTACACGTCTTCGTGAAAAAGATGGTAAGAGTCATTTTGTTGTTATGGACTTCCGTAATGTTACAAGATTGTTCTCTGACCCCGATTGGGATGGACCTATTGAAATGGTTGACGGTTATGATCCTAATCCGAAAAAGAAAGGTGGAACAGATCCTGATAATCCCGGTGGTGGAACAGGTCTTATTGATCCTCCTCAGCCGAGAATTAAACCAATTGTCGATGAAAGCGGTTGCGATGTTCATATCATCGGCAAACGTGTTGAAGTATATGATTCAGACGGAAAACTTCTTCGTCAGGAAAGTATAGTTGACTATACAAAGTCAAACATTCTCGGTAAATATGCTTCTCTCGACAACTTCATTCTCAGGTGGACAAGCGAAGAAAAGAAGGATGCTATCCGCCAATTGTTGATAGAACAAGGAATTGATCTTGAGCAGATGAAAGCTGACCAAGGAATGAGCGATGTAGACGACTTTGATTTTATCTGTCATATCGCTTATGACCAGAAGCCGTTAACTCGTCGAGAGAGAGCAAATAATGTTAAAAAGCGTGATTTTCTGAGCAAATACAGCGGTGTTGCAAGAGAAGTGCTTGAAGCTTTACTTGATAAATATATGAACACCGGTATTTATGAAATTGAAAAGACAGAAATTCTTCAACTCGACCCGTTCAAGAAGTTTGGCAAGCCTTCAAAGATTGCCACCTATTTCGGTGGTAAGGATGGTTATCTCCAAGCAATAAAAGAGTTGGAAGAAGAATTGTATAAAGTAAGTTAAAGAACTATAAGGTGATTTAATGGAACACAAAAGCATTTATGATTTAACACCAACAGAGTTTGAAAGATACTGTTGCGTTTTTTTGACAGCATATGCTCAAAAAGAAAATTTGCAAGATTTCTTAATAACTCACGATACAAAAATAAAAGCACCTGATGGTAAATATCAAATAGATATTTATGCCGAGTTTACAGCTATGGGAGCGCAATTTAAAATTCTCTGTGAGTGTAAGAAGTATAAAAACAGAGTAAATAGAGATAAAGTTGCAATCCTACATCGCAAGCTCGAAAGCATCGGCGCCCATAAAGGTATATTAATTTCTACAAGTGATTTTCAAAGTGGTGCGATTGAATATGCTAAAGTGCATGGGATTGCTTTGATTAAAGCTGAAGACTATCACTTTGAATATCTTTCTCATTCCAGCGGAGAACCAGAACTTGACGATGACGATCCGTTCCTTTATGCCGAACAGCATATGCCACCTTATGTTGCTATTAACTACACCCCAGACACGAGCGAGCCACTTAAAATATATCCTACAAGAGAAATGATCAAAGAATTGCTGATAGAGCAAAATAAAAGGATCAAAGATGTAATGGGGATTGATATTTCTCTTGACTTCTCGAAAATAGAAGAAATCGTAGGTGAATTACAATGAGTAATCTTTCAGGATTTGTAAAAAGACTCCGTGACATTATGCGTAATGATGCAGGTATCAATGGTGACGCGCAGCGCATTGAGCAGATTGCATGGATGCTCTTTTTAAAAGTATATGATGCGAAGGAGCAGGACTGGGAATTTGATGAAACAAATTATGAATCTATCATTCCCGACGCTTGCCGTTGGAGCAATTGGGCTTATGATGATAAATCAGGTTCAGCTATGACAGGCGACACCTTACTGAACTTTGTCAACAACACTCTTTTTCCTGTCCTTAAAGGTAACGATATAAAGGATACTGCAGGTAATGTTCTGATTGAAGGTGTAAAAGTTACTGCTGATACACCTATCAAAAAAGCTATTGTTCAGACAACTTTTGCTGACGCAAACCAGTATATGAAAGACGGTGTTCTTCTTCGTCAGGTTATCAATGTTATTGATGAACTTGAACTCGATGATTATGAAGAAAGCCACGCTTTCGGTGAGATTTATGAGTCTATACTTAAAGAATTACAGAGTGCAGGCTCTGCCGGTGAATTTTACACTCCTCGTGCTGTAACTGATTTTATGGCACAGATGATTCAGCCTAAAATCGGTGAAAAGATGGCAGACTTTGCTTGTGGTACAGGTGGTTTTATTACTAGCTGGCTTAAAGTTTTGCAGAAACAAGTTAACAGTACTGCGGATGCTAAGAAATATAGTGAATCAGTTTATGGTATCGAGAAAAAGCAGTTTCCATATATGCTCTGTGTAACAAATCTCTTGTTGCACGGTCTTGATATGCCTCGTGTTTTCCACGATAATACGCTTTTAAGAGATATTCTCGACTATACCATTGATGACCAGTTTGACGTTATTCTTATGAATCCTCCGTATGGTGGTAGTGAAAAAGCTGACGTTAAAAACCACTTTCCTGATGACCTTGCAAGTAGCGAAACCGCGGATCTTTTCATGGCAGTGATGATGTATCGCTTGAAAAAGGGTGGTCGTTGTGCTGTTGTAATATCTGATGGTTTTTTAACAAGTATTGATGATTCGGCCAAAGTAAACATAAAGAAAAAACTGGTATCAGAGTTTAACCTTCATACCGTTATTAGACTCCCTGGTAGTGTGTTTGCGCCATATACTGACATACCGACTAATATTTTGTTTTTCGATAATACTCATCCCACTCAAGACACATGGTACTACCGATTAGATATGCCATCTGATCGTAAACATTTCTCAAAAACCAAGCCCATGGAGATATCGCATTTTACTCCGGTGGTAGAATGGTGGAAAAACCGTATTGAAATTAAAGATGAACTTTCGGAAGACAATATAGTCGAAACCTGGAAAGCACAGCGAGTACCAATTGAGTCCATAATTGAAAACGGTTATGCCCTTAATTTCTGTGACTATCCTCCAAACGAACAAATTGTACCGACTCCAGATGAGGTTGTCTCAGCGTATGTATCAAAGCGACTGTACTTAGAAAGCAAATTAAGTGTGGCAACAACCGGTTTGCAGGATTGCTTGAACGGCAGAAATGGGTCACAGCTAATTAATATAGGAGATCTGGCACATCAGTTGGGTGAGTTAAATTTAAGATTTCCTGTTGATTTGCGTCGTTCGGTTCTTAAGGCAGCAGTGAGAGGTCAGTTACTTGAGCAGAAGCTAGAGGAACAGTGCCTTGAGATTCTAGCTATTGATGAAAATGAAGATGTCCCATATTCTATTCCTGAAAACTGGAAATGGGTACGTTTGTCGAATCTTTGCACATATTTGCAAAGAGGAAAATCTCCCAAGTATTCAACGGTTGAAAAAATCCCCGTTGTTTCACAAAAATGCAATCAATGGACTGGCTTCCAATTAGATAAGGCCAAATTTATTGATCCGGAAACGTTATCAGCATATTCTAAAGAACGAATGTTAGTTAATGGTGACATATTAATAAATTCAACTGGTCTGGGCACCTTGGGCAGAGCAGCAATATATTCTGATGAAAGAAACTCATATGGTATTGCTGTAGCTGACAGCCACGTCACCGTTGCGAGATTAAATGGAAAGTATATTTTACCAGAATATTTCTACGCATATTGGGCAAATCCTAGCGTTCAGTTTATTATTGAAAGCCAAGCAACAGGATCGACAAAACAAAAGGAATTGGGTCTTAAACTGATTCAAAATTATCCGATACCACTCCCACCACTTGCCGAGCAGAAACGCATCGTCGCCAAACTGGAAGAAATCCTGCCGCTGTGTGAAAGATTGAAATGAGGTGAGCCAAATGGGTTTTCAAAAATTACCTTTAAATTCGAAGACTCTCTTGGATGCATTGGTAAGTTCAGATAATCCAACACAAGAATTGTGTAATCGTTGGGATAGTGTTGCCGGCACGGAGAAAGAAGAGTTGAAGGGTATTATCAGTGAGCTCCGTCAACTTGGTTATATTAATGTGAATTATGCCGATAACAAACCTTATACTGTAACATTAACTAATTCTGCACGAACCTATAATGAACAGTTGGCAGAATATGAAGCAGAAAGAGCACGTCAAGGTGCCACTTACATTGTTGACCAAAGCATACGAATTGGAGATAACAACAATATAAGCAACACTAATATTGTAGGCGGTACAGGAAACAAACAAGAGAATAATACCTCGTCAAAGAAGAAGTTTTCTGAGAAACATCCTATTTTTATAAGTGTTATCGTCGGTTTAATAACAGGAGTAGTTTTGTTGTTCTCTTTTTGGCAGGATATTGTGAACTGGATTGAGGGGTTATTTTAATGGCAAAAAGTATGATTATCAAAGACATCGCAAATGGTACAATAGATACTATAACTGCACTCAAACGTGCTAAAATATTATTTGCTTCATTAAATAATACTGAACTGCTGGATTGGGTGAATTTTGAAATTGCCGGATATCCTACTGATGCTAAACTTCCGGATTATCGTGTTGAACGTGGTGAATTAAAAGGCACATATTTTAAGGGTTCTATGGCGTCACACATAAAATGGACTGATGTATCAATTCCTCTTGGAAAAATGCCTGCGGCAGACGTAGATGATTTCTTGCGTGTTTCGTTCTATGATGGAGTCAATGCGCTGAAACAGTTGATTGAGAAATCAGACAACAGTCAGTTGGCAAAGCCAATTCCTGCAGATTTTTTTCCATACATAGCTAAGTTTAATAATGATCCTTTTATGAATATTGTAGCGGCTCGTGTTGTTGTCAGCACACATTGTGTTACAAACATTTTTTCTGTAATAGAGAGTAGGCTTTTGGATGCATTGCTTTTACTGGAAAAAGAATTTGGAAATCTTGATGATTTGGATATTGACACCTCTGTAAAATCACCTGAAGACATTCAGGAAATAGCAAAGAAGGTATGTGTGATAGTTTATAATGACCATAGCGTTCATATTGGGGATGGCAACAAGATTAAAGATACAAACATTTCTACCGGGAACGAATGATGTGTGCTAACATTGGCGACAAATTTGTATGTTCAGTTACAACTATAAATATATCAGGCTACAAAGCAATTTCAAAAAGGGACAAACACCCCATATAAAACACTCTCAAACTTAAAACGAAAGGATGAGTAAAAAATGAGAGCTTTGTTAGATACAAACATCATAATCCACAGAGAAACTATGCAAGCAACCAATTACACAATTGGTAAGCTGTATTATTGGCTGGATAAGCTTCATTATGAAAAATTACTGCATCCTTATACAGTTGAAGAGTTAAGGAAGGCGAATAACGAACAACAGCAACAACTATATGATGCCAGATTGAGTGCATATACACATATGCACTGTATCGCTCCTCAAACGGCCAAATTCACATCTCTTCTTGCAGAAACGCCCAAAACAGAAAATGATAGGATAGATAATCAGCTCTTATTTGAAGTATATTGCGATCGTGCGGATATTCTTATCACTGAAGACCGTAGAATGCGCAAAAAAGCAGAACGCCTTGGCATTGCAGATAAAGTGTTTTCAATCAATGCATTTATCAGTAAGGTTAGCGCAGACCACCCGGCTTTGGTTGAGTATAAAGCACTGAATGTAAAAAAGGAACTGATGGGTAACGTTGATGTAAATGATCCGTTTTTTGATACATTCAGACCCGCATATAAAGGTTTTGAAAGTTGGTTTGCGAGTAAAAGCGAAGAGGAAGCTTATGTTTGTCGCTCTGACAAAAACGATATTATCGGGTTCCTGTATTTAAAAACAGAGGATGAAAAAGAAAATTACTCTAATATAACACCTGCCTTTACTCCAAAGCGGCGTTTGAAGGTTGGGACTTTTAAAGTTGAGGCCTCCGGATTCAGGCTGGGAGAACGTTTTATCAAAATTATCTTTGATAATGCGATAGCTCGCAATTTGGATGAAATATATGTGACTTTGTTCAAGGATCGTGACGAATTAAAGAGACTGTACGATTTGTTGATACGTTGGGGGTTTTATGACTATGGTACCAAAGACACAGACGGCCAACAAGAAACTGTTCTAGTGAAAAAATTGGGTGTCTACGATATAACAAAATCTGTAATCGCCAACTTCCCGAACATAAACGGTAACAGTGCAAAAATGATTTTGCCTATTATGGCTCAATATCACACATCACTTTTTCCAGATTCCAAACTGAATACCGAGTTAGAATACATTGGAAATATTCCTCACCGTTATGCGCTCCAGAAAGTTTATATAACATGGGCCTTTGAAAAAAATCTTAAGCCTGGTGATTTGCTTTTATTTTATCGGATGGGAGAAACCTCTCCTAAAAAATATAGCTCTGTAATTACAACAGTCGGTGTGATAGATCAGGTGATAGATACATTTACAAACGAAGAAGAATTTTTGAGTTATTGCCAGAACCGAAGTGTATTTACAACGGAGGAGCTTAAACGTTTCTGGACACAGCATCGTTACAACTTGAAGGTTTTAAAGTTTGTTTATGTAAAATCATTAACCAAGCGATTAACACTTGATTACTTACAGCAGCACGGTATCGTGGATCCGGGACAAGGACCTCGACCTTTTACACGTATAACCAACGAACAGTTTTCTATGATTCTGCGCGATTCAGAAACCACATTATATATGTGAGTGGGAGACAAATATGGCTACAATATTATTATCAATAAAACCAGAATACGTTGAGCGTATTTTCGATGGAAGTAAAAGATTTGAATTTCGAAAACATTTGCCGCAAGAAAAGGTAGATAAAATCATTGTGTATTCTACCGATCCTGTACAGAGAGTAGTTGGAGAAGTAGAGGTGTTGGGTTCGTTGGCAATGAGGCCGACTCCTTTGTGGGAATTCACAAAGACCTCTGCTGGAATATCACGTGCGAAATACAGATCATATTTCAAAGGGTGCACTATTGCCTATGCTTTTCAATTGGGGCTAACAAAAAAATATGACATTCCCAAAACATTGGTAGAAATGGGTATAAAAAGCGCACCACAATCCTTCATTTATTTAAATACAGATTAAGCTGATTTTAACCAGGTGAAAAAATGATTAAAGAATTAATCCACGACCCGATTTTGCTTGCGAGGAAATCGGAGGTCGCAACAAAAGAAGATTTGCAGGTAGCGCAGGATTTGCTGGATACTCTCGCTGCTCACAAGGACGGTTGTGTCGGTATGGCGGCGAATATGATTGGTGTGCATAAGCGTATTATCGCTTTTGATAACGACGGCACGTATATGGTTATGTTTAACCCCGAAATCATAAAAAAATCGGTTTCCTACGACGCAGAAGAAGGCTGTCTTTCTCTGCTCGGAGGACCCCGAAAGTGTAAGCGTTATCAGACAATAAAAGTACAGTGGCAGACAGCTGAAATGCAGACTCGTATCAAGACATTTACAGGTTTCCCTGCACAGATAATTCAGCACGAAGTTGACCATTGTGACGGGATTCTAATATAAGATTCGATATTGTTATAAAGAGGCCTTTATGAACAAATTTTACAATACAAATAATTTTTTTGATGATATTCTTCCTTTTGCAGATAATTCAAACAGAGAAAGCACAGATAAATATATTTTAGATACACTTTTGTCACGTTTGAATAACTATGATATCAACGATTTTATATGCAGAGTATCTGCCTTGAATTTAATTCCATATAATCAAAATAAATGCGCGATATTTGATAAACTTATAGACCATGTGTTGATGTCAGCAAATCCTTTGTCTCCTTCTTTAAATAAAATGAGTCCAAAGAAGTTTAAAGACCTGATTGAAACAGGGATGAATCTTAATTTGGCTATGGGTATTGATCCTATTGAAATGCCTTTTATACAAAGAATCAAGTTCTATGGTAACAAGTGGATTTTTTCTGGTATCAACTCGGCACCTGCTTACATATTGCAAAATTTTATTGATGTGTTGCATAAATATGAAAAGCGGTTTGATCCCAATTTTATTTTACAAGTTAATCAGATTATTCATTTTGTGTTAGAGATATCAACCCAAATTGTCGAGCGTGTTGGATATTCTAGTGATGTTTATGAACATCATGAAAAACAAGAAATTGTTTTTTTAAGTCAGTCTGAATTAAACAAGCTATCACAAGCAATAACATTTGAAGAAACAGATTTCTTGAATGTTATGGATGATAATTTTAGATGCAATATTTATTTTGATAAAAAACGGTTAATGGATATTGAAAAAGCAGAAGATAACTATGCTTTTTATTATTGCCCGTTTTTAAAAATAGATTCTAATCATTTTATTGTTCTTAACCCATCAATGTTGGTTCCGTTTACCATATATAATATTCTTGCTATATCAAACGATTTTGGAATAAAAAAAGAAATCGTAGACTTATATAATGAGAAAACATGGTTTGAATGCCAACGATCGTTAAAAAATTTAGGACACAAAAAAATTGACTCTGCTTCATTAGGTTTAGAGTTAATTAATACCGATAATTACAAAGAAACTGTATATACAGCATTCAATGATGGGGTACTTTTTGTACGTCTTTTCTGCGATAATACTGATGATTATAGTTTCTCTAATATGTTTTCAACAACATCTATACCTGTAGAAGATATTGAAAACAGATGGAAGGAAATCATAGATTCCAACAGCATTATAAAAAAAGACAAGTTTTATCAACTAACAATAATAAATAGTTTAGGCAGAGGAGTGCTATTGCCTTTCAACCAACCTACTTGTCCCAGAAATATGGTCTTAACACCGTTCGAACTATCTTGTATTGCTACAAATGAGCAAAACCATCCCAATTTCATAGCACATTATATCGATAGCAAACAACGACTTGGCAAACACACACCTTTGTATGCAGAAGAAATAAATTATGTCGCATTATATGTAGAAAACGAATATTCTTTCTATCTTGGAGATGATTATGATACAAGAAAAGCAAATATTTTTGCTGGACCCGGTGACTCAGTAGATTATATAAATAAAGCTTTGGTTGAAACCAATGTCCAATTAGCAGATTTTCCAGGTAGTGAATATTTAAGAGAAATTATATTTAACGAACCTGAAAGAAATATATATTGTGCAACGAGTCTGACAGACTTTTCTTTGATGAACAGATTTAAGAATTTGGATATTTGGGTAAGCGGTGAACGGCCCAGTTCTACTGAAGAGCTAAATATCCTTCGCTCTGTATTGGACTTGATTACATATTGGTTTAGTGAATGTGTAACAATTATTGATAGAAATATTTTTTTTGCAAAATCCATTTTAATTAAAAATCATTTTACAGGAAATATTCAGGATTATTATATAGAAAAAGACCTTGCGGATAAAAAAATCACCTCGTATCTATCAGCTGAACAAGAGAATGAAACATTCCATATTTACTGGAAACCCGAAGCTTTTTTGTGTTTTGTAAACAATGAAAATGTTGCTGAAAAAGAACTGATTAGATGGTTGTTGTGCAATATTTCAGCTATGGTTGTTGGTGATTTTGATTTGTCTGGTTTTGATGATTTGTTTGATAACCCATTGAAAACAAAGATGTTTTCCCTTGATTATATGGATCATCCGTATTTAAAGCCGATGATTGAAACGATTCGACATATACCAGCGGAATTTGAACATAAACTTTTAGATGAAATAGGCTATTATTTTTTGTACAACAAAAAATATGAATATGGCATAATGAAAACCCCTGAAAAACACCAAATATGCAATGATATAGTTTCATTCTTATATAAAAAATTGCAATCAGAGGTTAAAAAGTTTAGTCCTATTGGTTTCTATGACTCTTTGTGTTTTGACTTAGAATGTGCTATATACTCTATGATGCTTACCCAGAAAAGGTATGCATATGATGTGGCGTGTTATCCTGAACGAGCATCCAAAATAGACTCTGAATTCAATGAAATTAATAAAACATCCATTGCAGCCAAGTTTTTGCTTGAATATATAGCAGCAATTCCGCCTTCTGGAAATACAGTTTTAGGTGAAGGTGATTATGAGTATATGCTTACCATTTGTTCTTTAATAATTGAGTGGGCACATAATAGTGATATGTTTAAGTACAAAATGATCGACAATGATTTGGAGATGTTGAAATCTGGAAGAATTGGTTTAAAAAAAGATAGCATTGATAGGTTAGCTGCAAGTAATTATGCAGCAAGCCGAAAACGCCTAAATGCTATTTCAAATCCGGTTATTAATTTGTATTCACCTAAGAATTTGGTTTCCAATGAAGATTTAGATGTAGCATTTAAAGATGAGTATTCATATTCTTTTTCTGAGCTTTGTAATTGTGTTTTTGTATTGATTGAAATAGGGGATACTATAAATAGTGATGTTAAAAGAATATCAAGTAAATTGGCTTATCAAAAAATAGCTGAAAGATGTAATTTGTGTGTAGATGTTGTTAAAAAAATAATCGATGATATTTCGTTAACGAAAAGAGAAAACTATCTTAAGCCTCCAGCTCCGTATACTGCTTTTGATGTTTATCCGTGGAGATTTAATCGGAAACTTTCGTTTATTCGTCGACCAATCACACAAGCAGAAAACGATTTGATTTGGGGAAATAGACAACTGTACCACTCTTTACGATTTTTGTATGATCTGATTTTGGACAGTAAACTTCCGACAAAAAAAGGAGGAAAACTAGAAAGTTATCTTGGCAAGCTAATTAACAAACGAGGTAATGACTTTAACGATGTTGTTGCAAAAAAGCTAAAAACTTATGATTCTTTAATCGTTGCTTCTAAAGTAAAAAAGATTAACGGCCATCGTATTATGAGCGAACAAAACAACGATTTAGGAGATATAGATGTTTTAGTTATTGTTCCATCGAAAAAGAAAATAATTGTCATTGAAGTGAAAGACTTTTCATTTGCCAAAACTCCTTATGAAATGTATCAACAATATTTGAGTGTTTTCGTTGATGATGAGAAAGAACTTTGCTATATGTCTAGACACCACAAAAGAGTAGATTGGGTAAAGAATCATATTACAGATGTTTTAAAGAATTACAACTTATCTGGAGATGGCTGGAAAGTTACTGAAGCTCTTGTGGTTGATGAAAGTATTGTTTGTAATGATTTTTATCATAAAGATCAAAAAATAATACTTTACAGCGAGCTTACAAAACAAATTGTAGAAAAAATTTAGAACATCAATTACCATCTTGTATCATGCCAAACTCAACTCATAAATAGTTTTATTTGATGCCATTCTTTTCATTTTCCACGCACCGCCGAAGTTGCGGGTGACGTGGGTTACGACGATGTCGGATTTGGTGAGCATCCATTTATTGCGGTAGTTGATAGCGAAGCGGCGGGGAACGGATTCTATTCCTTCGGGGAGAATTGAGTGTTCATCGGGATTGTCATTTTTGCTTGGCATATAGGCAATGACAACGTAATATTTTATCGGATAGGTCTTTGACAAATCCTCAAGCTGGCGGCGTACCATAGCATCGAAATTGCCGTGGTTGCCAACGTAAAACACCTTTGCATTTTTATTTTCAATCAAGTCTATCAGAGTCAGTCGCAAGGCTGGCTCTGTTTCTTTTGGGGTATCTCTGTGACCGAAGAAGGTTACTGTTTGCTTTTTCATAATCTCACCCTAATAAAAAATGCCCGACGGACTTTGATGTTCGTCGGGCTATCTTAATGACCTCGCTATCTGCAGCATCTCCACTTAAGGAGCATCCGAGCGGGGCGTTAACACAAACGCGCAGCCCATATAAACATATTGTATGTGTATAGCGGTCATCTAAGATTTATGTAATCTGTTTTTGCCAATACTAAACAAAGTAGAGGTCTAAGTTGATTATATCTAATTTAAATAGATATGTCAATGCACATTGATAAATAGATTAGATATTTATGCGGTGGATGTTTAGTATAATTATATGCGAAGGTGGGTGAGTTCCATGGAGAAAGAACAATTCAGCAAAAGATTGGTTGAATTAAGAATGAATAAAGGTGTTTCTGCCCGTGATATGAGCTTATCAATCGGACAGAGTGCTGGCTACATCAACAACATCGAAAACGGTGTGAATTTTCCGTCAATGACCGTGTTCTTTTATATTTGCGAGTATCTCGGTGTAACTCCGATGGAATTCTTTGACACCGAAACAAACAACCCGACAAAAGCAAAAGAGTTGCTTGAAGCAACCAATAACTTGAGCAACGAGCAGTTGGAACACCTGATTGCGATAGCAAAGGGATTAAAATAGTATAAGCATTAAGAGCAGACCGACGGTCTGCTCTTGTTATTTGTCTGTGCGTATGCTATACTAAATTTACAGGCTGTGCCTGAATAATTTTTTTGGAGAATGCTGTTTGAAAATGAACAACACCTTGGAGATAGTAATGTAAACCGTGAGGTTTGCAAATACTTCTCCGCAAGCCTCCGGTGATTGAAAGTCAACAATTTTTGG
>JAZQGE010000058.1:0-51985 GCA_045539895.1 Acutalibacteraceae bacterium
AATGGCACCCCCAGTAGGAATCGAACCTACAACAGACCCTTAGGAGGGGCCCGTTATATCCATTTAACTATGGGGGCATATTAAAAATTTTCTGCCCGAATATCTTACCACTTAAAGCGCATTTAGTCAAGTACAAGGAAACAATTATTATTTGACACAGCAAGCGCAATAATATATAATAAATTCATATATGCTGTAAAAGGTGATAAAACAATGAAAATTAAAGTATCAAATTATATTTCAGCTTTTCTTGTCGAACACGGCATCGACACAATGTTCACCGTAACCGGTGGAGGCGCAATGCACCTCAACGATGCTTTCGGACACCAGAAAGGGCTGAAATGTTACTATAACCATCACGAACAAGCCTGTGCAATTGCTGCGGAGGCTTATGCAAGACTTCATAACCGCATTGCAGCTGTCTGTGTGACAACAGGTCCCGGCGGCACAAATGCAATAACAGGTGTTGTAGGCGGTTGGCTCGATTCAATACCCATGCTTATAATTTCAGGTCAGGTGCGTTATGACACGACCGCACGCGGCAGCGGACTCAATCTGCGCGCAATGGGCGACCAGGAATTTGACATTACAAAAGCTGTTGACTGCATGACAAAATACAGCGAAATGGTTATTGACCCAAAGAAAATTAAATACTGCCTTGAAAAAGCACTAAAGCTTGCTCAAAGCGGCAGACCCGGCCCCTGCTGGCTTGACATACCGATGAACGTGCAAGGCGCATACATCGAAATCGATGAGCTTATCGGCTACAACGGTGAAGAGGACGAAACGCTCCCCACAGCCGTAAGTGATAAGACGGCAGATATGGTGCTTGACCTTATTGCCTCAAGCAGCAGGCCTGTATTCAACGCAGGCAACGGTATACGAATTGCGGGTGCACACGATGTATTTTACCGCGTTGCAAACAAGCTTAACATTCCGGTTGTAACCGGCTGGAACAGTATTGACTGCATTGAGGATGACAACGAGCTTTATGTCGGCAGAGCCGGCATTATGGGCGACCGTCCCGGCAACTTCGCTGTACAGAACAGCGATTTACTTCTGAGTGTCGGCAGCAGACTGAGCATACGCCAGGTGGGCTACAACTACCAGACCTGGGCGAGAGCCGCCAAAAAGATTGTCGTTGACATTGACAGCGAAGAGCTTAAAAAGCAGAATGTCAACCCCGATTATCCCATCTGGGCAGATGCAAAGGATTTCCTTGAAGCACTTGAAAGAAGAATTGATGCACGCGTCTTCAGCTTTGCAAAGAGTGAATGGCATGATTACTGCACAGACTGGAAAATCAAATATCCTGTTGTAATGCCCAAGCATTACCAGGAAGAACAGGCAAATGTTTATTCATTTATAAAAGAGCTTAGCAGTAAGCTCGATGAAGGTGCTGTAACTGTAGTAGGCAACGGATCTGCCTGCGTTGTAGGCAGCCATGCTTATGTAATCAAAAAAGGTCAGCGATTCATCATAAACTCCGCTATTGCTTCCATGGGATATGACCTGCCTGCCGCAATCGGCACAGCCGCGGCAATTGCCCCCGAAGATGTAATTCTCATTACAGGTGACGGAAGCATTCAGATGAACCTGCAGGAAATCCAGACGATACTGCAGAACAAAATGCCGATTAAAACATTTATGATAAATAATGACGGCTATCATTCAATCAGACAGTCGCAGATGAACTTCTTCGGCGAACCTCTTGTCGGTGTCGGACCGGAAAGCGGCGATCTGAGCTTCCCTGATATGTCAAAGCTCATTCCTGCATACGGTATGAAGTACTACCGCTGTGACAAAAACAAAGAGCTCAGCAAAACAATAGACAAGGTGTTGGCGGAAGAAGGCCCTGTTTTCTGCGAAATCGTTGTAAGCCCTGAACAGAAGTTTGAGCCAAAGGCTTCATCGAAGCGACTTGAGGACGGCACAATCGTTTCCGCACCGCTTGAGGACCTTGCCCCCTTCCTTTCCAGAGAAGAGCTTGAAAAGAATATGCTTATACCTATGGTGGATGAAAATTAATTATGATCAAAAATTCACAACCCCAAAACAAAGCATTACTTTTTTCCGTATCCGGTGTTCTTCTTATAAATCTGATACTGTTTTTAGTTAAGCTTTTTGTTGGACTTTCTGCCAACAGCATAAGCATATATTCAGATGCAATTAATAACCTTTTTGACTGTATCAGTGCTGTTCTTACCTTATGCTCTTTTTCTGTTTTAAGCGCGGGAGCATATGCAGAAAAGACAGAACAGCTTTTATCCTTTTTAATATCTTGCTTTATCGGTTTTTCAGGCGCATATTTCTTTTACTCATCTGCCGAAAGGCTGATGTATCCTACACCCGTATGGTACACGCCGAAATATCTCGTACTGATGTGTGTTACAGCTGCAGCAAAGCTTATACTGTTTCTGATTCTGAAAAAAGCAGCTTCTGTATATTCTCTCAGGCTTGTACGCCTTATGGCAACAGACAGCGCACTTGATTTTTGTATCGGCTGCACAACCGTACTCACACTTCTGCTTTCCAAAAACGGCAAGTATGCTTTTGATGCACTTTGCGGAATTGCAATCAGCATCTTCATTCTTATTTCTGCCGTTAAGGGAATAATAAATGCTGTGAAACTGCTTTTAAACTACAAAAGCAAAGAAAAAAGAGAAGAAATCGAAAGCTTACTTTTATCATATAAATGCATACAGCACATTTGCAAAATAAGATTTACAGACGGCGATATTTGCATTGCAGAAGTGGAAACCAGTGAAGAAAATGAGAGCAGTCTTGAAGAAATAGCCCGAACTGTAAAGCAACAAACCAATGTAAATATTTTTATTACAAAGCAAACAAAAGTGGGTATAGATTATGAAAGGTAAAAAGGCACTTAAAATCATAGGAATAATTGCAGCAGTAATTGCACTTTTTGTAGCGATAACCTGTTGCGTAACGGCAATAGGCAACAATGCCAACATAAAGAAAGCACAAAGCTTTGAAACCGTCCGGATCGAAGATAAACTTATACCGCAAAAGGACGAAAACGGATACTGGACTTTTACAACAGACAGAGACTTCAAGGTTATGCAGCTGACAGATATTCACATCGGTGCAGGCTGGATGTCGCTAAAAAAAGATGCAATGGCACTCAACGCAGTTGCTGCAATGATTAGTGCTGAAAAACCTGACCTTGTTGTAATTACAGGCGATATTGCTTACCCTGTACCGTTCCAATCCGGCACCTTTAACAACCTTTCAGGCGCAAAGGTTTTTGCCGCGCTGATGGAAAAGCTCGGTGTTTACTGGACAGTCAGCTTTGGTAACCATGACACGGAGGCATACAGCTATTATGACAGAGAAGCAATCTCCGAATTCTATGAAAACCGTCAGTTCTGCCTTTTCAGCAGAGGTCCCGAAGACATTGACGGATACGGTAACCATGTTATAAATGTCAAGAACTCCAAGGGTGAAATCACCCAGTCCATTTTTATGTTTGACAGCCACTCATACACAGACGGTGACTATTTCGGTATTTTCTGGAAATACGATAATATACACGATAACCAGGTTGAGTGGTACAGACAGACAATCAAGAAATTAAACGCATATAATGCTGCTGTAACAAATAATCCCGGTTCGGTTGTGAAATCCAGCGCATTTTTCCACATTCCGCTCACTGAGCAGCGTGATGCCTGGTATGAGTTTATGGATAATGGCTATAAAGACACCAAAAATGTTAAGTTTATTTACGGTGTAGCCGGCGAAGACGGCAAAATTGTTTATCCGGGAATGGGCGAAGACGGACTGTTTGAAGCTATGCTTGAGCTTGATTCTACAAAGGCTGTTTTCTGCGGACATGACCACGAAAACAACTTTTCGGTAGATTATAAGGGTATACGCCTTTCATATGCAATGAGCATAGATTATCTTGCGTATCCCGGAATTTATAAACAAGGTATACAGAGAGGCTGCACAGTAATTACATACTCACCTGACGGCAGCTTTGACTGCAAAAACGAAAACTACTACCAGGACAAATATGCGAGCCTTTACGAAAAAGAGCAGGTAACAATGCAGGAAGTAACAAACGGATAAATTTTGAGCGGTTTCACAATATGAAGCCGCTCTTTTTATATATTTTTTACATTGTTATACAATTAATAATTTGCTATAATAAAATTTAATATAATAAGACCCGAAAGGAGCTTGAAATAAAAATGGAAAAAACACAGTGGTATAAGGACGCGATATGCTATCAGATATGGCCACGCTCTTTCTGCGACGGCAACGGTGACGGTATAGGTGACCTTGAGGGTGTACTCTCAAAGCTTGACTATCTTAAGGACCTCGGCATCAACTGCATCTGGTTCTCCCCTCTTTACTGCTCACCTAACGCAGACTTTGGTTATGACATCTCCGATTACAGAAACATCTCCCCCGATTACGGCGACAACGAGCTTTTCAAGAAGGTACTTGATGAGGCTCACAAGCGCGGCATCAGAGTTATTATGGACCTTGTTGTAAACCACACATCAGACGAGCACGAGTGGTTTAAACAGGGTGTTGATAAAAACAGCAAGTATCACAACTATTATATCTGGCGCGACGGCAAGGGCAACAAGCGCCCCAACAACTGGTCCTCCCTTTTTGAAGGCAAGGCTTGGGAATACAACAAAGAAAACGGTCAGTATTACCTTCACCTTTTCTCCAAGAAGCAGCCCGACCTTAACATGGATAATCCTGAAGTCCGCCAGGAAGTAAAAGACATTATGCGCTACTGGCTTGATATGGGTGTTGACGGATTCCGTGAAGATGTTATTACATTTGTTTCAAAGCGCGAAGGTCTGCCCAACGGTCTGCCCATCCCTCAGGCTTGCGGTATGGAGCACTATATGGACGGTCCGCACATTCACGAATATCTTCAGGAATTCCGTGAGGTGCTCAACGATTATGACTGCTTCGTAGTTGGTGAAGCGCCGATGATGACACCTAAAAAGGCTCTCAAATACATCAAAGAGGGCGACGGTATGGAGCTCGATATGATGTTCCACTTCCAGCACATGGAAGCAGACTGTCTCTTCACAGACTTTATGGCTATGCCCTTCAGTCTCAAACGCCTTAAAGGTGCTTTCTCAAAGTGGCAGGAAGGTCTTTACGGCAAGGCTTGGAACGCACTCTATATGGAAAACCACGACCATCCCAGAATCATCTCCCGTTATGGCAGTGAAAAATACAGAAATGCAAGCGGTAAATCCATTGCAAACTCATATATGCTTCAGTGCGGCACACCTTTCATCTATCAGGGTCAGGAAATAGGTGTGGTAAACATCCATCTGCCTGAGGTTGAGGATTATCAGGATGTCTTTGCAATCAACAACTACAAGACTCTCAGAATGCTCGGTCTTTCAGAGGAGAAGGCAAAGCAGCGTCTTAAAACATCAAGCCGCGGCAATGCGCGTACCCCCGTACAGTGGGACAGCACAGCAAACGCAGGCTTCACAACAGGCACACCGTGGATGCCCGTAAACCCCAACTATAAGGACGGTATTAATGCTGAGGCTGAGATGGCTGACCCCAACTCGATTTTCAACCATTACAAAGCACTTATCAAATTCCGCAAGGAAAACCCGATTGCCGTATACGGCGCATACAAAGAGTACAACAAATCAAGCAAGGACCTTTATGTTTATGAACGCACATATCAGGGCAAAAAGATGCTTGTAATCTGCTCTTACACAGACAAAGCTGTTAAATTCACTGCACCTGAGGGTTATGACCTTACAAAGGGCAAGGCAATTCTTTGCAGCCATGAAAACAATCCCATCAGCGGCAACAGCTTTGTTACAAGACCCTATGAAACAAGAGTTTATCTTTACGAATAATTCATGGATAAGCTTACACCGCGCGACGATATAACCGCGCAGATTATATTTATCAGACACGGTGAGACCTATGGAAACATAGGTCTTCCCACACCTGAGGGATATGATGAAGAGGACACACCGCTGACGGAATACGGACTCAGACAGGCGCAGGCGATTGCCAGCTACTGGTTTGACGGTGTTGAAGTGGCACACATATATTCAAGCCCTTTCACACGCACTGTACAAACAATTTATCCGACAGCGCAAAAGCTTGGCATGACTATTACCCTTATGCCTGACCTGATTGAATTCGGCTCAACAATCTGCGGATGCGATGCTCAAAAAATCAAACACGATTTTCCGCTTGTGATTCCCTGCCGTAATGAAGCTTTGCCCGCATTTGAAAGCGAAGCTCAGGCACAGAAACGCGCAAAAAAGTTTACGGATTACATTGCAAGCACTTACAAAAACGGAGAAACGGTTATTGTATGCACACACGGAACATTTCTGAGCCACTTAATAAGAGCGGCACTGAATATAACTGATACAAATACATTCAACTGTCAGGTTGACAACACGTCGCTCACCTGTGTTATTTTCAGAAACGATAAATCACTTCTTCGCACAGCAAACAACACATCACATTTAAGAGGTTTACAATAAAAATCACCCGATTTCAGCTAAAGCCGAAGTCGGGCGATTTTTTTAATATTCATCATTTTCGCCTATTGCAACAGAATTAAGACCGTAATACTTTGCCATATCCTTATTGCGACGGTTTTCTGCATCTTTGCTTATGTCTGCCACACCGTAGTGAGGCGAACGTTTTTTGTCGGGTACAATAAGCCTGAGTGTCAGGTCATAATTACCCTGTTCCTTCTGCTCAGCTATGTAAGCCTCTCTGGCATCAAACTGAGAATCTACGATATATGCATCATAAGCATTTGCACAAAAAGAGGCTATTCCCCACACCGACCAGAAAAGTGTTGCAACAACCATACATTTTCTGACAGTTGACGAATTAACTCCGAGCTGATAAACGAGTATTCCGCAGCCTGATATGCCAAGCATTATAGAACCAAACCATGCTCTTTCGGGAAAATAGCTTGAAACTGCCATTACCGCAGCACCTGCTACAGACCCTGCAAGATAAACAGCAGCAACTGCAAAATCTGCTTTCGAAGTATTATTCATTCTTTTCAGAACAATTGCAAGCACAGAGGAAATCAATATAAACGGCAAAAGCTTTTCTGTCATTTTATAAAAAATGAGCGCCGCCATTTTCCACAACGGCTCATTGCCCCAAACTTCCATACGCATGCCGGTTCCGGGAGCAAGTATCATAAACAAAAAGCCTGCAACTGAAGCAACGAGAGCAACTATGTGCCACAGCCGGATTTTATATCCTCTGAATTTATACAAAAGAATAAAGAGAAACACCATACCAATATATGCTGCCGACATATTCTCATTTGTTGCACCAGCCGCAAACGAAAGCAATGCCATAAAAACCGCCATTGGCACACTGTGTTTTGTTTCTCCGCTGTCCGCATAATAACGCAAAGGGAGAAGCGCCGCAAGGCGGATAACCGAGCCCCACAGATAGTTAACGCTTCCGTCAAGCCAGAAAAGTGTTACACCGGCACCGGGCACAAAAGTCCAGACCGCAAGCGCCGACATACAAAAAACAGCCGCACTGTGATTTTTATTTCTCCCCTTACAGTGAAGGTAGATAAGAAATATCAGTATCACGAACATAACCGAAT
The DNA here is from genome assembly GCA_045539895.1 of Acutalibacteraceae bacterium. Lineage (GTDB taxonomy): Bacteria > Bacillota > Clostridia > Oscillospirales > Acutalibacteraceae > UBA8612. Next base: position 7,625 of record JAZQGE010000058.1, read on the forward strand.
TAAAAACATTGAACACCGGTCTGCCCAGAAGCATCATTACCTGAACAATAAAGTGAAGCAGTACTCTGCCGTTCACGGTGTTGTAATGAGCTTTCATTGAAGTGAAAACATCGCTTATATTTTCCAATCTTTCACCCGTTACAAATCCGCCGGATGTATCCGAAGCATCTTCAAGAAATATAAAATTGTAAGCAAAATCATCTGCCGCAAGGTGTGACATGCTGTTAAAAAACAGAGCGGCAAAAAATGAAAAAATACAGATTGCAGCTATAAGTGCCAGATTAAGTTTTTTGCTTTTGCTGATTTTTTCCGTAGTGTTATCAAAGCACTCGTATAAATCAGTGCCGATTTTACTCAAGCGCTCATTGATATTAACTTTCAAAACGGCACCTCCTTATAAATAAACCATTTGATATATTACTACCGTTAAACGGTTTTGTCAATCGGATAAATATGATATAACCGCATTTAAATTTTCATCCGAATATTCAATTTCCGATGAATACATTCTCGATGATTCTATAAGAGAATATTTCTGTGAGAGTGTTAATATAATCCGGCAGGCATGAACAGAAAATGCAATTTTTGAACTTATATCACCATCATCAAGTGCAGCAGGTAAATAACGGTAGATAAAGTAACACAAAAGATTTTCTGCGCATTTTTCATTATCTGTCGTTATTTTAAAGCAAACGCAGTCTGACAAAAAAGACAGATATTCATCCCACTTCGGGTCAAGCCGCTCAAGATTTCTATAAAATGAAGCCCATTGAGCCGGCGATTTATCAGTTAAAGCTGTTCCGAAATGTTTTAGCAGTGTTTCACACCTTGCTTCAAAGCTCTTAGCTTTATCCATGGCAAGTTTTAAAGCCTCATCGCGGCAACTGATAAGCATTGCTTCATCTTCGTTAAGGTCATCGTAAACCTCACCGACCTGCGTATATATAAGCTCAAACGGCTCAGGATAATTTACAATAAGCTCTGCCGCCGCCTCACAGCAAAGACCCAGGCCGATTTCCTCGCGGTCTGAAAAGTAATTACGAAAGCGCGGATGGTCCGCACAGATGTCACACAGAGTATCTTCACCGCAAGCAGTTATAAGATCGCAAAGACCGTTTTTATTAAGCATCGGGCAACGCTCGCCTTCGCAAAGAACAAAATGCGGCTGAGAGTTTTCAACCGCAATCCCTGACCTTAACCGCTCACCTATTTCACCAGACATCGACATATAGCGCTCGTAACTGTCAGTGTCAATATCAATTTCCCAGCCTACGCAACAGCTATGCTTACAGTCGGAGGCTATACACTTGAAATCGCTGTAATAATTCGGCTCAACATAAAGCATTTTTTACTTCAACTCCTGTTTATATGTATAATACTTCACGCATCCTTCAATGTCAATTCTCCTGCTTTCAAAAGTCCGCTGCATTCAAACAGTGCACATAAAAAAATAAATTTATCAATTTTTTCAGGACACATACGAAGATATTCATCCGGTATTGTTATATTTTCTTCTGACAAGTCTGCCGCGTCAAGACAAACAGATGAGTTAACGGCTTCATCACTGGTCACCGCAACATCGTATTTTACTTTTGAATCAGGTTGATTGCAAACCCTGATTCCTGCGCCGCATTTTTCCATAAGCTCCGTCATACATCCGCAGTATTTTTCAGGGCAATCTGTTACAATGGTTATATGTGCGGCAAACATTACAACCCTTTTGATATATTCAGGTAAAACTGCATTACGATCAACTATAATAAGCTTGTTTTTGGCAATCTCTCCCCTGCTCAGATAAGCAGCTGCCGTATTGAGCATTATAAGAAGCGGCAAAATTTCAGGTTCAAACAGCTTTATGCTGCTGTAAGAAGGTACAAGAACACCTTCAGGCACAAGCATACTTCTTGCACTGCAGCCTGCAGCGACAGAAACAGTGCGCCAATCAATTCCTTTTTTACCGCACAGCACATTTATTACCTTAAACGGTGCTGCTCCTTTAACGGGATTTAGCAACGACTCTACCTTGCACTTTCTTTTTCTGAAAAATTTCTGCCTTGACTCTTCAACATTTAAAACTGAAAACATATTCTTCAACCCCAATTAAATATTCATTAATAGAGAATATGTTTAGGGGCACAAAAAAACCACTTTCTTTTTAGGGAAAGTGGTTGTTAATTTAGTTTTCTTTTTTCTTTCTCTTTTTTGCATCGGCAAACGCAAAACAGAACATACCTGTAAGTGCACCGCCTGCACCGAGAATGAAATCCCACATGGTGTCTATAAGGCCCTCATTTGTGAAGGGACTTGATACCTGAAGGTTGAAGCCATAAATTTTATCCATTGTGAACTCATAGAATTCCCATCCGACAAGAATCGCCACAGCCATTGCAAAGCCTGCCATAGCGGCAATTGAAGGCGCAAGAGGAATTTTCTTTTTCTCCTGCATAATCACAAGAAGCCTTGCACTCCAGCCGGAAGCAATGAAGCCTGCAAAAAAGTGAGTTACAATATCTGAATAAGTAAAATCTGTACGGTTATTGAGTGTTGAACCGATACACACACCAAGAGTTATAAACAGCGTGAGATGAGTCTGAAACTGCCAAGGAAGCCTTGTTATGAATGACTTACCGCCGAGAATCTGAAACATGTCCCACAGATGTGTGAAAGCGATTGCAAACAACCCTTGCAAAAACTCTGAGGTATAGCCTCTGAAAAGACCATTTATGCCCCAAATAAGAAGTGCCGCTCTGCAAGCCCACCAAAGAGCAATAGTTTTTTTCGGCATGCGCGGAATAGGATTAAGTGTTTTTTTTATCATTAATTTTTACCTTTCGTTATGTCATACCGAGATATTCTTCGAGTGTAACTCCCGAAGCCTTTATTTCTTTGGCAGCCTTTTCGCCGACATAGCGCCAATGCCAAGGCTCGTAGGTTACCTTGGTTATGTGCTGCTTGTCTTCAGGATAGCGCATAATGAACCCGTAATCGGCGGCATTTTCGCTCAACCACTTATAAGCATCTGTCTTTGCAAAATTTTCATCAAGAGTATAGTTGCCATTTGTGCCGAAATCCATTGCAAGACCTGCGTTATGCTCACTAGTACCGGGCATAAGCACAATCTGTGAAGCAAGACGGGTTGCTTCTGCCTTTGAGTATCCGAGACCGGAATAATAATTTATTTTTCGTTCAAAATTGTTGCGCTGACGGTTTACCGTGCGATAACCCGAAACAGGAATCAACGATATTCCGTCTGCCTCAGCGGCAGCAACCATTTCGTCATAATACGGAGCAACACGGTAATCAAGCGACTGCGAGCCACCGGTAACAGCTGAAGTTTTTACAGAATAATCCTCAGGAAGAATATAGCTCTGATTTACGAGAAGCAGATTCCATTTCTCGCTGTCAATAACCGCAACAGACGGATTGAAGCCTGCATAAGCATACTCATAATCGTTCGTATCCTCGCCCCCATTTACGGTTGCGGCAGTTGTATCCTGAACCGTTGTTTTTTCAACAGTTGTCTGCTCGGCATCATTATGCTTTACAGTTGTTTGCTCTGAATTGTTTTCAATAGTTGTTGCCTCGGAAGGTGAAGCAGTGGTTTCTTCTTCACCATCATCCATACCGACCGCAACATAGCTTATGCCGAGCACTGCAACAAATATGCACAACCCCAGCAGAAGAATAAGGCGCAGTCTGTTCATATTAAAAACCGTACCTTTCGTAAACTTTTAAAATCAGCAGCCACCTGAATAGTTGGGAGCTTCCTTGGTGATATAAACATCGTGGGGATGGCTCTCAATAAGACCTGCACCAGTTATGCGCACAAACTGAGCCTTGTCCTGAAGCTCTTTGATTGTGTGACAGCCGCAGTAGCCCATGCCTGAACGAAGACCGCCGAGAAGCTGGAAGATTGTATCGGAAAGAATTCCCTTATAAGGAACACGGCCCTCAACACCTTCGGGAACGAGCTTACGGTTATCCTCCTGGAAGTAACGGTCTTTGCTGCCGTTAGCCATAGCACCGAGTGAACCCATACCGCGGTAGACCTTGAACTGTCTGCCCTGATAGATTTCTGTTTCACCGGGCGATTCTTCGCAGCCCGCAACAAGTGAGCCAACCATAATACAGCTTGCACCTGCAGCAAGAGCCTTAACAATTTCGCCTGAGTACTTGATACCGCCGTCACCAATTACGGAAATGCCGTGCTTTGCAGCTTCCTCCGCAGCATCAAAAATAGCTGTAATCTGAGGAACACCGATACCTGCAATAACACGGGTTGTGCAGATGGAGCCGGGACCGATACCAACCTTAACACAGTCCGCACCCGCATCAATAATAGCCTTTGTACCCTCTGCAGTTGCAATATTACCGGCAATGAGAGAAATGTCAGGGAAAGCTGCTTTAACTTTAGCAATTGAATTGAGAATATTCTTACTGTGACCATGTGCAGAGTCAAGAATAAGTGCGTCTACACCTGCAGCTACGAGAGCGCTTGCTCTTTCAAGAACATCACTTGTTGCACCGATAGCAGCGGCACAGAGAAGTCTGCCGCTTGCATCTCTTGCGGAGTTAGGATACTGAACTGCCTTTTCAATATCCTTGATAGTGATAAGACCTCTGAGATTGCCGGATTCGTCAACAAGAGGAAGCTTTTCTATCTTGTGCTTCATCAGTATATCCTGTGCTTCGCTGAGAGTTGTTCCGATATGCGAAGTAACAAGTTTTTCACTTGTCATAACAGCACCGATTTTAACATTGAAATCAGTCATAAAACGAAGGTCACGGTTTGTGAGAATACCGACAAGCTTGCCGTCCTGACAAATCGGAACACCTGAAATACGGTAGCGCTGCATAAGATCGAGAGCATCATGCACCATATGATCAGGAGAAAGGAAAAAGGGGTTGGAGATAACACCGTTCTCTGAACGCTTTACCTTATCAACCTCTTCTACCTGCGCCTCAATAGGCATATTCTTATGAATAACGCCCATGCCGCCTTCGCGCGCAATAGCAATAGCCATACGAGACTCGGTAACCGTGTCCATGGCTGCTGTCATAATGGGCATATTGAGTTTTATCTTTTTTGTAAGCTGAGTTGAAACATCTACGTCTTTGGGCAACACATCGGATTCTGCAGGAATAAGCAGAACATCGTCGAAGGTAAGACCCTCTTTGAAGAATTTTTGTTCGCGGCTCATCATAATTATCTCTCCCAACTTAAATTATTTATAGTTATTAGAGTTAATTATAACAAGCACAGCAAAAAATATCAATACAAACTTAAAAGAAAAAATAGTAAAATATTTTCAGCATTATCTGTACTGATTTGTTGAAAAAATCAATAATATCGGTGAAGCGCCACAACCTTGCCGAGAATTGCAACTTCTTCAACTATAATCGGCTCATACGCATCGTTTTCAGGTTGAAGTCTGAAGTATCCGTTTTCTTTATAAAAAGTCTTGACTGTAGCTTCATCTTCAACCAGAGCAACAACAATTTCGCCGTTGCGCGCAACGGGTGTACGCTCAACAACAACAAGGTCACCGTCGTGAATTCCTGCATTAAGCATACTTTCACCTTTGACACGCAGCGCAAAAAGAGATTTGTCCTTTGCGGCATAACCGACATAGGGTAAATAGCCTTCTACCTGCTCAACAGCAAGGATGGGAGCACCGGCGGTAACGGTACCTAAAATCGGCACCTGCTTTATATTTGATACATCCTCCTGACCTACAATACGGATTGAGCGTTTGAGAAGCGGGTCGCGCGATATGAAGCCCTCACGCTCAAGCGCATCTAGACAAGCCTGCACAGACGAGGTTGATTTAAGACCGACATAAGCTCCGATTTCGCGCACTGATGGCGGTACACCGTCCTGAAGGCGTTCAAGAAGAAACTCGTATATTTTTTGCTGAGTATCGTTTAACATAAACGTTGACCTCCTGATTTATATTTAGAACATATGTTTGATTTGATTATAGCACATACTTTTCAAAAAAGCAAACATTTGTTTGTCAAAATTCTTAAAAATTTTTCAATGTAACAAAAATAACACTATGTTTTAACAAATTATTCATTTAAAGAACAAAGGCAGCTGATATGATAAAAATGCACTGAAAAGCAAAGCCGCAAAGCTTTTCAAGTGTATTTTTACCCCCTCAAATTTGTGAAAAGAGCGCTCGGCGTTATGCCGGGTGTTCTTTTCATTTTATGTATAAACCATAATCATACAGTCAAGAATATGGTTACGGAGGTAAAAAATATGGATTTAAAATTTACAAAAACAAGCAGATTTTCACTTTTCAAAGCAGGTATAATCACCGCACTTGCGCTTATTGTTGCTGCATCGGGCATAGGCACATATTCATTTCTGAAAAAGCGGAATTCAATACCTGAAATGTCGCAAAGTGAAATTGACTGGCACAATCAGGGAGGCAATCTTGAAGCAGATGTTCCTGCAACAAAAGTAACCGTACCTCAAACTCAGTCGACAACAGTTGAAGAAACTTCTTCACGGCCCGATAATCTTCCTTTTACGGGCAGTTTTGCACTGCCGCTGGGTACACAAATACTCAAAGACTACTCAAACGGTGAGATGGTAAGCTCAAAAACCATGAATGACTGGAGAGTTCACAACGGAATTGATTTCACCGGCGCTGACGAAGCTGAAATACTCGCAATCCAGCAAGGTACAGTAGTCAATGTTTATAACGATGAAATGTGGGGAATCGTAGTTGAAATTGACCACGGCAACACCATGACAGCAAAATACTGCGGATTTAAAAGCGGAACCACCTTGAAAAAAGGCGAAACTGTCAAAAAGGGCAGCGTAATAGGCAAGCTTGGTATAATTCCGGTTGAGCAAGCTGACGGGCCGCACCTACACCTTGAAATCACCGTAAACGGTGTTATCACAGATCCTCTTGCCGCAATGAACAGAACATCGTAAAGATGCGGTTTGGCGGAGTTAAGCCGCTAAACCGCTTTACATATTTTTCTTTGTATGATATTATTTAAATTGGTGATTGATTTTGAGCAGAACACTGAGTTATACAATACCCGATGAATTTGACGGTGAAAAAGTGAATATGTTTCTGCGCAGCAGTATAGGTCTTTCTTACCGTACTGTGCGCTCGCTCAAGCAAATCAAAGGGTCCATGCTTCTTGACGGTGAGCCAATACGAACAATTGACCCGTTGAAATCGGGAGCAACTCTTACAGTTATTATTCCCGACGACAAGAGTACAGCTGAGCCTCAAAAGGCTGATTTTGAAGTTATTTACGAGGATGAGGATATTCTTGTAATCAACAAACCTGCCGGCCTTGCAATGCACCCAACACATAACCATCAGGGTGATACACTTGCAAATGCCGTGGCTTACTATCTGACACAAAAGGGAAAGGATGCTGTTTTCCGCGTTGCAGGCAGACTTGACAAAGGAACATCCGGTCTTGTTGTATGCGCGCTTCATAAAATGGCTGCATCGAAGCTGAATGCAAGCTTTGACAAGACTTATACAGCAATAGTTGAAGGTAAATACGAAGGAACAGGCACAATAAACCGGCCGATTATAAGACCAGACCCTATGAAAACACTGCGTGCTGTCGGCGAAGGCGGCGAAGAAGCAGTTACACATTGGACGGCACTCATGTGCAGAAACGGTCTGTCACTGATGAGCATAACACTTGAAACCGGCCGCACACACCAGATACGCGTACACTTTGCCTCGCAGGGCACACCGCTCGCAGGTGACGAAATGTACGGCGGTCACACAGAACTCATTAATCGCCACGCACTGCACTGTGCAAAGCTAAAGCTTTTACACCCTATTACGGGTGAAGAAATGTCTTTTACCGCTCCCCTGCCCGAAGATATGAACAAGCTGAGCGAAATGATAAAACAGACAAAATAATCGGAGTGACTTTTGATGAAGCCCATTGAACTTACAGTGAATTTTAATAACTGCTGTTGTCTGATTCCTTCAATATCCTCAATTTTTGCGGGGCTGAAGGTTCTTGAAGAAAAAAACATTGTAAAAATCAAAAAATATAATATGAGTCCGGATTTTGCCGATCGAAGCATTTATCCGCACAGATATGTAGTTGAGCTGAAATCCGAAAATAAAACACTGGCTTATGATATGTCTGACGGATACCAGGATTTTGATTTTCCTGAGGTATTTGACAGACAGCTTGAGAATGTGGATTTTTTCTTCAAATCAAGTTATGATGAAAACTTTGCTCTCAAGCTTAAAAACAAAGACAAATTTCACACTCTCGGCATGGCATACGGTTGCTCATATCCCGGTAATTATTTCGAAAAAGCATGCACAACGAAAGCTTTTAAAGACAAAAACTTTAAACAGGCACTTTACTATATACTCAAAACACCGCAGCTGCAGAAAAAAAACGATTTCCGAAACCTTGAGTGCAATAATCATTTTGAAAGCTACAAGCTTCTGCATTGGACAAGACTCTGGGAATATGACCATCTGACAGTTGAACACATTATGAAAGCTTATCCGATGCTGAGCCATAAACAGGCAAAAGAGAAAACTGAGCAGCAGATAAGCATGCTCAAGCAGATAAACAGCGAAAGAATAAAAACCGTTCGCTTGCTTCGTGATTCATTCGGAGACAGATTTGTCGGTGGATTAAGCGACAGCAAAACAAGCCGAAGCGAAGCACCCGACCTTATAACGGATGACCATAGAGTTACAACAAGAGAAGGCTATCTTAGCTCGCTGAAAAAAAATTACATACATATCCTGTCAAAAGGTATACACGGCTGCGTTGGTGCACGCTACGGAGAAACCTTTGCCGCAGGCAGAGCACTTATAACTGACCCGTTTGTTTATGAGCCTGTCGGAAATCTCAGGGAAGGTGAAAATTACCGTAAATACACCTCCCCCGATGAGGTTGTAAGCTGCGCTGCTGAGCTTATTGAAGATATTGATACCGTACACAAAATTGAAAACAATAACAATAAATATTATAATAGTTTTGTACGCCCTGATGTAAAGATGCTCAACACATTAAAAATTGCGTTTCCTGAAAGATTATAAAAATAATCTGACTCCCCTGATTGCAAACAGTCAGAGGAGTCAGATTATTTTTATTGTTTTTACTTTTTATTAATTCTTACCGCATAGCTTACAGCCTCATAAACTACAATTGCACCAATAACTGCAACTGCGATTATAAGCGACCAGCGAAGGTTTACTGCCTGACGGATGTTAATATCAAACAGAATTTCAAAGCCCACGCACAAAAGCGAAGCCTGAATACCCACTGCCGACAGAATATGGTTTGAGGGAATTATCTTATATGCCAGAAGTATGCTCATTATTGCCGAGGATACAGTAAGCATAAGGCTGATGGGAAGAACATAATCTATGTACCAGCCTGCACCGCTGTTGACATAAGCAAGGAAAAGCAGATAAAGCGATATTACCGCCAGGCACACACTAACCGTAATTGCAGGACGCTTAGGTTTCATTGCAGGAAGAACTACCACCATCCACAGACACATAAACATACCGAGAAGATATGCAGACCATGTGATAACACCCGCCTGCGCCCATTCACGGTTTGGAAACAGTGTCTGAATCCATGTGGGCGGACCTACATAGTCCAAAACAAGGCAAAGAAACGCAGGAAATGCTATTAGCGCAGAAGCCACTGCAGCAAAGCCCTTAGCCTTAGGATTCAACGGTATTTTTGTTTTTTCTTTTTTTGATTCGTGTCGCTCCGCAGGTGCAGATTTCACCTGTGTGTTGCCCATACTTGAATCAAGCTGTGAGTTACACGCAGGACAGACAACCGTATTATCCTCTATCTGCGTACCGCAAAATTTACAAAACATAACATTCACCTCTTTCTTTATTCTTCGTCAGTTATAACAGAAGCTTCATACATATTTCTGACAGTTTCAAGAACCTTTTGTTTATCATTGCAAACACGATAATATGCAATAAGAAGCCTTTCATCTGCAGAACATTTACCAACCGTATCTTCTGTTGAAGCATTATTTTCATAGTCAAAATGTCCGTCATTATGAAGCTCTGCGATTACAGGGGGCGAAAAAAACTCTTCGGGCTCAAAGCCCAGCAGCATATTAACATCCACCTTAAACATTGCCGCTATTTTCTTGATGCTTTCAACCTTAGGTTCAGTTTTACCGTTTTCATAATAGGTATAAGCCGAACGGTCAACACCTATTATTTCAGCAACATCACCTTGTCTGAATCCGCTTAGCTTACGGTATTTTTTTAAGTTTTCAGCAAACATTTTTACACTCCTGTTTTACTGTATTTTCAGATGTATTCTCCAAGAGAAGCAAGATCTTTTACTACAACACTGGCAGGTATTCCCGCCGTTTCATACTCCTGCATTGTTGTGACACCGCTGAGAACAAGCGCGCACGGAATACCGTGATCCGCACCGATTGCAATATCCGTTGCAAGACGGTCACCGATAAAGGCTATTTCATCGCGCTCGCATCCAAGCAGGGAAGTGATATAGTCAACAGTCTGTGTCATAGGCTTGCCCATAACAATGGGGCGCTTACCTGTTGATGCTGCAAACAACTCAATCATTGAGCCTGTATCCGGCATAAAGCCGTTTGCCATAGGACAATTGAAATCCGGATGAGTTGCAATATATACCGCTCCGTTTGCAATATAGTTTGCAGCCTTATTAATTTTTTCGTAAGTGAGTGTTGTGTCAAAGCCGAGCACAACAACATCGGGGTTTTCATCAACAAGGTTTATATCTGCGCTGCGAAAGTCGTTCGTAAGCCGCTCGTTACCAAGCAGATAAATCTTCTTGCCTTTATAATTTTTGTTGAGATAGTCAATTGTGACATGTGATGAAATAATAATTTTATCTTCAGATACGGGGTAACCCATTTTTTTTAATTTTTCACAGCATACCTCAACATTGTTTGAAGAGTTGTTTGTGAAAAAGCGGAAATCTCTTCCGGTAGCAAGCGCTTTGTCAATAAAAGTATCCGCTCCCTCGATGATTTCACCGCCGAGATAAAATGTTCCGTCCATATCAATGATAAAATATTTTGTTTTCTCAAAAACCGAACTGTTCATTTCTTAATTCCTCAAATTTGCAAATATCTTAATTCTGTTTATCAAAATCCAAAGCCAAAATCAAATCCGTAGTTGCCATCGTTGCCATAGACACCGCGCGTAGTTGTTTCAACCTCTTTTTTGTTTGTTTCCTCAATAAGAGCAACCTTAACCTTGAACTCAGAGGTCGAGTACCTGCCGCCTGTGTTCTCAATTCTGAATACACTCAGCTCAAGCACATCGCCAACCTTTGACTGCTCAATTTTTTCAAGCAGCACATCAGCAGTGTCAAGCTCCTTACCGTTGACTGCCGTTATCATGTCGCCGGGCTGAACCTCTGTGCTAGCAAGTGAGCTTTCAGGGTCAATTGAATAAATAACAAGAGAACCGCTGGGAAGGTCCATCATCTGCACCGCCATACTGTAAATGCCACTGATTGATGACGAATCGTTAGCAACATAGCTGATGCCGAGTTTGGGTCTTCCGGGAACATAGCCGTAAGCAATAACACTGTCTATAACATTTTTTGCCTGAGTAATCGGGATTGAAAATGAAATTCCCTCGAACTCCGTTGCGGCAATTTTCGATGAATTTATACCAACAACCTGACCGTATTCGTTTACAAGCGCACCACCAGAATTACCGGGACTTATTGCGGCATTGTGCTGAATACAAACCATATCATAACCGATACTGCTTGTAATGTTTCTTCCGATAGCGGAAACCTTGCCGTCGGTAAATGTTCCGAAAAGTGCAGAGCCGCCGGGATTACCGATTGCATAGATGGTACTGCCGACCTTAAGAGCATCGGAATCACCGAATTCAGCATGCTGAAATCCCGTTGCTTCTATTCGAAGCACTCCTATATCAGTGCGCTCGTCATAGCCGACAACCTGTGCATCGTGACGCTTACCGTCTTCAAGCTGAATCACTATTTCAACACCTGCATCTGAAATAACATGGGCACAGGTAAGGATATAGGTGTACTTGCCTGCTTTATCCTCCTGCATAATGATACCGGTGCCTTCCGTGTAAAGCGAATTGTTTTTGTAAACCATAACCGCAACATTGATTTGAGAGATTTTCTCATAAACCTGTTCCGGCGTGAGTGCACCACCCGAAAAAGTGTTATCCTTAGCGGGAGTTTTATTAATTTCAAGCGAAGGTGCACCTTCATTTTTTGTAGTTTCTTCAACTCCTGCAAAGCCTGGGGCAGGTGTATCCGAGCCGCCTTTACCGCTCAGCGAAACGGGAATTGCAACAGCAGCAATTATTACGGCTATAGCTAACACAACGCAGAAAATTTTACGCCATTTTTTATTGGTTTTCTGCTTTTCATTATCAACGGGAGGCTGCGGATAAGCATTGTAATTGTATTGAGACTGATTATACGGCTGCTGATAAGAATAAGGATTCGTATTATTCTGAGACTGTGAATATCCGTTCTGACCGGACGCGGCATAGTATGCGCCGCCCTGTGAAGGCTGCTCCGGAATATTCTGAGACACATCTCTGAAAGCTGCCGCAACTGGTTCATTTAGCGAATTTTCCGCTGTTTCCTGTGTCACAGACTCTGTATTATCAATCTGATTAACCTCAGGCTGGTAATTTTCGGTATCGCCATTTTTTTCGGGCAGATTACCGTTATTCATAAATTCGTCCATTTAACTCTCTCCTTTAATCCGATGGTAAGCATATGATAGAGTTTGTGTTTTATATTCACTTTTCAGGTGTGTTAATTATTTTTTAACAATGTTTGTTGTTTTTATTGCGGAGATTTCGGGAGTGTAAATACAAACTCGGTATATCTTCCTTCAATACTTTCTGCATAAATATTTCCGTTATGCAATTCAAGAATGCTTTTGACAATATACAATCCAAGACCTGTACTTTTGGCATCTGCACTACGGGATTTATCCACCTTATAGAAACGTTCAAAAATTTTGTTTATTTCATCAGAAGCTATGCCCATGCCGCTGTTGAGGATGTGAGTTTTCGTGCAATCGTCTTCCTCGGTTATACTCACGCTTATAAAGCCGTTTTGCGGAGTAAACTTAACGGCATTGTCGACAAGATTATACACAACCTGACTGAGCATATCTCTGTCTGCCATAACCTTGTGCTGACCAATCAGGTCCAGACCTCTGATTTCGATTTTGCCGGCGCTTATTTTCTGTTCCAATGTAAGAAAAGTATTGAGAAGCATTGCGGATAAATCAACTTCCGCAATGTTCAGGTCAAGCTGACCTGCTTCAATTTTTGAAAGATTAAGCATTGAAACAACGATTCGTGAAAGACGCTTCACTTCATCCGAAACTATCTGAAGATAGTGGGACTGCTGCTCCGGAGGAATTGTACCGTCCAGCATACCGTCGATAAAGCCGCCTATAGTTGTCATAGGTGTTTTCAGCTCGTGTGAGACATTCGCCACAAAGCTTCGCCTTGATGATTCAAGCTGCGCAAGACTTCCTGCCATAGAATTGAAAGCTGCCGCAAGCTGTCCGAGCTCATCATCACGCTTAAAACGCACGCGCGGAGAAAAATCTCCCACAGCATATCTTTTCGTTACCTCTGCCATTTCCTTGAGCGGTCTTGTAAGCGCATGAGATGAATAATAAACCGCAATAATCGCAAAGCAAAGAGCCACTACAAAGGATATAAGAAGCAGATTTATAATCGGAAGAACAAAGTCCTCCAGCACATTGACTACGGGTGCAACAGCAAAAACAAGCGCAACCGTATGTTCAGAAACCTTTACAGGCTCACCTGCGATAAACTGAAGCTCCTCAAACTGTCCGCCCATACGGCTGACGGTAGAATAAGAATTGATGAGTGTGTTATCAAGTATTGCCTGGCTGATCGAAATTGAATCATGATACTCGCATGCCTGTGCGACAACAGTACCGTCAATAATAAAATCACGGCACATCAGAATATGACCGCTTGTGTCGCAAAGAAACACATCGGCATTGATTGATGTTGAAACAAGCGACAGGGATGAACCCAGCGCAGCAATAGAGTCACCGTCACCAAACATTGAAATATATCCGCCGGAAAGCAGATCAGATGCAGATTCGGCAATGTTATGCGCATTTTCAGTAAGAAGCTTTGCCTTTTGTCTGTACCAATAGTTACCCGAAAAAAAAGTAAGAAAAATACTCAGCAGAATAAAGCAAGCCAGAATAATTGCCGTAAGCATCAGCGAGTATCTTTTACGCACCGACATACTGCGCATCTTTTTGCGCAGTTTTTTCCTGAGCTTATACATAATTAATCCTTGGTTTCAAATTTGTAGCCTACACCCCATACTGTGCGAAGCTCCCATTTATCGGACACGCCCTCAAGCTTCTCGCGAAGGCGCTTTACATGAACATCAACCGTACGGGAATCGCCGTAATAATCGAAGCCCCAAACTTCATCAAGAAGCTGGTCACGCGTGTAAACTCTGTTGGGATTGCTTGCAAGATGATAGATAAGCTCCATCTCTTTGGGCGGTGTGTCAACCTGAACACCGTTTACACGAAGCTCGTAATTGGTAAGATTTACAAGCAATTTATCATACTGTACTTCCTGTACTGCAGAAACAGTTGCACTGACAGTTGAACGGCGGAGAACAGCTTTAATTCTGGCAACAACCTCTTTGGTGTCAAAAGGCTTGACTATGTAATCGTCAGCGCCAAGCTCAAGACCGAGTACCTTGTCGAAGGTTTCGCCCTTTGCAGTAAGCATAATAATCGGCTTATCCGATGTTTTGCGGATTTCGCGGCAGACCTGCCAGCCGTCAAGCTTAGGAAGCATAATATCAAGCAGCATAAGGTCAGGCTGCTGCTCACGGAACATCTTGACCGCAGTTGCACCGTCATTTGCGATAATCACACTGAAACCGTCTTTTTCAATATAGAGTCTGAGCAATTCGCAAATGTTGGTATCATCATCAACAATAAGTATTTTTTCGAGTGCCATTTCTTTACTCTCCCTTAATAAATGATATACTCTTCCAAGATATACAGTGTAATTATACCACATTTTTTTTAAAATGGAAGGGTTAATAAAAATTTTTTTAACTGAATCAATATTTATTGACGAGTTTAATTTTATCTGTTATTATATATAATAATTATTTATTAGTTGAAGTCTGCCTGAACGCAGACCAACAAAGAAAGGCGGATTTTTAAAATGAGCAAAAACAGCAAGCTCTCTCCTAATCTCTGGCTTAACATAATCCTTTTCGGATTTATGGGTCAGGTTGCCTGGGCAGTTGAAAACAACTTCTTCAATGTCTACCTTTTCAACGAAGTCGGCGGCACCATGGAGGACACTTCAATGATGGTTACCGCAAGCTCAATAGTTGCCGTTCTGACAACACTATTCATGGGCAGCCTGAGCGACAAGATAAACAAGCGCAAGATTTTCATCTGTGCCGGTTACATCGTATGGGGTTTTACAGTCATGGCATTCGCCTTCCTTCACCCCGACAACATTTCAAAGATAATGGGCACTTCTCCCGCAGCTGCAGTTGCAACAACAGTTACACTTGTTATCATCATGGACTGTATTATGACATTCATGGGTTCAACAAGTAACGACGCGGCATTCAACGCATGGATTACAGACATCACCTCATCTTCAAACAGAGCAAAGACAGAATCTGTTCTTGCTGTTCTTCCTGTAGTTGCACTTGTTGCAGTCACAGCAGCCTTTGGCAGTCTTTCAGGCAAATTCGGTTATCCCGTATGCTTTGTCGGCCTTGGTCTGATTGTTACAATATGCGGTATTATCGGTCTTTTCTCAATCAAGGAATCACGAACAGGCATCAAAACCACTGCAGGCTTTATCGAAACAATGACCTACGGCTTCAGACCTTCCGTTATTAAGAACAATAAAAGCCTTTATCTTTCACTTGTGTCAATGGGAATTTTTGCCGTTGCAAGTCAGGTTTTCTTCCCCTATCTGTTCATTTATGTAGGACACTGCATTGACATGGAAACACTTAAGCCCACACTTACCGTACCGGTTATCCTTCTTGCGGTTGTCGTCGTTATAGCAGTAATCGCCACTCTCGTTTCATTCATAATACTCAGCGATAAGAAGGGCAAAGCTCCTTTCCTTTTCCCATCGGCAATACTTTTCATTGTCGGTCTTGTACTCGTATACTTTGCAGGTAATAACATTGTATGGTTTGCACTTTCTGCACTTATCGCAATGGCAGGCTACGGTCTGCTCATGATTATGCTCGGCGCTGCAATACGCGACTTCACACCCGAAGACAAGGCGGGCCAGCTCCAGGGTATCAGAATGATATTCTCTGTTCTTCTCCCTATGACAATCGGCCCTGCTGTGGCTGTGGCTGTAACAAACAAGTTTGCTGTTGCGACCTATCTCAACGAATTCAATGTTGAAGTAAATGTTCCCGCACCCCACATCTATCTTGCTGCTGCAGCAATCGGTGCGCTCATCTTCATTCCGCTTATTTTCCTTTCCAGGACTCTTAAGAAAAGCAACGGTTAATTGGAACAATGCAACATCAATTTTACGAAAGGACAGAATAACATGAAAAAACTGATAAGCATACTTCTCTGCGCCGCCATGGTTTTCAGTGTTGCGATAATTCCTTCTCAGGCGGAAAGCGACGAAATAAAATGGGACGGTGACCCTGTTGTTTTTATTCAGGGCTATACAGGCTCCCCTCTTATTAAAGACAAGGGACTTGAAACCGAGGAAACAATTCTCGGACCCGGTTCGGAATTTGATATAAGCAAAATTCTTTCCGCGCTGCCCGGAATAGTCGGCGGCATCGTAATGTATATCTTCGGTGACAGCACTTTGCTTGTCAGAAGTTTTTCCAATCTTGCACATGACAAGCTTGACGGACTTGCCTGCAACGATGACGGTTCATCAAAGCACAATGTAACAACCTTCCCCTACTATGCAGAAGAAGCTTCTGCCGCCTCCCTTGTTGCAAATGGTCAGGAGGTTTATATTCCTGAAGCCGCTATTACAAACGAAATCAGAAAAGTTGTACCTGATGAATACTTTTTTGTTTTCAATTCCGACTGGAGAATGGGTCAGATTGAAATATCAGAGCGACTTGATTGGTTTATTGGCGAAGTGCTCCGCATTACCGGTAAAGAAAAGGTTGATATTTACGCACTCAGCCACGGCGGTCAGACAGCAGCAACCTACCTTTATTATCACGGCACAGAAAACGAAGTTGACAATGTTGTACTCAATGTACCTGCAATACGCGGCACAAGCATAGTCAATGGGCTTCTCGGTGACGGCGCAGCAAACTTCAGCATGGATGAAATAAGCCGATTCCTTGCTGTTATGCTTCGCACCGAAACAGACCTGAGATTTCTCGGCAAGATTCTGCCGGGTGAATTTCTCAACGGACTTCTCAAGGTTGTTTTTGTAGAAGTTTTCCAACCGTATGCTCTTAAATTCGGCAGCATCTGGGATTTCATGGACATTGAAACCTACAAAAAATACAAAGAAGAGCATTTAAATCCGCTTTCAAATTATGGGATTATTAAGAAAGCAGACAAGATGCACTTTGAATGCATGGCAAATATCGGAGAAGGTCTCAGAGCCGCTCAGGCAGCAGGTGTCAATGTCAGCATCATGTCAAGCCACGGCACAAGACTCGGCTCAGGTGAAGCGATAGATGCAGATTTCGTCATAGACACAGCAAGCACATCAGGCGCATATACAGCCGCTTTCGGCGAGCGCTTTGCAGAAAAATACCAAGCCAAAGGCACTGTATGCAACAACAGTGAACACAACCACATCTCACCCACACGCACTGTAGACGCGAGCTGTGCATACCTGCCTGAAAACACATGGTTTATCCACGGACAGTATCACGGTCAGGCACCATACGATAACTATTCAATGACCTTACTTCTCAAGCTTCTTCTCACCGATGATATTACCGACATTTACTCGGATCCTGCTTATCCGCAGTTCGAAACGGCACAGTGTCCCGTGGACGCTGTGTACGCAAAATTCACAAACTGCAATTCCGGAAGATTTAATGCCGATAGCAACACACTTCTCGTGCGGAATCTTTCAAACGAATACACAATAAATCTTAAATCCGTTAAGGCTGACGGATGTGAATTTGAAATTGATAAAAAGTCTGCTATAGCCCCCGGAGAAGAAATACTCGTTGAGTGCAGCGGTTTATCCGACGAAAGCTTTGTATGCATTGAAATTACATATACCCGTCAGGACTCACCGCTCACACCGTCATTCACTAAAGAATTATGCTTTACAGCAAATTAAACCCGCAAACAAAAAGGAGTAAATGTAACAATGAAAAAAATATTCTGTGTTTTTCTTTGCGCTGTTCTTGTGTTCTGCTCGACAGCTGTTTCGATTCACGCAGAACAGGAATCGCCGGCTTACGAATGGGACGGACATCCCATTGTATTCATCCAGGGTTATTCAGGCCCCATACTTATAAGAGACAGAGGTCTTGAAACAGAAGAAGAAGTCTGGGGAATCAACCCCAAGGACCTTGTCAAAAAGCTCATAACAAACCTTTTTGACATTGTATCAAGCCTTGCAGACTATGCTGACGGCAACACCGAGCCGTTTGTCGAGTGCTTCCGCGAAGTATCTGCAGAGCTTATTGACGACATATCAATGCTGCCCGACGGCACATCGAAATATAACATTTCATCCTACCCGTACTATGTCTGGGAAGCTTCGGTAAAATACATCAACGAGGAAAAGGACGGCAAATACCTGCCGATGACCGAGGGTGAATTTATTGAAGACATCAGCAAAACAGTTCCCGAAGACCAGATTTTCATATTCAATGCGGACTGGCGCAGAAGCCAGATTGACAACTGCGAGCATCTTGTGCGCTTCATTGACGAAGTACTCAAGCACACCGGAAGTGACAAAATTGACCTTTACGGCATGAGCCACGGCGGTCAGCTTGCTGCAACCTACCTCTACTATCACGGCACCGAAGGCAAGGTTGACAACGCAGTGCTCAACTCACCCGCAATCGGCGGCACAAGCCTGGTTATGGAGCTGCTCGGCAGTGAGCCTGTTGAATTTGACATTTGTGAGCTTCTCCGCTTCGGCTGTGTGATGCTTCACCTTGAGCTTGACCTGCGATGGCTGGGCAAGCTTATGCCTGCGGAATTTCTCAACAGTGTTCTGAAAACAGCCTTTAACGAGGTTCTTTTGCCCCATGCGGTTTATTTCGGCAGTGTCTGGGATCTTATGGACGGCGACACCTATGCTCAGCTCAGAGATGTTCTTCTTGACCCTGTTGAAAATGCCGCAATCATCGAAAAAGCCGACAAGCTTCATTTTGAGTGCTTACCCGATATGAGCAACGGTCTTAAGCGTGCACAGGAAGCCGGTGTGAATATCGGCATAATTTCAAACTACGGAACAATCCTCGGCACAGGCGAGCCTGTTGACTCAGATTTTATAATCAACACCAAAAACACATCCGGTGCAGTCACCATGCCTTACGGCGAGCATTTTGCAGATGACTATGTTCAGAAGGGTACAAACTGCACAGACCCGTCACACAATCACATTTCACCCTCGCGCACGGTTGATGCCTCCGCAGGCTTCCTGCCCGAAAACACATGGTTTAACTACGGACAGTATCACAACCAGAGCTGGTGGGATGTTTACACAAGAGGTCTGCAGCTTGAGCTTCTTCTCACAGACAACATAAAGGATGTTCACTCCGACAAGAGATACCCTCAGTTTGAGCAGGCACAGTCACCGCTTGACGGTGTTCACGCAAGCTTCTCAAACGAAAAAACAGGCTTCTACAACTCTGCAAGCAACACTCTTGTTCTGCGAAATCTTTCGGGCGGCGGGCTCAACATAGAATCCGTCAAGGCAAACGGAAAAGAAATACTCAATGATGAGCTTGTTATCAAAAAAGGCAGAAGCATTGAAATTGCCTTCACTCCTTCGGCTGATGACAGCATGATAAAGCTTGACATAACATATTCAAGACGAGGAAAGCTTTTATCAGACCCGTTTGTCAGAACGGTTTATTTCTCACCCGTTAAATAAAAATGCAAATCAGGTGACAACTGATGAAAAAGAACAAAAAAATAATCATCCTTACCTGCATTATTGCCGTCGCTGTAATTGCAACTGCCGCAATAATCGCAGTTACAGTAAACAAAAACAAGGTGAACAGCCTTGCCGATGCAGGTATCGGAAGCATTGAAGATGTTTCACTCATATCTCACAGAGGACTTAATGTTTTTGCACCCGAAAACACGGTTGAAGCTGCACGCAAAGCCGCTGAATTCGGCTACGCCCAGGTTGAGTTTGACATAAGACTGAGCAAAGACGGTGTGTGGGTGCTGATGCACGACGAAGACATATCACGCACTACAGACGGCAAGGGCAAGGTAAGCGAGCTGACATACAAACAGCTTCTCTCATACCGCGTTGACTCAGACAGTAAAAAAGATATTGTGGTCATTCCCTCTCTTGAAGAAATGCTTGCAGCCTGCGCTGAGCTTAATCTTGAACCCGTAATTGAAATCAAGCAGGACGGTACAGAGTTCATAAAAGATCTTCTTAACTTCATAGGCTACAGAAGCGGTAACTGCACAATAATAACTTTCAGCAGAGAGCAAGCGGAAGAAATTTCCAAATATCTGAAATCAGGCGAAACCTCACTGTTTGACAAACAGGTAAAATGCTACTGGCTTGTTGACAAACTCAGCGATGAAGTTCTTGAAAAAGCAAAGGCAGACAAATTCATAGGTATCTCCTTCAACGGAAACAAATCCGCAAACCTTAAAGAATTAAATAAGTTCACCGATGCCAAAATAGACCTTGCAACATGGACTATTGATAAACCAAGCTTAATGAATGAGCTTTATGCTCTCGGCATACGCACTTTCACAAGCAATAAAATCACACCCCACGGTATACCTGAAGAAACAACTGCTGAGGTAGAAGAAAATGCACAACGATAAAACAGCACACGGTTGCAAATGCCGTAACTGTTCAGCACAGCTTATAACGCAGGGCAAATCTGCAGACACATACTGCCGACTCTGCGGTGTGCCTGCGCTCACTGCGCAGGAATATGAAAACACGGCTGTCCCTGATAAGGTTATTGAATTTGAAATTGACAAGACAAAAGCCCGTCGGCTTTTCACACGGTATCTCTCGGCAAGACCTCTTATCTGCGGCGGATTCATGCAAAAAATAAAAAGCGGGAATTTTGCCGCAGTTTACCTTCCCGTGTGCATTACAGATACTCAGTTCGGCACGGATATTACTTCGCTTTACGGCAACGCACACATTAACACATCCGCATCAGATATTGTTACAAACCTGAGCAGTTTAGCGGATGAACTTCTTTTCAGTCTGCTTTCACCCTACGATTTTGAAAAGCTGACTGATTATACCGACGAACACGCAAAAATTCCGTTTGAGTTTTTCAGCGAAGAAGCTGCACAAGAAAAAGTCAAAGAAAGAATTGATGAAATCAGAGTACAGGCTGCTTCAGAATGCAAAAAAGATATTCTGCACGAAGGCTATCTGAAAACAGACAGCTGTACACATGAAGAATTTTTCCGAAATGACAAATATGTGCTGCTGCCCGTATGGGTGCTCAGCTGTAACACAAAAAGCTTCAGCGGCAGAATATTTATGAACGGACAAAGTGGCAAAATCATAGGTAATCCTCCTCCGAGTCTTGCTCGTGTTGCGGGCATATTCGGCACAGTAGCTGCCGCATGCACACTTGTCGGCGAATTTATTTATATGGCGGTGAACAGATTATGACCAAAAGAATTATAGCTTCGTTTTTGGCTGTAATGCTTCTTTTGACTTTTTCCGTTACAGCCTTTGCCGACGAATTTGAATACAACGAATATGATAATTACAACGAATTCGAACAGGATTACTACGACTCCGTAGTTTTTCCTGAAGAAGATAAAAATCAAAACGCATGGTACAGTGAGCTTTCGGCAATTCCCGTTATCATCGGTGTTGCCGCCGGCGCAGTCACAGTGCTGATTTTGCTTCGCAGACATTCAGCGCTTGACAGGCAGGCACCTGCCCCGTACCGTTACAATGCAAAAGTAAAACACTCCAGAAAGGTAACATACAAATGACAAACAACGAAAAACTTGCACAACTGCTTTTCCCGGACATCACAAAAACCCCGGATGACCTTGAGGTAATGTATCCGCCTCGTAATCTTCCCGAAGGCGCAAGGGTAACGCGTTTTGCCCCCAGCCCGACAGGCTATCTTCACATGGGCGGCTTCTTCGGCGCACTTGTCGATATTCTGACCGCACAGTCAACAGGCGGTGTTTCCTTCCTCCGCGTTGAGGACACTGACAAAAAAAGAGAAATTGATGACGGTGTTTCCGCAATCATCAACGGCTTCAAATATTTTGAAGTTGAATTCACCGAAGGTGTTACAGGCTTCGGCACTGAAAAAGGCGAATACGGCCCTTACACACAGAGCCAGCGTGTTGAAATATACCAGACAGTTGCAAAGAGTCTTGTTGAAAAAGGCTTTGCTTACCCCTGCTTCTGCTCTGCAGACGAGCTTACCGCTCTTCGCGAAAAGCAAGAGGCAGACGGTGCACTTATCAAGGGCTATTTCGGCAAATACGCAAAATGCCGCGACATGAGCTTTGAAGAGCAGGAAAGACGAATTAAGGCGGGTGAAAGCTATGTGCTCAGACTCCGCTCAATGGGCAGTGAGGACAAGCGCATTGCATTTGACGATGTAATCAGGGGCAGAATCGAAATGCCCGAAAACACAATTGACGAGGTTCTTCTCAAGTCCGACGGTATTCCGACATATCATTTTGCACACGCATGTGATGACCACTATATGAGAACAACCCATGTAATCAGAGGCGAGGAGTGGATTTCCTCCGTGCCTAAGCACATTGAGCTGTTCAAGGTATGCGGATACAAGCTGCCCAAGTTTGCACACACACCGCAGGTGCTTAAAATTGATGAAGAAACAGGCGACAAACGCAAGCTTTCAAAGCGCAAGGACCCTGAAGCTGCCGTAAGCTACTTTGTAGAAGAGGGCTTCCCGAAGGAAAGTGTGCTTGAATATCTGCTCACACTTATCAACTCCAACTTTGAGGACTGGCGCAGAGCAAATCCGCGCGAGGATATTTCAAAGTTCCCGTTCAACCTCAAGAAGATGAGCTCAAGCGGCTGTCTGTTCGACCTTATCAAGCTCAACGATGTAAGTAAAAATGTAATATCGGTAATGAGTGCCGCTCAAGTTTATGAAAATGTTGCAAAGTGGTCCGCAGAATTCGACCCCGCATTCAATGCCGTTTTCACCGCAGACCCTGCTTTCTCAACCGCAGTGCTCAACATTGACCGCGAAGGACCCAAGCCCAGAAAAGACATTGCAAAATGGAACGAGGTCAAGGACTTTGTCAGCTACTTCTATAATGAGCTTTACACAGCAAACACAAAATTTGACGATAAACTTGCCGCTGAAGATGTAAAGGCAATACTTAAAAAATACCTTGAAATTTACAGCCCCGAAGACGACAAGGACACATGGTTTGCAAAAATCAAGGATATGTGCGAGCCGCTCGGCTTCACACCCAATGTAAAAGAGTACAAAAAGAACCCCGATGCATACAAAGGCCATGTAGGCGATGTTTCGGGTGTTATCAGAATAGCAGTTACATCACGCTCCAACACGCCCGACCTTTGCGCAATTATGCGCCTGCTTGGCAAGGAAGAGGTAACAGCGAGAATAAACAACGCAATTGCAACACTTTAATATACGGAGGTAACCCGAAATGGAAGAAGAGAGAGTATCAAATTTTATTCACGACTTTATTGACGAAGACCTTGCTGCCGGTGTCAACACAAGAGTACAGACCCGTTTTCCACCTGAACCCAACGGCTACCTGCACATCGGCCACGCAAAAGCTATCTGCATAGATTTCAGCACAGCGGAAAAATACGGTGGTATATGCAACCTTCGTCTTGATGATACCAACCCTTCAAAAGAGGATGTTGAATATGTTGATGCAATCAAAGAGGATATTGAATGGCTCGGCTTCAAATGGAACGACTGCCTTTATGCTTCAAGCTACTTTGATTTCATTTATGAATGTGCAATCAAGCTTATCAAGGACGGCAAGGCTTATGTATGCGACCTTACTGCAGACGAGATAAGAGAATACCGCGGTACTCTTACTGAGCCCGGCAAAAACAGCCCCTACCGCGACCGCTCGGTTGAAGAAAATCTTGACCTTTTCGAGAGAATGACAAAGGGTGAATTTGCAAACGGCGAACGCGTGCTCAGAGCAAAAATTGATATGGCTTCGCCTAACATCAACATGCGCGACCCCGTTATTTACAGAATAGCACATGTCAGCCACCACCAGACAGGCGACAAATGGTGCGTATACCCGATGTATGACTTTGCACATCCCCTTTCAGATGCAAAGGAAGGAGTAACCTACTCACTCTGCTCGCTTGAATTTGAAAATCACAGACCGCTCTATAACTGGGTGCTTGAGCAGATTGGCTTTGACGAGCCGCCCAGACAGATTGAATTTGCCCGCCTTAATGTAAACTACTGCCAGACAAGCAAGCGCAAATGCCTTGAGCTTGTTGAAAAAGGAATTGTAAGCGGCTGGGATGACCCCAGAATGGTAACCCTTTGCGGTATGCGCCGTAGAGGCTATCCCGCGGCAGCAGTGCGCGAATTCATAAACAGAGTCGGTGTTTCAAAGGCTTACAGTGTTGTTGATTATGGTCTTCTTGAAGCCTGCGTACGTGACAACCTCAACGCAAATGCACCCCGTGCAATGGCAGTGCTTGACCCGTTGAAGGTAATTATTGACAATTACCCCGAAGGTCAGAGTGAAACAATAGAGGTTGAAATCAACCCCGACAAGCCTGAGCTTGGCAAGAGAAACGTTACCTTCTCACGCAACCTTTTTGTTGAGCGCGATGACTTTATGGTTGAGCCTGTAAAGAAATATTTCCGTCTTTTCCCCGGCAACGAGGTAAGACTCAAGGGCGCATACTTTGTAACCTGCACAGGATATGATACAGATGAAAACGGCAATGTCACCTGCCTGCACTGCACTTATGACCCTGCAAGCAAGGGCGGCAACTCACCTGACGGCAGAAAAGTCAAGGGCACACTGCACTGGGTCAGCGCAGATGACTGCGTTGAAGCAGAGGTACGCCTTTATGACAGACTCTACAATGCCGAAACACCGGAGAGCGATGCAGACCTTAACCCCGACTCACTCAAGGTACTTACAGGCTGCAAGATTGAGGGCGGTCTTAGGGACATGAAGCCCGGTGACACATTCCAGTTCATGCGCCAGGGCTACTACTGCGTTGATAAGGATTCAACAGAAGATAAGCTTATCATTAACCGCACAGTTGCTCTCAACTCCTCCTGGAAATAAGCGAAAGCAGGTAAAAACATGAAAATTTTATACAGAGTTATTGCCGCTGTTGCGGCGCTCCTCGCCTTCCCTGCTTTGTGGTTTATGAAGCTGCTTCATATCACAATTGAGCTTGGATTTACTGAGGGCTTTCTTGACGATTCTTTTTCAATCAACGACATTTACAGCTTCCTGGGTGACAAGAAATTTGACCCTGACACAGCCTTTAATTTTTCCGAAAATGTTACGGATGTTCTTGCTCCGCTCAAAACACCTGCTATTATAACACTTGTCTTCCTTATACTTACACTTGTTATGGTGCTGGCTGTGTTTTTCTGCTCTGCACTCACAAATGCACGCAAGACAAACCTTGTGCTCAGTCTTATCGGTGCGGTAAGTGTAATCGGTCTTATGACCTCCTTCAGCAGCCTTACTTCTCTGATTATTGACGGAACCGTAGGCATCGACAAAATACTCAATGCTGTTTTGGCCGACACAGGCAATATTATCGGCACAATTGCTTCGCTGCTCGGTCTCGGCAGTGCCGCAAGTGCGCTCGGCACACTAAAAACCTTCCAGCTCACATCCGCTACCATGTGTGTACTTTTCATTTTCATTTTCATTGCACTGTGGACACTTGCATTCATACTTGTTGATATGGATGATGTAAAAGCTCCCAAAGCAAAAAAGCAAAAGAAACAAAAATAAGAGGTGAACTCCTTGTCAGTACCCAAGGAAAATATACGAAACTTTTCAATAATTGCTCACATTGACCACGGCAAGTCCACTCTTGCAGACAGACTGCTTGAGCTGACGGACTCCGTTGCAAAGCGTGATATGACATCACAGCTGCTTGACAATATGGACCTTGAGCGTGAGCGAGGAATTACAATCAAAGCTCATGCAGTTAAGCTCAACTACAAAGCTGATGACGGTCAGGAATATGAGCTCAATCTTATCGATACCCCCGGCCATGTTGACTTTAACTATGAAGTGTCGCGTTCGCTTGCCGCTTGTGACGGTGCAGTGCTTATTGTTGATGCTTCACAGGGAATTGAAGCGCAGACTCTCGCCAACACTTATCTTGCGCTTGACCATGACCTTGAGCTTGTACCTGTTATTAACAAAATTGACCTGCCTGCCGCTGACCCCGACAGAGTTGCGGCAGAAGTTGAGGACATTATCGGACTGGACTGCTCCAATGCGCCCAGAGTATCCGCAAAGACAGGCGAAAATGTTGAGCAGGTGCTAGAACGCATTGTCAAAGACATTCCTGCACCTACTGCCAACGAAAACCTGCCGCTTCGCGCACTTATATTTGACTCAATTTACGACAGCTACCGCGGTGTTATTGTTTATGTGCGCGTTATGGACGGCAAAATCAAAGCCGGCGACACAATGCGTATGATGGCTACAGGCGCACAATTTACCGTTGTTGAAGTAGGTTATATGCGTGCAACATCGCTTGAGCCGACCAACGAGCTTACCGCCGGCGAAGTAGGTTACATCACCGCATCAATCAAAACTGTCAGCGATGCACGCGTAGGCGACACGGTTACAACGGTTGAAAAACCTGCAAGCGAGCCCCTGCCCGGCTACCGCAAGGTAAACCCCATGGTTTTCTGTGGTATATATCCTGCTGACGGCGCAGACTATGAGTCACTTCGTGATGCACTGCAGAAATTACAGCTCAACGATGCCGCTCTTTCCTACGAGCCTGAAACATCCGGTGCACTCGGCTTCGGCTTCCGTTGCGGTTTCTTAGGTCTGCTTCACCTTGAAATAATTCAGGAAAGACTTGAGCGCGAATATAATCTTGACCTTGTTACAACCGTACCAAGTGTTATTTACAAAATTCACACTTCCGACGGTTCAATCCTTGAAATTGACAACCCAACCAACTATCCCGACCCAGCAGTTATAACCGACTGTGAAGAGCCTATGACAAACGCACACATTTACGCGCCCAACGATTATGTAGGTGCTATTATGGAGCTGTGTCAGGACAGACGCGGTGTATTCAAGGACATGACTTATATTTCAAGCGACCGCGTTGACATTCACTATGAGCTTCCGCTCAACGAAATTATTTATGATTTCTTTGACACGCTCAAATCGCGCACAAGAGGCTATGCTTCATTTGACTATGAGATTTCAGAATACAAGCCTTCTAAGCTTGTCAAGCTTGATGTACTTCTCAACGGCGATGTCATAGATGCGCTTTCTTTCATTATTCATGCTGACAAAGCTTACGGCAGAGCACGCAAGATTGCAGAAAAGCTCAAGGATAACATTCCGCGCCAGATGTTTGAGATACCTATTCAGATTGCCATCGGCGGCAAAGTAATTGCCCGCGAAACCGTAAAAGCAATGCGCAAAGACGTTCTTGCAAAGTGCTACGGCGGTGACATTACAAGAAAGAAAAAGCTGCTTGAAAAGCAGAAGGAAGGTAAAAAGCGTATGCGCCAGTTTGGTACGGTTGAAGTGCCGCAGGAGGCGTTTATGGCTGTTCTCAAGCTTGATGATGACAACTGATGCACCGGGGCTGTATATACACATCCCCTTCTGCGCTTCAAAATGCCCGTACTGCGATTTTTATTCATTCAAGGCTGATGAAGAAACAAAGGACAGATATACCGCCTCTATTATTAAAAACATTATTATAATACAAGAAAAGACAATATCGCCCTTTTCCACCGTCTATTTCGGCGGCGGCACGCCTTCACTTATAGGCAGTAAAAGGCTGTGTGAGATTATAAACAGCATACGCCTTGAATCCGACTGTGAGGTTACGGTTGAGTGTAACCCATCTGACCTTTCCGACAATTGGGGCGAAGAAGATATGCAGAGGCTTGCGCTTTCCGGCGCAAACCGCATATCAATGGGTATGCAGTCGGCAATTGACACCGAACGCAAAAAATTAGGCAGACGGGCAGGTAAAGACGAAATAAAAAAAGCCGTTTCACTTGTAAAAACGGCAGGAATTGACAATTTTTCACTTGACCTGATGCTTGGTGTGCCGAATCAGACGATTGACAGCATAAAGCGGAGCATTGATTTCTGCGCAGAAAACGGCGCAAAGCATGTGAGCAGCTATCTGCTGAAAATTGAGCAGGGCACTCCGTTTGCAAAGGTTGAGCATCTGCTTGATTTGCCCGACGAAGACGAATGCTGTGACATGTATCTTGCCGCTTGCGAAGCTCTTGAAGAATACGGCTACAAGCAGTACGAAATTTCCAATTTCGCTTTACCGGGATATGAAAGCAGACACAATCTGATTTACTGGGACTGCCGCGAATACATAGGTATCGGTGCCTCGGCACACTCG
This sequence comes from Acutalibacteraceae bacterium, assembly GCA_045539895.1. Taxonomy (GTDB): domain Bacteria; phylum Bacillota; class Clostridia; order Oscillospirales; family Acutalibacteraceae; genus UBA8612. Next base: position 36,457 of record JAZQGE010000058.1, read on the forward strand.
TTTTTCGGCGGAAAACGCTTTTATTACGAGCGTAATGCGCAGAAATTTATTGACGGCGCATCTCCTGTTGATGACGGTGAAGGCGGCAGCTTTGAAGAGTATGTAATGCTGCGTTTAAGGCTGACGGAGGGCTTGAAAAGCGAGCTTATCAAGGCTCGTTTCGGCTTTGATATTCCGCCGGAAATGCTTGAAAGAGCGCGGTTTTTTGAAAAAAACGGTATGGCGAAGGTAACTGAAAATTCAATCAGCCTGACCCCGAAGGGTTTTCTTGTATCAAACTCAATAATCGCCGATTTGCTCGTATAAAAAAAGCACCCCTCTGGGTGCTTTTTAAAATTTCAGTTTGACGGGATAAATAATGAGTTTTAAAAAAACGCAAATTATGATTTCAAGGAAATCAAATCATTGTCTGTCAGATAATCTGTAATTTCCCCACATAAAAAAGCTGCACCAAAAGTGCAGCTTTTTGTGCTTATATGCTTATTAGTAGCGCTGAGCAAGAATCTTGAGGATTTCCTTAGCTTCTTCCTCTGTAAGAGTTACACCCTTGCCCATTTTTTCATGTTCGGGTGCCCACTCACGGATGTCAAGCTTAGCCTCTCTGCCGTTCCAGCTGATGAGGTTGAGCTCCTTTGTCCAGCCCTTTGCTGTTTCGGAAAGTACGCCAAGAGTTTCTACGATTTCATAGGTGAATTCAGGCATTGCTATTCGCTCCTTATGTATGATTATTTTTGTTGTATTTGTATATGCTTGTTTTAATTATAATAAAAATAAAATAATAATCAATATTATAATTAAAATTTAATAAATATTTTACAATTTAAATGTAATATTTTCGATTTTTTTTCCACAGAGTGCCAATTATTTGATTTAAGTGGGAAAAATATTTAAAATCACTTGCAATTTTGATACAAAAAGGATAATATAGTAGAGATTAAATATCATTAAAATGGGTGAGAATTTGCATATATTATTCACTCGTGAAAGGAAAAGATATGGCTAAGATGAAAACAGTACAATTCACCGAAACCGTACTTCGTGATGCTAACCAGTCACTCATCGCTACAAGAATGCCTATTGAAGATTTCAAGGCAATCCTCAGCGAGCTTGACAAGGCGGGTTACTACTCGCTCGAATGCTGGGGCGGTGCAACCTTCGATTCCTGCCTGCGTTATCTGGGCGAAGACCCATGGGAAAGACTGCGTACAATCAAAGCAGCCTGCCCAAACACAAAGCTTCAGATGCTTCTCAGAGGTCAGAATCTTCTGGGATACAAGCACTATCCGGACGATGTTGTACGAAAGTTTGTTGCAAAGAGTGTTGAAAACGGCATTGACATAATCCGTATTTTCGACGCACTCAACGACCTTCGCAATGTTGAGGTTGCAGTTGACCAGACTCTTAAGAGCGGTGCAATTGCATCCGGTACAATCTGCTACACAACAAGTCCCATTCACAACATTGAAAACTATGTCAAGGTTGCTGAGGGCTATGCAAAGCTCGGCGTACAGACACTCTGTATCAAGGACATGGCAGGTATTCTTGCTCCGCAGGAAGCTTATGACCTTGTAAAGGCAATCAAGGCAGCTGTAAAACTTCCCGTTGTTGTTCACACACACTCAACAACAGGTCTTGGTCTTCTCACACTGCAGAAGGCTGTTGAAGCCGGTGCAGATGTTATTGACACAGCTATTTCAAGTCTTTCAGGCGGCACATCTCAGCCCCCGACGGAAACACTTGTTTATGCACTTAAGAACCAGGGCTACAATGTAGACCTTGACCAGAAGGTTCTTTCAAAAATCAACGGCTTCTTTAAGCCCCTTCGTGCAAAGTACCTTGCAGACGGTGTGCTCAACCCCGTTGTTATGGCCACAGAAACAGATGCCCTTGAATATCAGATTCCCGGCGGCATGCTTTCAAACCTTGTTGCTCAGCTTACAGCACAGAACAAGCTTGACAAGCTTGATGAGGTTCTTGCAGAAACACCCCGTGTACGCGAAGACCTCGGCTATCCGCCCCTTGTTACTCCCATGAGCCAGATGGTTGGTGTTCAGGCAACCTTCAATGTTCTTCTCGGAGAGAGATACAAGAACATTTCAAAGGAAGTCAAAGCTTATATCAAGGGTGAATACGGCAAGGCTCCCGGTAAAGTAAGCGAAGAACTTCAGAAGCTTGTCCTTGGTGACGAAAAGCCCTTCACCGGCAGATTTGCAGATACTCTTGAGCCCGGCTTTGAAGCCGCAAAAGAGGAAATCGGCGCTCTTGCACACAGCGAAGAGGATGTCCTTTCCTACATCGCTTTCCCGCAGCAGGCAAAAGCATTCTTCGAAGACAGAGAAGAAAAAGCAAAGCGCACATTCAAATATACAATTCAGGAAATCAAGGAGTGATTAATCAATGTTAGCAGGAAAAGCACTTGGCCTGACTGACGCTCTGATGGTTTCCGGTGTCGGCATTGTTGTTGTTATGGCAGAACTTGCCTTGCTTGCAGTACTTGTGTTCTTGCTTTCAAAGCTTGTCAGCACACTGGTCAACAGAAAAAATGACGGTAAAGACGGCACAGAAGCATTTACCGCAGATCCCCCTGTTGCAACACGCAGAACAGCACAAACAGCTGAAACAGGCAATGTTGGAAATGTTGAGCTTTGTGGTGTTGACGAACAGACAGCCGCTGTAATAATGGCAAATGTAAGCCATCACACAGGTGTTGCACTCCAGCATCTTGATTTCAAATCAATCAGACTGCTTGACACACCGCTTGAGCTTATCGGAGTTGATGAGCCAACAGCAGCAACACTTATGGCGATAGTCAGCCACCAGACAGGAATTCCGCTTGAGAAGCTGGATTTCAGAAGAATCCGCTCTCTTGAATGGAACGGTGTTGATGAACCTACGGCAGCCATTATAATGGCGCTTGTAAGCCATCAGACAGGTATTCCGCTCGAACGTCTCGATTTTAAATCAATTAAGCTTATTGAAGAATAATAAAGAAAGGCAAAGGTAAAAACAAATGAAATACATCGTATCACTTAACGGCAAAAACTATGAAGTAGAGGTCAACGAAACTGACGCAGTTATCACAAATGTTACAACATCAGCAGCCGCTGCTCCCGTTGCTGTCGCTGCTCCTGCACCCGTTGCAGCACCCGCACCTGCAGCTGCTCCCGCAGCAGCACCGGCAGAGGCTCCTGCAGCACCCGCTGCACCCGCAGCTCCCTCTGCAGACGGCAAAAAGGTTCTCGCTCCTATGCCCGGCACAGTTCTCAAGGTTCTTTGCAGTGTAGGTCAGGCTGTCAAGGCAGGCGACACACTCTTCATTCTTGAAGCTATGAAGATGGAAAACGAAATCACAGCTGAGTGCGACGGTGTTGTTAAGCAGATTCTTGTAGGCAACAGCACAGTTGTTTCAACAGACGATGTTCTCGCTGTTATCTAAAATCGGAGGCTAATTCTCAATGACATTCACAGGCGTTCTCCAGGGCCTTTGGGAAAGCTCCGGCTTTGCTACCATCGTATGGCAGCAGGCTGTTATGCTTATCGTTTCCTTTGGCCTTCTCTATCTTGCAATTGTTAAAAAATTCGAGCCTATGCTCCTTTTGCCGATTGCATTCGGTATGATGCTTGCAAACCTGCCCGAAACAGGCCTTATGGCTGACCCTGCAGGTCTTATGGATGCAACACAAAAGGTTGAAGGTGCACACTGGTATGATGACGGTGTATTGAGACTGATATATGCAGGTGTCAAGAGCAGTATCTTCCCCTGCTTAATCTTCATGGGTGTCGGTGCAATGACCGATTTCGGTCCCCTGCTTGCTAACCCCTCAAGCCTTCTTCTCGGTGCAGCCGCACAGCTTGGTATTTATGTTGCTTTTATCATCGCAATTCTCCTCGGTTTCACCCCCGAAGAAGCTGCTTCAATTTCAATCATCGGCGGTGCAGACGGTCCGACAGCTATTTTCACCGCTTCAAAACTTGCAGCACATCTGCTTGCTCCCATCTCCGTTGCCGCATATTCATACATGGCACTTATTCCGCTCATTCAGCCGCCTATCATGCGTTTGCTTACAACAAAGAAAGAGCGCGAAGTCAAAATGGGTCAGCTCCGCCAGGTAAGTAAGACAGAAAAGATTATTTTCCCGATAGTAGTTACTGTGCTTTGCGCAATGCTCATTCCTTCAACAGCTCCCCTCATCGGTATGCTTATGATAGGCAACCTCTTCCGCGAGTGCGGTGTTGTTGACAGACTCAGCGATGTTTCACAGAATGCACTTTGCAACATTGTTACAATCCTTCTCGGTGTAACGGTCGGTGCAACAGCAAACGGTGAACAGTTCCTTCAGCTCAAGACTCTCGGCATTATTGTCATCGGTCTTGTCGCATTCTCGTTCTCAACAGCAGGCGGTGTTCTGCTCGGCAAGCTGATGTACATCATCACTAAAGGTAAGGTTAACCCCCTTATCGGTGCCGCAGGTGTTTCCGCTGTTCCGATGGCTGCGCGTGTTGCACAGGTTGAGGGTAAAAAGGCAAACCCCACAAACTTCCTGCTCATGCATGCAATGGGTCCCAATGTCGCAGGTGTTATCGGTTCAGCCTGTGCAGCAGGCTTTATGATGCTCCTCTTCCAGAGCTGATTTTTTCCACAGCATTTTTATCGGTGATACAGTGCCAGTGCTCTGCCGTATGCGCGGCAAGCACTGCACTTTCACCGCAGATTTCACCGAACTCGGAAAGACAGGCTCTGAGCAGTCCTGCACCTGATGCTTGTGAACATATAATCAATCGGTACTTATTTTTATTTTCATACAAACTGCTATCTACATTTATACCCGTAAAGATAATTCTTTTGGCACAAGACATAAGCGCCTGAACATTTTCAAACTGACAGATTATGTAATCCGTTTTCTTAACAAGATACTTTCTGCTTTTGCGTGTGCGTCTGTCCTCATTTTCAACGGAGAAAAACAGCACACAGCCACCCGATTCGCGGCGCATGGCCTCAACAAGCAGTCTGCCCGACGGATTGAGCTCTCTGCCGAGAGTTCTGCCCGCACGCGACAGAATTGTCCATATAACTCTTTTTGTTTCAACCTTCGAATAATCCATCTCCTCATAGGTGATGTTAAGACTTTTCATATCGTCGTCCGACAGCTCGACGATAATAGAATCATTATTGAGCACTTCAAATTTCATGCTGTTACCCCCTCGGTTATTGTTTTAATCGTAACCCTTGATCTGCATTAAAATCAAGGAACAAATTCTGGTAAGGAGAAAAGGAAAATGGCAAAGCAAACTCCGCTAAGTGCTGTCCGTTCACTTCAGCTTGATCTGCTTGCAATGCTTGCATTGCCCACACTCAGTGCATGGTATTTCTACGGTTCAAGAGCATTGCTTCTTGTCTGCATAAGCATTATCACCTGCGTATTGTGCGAGCTTGCCGGTCGCAAAATTCTCAGACAGCAAAACACTGTTTCTGACCTTAGTGCAGTTGTCACAGGAGTAATCATTGCCCTTATGCTTCCTGCAAATGCACCTTTATGGTTACCTGTATCAGGCGGCATATTTGCAATTATTGTTGCAAAGCTCCCCTTTGGCTCAACAGAAAAGCTACCGTTCTCGCCTGCTGCCGCAAGCCTTGCTTTCTTAACTATATGCTTCCCCGACATCATTTTTGACTATCCGAAAGTATCTGCTGCAAATGCGGCAATTTCAAGCACAAGCGGTGTTTCGCTCGCCGCAATGCTTGCACAGAATACATCCATCAGCTTAAGTTCAGTCAAGGCTATTGACATATTTGTGGGCAACTTTCCCGGTGCTATCGGCACAAGCTGTATTATAGTGCTTATCGGCAGTGCTTTTTATATGCTTATACGCCGCACAAATCTTTTCACAACAGCCGCAGGCTTTATTGCAGGCGCTGCCCTTATGGCGGTTTGCTTTCCCCGCGTTACAAACCGATTCAGCTCACTTGTGCTTGAGCTTTGCGCAGGCTACATGATTTTTACCGCGCTTTTCCTTATCACAGAAAGCGGTACACAGCCTAAAAATCCCGTAAGCAGATTGCTATACGGCTTCACCGCAGGCACAGCTTGCATGCTCATGCGCCGTTTCGGCACATTTGAGGAGTGTTCATGCTTTGCAGTACTTATACTCAACGCAGCATGGACTGTTGCAGACAAAGCTCTGCACAAGCTTTTAAATAAAAATAAGAAGGTAAAAGAGTAAATGAAAAACATCTATACGGTGTTTATTCTTCTTGTTACGGTTATATTATGTTTTGTATTCACTGCCTGTGACCGCAAAAATCCCGAACCTGATACAACCACAACACTCGCAGACAAAACAGTCGCCGCTGACGAATCCACGGGTACTGTACCGTACAGTAACGATATTTCTTCAACAACACAACCTCTGACAAGCGAAAGACTAACCACCGTACAAAAAGTTACGACATCTCCCATAACTGAAAAAGGCACAACAAGTACCACAGCAGCTCCCAGTACGACAGCTGCAACAACTGTTGTCACCACTGCACCACCAACAACAGCGCCCACTACAACTGCTGTTCCTGAAGAACAGACAGCAGCTCCCACCACAACAGCACCGCCCGAAACAACCGTCCCCTTCACAAATCAATCAGTTCCGTCGATTGAAATAATTGAAGGCGAAGACACGAATGCGGAGCTTTATGTTATTGAACTCGTTAACAAAGAACGGATTGCAGCAGGACTGCCTGCACTTAAAGTTTCAAACGACCTGTGTAAAGCAGCAAGCATAAGAGCAGAAGAGATTTCAAAGGAATTTTCTCATGTAAGACCTGACGGAAGCTTATGCTTTACGGTAAGCCCCATCATGTCCGCCGAAAACATCGCAAAGGGTCAGAGAACAACGCAAGCCGTTGTTTCAGCCTGGATGAACAGTGACGGCCACAAAAAGAACATTCTTACAAAACAATTCACCATAACAGGTGTCGGTTGTTACTATGACATTGAAACCGACACTTACCATTGGGTACAGATTTTCGGCTGATAGAACATCACAAGGATTTTTGAAAGGAGGAAAAGCAAATGGCATCAAAAGGTAAATCTCCCGGCATTCTTCTTCGCAATGCAGGCATATTTAATCCTGTTCTTGTGCAAGCGGTTGGTCTTTGCCCTGTCGTAGCCATGGCAACCTCAGTAAAAAGCGCTTTTTTACTTTCGGTTGTTGCCGCAGTAATAATTACTGTCAGCGAACTCTTTGCTTCTCTTTTCCTCAAGCCTGTTCCCCGCTGGGTTCGCATAGGCATTTACATCATTTTAGGCGGTGCAATGGTCTCCCCTACGATGATTCTTATAGAAAGACTTAATGCTCCCCTTTTCGGCGAGCTTGGCATATATCTGCCGTTAATGGCAGTCAACTCTCTTATAGTTCTCCGCTGTGAACGCTTTGCAGTTAAAATCCGCCCCATATCAGCACTTCTTGACGGACTTACTGCATCTGCAGGCTATGCTGCCGTACTGATTCTTGTAGGTCTTGTGCGTGAAATTCTTGGCAGCGGAAGTCTTCTTGGCTTCAGATTTTTTAAAGGTCACACTCTGTCGGGACTTCTACTACCCTTCGGAGGTTTCATAATGCTCGGTTTTTTCGGTGCGGCTCTACGCGTGATGATTACAAAATTCTGGCCGAAGTATCTTGATAAAAAGCAACCAAAGCCCGGCACAAAAAAGAAACAGCCGCAAGTCAAACAGGAAGACAAGCTGCAGACACAGCACAAAACCGAACCTTCAGTTAAGGAAGTTCCTTTATTTACAGCAGACGAAGCGATGTTTACGCTTGATGATATAGCTGACAAAACGGATGAATCTGAAATTCCGACGGTATCACATACCCAAGGAAACGAAAAAACTGTTTCTCAACCTGAAAACACAGAAAATCTCTCTGAAAGTGCGAACGAAATTCAGACTGATCCTATAACCGAAGGAACATCTCCGGAAATCACAGAGCAGACAGCTGTTGTATCTTCTGAAAAGGACGGATTCAGAGAGCTTACAATCGAAGACCTTGATACTCCGTCTTCTTATTCAGATTCCGACGATGAGCTTGAAGCACTTATGAGCCGGTCTATTGTCGACATACTTTCAAAGCAGAAAAGGGAGGAAAGCGACGAATGATTTTTGCATTTTTTAACGCCTCTATTTTTGCTCTGCTTTTACAGAACCTTGTGTTTAACGGCGGCTTCGGTATGAGCGAAGCAATCAGAATTGCTACAAAGCCAAAAGACTTTTTTCCCATTGCTTTGCTTGTTGCCTTTTTCACAAGCGCAACAGCGGCAATATGCAGCGCTCTTGACTCCATTGAAAAAATCAATAAATTCAGCACGGCAGAACATCTCGGCATATACTGCTTTGTGCTTGCTGCCGTCTATCTTATTTTCACTGCGATTATTATACTGACATCCCGTAAAAATAAAAAAAATACCCACCGAATAGGTATGGCTGCAGTTAACTCGCTTGTACTTGCCGTTCCGATTATTAACCGCCGCGCTGCCTTCGATATTGCAGAATCAATCGGTCTGGGTCTGGGAGCTGGTGTCGCATTCATCATTGCGGTTCTTCTTATATCCGCAGCTGAAGAGCGTATCAAAGAAAATGACAGCATGAGCAACGCCTTCAAGGGCAAGCCTGCTCTTTTCATTTACATTGCACTGATTTCCCTTGGCTTTGCAGGTTTTTCGGGTCAGTCGCTGTTCGTCTGAGGTGATGATTATGGCTGAAAACGAGTTTGATAAAAAACAGGAAGAAAAGCTTCCGGATGACTTCCGTCCTGTAATCCCCGAACCTGAAATTCACCGAAGAGCGATAATCGGATTTCATAAGAATTATCCTGTGCAGGAAAACCCGACCTCCACGCACACAGAAAGCTTTGCGCAGCAGGAATTCAAACGCAAAATGTGCAGAAATATTCTTTACGCAATAATTCTTCTGCTCACATTCATTGCGGCCTTTGTGATTACTGATACATGCATTAAAATTTCAAAAGAGCCTATCCCTTCCGAACAGGTTATACAGACTACGGTTGAAAATACAGTTCAATAGCTCAGACTGCCTGACTTGATTCAGGCAGTCTTTTTATTTTAAAACTATACTTTTAAAAGCATTATTTATAAAAATATTTGACAAATAAAGAAAAGATATATATTATTAAATATATATACGCAAAATCAAAAACGAGGTGTTTTATTTATGACTGAACGTTACGAATCAGCTAAAAAAATATATGCTTCTCTCGGCATTGATACAGATGCAGTTATTGAAAAGCTTGACAAAGTAAGTGTTTCAATTCACTGCTGGCAGGGCGACGATGTAAGCGGCTTTGAAAACAGCGGTGAGCTTTCCGGCGGCATTCAGGCAACAGGCAATTACCCCGGCAAGGCACGCAATGCCCAAGAGCTTATGGCAGACATTGACAAAGCTCTTTCACTTATACCCGGTGCACATAAAATAAATCTTCATGCAACCTATGCTATACTTGGTGACGAGAAGGTAAGCCGCGACAAGCTTCTTCCCGAACATTTCGCTCCCTGGGTCGAATTTGCAAAGCAGAGAGGGCTCGGTCTTGACATTAACCCCACTCTTTTCTCTCATCCTCTTGCTGCAGACGGACTTACACTTTCTCATCCGGATGAAAAAATACGCCGTTTCTGGATTGACCACTGCAAAGCAATGCGTAAAATCGGTGAATATTTCGGCAGAGAGCTTGGCATCACCTGCGTAAATAACATCTGGATTCCCGACGGCTACAAGGATATTCCTGCCGACAGAATCGGTCCAAGACAGCGCCTTAAAGATGCTCTTGATGAAATTCTTGCAGAAAAATATGACCCGAAATATCTTGTAGATACAGTTGAATCAAAGGTATTCGGTATCGGTGTTGAATCCTACACAGTAGGCTCACACGAATTCTATATGAACTATGCCGCAACATCAGATGCAATCTGTCTTCTTGACAACGGTCACTATCACCCGACTGAGGTTGTTTCAGACAAAATTCCCTCAATGCTTCTTTTCAGTGACAAAATTGCACTTCATGTTACAAGAGGTGTCCGTTGGGACAGCGACCATGTAGTAACCTTTGACGACGAGCTTAAGGAAATTGCAAAGGAAATTGTCCGCTGTGATGCGCTTGACAGAGTGCTTATCGGACTTGACTATTTCGATGCAAGCATCAACCGCGTTGCCGCATGGGTAATCGGTGCAAGAAATATGAGAAAAGCTCTGCTCAACGCAATGCTCATTCCCCATGCAAAGCTCAAAGCTATGCAGGACAGCGGCGATTTCACCTCACTTCTTGCAATGACAGAAGAGCTTAAGCTCTACCCCTTCGGAGATATATGGGAAGAGTACTGTGCACGCAAGGGTGTTCCCGCAAGAGAAGGCTGGCTTGACGAAATCAAACAATATGAAGCAGCCGTGCTTTCAAAGAGGGTGTAATAATGCCCACGGTTAAGCATATTTATGACTTTATTAATTCGCTCGCACCGTTTAGCACACAGGAAAGCTGGGACAACAGCGGTCTTTTGCTCGGCGATCCTGAAAAACAGGTAACAAAGGTTTCGCTTGCCCTTGATGCAACAGCCAAAACTGTTGCCGCCGCAAAAGAAAACGGCGCAGAGCTTATGATAACGCACCACCCCGTTATTTTTTCACCTGTTAAAAAAATTCTGGCAGGCAGTGTGGTTTACGAACTGCTTTCAAGCAGCATATCGGCAATCAGCGCGCACACCTGCCTTGACTCTGCCAAAGACGGTGTCAATGACACTCTTGCCGCTCTTATTGGGCTTGAGGACATTGAGCCTCTTGAATTAGAGGGTACAGATGTTCCGCTTGTAAGAAAAGGCAGACTGCCGCACACATTTAACGGCGAAGAGCTTGCCACTCTTGTAAAAGAAAAGCTCAGATGCAATCTCAGGCTTGCCGATGCGGGCAGACCGATAAACACAGTCGCTGTATGCGGCGGTTCGCTCAGCTCGCTCACCTATGAGCTTATAGGTAAGGTTGATGCTTTCATAACAGGTGACCTTACACATCACTATTTTCTTGATGCCGCCGACAGCGGACTGACTGCAATTGCAGCAGGTCACTTTGAAACGGAAAATCCTGTTATGCAGGTGCTCAAAACTAAGCTTGAAGCTCAGTTCCCTGAAATTGAATTCACATTAATAAACCAGGACAACCCTGTTAAATACTTCTGAAAGGATATGGCAAAAAATGCTTGATATTAAAATTATCCGTGAAAATCCCCAGCTTGTTAAAGACGCAATGAAAAAGCGCAACAAGGACATGGATGCGCTTGTTGATGAAGTGCTTGCAATTGATGCACAGCGCCGCGAGCTTACAGTCAAAAACGACCAGCTCAAGCAGGAGCAGAACAATGCCAGCCGTGAGATTCCCAGAATCAAAAAAGAGGGCGGCGACATTTCCGCTATCATGGCACGCATGAACGAAATCAAGGAAACTGTAAAGGCGGGCGATGCTCAGCTTGCAGAGCTTGAAGAAAAGCAGCAGAAGATTATGTACGAGTTTCCCAATATCCCCAATCCCGAAATTCCCGTTGGCAAGGATGATAGCGACAATGTTGAAATCCGCCGTTGGGGCGAGCCGAATGCATTTGATTTCGAACCCAAGGCTCACTGGGACATCGGTGCAGACCTCGGCATTCTTGACCCTGAAACAGCCGCAAAGGTTACAGGCGCTCGTTTCCACTTTTATAAAGCTGCAGGTGCAAGACTTGAAAGAGCTGTTATTAATTTCTTCCTCAACACTCACACCGAGTTTGGATATACAGAGGTTTTCCCGCCCTTTATGGTAAACCGTGCATCAATGACAGGCACAGGTCAGCTTCCCAAGTTTGAAGAGGATGCTTTCCGACTTGAAAGAGAGGACTATTTCCTCATTCCCACAGCCGAAGTTCCTGTTACAAATATGCACAGAAACGATATTCTTGACGGTGCACAGCTTCCCATAAAGTACTGTGCATATTCAGCTTGCTTCCGTGCAGAAGCAGGCAGTGCAGGCAGAGATACAAGAGGTCTTATCCGCCAGCACCAGTTCAACAAGGTTGAGCTCGTCAAGTTTGCTGACCCCGAAAACTCATATGAAGAGCTTGAGAAGCTCACAAACGATGCTGAGCGCGTTCTTCAGCTTCTCGGTCTGCCTCACAGAGTTGTTTGTCTGTGTTCAGGCGACATTGGCTTCTCATCCGCTAAGACATACGACATTGAAGTATGGATGCCCTCTTACGGCAGATATGTTGAAATTTCATCCTGCTCAAACTTTGAAGATTTCCAGGCAAGACGCGCTGCAATCCGCTTCAAGAGAACACCCAAGGACAAAGCTCAGCTTGTTCATACACTCAACGGCTCAGGTGTTGCAGTAGGCAGAACTGTTGCTGCAATCCTTGAAAACTATCAGAATGCTGACGGCAGTGTTACGGTCCCCGAGGTTCTCCGCCCCTACATGGGCACAGATATACTTAAGTAATCGAGGTGCATCGGAATGCTTGAAAAAAATTCACTCGTTCTTTTTCAGGGCGACAGCATAACAGATACAGGCCACACAGGTGCACCCGATCCCGATGCAAGTCTCGGTGAAGGCTACCCTGCAAAAATTGCTGAAAAGCTTGCAAACGAATATACTGACCTTGGAATAAAAGTTATCAACAGAGGTATCAGCGGCAACCGCACATGGGACCTTCTTGACCGTTGGGATAAGGATTGCGTTAAGCTCAATCCCGACTATGTTTCACTGCTCATAGGTGTCAATGACACATGGCGCAGATACGATTCAGGCATGGTAACAACAGCAGAAGAATACGAAGCCAACATGCGCACACTTCTTAACAGAATCAAAACCGAAACAAGCGCAAAGATTATTCTTCTAAACATCTTCCTGCTCGATGTCACACCTGACAAGGCTCAGATGCGCCCCGACCTGCTCGAAAAGCAGGAGGTCATTTACAGACTTGCCAAAGAGTACGATGTTACATTTATTGACCTGAGTAAGATTTTTGACAAAATGGTAGCAGACGGCACAGCCATGGAAGAAATTTCTGCAGACGGTGTGCACCCGACAGATTTTGGCCACACTGTAATTGCTGAGCAGTGGCTTAAGGCTGTACTTTAATAAAACGAACAAAAGCCGGATAACAATTCCGGCTTTTACTTTAAGGAATGATTATTAATGTCCGATTATAATGAGATTTTTTGCCCGTTAAAGCTCACAGGCATTGCAGCTTCAATAACTGAAGCTCTTGGAGTTGATGCGCCTAATCAGGCGGAAAATGCGCTTGATATAATGACTGCATTTACAAAAGGCAGAAACATTGACCGTGTGCTTATGTACAACCCCGATGCAATAGCGCTGTGGCTGTTTGAAAAATACACCGATATTTTTACTCCTGTTATGCTTAACACTCAGATCACCCTGCCATTACAGACGGTTATGCCGAGTGTTACACCCGTTTGTTTTGCGACAATGTACACCGGCACACAGCCCGATATTCACGGCATCAAGGCTTACCGCAAGCCTGTGGTAAAGACCGACAGCGTGTTTGATGCACTTATCCGTGCAGGCAAAAAGCCTTGTATAGTTTCGACGGGCGAAGACAGCATGTCGAAAATCTTTCTTGAAAGAGATATGGATTATTTTATTGTTGAAACACCGGATGAAGCAAACGAGAAAGCGATTGAGCTTATAAAAGAGGACAAATATGACCTGATTTGTGTTTACAACGGAAATTATGACGGCACAATGCACAAGGTAAGCCCTGAAGGCAAAGAAGCAATGGATGCACTTCGTCACAACACAGCCGCATTTGCAAAGCTTGCTAATGCGGTGCGTGAAAACTGGCAAAACCACACCACCCTCATAGGCTTTGCACCCGACCACGGTTGTCACGAGATTGACGGTAAATCAGGCGGACACGGACTGATGATGCCGGAAGACATGAACATAATTCATTTTTACGGAGTTATATGATGAAAAAAGCTGATATACTCATCATCGGCGGCGGTGCAAGCGGACTTGCCGCTGCAATTGAGGCAAAGCGCACAGACAGCACTAAAAGTGTTACTGTGCTTGAGCATCTGCCAAAGGTCGGCAAAAAGATACTTGCAACCGGCAACGGAAGATGCAACTTAGGCAATCTGAATGCCGCAGATCACAGTTATACAAACAGCCGCTTTGCAAAGTTTGCAGTTGAAGAATACGGTGTGCAGAGTCTTGTTGATTTTTTTCAGTCAATGGGGCTTTACTGCCGCGCGGACAGCGAAGGCAGACTTTACCCGATGAGCAATTCTGCTGCAAGTGTTCTTGATGCTTTGAGGTTTGAATGTGAAAACCTCGGTGTTGATTTCCGCTGCGATGAGAAAGTGACTGAAATAAAAAAAAGCGCCGCCGGTTTTACTGTAAACAGTACTTATACAGCAAAGAATGTAATTATTGCTACCGGTGGCAAGGCTGCACCCTCACAAGGAAGCGATGGAAGCGGTTATCCCCTGCTCAAATCGCTCGGTCACAAAATAACGCAGCTATCTCCGTCGCTTGTACAGATTAAAACCGATGCAACAAAAACGAAAGCACTCAAAGGTGTGCGCGCAAAGGCGGCGCTCAGACTTTCAACCGGCGGCACAAGCGAAGGCGAAATTCTTTTCACAGATTACGGCATCTCAGGCATTGCAGCAATGGACCTGAGCCGGCACATAAAGTCAGATAAAAAAGCTGAGATTTTCATTGACCTTTTGCCCGAATTTGATGCTGAAAAAGCCAAAGAAATACTTATTTCAATTATAAAACATAACCCCAAAATTCCTGCAGAACAAATGCTCGGCGGAATTATCCACAAGGCAATAGGCACAGCAGTTATAAAATCCGCACTCAGTTATCTTCCGAAAACAGCAAACGAAATCAAACCGAAGCAAGCAGCAATTATTGCAGCAGAACTCAAAAATTTTGTCCTTTCGGTTACAGGAACAAAAGGCTTTAATGATGCACAGGTTACCAAGGGTGGAGCTGATGTAAGTGAATTTGACAGCCGCACAATGATGTCAAAAAAGGCTGACGGTCTTTTCGTCTGCGGTGAGGTGCTCGATGTTGACGGCGCCTGCGGTGGCTTCAACCTTGCGTGGGCATTTGCATCAGGCAGACTCGCAGGCAAAAATGCCGCAAAATGATAAAAATTACCTTGACACAACAAAGCTAATCTAATATAATAAAATGCGGTTGCAAAACCGCAACCGCATTTTACCCAATTATCTGTTCACTGAGGCGACAATATTTCTGACCGATAGTTGGTAGTGCGCCAGCCAATCTATCCATTTTAAAATAACAATTATATTATAACGGGGTGTAGCGCAGTTGGTAGCGCGCCTGGTTTGGGACCAGGATGCCGGGGGTTCGAGTCCCTTCACTCCGACCAAAAACAGAGTAATCACTTTAGTGGTTGCTCTGTTTTTCTTTGCTGTATGGGACTCGAAGGACGAGCGGTACAGAGC
>JAZQGE010000059.1:0-21950 GCA_045539895.1 Acutalibacteraceae bacterium
CTCTTTTTAAATTATCCTTAAAGATATTACATTTATCGTTTTGAGGAGCAGTCTTAACTTTATTTTTATAATATTCCTCAAAGGATTCAACTGTAAAATCATTGAATTTTTCAATCTCAATTCCTACATTCAAAACAATGCTTTCTGCACATGTTTGTAGTTTTTCTATATCTTCTTTCTCCCATATTTTAAGAAGATTTTCATAAGAAGATAACACTTTATCACAAGCAACTTTTATTTCATAAGCATCAATAATGTACAAACTATAAAGTAGAGATGGTTCATTAATCGGAATATATTCTGACAATTGCATTTTTTGATGTTTTATATTGTAAAGCAATTCATATAATGCAAATTTCTTTATTTGGTTAATTTCCTCATATTTCTTTTTACTAAAACCAATGGCTAAGAGTAGCGATACTATGCTTAAAACTGCAATAGTGAATAAACTATATGTAAATAATTCTTTAATATCCGGCATATTAAAAGTAAAATTTAGTGTAAACACATCTTTAAGGTTTCCCGATATGTTGAGAGCTAATACACCAATACTACTAACGATAAAAACAATTATGCAAGTTATAATATAAAACTTTGGTCTCTTCATATAATTCTCCACAATTCTTGCAGATAAGTAATTTTCCAAATTTTTTAATTCTTCTTTTAAATCGTTGGCATTATATTTTTTCATAACAATTTGAGGTTTAATTTTTATTAATGAAGTAGCTTTATATAAATTTAGCCCAGAAAAACAAAAAAGTATCCATTTCATTTTAATTTTTTCTTTCTTAGTACCATCTAAGCTTATGCAAATATCATCATATCTACAGTACAAAGCCAATCCATATACAACAGGAAGATTTAAAATGAACAGTACCATTGGTAATAGTAAAGATTGTACGGTACTAATACTGAATAATTCTTCATAATAAACGAAAGTATTGTATACTGCATACCCTATTATGCAAAATCCTGCAATAGCCAAAAGTATATCGAAGAGTTTTTTCACTCGTATGTGTTTTTTCTCTTTATCTGATATGGCATATACAGCAGAAAAAAATACTACAAGTGGAACTAAAAAGAGTTCAACTCCAAAACTAAAAGTCCAAAAATTTATATAAAATTCAACTATAACTGCAAAAGCAATGTTTTCTTTGAAAAGCGTACGGAAAAAGTGACTGCTTTTTCCATCTTGAACTGCTTTAGCAAATATGGGGAGTTCAACAAATAACACCCAAAATATTGTATCTTTAAGTAGACTTACATCCCAAGCGTCAATTCTATATAGCAAATATAATACTAATAACAAAAAACTTATAAAAGCAACATAAAAAACAATAAATTTTTTAGATAATAATATTTTAAGAATTGCTTTCAATGCATCACGAAAAGGCTTAAATAGGAGTACCACTGTAAAAGCAATTATACCCCAAATGCCAATTGCAAGTTCTCTATTATTAAATATTTCTTGAAGTGTAGCCATAGATAACCCTTTACATCAATGATATATCACAAAATACAAAAATTTAAATTGTTTAAAAGACTCCAAAACATAGCATATAAAATCGTTTATTAATTACTTGATGATGTATGCTTTTTTTCAAAAGCATACTTTATTGGAAATAGATTCCTTGCACTAACTTGCAAACGATTTTTCATTCCGTTTCTCATTATACATGCAACATATTCCATTTTCTCCATATCTTTCCCATCAAATACATATTCCTTCTCGTTAAGTGATTTATCAATACTCGCACAAACCAACATATCTGATGTAGATTGCTGTATACGTTCACGCGATGTATTTGGAACATCCGAATCAATAGACAAAATCGAATACAATCCTTCATAACAAACTTCTGATACTCTTTCCTGCTCAATCAGCTTTGCTGTTTCCATAAGCTTTCTATACAGTGTAGTTTTCATAGTTGTATGAAATGCATCTAAATCATAAGTTTCATCATCATAAACAACCATTATAGCCGGCATAATTTCCATTCCAGGACATATAGTTCTTAAAATTGCGTGCATTAGTGTAAAATTACCAAATGCAGTACCATCATAATTAAAGTGTTCTGCTTGCGTAAGTCCCGAAAGAGGGCAGCGAGTAGCCACTTTTTTTCATTAAGCGACAGCATCATACTAACTCTTTCAGCCCTATCGAAGTAGTCCTTATCAGGATAATATGTATAATCGTTTACAAGTAAGAAATCTAACGGCACATCCAACAGATGAATATTTTGGATTTTTTTCTTTAACTGATCACATAATGAACACTGTTCTCCTATTTCCTGATCCATAGCATTCATAAACTCTTTCATAGTGGAAAGACCCTGCAAAACTTTTTTCAGCAAATCTATATCACTACCAGCTTCATGAAACGAAAATGACACTGAAAAACACACTTCGTTTTGATCCACTTTGCATAGAAAACCTTTTAAATCCTCAATGATTGTCTTCAAAGACTCATCATTTTCAACAGAATATTGCTTTTCTTCAAAAGTAATCCCACCGAATGGCAAATAAAGTGTGACTTGTACCTCTTTAATCAGTTCAAATGGTTTTCGCTTGATTGTTTCATTTCGTTTTTCTACAAACCAGTGATCTGTAAGAAGCCTATCTCTGTTTTTTTCGTAAGCACCAAAGAATTCAGTATGTCTCAATGATTCTTGCATCACAAATGTGATATTGCGATACTCATTAAAAAAATTGTCAATTGCAGAAATATTATCAAAGAAGTTAGATTCTTTATTAAACCGTTCTAAATGGCTCAATGCACTATATAATTTTTGATAGGCAGGAAACAACAATCCAGACATATTTTGTACCTCTCATTTATTAAACTTAACTAACACATACATAAAAGTCAAAAACACACCCATTACCTTTAATTCTTTTAAGAATCAACTCTAATTCTTGTAGATTAATTAATTTTAATTATATAACAAGAAAAATTCAATTGCAATAAAAGGGCTCGGCTCCCATGTTATTCAGCGCAAAGACGCGAATATCGCACTGTATAAAATTACCTTTAAATATATATGACAAAAAGGGACGAAAAGTTACGCAAATCAAGAGAAAAAGATAAAGTTTTACATTTTGTTAAAAAAATGCCACTCCGAAGAGTGGCAATACAAAAAAGTATTCAATGTTTGATTTTAGATAGTTAATATTTTTAAAAATCGCAATTGAGAATTCTGTTCATTAAATATAAATATATAGACAAGCCATCCCCGAAGGGATGACTTGAATGTCACGATTAATAAGTCGCCCTAAATGTAGGAACAACATTTAAGTCATTACCGTTATCTATGCTTACAGCCGAGAATTCTTCAGCCGTTCCTGCATAAAGGAGATTTTCAATCGAGCTACAATTAGCTACAGCGTACTCTCCGA
The DNA here is from genome assembly GCA_045539895.1 of Acutalibacteraceae bacterium. Taxonomy (GTDB): domain Bacteria; phylum Bacillota; class Clostridia; order Oscillospirales; family Acutalibacteraceae; genus UBA8612. The sequence continues at coordinate 3,397 of JAZQGE010000059.1, forward strand.
TTGTCTGTAACGAAAGCGGAATACCAATCGTTGTTAAAGCACGACAATCATAAAACGCAAATTTCAAAACATCTGTAGTACCTTCATGTGCATAAAATTCTTTTAAGTTTGAACAGTATTCAAAAGAACGTTCTCCAATTATTTTTGCACAAGTAGAAATTGTTTCAATACCTGTACAACCGCTGAATGCTTTGAGTCCAATTGTTTTTACAGAGTCGGGAATTATTATGGTATTCAATGATGTACAGCCTAAAAATGTTTCGTTTCCTATAAGTTCAAGTTTACTACCTTCTTCAACAACTACTTCTGTTAAAGATGTACATCCTTCGAAACAACCATCAGGATTATACGAGTCGGTTGTAACAGGATCATATGTACCTATTGACTTAACATTTCGAGGAATAGTAATGCTCGTTAATCCAGAATCCTTGAACTCCGCTCCACCAAGCTCTAATAAGCTTTCAGGAAGTTCAATATCTGTAAGTGCCAAACAACCTGCGAACGATTTATTAATAATCCTTGTTACTGTATTGGGTATATAAACATCTATAAGATTAATACAATTAGGTGCCAATGCAGAAACTTCTTTCACAGAATAAGGTAATATAATTGATGTTACATTTTCACAGTTAGTAACCACACCATTCAGGCTAACTGCAGTGTCTGGAATGACAACAGAACGAATAATATCATCATGATATTCCATTTCATTGTCATTTGTCATATTTCTGTCGCTTGACATGCATCCAACATATTTAATTGGAACTGTATATGTACCCGCTGGAACACTTCTCGTAGTATAATTGGTCTTTCTTAATGTTCCACCTTCTAACGCAAAGTCATCTAAATTCTTTTTTGCGTGAGTAACAGTAAGGTGTGATGGTATAACAATATCTGATAATTCTGTAGGATAATTTTCATGATCAACATTCATTCCAGCAACTCGGAGATATAATGTGTCAACTGTTTCGCCGCCAAGTTCATATTCAAGAAAATCCGAATATTCAGTACCAAACCCGGTTTCTGAATAAGTCGCTGTAAGATTTGTATCCTCTTTAGGCATAGGCATACCTGAATAAGCTACTTCACCTGTTGTTTCGTCAACCCAGTCAAATGTATATCCAGTTTTCGCAAGTGAATCTTCGAAATACATTTCAACAGGTACACCTGCATAATCTGTTACCGTGTGGACCGTAATGCTGTCTTCATTAACAAAGTTAATGGTAGAAATACCTTCGTAGTTATTTTCTGGCCAAGCCCAATCGTTTTGTGTAGCATAGAGGTTCCATGCTGATGCAGCATCGGTGGCTTCGCCGTTGTAGTAATCTGATTGAATAGCGTAGCCTGTTACCTTAATATCAAGGTCAACGATGGCTTCGCCTGTAATTGTATTAACGAAGTTATCTGTAATATTTGCAAACTTAACTTTGTCAAAAAGTGTAACTTCTCCGTTAGGAGTAAGGGCTGTGTCGTAAGCGTAGAGATAATAGTCATAGGCGTCATCTTCTGTACCTACCTGACTATCAATGAGTGACCAGCCATCATTAGCCTCGAAGCTGAACAAGGGGTAATGCTGCTGTGTTGCAGCTGAACCGTCAGCTCCAGTGATTTCGGTTTCGTATACCTTGGGTATCTCAACCATAATATATACATAAGCGTCGTTATCACCCTTATTGGTGATAGTGGGATCTTTTGCAATTACCTGACCCGCAACAATGTTTGACATTGTGTCGTTGATACCGTTGCTGTCGCTGTCTGTATCAGGAGCCCAGTTAGGTTCCGTAAGCTCGACAACTACATTACCGACGGTGAATAAGTTCGTCGCGGTGTCTGTTGCCGTAAGATAAGCAAAAGCGCCTGTAATAGCAATAGCCGCAATAAGCAGAATTGAAACTATCGCATTTTTCTTATTTGATGATTTTTGCATTTGAAATCATCTTCCTTTCAAGTTGTATTGAATAATCATCCACACAAAGTATGTAAGATTGAAAAGAAGATTCTGATTTCTGAACAAAACAGTACCGCCCAACCGAGTTTATACGCTCAATTGGGCGGTGTGTTATATTTTTATATTGACTGAAGGATAATTCTTGAAATGCCAAAAAGCTTTTTGAAGAAAGCGGAGATTTTTGCACCAAAGCTGGCATTGGAATTAAGTGTCTGCTCATCCTTTGACATTTCATTGCCGTTTTCATCGTAAACGGTAGCTGTAACAGTTGTGCTGCCGTTTGCTACTGAGGTTACTCCGCAAGTCATCTGTGTTTCGCCTCTTTCAAGCTTGAAGTTGCCGTTATTTACAGTCCATTTAATGCTCCAGCCTTCGGGCAGGGGCTTATCAACTTCTGCATGAAGAATTAATGTAAAATCATAATCAACCGTTGTTGTGGAAGGCTTTTTAATATTAACCTTCGGTGCAACAAGTTTTGCGATTGCCTTTTCTTCAAGAACGGTTTTACATACTGTACACTTTTTGACTTTCTTACCGTCAGCAAGGTAGCTTGTGGGTGTATCAATTTCCCAATCGCCTGCTGTGTGACCCTTGGCAGGAATCTTTTCTGTCTTTGTATGCTCACTGTCATTAGCACAGGTGTAGTAAATTGTACCATCTGCTGTACAGGTTGCATCTGTGCGTGAGGATTCAACAAAATCATGACCAGTTGCAGGAACAACTGTTACATCGTTCTTTGCCTCACATCTTGTACAGTGGTGAGATTTTGAGCCTTCAGCGGTGCATGTTGCAGGTACATCAACAGTAAACTCTGCTTCCCAATCGTGATTCAGCTTTGCTACTTCTTCAAGCTTTGTAAATTCACAGGTTTCACAAACCTTATACTGCAAGCCCTTCTTCTCGCACTCTGCTTCAATTGCAACAATCCATTCTCCGTAGTTGTGGTTTGCTGCAGGGATAACTTCGCTGTCTTTTGTTGCATCGCAATCTGCACAATGGATTGATTTTGAACCGTCTGTTGTGCAGGTAGCGGCCTTATCAACAGTATATTCTGTTTCCCAATCGTGACCGTTTTCGTCAATGCTCTTGGTAGCTGTGAATCCGCAATCGTTACAAACCTGATATTCAAAACCTGTATCTGTACATGTTGCTGTTTTTACTGTTACCCATTCGCCGTAGGTGTGTTCTGTCTTGTCAACAATCTGCTGTGCAACAAGTGTTTCGCCACATACAAGGCAATGGCTGCCTTCGGTAAGACCTGTTGAGGTGCAGGTTGCGGCAACAGCATCGTCAGTAACTTCTGTGTGACCCGTTGCAGGAACAACTGTACTGTCCTTTGTAGCATCGCAGTTCACGCAGTGGATTGATTTTGAGCCGTCTTCTGTGCAGGTAGCAGCCTTATCAACAGTATATTCTGTTTCCCAAGCGTGACCGTTTTCGTCAATGTTTTTGGTTTCTTTTGCTTCACAGTTCTCACAAGCTCTGTAGTCAAAACCTTTGTCTGTGCATGTAGGTGTCTTAACTGTTACCCAATCGCCAAAGCTATGTTCTGCCTTTTCAACTATCTCCTGAACAACAAGTGTTTCGCCACAAACGGAGCAGTGGCTGCCTTCGGTAAGACCTGTTGAGGTGCAGGTTGCTTCTACAGCGGCATCAATCTCTTCTGTGTGACCTGTTGAGGGAATAACCTCGCTATCCTTTGTTTCATCGCAAGCGGAGCAGTGGATTGACTTTGCGCCGTCTTCTGTACATGTTGCAGCTTTATCAATTGTATATTCTTCGTTCCAAGAATGACCGACAGATGTAAGAACATCGTGCTCAATTATTGAACAGGCATCACATACTCTGTACTGCAAGCCGTCTTCTGTGCAGGTTGCAGGGTTAGCGATAACCCAATCGCCAAAGCTGTGGTTGTTTGCCGAAATTTCAACACATGTGTTATAGTCGCAGTTTTTGCACTGCTGATATGCTTCCCAACCGGCCTCAACACATGTGGGTGCCTTTGCCTCAACATCGTAAAGGTCGTGTCCTGTGGATTGTGTTTCGCTGTCAATATATGAGTAGTCGCAGAAAGCACATTCGTGTGTTGTGTAACCGCCCTCTGTACAGGTAGGCGGTGTTACAGTGTCAACAATATCGTGTGTAACAGTTACCTTGCATTCGGCTGTTTTTCCGCTTGTTGTGGTAACTGTAATAACAGCTTCGCCGTTAGCGAGTGCAGAAACAACACCGCTTGCGGAAACGGAAGCAATATCGGATGCAGAAGATTCCCAAGTAACGGTATCGGTTGAATCTTCAGGACCAACTGTTACATTGAGCTGAAGAGTTGCGCCTTCAACAACTGTTGCGAGAGCCTTATCAAGCTGCACTGTGGTTGAAGGAACAAATACGTTTACAGTACAGGTTGCAGTGTAACCGCTGTCTGTTTTGGCGGTAATAACTGCCTTACCCTTGCCGGTTGCGGTAACAACACCGTTGATTACTGTAGCAACATTTTCGTTGCTTGATTTCCATGTTACATTGTCGGTTGAGTCAACCGGAAGTACAGTTGCAACAAGTGCTTCTTGTGCACCCTTATTTAATGTGATTTCTGTTTTGTCAAGCTTAACAGATGTAGAGGGCTTAAGTACAGTTACAACACATGTAGCTGTTTTACCGCTTGTTGTGGTAGCGGTAATTGTTACCGTGCCGACTTTCTTGGCCGTTACAACACCTGAGCTTGAAACTGTAGCAACGGATGTATCAGAGGATTTCCAAGTGATTGTATCCGTTGTGTCAGCAGGCTGCATTGTTGCGGTAAGTGTTACAGTTTTGCCGACATTTACCTGAGCGGTAGGATTAACCGTAACAGAGGTTGAGAAAATTCTGACCTGTATGTTACAGGAAGCAAACTTGCTGCGTGAGGTTGTGGCAACGATTGTTGCGTTACCTGTTGCTACTGCTGTAACAACACCGTTTTCGTCAACAGTTGCAACATTTTCGTCGGAGCTGCTCCACGAAAGCGTGTCTGTTGTGTTTGCGGGGTCAAGTATAGCTGTAAGCTTGTGTGTTTCATTGGGCTGAATTTTAACAAGAGTGTCGCTGAGCGTTACGGTTTTTGCAGGCACAAGTACCTCAACATAGCAAGACTGCGAAATTCCGTTTGCTGTTGTTGCGGTTATTATTGCAGAGCCTTTACCAACAGCGGTAATAACACCGTTTTCGTCAACTGTTGCAACGCTTTCATCGTCCGATGTCCATTCAACCGTCTGATTTGTAGCTGTTGTGGGTGTGTATGTAACGGAAAGAGCTTTCGTTGTGTTTATATCCATTACAACATCCTGCTCGCTGAGCTCAATGCTGTCAACAGGTCGCTCGTTTACAACTATATCATAAGTAGTTTCTGCGCTGAGGAATTTAACAGTTACGGTCTGTGTGCCGACAGCATCCATATCGTAACCGGAAACATCTTTTGCCTTAATTTCTCTTTCAGAAGTTGTGCCGTTTTCATATTCAACTGTTACGGTAAGACCTGAGCAATCAAACTCATCGTGATGCAAAAACTGCTGCTTAGGCAGAGTTTTGATTGTGATTGACTCTGCATCAACTTCAGGATTGGACTGAAGCTGAGGATGCTCAATACCTGTTGCTGTATCAATAAACCAAGTGTTTTCAAAGTCGAGGTTAGCAAGGGCAACTTCTGATTTAAGCTGAGCGGCAGTTACTCCTAAAACTGTAGATTGAGAGTCAGTCTTTGCTTCCGTTCCTTTGCTTCCTGTACCTGAACCAACTAAATAATAATTTCCTATTAATGTATAATTATCGTAATCATAATGAGCATCTTGACCAGATGTTGGTCCATAAACCCCGTCATCTACCAAAGGATAACCTGCAACCGTACCAACATTAATACAATTCTCGATTGTGGCGGAATCAGTATACATTGTCGCAATTCCGCCTCGATCTCTACCTAAAGTAATATTAGAAAGGTTGTAACAGTTTTGGATAATTGCGCCTGATAAACAGCCAGAAATACCCGAAACTCTATTGTAATTACGAGAATCACTTGTCGGCATACCGGTAACTGTACCGCTTACAAAACATTTCGATATTGTACCGGAACCACATGTTCCTGTTAATCCTGAAACATAACTACCGGAATAATAAGCATTTCCAGTTTTATGAACGCTTGTATTAATAACTGCAATATTTTCTATCTTACCATTCGCAAAAGAACCACTTAATGTTCCGGCACGTTCAGCAGATGTAGTTATGTTGGCATTAACAATCTTTAAATCTTTAACTTCACCGCCGCTTATAACACCAAAAAGACCTATTCGATCGCAGGGGTTTCCATTAATTCGCATTCCAATAATCGAATAATCGTTGCCATCAAAAATACCAGTGAATGCATTATCCGAATCTGTACCGATTGGTAGCCAACCTGTGCCGTTCACATCCCAATCGCCGCCGGAAGCGGTATACTCCGTCATATCAATATCCGCCATAAGGATATAGTTGCCCGAAAGATTGTTGCGCACAGCGTACAAATCCTCAATGTCATAAATGGGTGTGTAACCTTCAGGGATATCATCGCCTTCTGCACCGAAGCCGATAAAGCCCGTCAAGGGTGCCGCAGTAAGTGCCATAATAACGCACATCACCACAGCTAATGCTTTTTTGAATGTTTTCATTATTCTTTTACCTCCTGTATTAACTCATTTAAATGTAAATTCAAAGCTTTTAAGTCATCTGTAGTTATATTTTTTAGTTTTTCTTGTTTATCGCTGTTACATATTAAATCGTTAACCGCATAATTGAGAAAATAAAGACTGTCGTCAAAAAGACTTATGGTTTTAAAATTGTTTTTGTCCAGTAAATCTCTAATCAACTTTCCGTGGTTAAGCATTTCTGCTGAATGAATACAATCAACTTGAACTTCCGATAATAGGTATACTCATCAACCATCCACTCTGAAACTTCTTTTATTATCTCTCGATAGGCTTCGTCAATTTTAACTTTAATCATATAATCACCCCCGTTCCGAAAATCAGACTTTTTTAAACAGTTGTGTTACACTTGGTTTACTTTGATTTATAATGGAAAAATATGGTGTTTCACAAAGTCTACATTTTGACACGGATTTTCAAAGATTTTTAGTTTTTCTATAAAAGGTAGATGAACTCATTCCACACATTTCGGCGGCTTGGCGGACAGACATCTTTCCGCTTTGGAAATTACGCTTGGCCTGCTCAAAATTATCAGGCAACGGTATTGACTCTCTGCCGAATTTCACGCCCCTTTTCTTTGCGCTCGCTATGCCCTCCGCCTGCCTGCGGTGGATGAATTCACGCTCCGTCTGCGCTACATAAGACAAAATCTGCAACACCAAGTCCGCAACAAATGTACCAGTCAGGTCGTTTTCCTTCTTGCGTGTATCAAGCAGCGGAAAATCAATCACAAATATATCCGCCTGCTTCTGTTTTGTGATTATCCGCCACTGCTCCAATATTTCGTCATAATTCCTGCCCAAGCGGTCAATAGACTTGATTATCAGCAAATCCCCCTGTTTCAGTTTTTTCATCAGCCGCTTGTATGCAGGTCTCTCAAAATCCTTGCCCGACTGCTTATCCGTAAATACGTTCCTTTTATTTATCCCAAGCTCAAGCAAGGCATCCATCTGCCTGTCAACATTCTGCTCCTTGCTCGAAACTCGAATATACCCGTAAACCATAAAAAATCCCTCCCGAAAGTGATAGTTTAACTCTAACACTCAGGGAGGGAAATTTATTTTTACAATATAAATTTGTGCGCTATAGCCGACCATTAAGACAAAATAAATTAAAAATTTCATGCGCTTTTACGCGTAGACGTTTCAAATATAAAATAATAAAATAAAACTACAGAATTATTAAAGAAAGGAGAATACCAAAATGAGCTTTATTGAAGACTTTTACTTTGGAAACATAGACCCGCAGTTGCGAAATGTTAAAGAATACGCCTCATTTCAGCGAGATATGGAATCATTAAATAAGAATGAGAAAATATTGACAGAACGGCTTACAGGCGAAGAAAAAGAGCTTTTTATTGAATATGTAAACCTATGGGGCATCATCTGTGGAGATTTAGAACTATGCAGCTACAAAGAAGGCTTCAAGCACGGAGCAAAGTTCACACACGACGCATTTTACTGATGAATCCCCTGCTATTCAGCTTTTTACGGTAGATTGTCGGTAGATTGTCGGTAAATTGTCGGTGAAAAATGGCAAAAATCCCATCTTTTTAATTTAGGCATATGTCAGAAACCCTTATATATCAAGGGTTTCGAGCAGGAGTGGGTGAAAAAACCGCTGACAAGTGCAGTTCCAGCAGAATATGACTATCGTAGTTCTGAAAAAAAGCCGATTTTTACCGACTAAACATAGCTTTGTCGGTAAATTGATGGAAGAATGGTTCTTTTAGAGAATTATTTTCGTGCTGAAAAATTTAAGCTCAAAACCCGCAATCCCTTATATATCAACGGTTTTGAGAGTTAGCACAATTTTAAAAAAGAGCAGATGGTCATAGTCCGTAAAACACGAACTTTCAAATTTCTGAAAAAGCCGACTTAACCGACTAAATACAGCTTTGTCGGTAAATTGATGGAAGAATGGTTCTTTTAGAGAATTATTTTCGTCTTTAAAAATTCAAGTTCAAAACCCACAATCCCTTATGTATCAACGGTTTTGAGGTTTGACACAATTTTAGAGAAGAGCAGATGGTCATAGTCTGCAGAAGATGCACACCACACTTATCTACGAAGTTAAAGTATATAAAAGTACCGTAAAAAGCAAAAAATTGCCGCTTTATTGTCGGTAACTGTCGGTAAATGACGGTAAAATCACCGAAAAAAGCGGCAAAACAGCATAAAAATGCTGATTTTTATTCTATTTTAGAAAATGTTTCTTACTTTATTTTTTCACAGCAAAAACCCCGAAACCGTTGATATATCAACGATTTCAGGGCTTCGTTCTGGAGGCGCCACCCAGATTTGAACTGGGGGATCAGAGTTTTGCAGACTCGTGCCTTACCACTTGGCTATGGCGCCATATTAATTTTTGATAAAAAAATGGAGCGGATGACGAGGCTCGAACTCGCTACCTCCACCTTGGCAAGGTGGCGCTCTACCAGATGAGCTACATCCGCACACTGCTGGTGCCTCCGGCCGGAATCGAACCAGCGACACGTGGATTTTCAGTCCACTGCTCTACCAACTGAGCTACAGAGGCATCTAAAAAAAATGGCGACCCGGAACGGGCTCGAACCGTCGACCTCTAGCGTGACAGGCTAGCGTTCTAACCAACTGAACTACCGGGCCATTTTGGTGGGAACAATAGGGCTCGAACCTATGACCCCCTGCTTGTAAGGCAGGTGCTCTAGCCAACTGAGCTATGCTCCCATATCCGTTTTTGTGTCGCCCTGATTACCGGCGACGCAAGTTAATATACTACATTTCCGCTCTCTTGTCAACACTTTTTTTAAAAAAATTTAAAAAAATTTTATTTTTATTTTTCAGCCAACAAGAGAGCGGCTTTTAAATGCCTATTCTGCGCGAATTAGAGGGGTAACGCGTTAAATGCGTTGGTAATAATCTTTATGATATAGGTAAAGTATAATATGACTGTTTCAACAAAAGATTTTATTCTGTCTGCAATATTGCTAAACGCAACATCACTTCCTGTTACACCGTAACCGGGTAATGTGCCGTTGTTATCATCGACACCGTCATCATCAGCAATAAACTCGATAAGAAGCGGAGAAACAAGCGCAAGCAGGAAATATTCAACGGTAGATACACCGCCAAGGATACCGGAAAGAGACTTTGTAATGCTTGCCATAACACCGTCTTCAATGCCAAGCTTTTCAAGAAGCATTGTAGCGCCTGCAAGAAGTGTATTATCTGCAATTGCAGAAAGGTCCGAGTGAAGAATATAAGCTACCGTACGAAGGAAAATTGTAATCTCCGTGCTTTCAAGTGTAAATGCTTCACTACCTGAATAGTGCGCACCTACAAGCTCCATAGCAACATCCCATGCGTTATAGTATTTGCTGTCAGGAATTTCGATATTATATTCTTTTGCAAGCTCCTGAAGTCCACCCTCACCGTAAAGCGGCATATCAAGAGGACCTGTAAGACCCGTGACAGCTGTATAAACAAGATTGTAGAAAGGCTCACCCTCTGCAATACCTATCTTTTCCATTGTAAGGTCGCGTGTAAGGCGGTATTTAACACCACTCTCAAGAAATGCCTTTGCATAAACATTGTTGAAATCCTCATTCATCATATCAATTGCTTCCTGAGGATAGCCTGCAACGGTGCTTGTGAGTGTATCTGTATCAATTTTATTGATTTCTTTTTCTTCATACTTAATCTCATCGTCAGTAACGGTGAACATTCTGTATGCAACGGGATACATTGTAAGAGATGTGTTTGCAAAATCATAAATCCTGTTGCCGAGTGTGCTCGTATAAACAGCTGCATCACTACAGTGCTCATGTCCTGTGAAAACAAGCTTTATGCCTGCGTTTGCAAATTTGTCAGCAGTTGTGAGGTGATTTCGGATAATAAAGTTTCTGCTGAGAATTCGCTGAACAGGAAGGTGATCGAGAAGATTGTGATGCATCATCAGAATGGGGTACTTACCGTCTGCATAAGCCTTTTCTGCCTGTGCAATAACCCAATTGACCTTATCCTTTGTCATGCCGTCTTCCGTTGACTTTGTGGGGTCACAACTGTCAAGAGCTATAAGACGGTAATCGGCATTAAGGTCAGCTACATATGAGCATTCACCCTCTACCTTTTCAATCGCCTCTGCATAGCCGAACTCATAGTAATTTTCAATAAAATCATCGTACTTGAAGTCATTCTCGCCTGCTCCGTTATCGTGGTTACCGTTGATAACATAAACCTGCTTTCCGGTTTCAGCCTCAAACTTCTTAAGCTTTGCCGCAACATCAATATGCTGCTGAACAATGATTCTGCCGTCATTTACAAGGTCTCCGGGAATAAGAACAAATTCACATTTTTCATCCTCCGCACACTGACGGAGAAACTCATCAATAATAAATCCGCTCTCATTTTCGAGCTGTGCCCTGCGGTTAGCAAACCAGAAAAGAGACTCACCGGGTATTTCCTCTTCCAGCTCCGCTTCGGGCACTACATAATGCAGGTCGGAAGCTACAGCAAATTTTGTTGTTGCATCCTGCGCAAATGCCGAAAAGCCGACAGCTACACATGTAAAAACGAGAACAACAGAAAGGATAACGCTTAAAAATCTTTTCATATGACATTCCCCTTATTATAGTTTTATTCGATTTTATCAAATATAACAAATTATGTCAACAAAATCAATTATGACTTTTCATACAGTACAAGCTCTGAAAGCAAAGGTGAAGAAAGATTCAGCCTTATACCCTCACTTGCCAAATCAGCACCGCTCAATATAAATGTTTCGCGGCTATTATCAAGTGTGATTTTATAATTTTCTGAACGGTCGACACCTTTTAGTTTAATAACAACATCTTCATTTTCTGACATTGTAAGAGTATAAACAGTTGCCGCACCGCGTGATTTATCTGCCGCTGTAACCTCAAGTGACATAAAACCTTTTTGGACAGCCTTATTAGTATCAGAGGTATGATGATAAATCAGTGATTCGGGCAAGAAAGGTCGGATGAAATTTTTATAAACATCAGTGCTGTGCTTTACGAATTCAAGCTGTTTCTCGTTCATCTGAGCCGCTGCAGGAGCAATAACATTAAGCGACATGTGAGTAAGCATAGTGTTTCGCATCTGAAGTGCCAATGTGCCGAAGGAATGGCAGCCCATTCCTGCAAAAAGCCTGTCCACGCGTTCAGGCGGAAGTGCCATTGTCATTCCGTTTGTTATGTAAAGCGAATGAGGCGCGCACTGGCAGTCAGACACCCATGTATGATTAAAAGGCTTCATAATGCCAAGATCAGTCCTGCCTCCTCCGCCTGCGCAGTTTTCAAACACAATATCAGGGAAGCGTTTATGAAGGCTGTTGAAAATACGGTAAATTGCATTGAAATGTCTGAGAGATGTACATTCCTTAACACCCAAGCCCGTATCACGCACACCGAAATAATCTTTATAATCAACATTGCAGTCAACGCGAAGCAAATCAATTTTATAATCGGTAATAATTCTTACAAGTATGTCGTATGCTATTTTTTCAACTTCGGGGTGGGAATAATCAAGGAAATTGCCGCTTCGCTCACCAAGTGTATTTTCGGCTCTGTATTCGGGATGCTCATTATAGAGCGGCGTAAGCTTACCTATGCTGTCAATATCAACCCACAGACCGAATTTCATGCCGATTGAGTGACAGTAATCGGCAAGCTCAGCAAGGCCGTTCGGATAACGTTCGGGATCATCCGTATTAATTCCGTTATAATCACCCCATCGCATTTCCTCTCCGGGAGGACATACCCAGCCTGCATCAACTATGAACACTTCTGCACCCATTTGTGAAAGGCGGTCAGCAAAGCACTTGCTTGTTTCAAAGCTCATATCGTGTTCAGCACCCATACCGCCGCCGATAAGAAGAGAACGGCAGTCTGTTTTAAGTACGGATTTTCTTATATGAGAATGCATCTGATTGACGGCATCATCAAGATCGCCGTAAACCATGCCCATATGCACTTCAGGAGTTGTATAGCTTTCGCCCTTTGCAATAACATACATAGGATTGTGCGAAAGTATTTCGGCTTTGAAGCTGAGATGTGACGAAGCGGTTTCAGCTTTTACATTATAATCAAGTGTAAATCGGCAGCCGCCGCTCCAGCCAATCTGAGCAAACCATATTTTACCCATAACATTATTACGGACAAAGACAATCGGATGACGGAATCTGTCGCGGTTAAAGCGGGTATCAATGCTTGTAACATCTGTCTGCAAATCGCGCCATGCAAATTCGCCCTCTCTGCCCCAACGGTCATCGGTAAAGCAGCCAACGGAATAAAATTTTCCCACATCGCGCTCATCGGTAAGCCGCTCAACATCCATATCCTCAAGTCCGCCGCTAATAAGGCTGAGTCTGCTGATATTGATACTGCTTTCACCAAGATTTTCAATTTCAATGTATCTTGTAAACATCTGCGAGCCGTCAAGAACCGTGTGAACACGCAACAAAACGGGCTTTATACGGCTTTTCAGAGTGAGCACGGAATGAACGGCATCTTCTGTCTTCTCTGTATCAAAGCTGACAAACTCCAAATCATAATCTATACTTTGACCGTCAAGCTCAATATTAAAGGCATACGGCTCGGTGTAAAATCTGCGTTCAAGATTTGTCGGACAGTTCGAAAGTACATCAAGCGGATAGCCGGCACCGTTGTATCCGAGAGTAATCAGCGCACCGTTATAAAGCATTTCTTCATAAACCATTTCACCGCTGCGGTAGCAAAAAGACGGATTATCGCCGCTGCGGTAATAAACATCAAAAAAACGGTCTGACATTTTTATCATTCCTTAACTTTTAAGATGTTTTAAGTATTGCACAAAGCATTATCTTTGTCAATCAGCCAAAAGCAACATCAAGCGCCATCATAAGAGAAAAGCCCAGAGAGAAAAACACCGTGCCCTTATCAGAATGGCTGTCAGACGATGTTTCTGGCACAAGCTCACTTACAACCACAAACATCATAGCACCTGCCGCAAAACCAAGAAAATATGGCAACACCGGAATAAACAGCCACGACAAAGCAATTGTAAGCACTGCGCCTATGGGCTCAACAACACCAGACAGCACACCACACCCAAAGGCTTTAAACTTACCGCTGTTTCGCAAAGGTAAGGACACAACAGCACCCTCCGGCAAATTCTGCACTGCAACACCTATTGATAACGCAAGCGCGCCTGCAGCGGTAATTGAATCCTCACCACACAGCAAGCCCGCATACGCAACTCCTACCGCCATGCCCTCCGGAAAATTGTGAAGAGCTACCGCAAGCACCATTATCAGGGTGCTTTTTGCTTTTTCATTCCTTTTTGATATACCGAATAAATTCAGCTTTGTAACCAATTTTTCAGTAAACATAAGACAAAACACACCAAGCCAGAAGCCAAATACTGCGGGAAAAAATGAAGCCGCGCCCAAATCAGAAGAATAATCCATTGCAGGAATCAGCAGACTCCAGACTGATGCCGCAACCATAACACCTGCTGCAAAGCCGGAAAGAATGCGCTGAACGGACATATTAAGTCCGTTTTTGGTAAAAAGAACAGCTGACGAGCCTATAACAGTACCGATAAAAGGCAGCGAAATTCCAATAATTAAATCTAAAAACATACTATCACCATTGTCATTTTATGAGCAAAAAAATGTATTGACACAGCATAATATTAATTTTCTTACTTGACAATATAGAATGATTATATAATAATATATTATAAACTAAATTATAAACGGAGGAAACACAGTGAAAGTTCTGGTAATAAATCCCGGCTCAACTTCCACGAAAATCGCAATTTACGAAAAAGAATCCCCTGTCTATATTGAAAACATAACACATTCTCACGATGATATTGCTCGTTTTCACCATGTTATTGATCAGCTTGATTACAGGCTCGATATGATAAAAGCAGCTTTAAAAAAATCCGGGCACAGCATTGATGAGCTTGACGCAGTAAGTGCAAGGGGTGGCTTTACCAAGCCCGTCGTAGCAGGAACTTACCTTGTAGATGAAAAAGTTATGCACACAATGAAGCACTATGCAGTACATGAGCACGCATCAAATTTAGGCCCTCTTCTTGCAGGTGAACTGACAAAAGGCACAGACAAGCCAGCTTATTTCGTTGACCCTGTATCAGTTGATGAATTTACCGATATTGCGCGCATAACAGGTCTTGAGGGTATGGAAAGACGCAGCTTCTTTCATGCACTCAATCACCGTAGCATAGCCAGAAAAGCCGCTGAGATGCTCGGCAAAACATATAATACCTGCAACCTGGTTGTTGCACATATGGGCGGCGGTGTCACCTGCGCAGCTCACAAAAAAGGCAGAGCAGTTGATGTGTGCAACCTCTATGACGAAGGCTGTTTTGCAATGGACAGAGGCGGTGCATTACCGGTAACCCAGCTTATAGAGCTTTGCTATTCAGGCAAAGCCAAAGAAGATGTTATCAAAACAATCAGCGGTAAGGCAGGTGTACTTTCCTATCTCGGCACTAAAGATTTCAAAATGGTCGTTGACCGTGCCTTTGAAAAAGATGACGAAAAAGCAATGCTGATATTCAGAGCTATGGCTTACCAGCTTTCAAAAGACATTGGTGCAATGTCTGCAGTGCTTGAGTTTGATGTTGACGCAATTGTACTTACAGGCGGTATGGCACACTCAGAAAAGCTTACGGAAGAAATAAAAAAATATGTAGGCAGAATTGCACCGGTGCTTGTACTTGCAGGCGAAAACGAAATGCTTTCGCTTGCTCAGGGCGCAATGCGAGTGCTGAGCGGTGAAGAAAAAGCCCAAATTTACTAAATAAATCAGGTGATTAAAATGAAACCGATTGTTGAACTTGACCTTTACATAATCCGCCACGGAGAAAGCAAACTGAATGCAGGAATCGGCACAGAAAACCCAACACACAAAGACACACAAGACCCCGTGCTGACAGAAAAAGGAATTGCGCAAGCTTCTGCCGCAGGAGAATTTCTGAAAGATATTGATTTCGACGCAATTTATACAAGCCCCCTTCTCCGTGCTGCACGCACCGCCACGGAAATATTAAACAAACAGAAAGAAAAGAAAACTCTGAATGTAATGCCTGAGCTTTGCGAAGTTGGAATCTTACAGGAATACAAAGGAGTCGAAATCGACGAAATACAAGCCTTCTGCCCTGAAGCTGTCTATGCGGAAGGTACCGACACAACTGAAACCCGTATGAGATATGACACTCACGCAGAAAATGAAAAAGTCAACGAAAGAGCAAAATTTGTCGTTGAATATCTGCGCAAGCGCTACGGCAACGGAGAAAAGGTTGTACTTGTCAGCCATGCGGCATTTATCACAAACCTTGTCTTTGTAATAATGGGACTTGATAAAACCGCACCGCAGTTTGACATTGACTATTACAACACCGGAATAACACGCGTCATTTATTATAAGCCCGGCACATATCAGTGGGGTGACACTGTATTCAGATATATTAACGACACCTCACACTACAGCCTTATAAAATAAATTAAAAGTCATTTTGCACAATTTTAAAAAGATATTTTTGACTTGCCAATAATCACCGCATGTGATATAATACAGTGAATAAAAATGATAGGAGAAAATTATTATGGGTAAATTAAATCAGATCGACAAAGCTGCTGAAAGCAAGGGTTCACTTCTTGTTACAATCTGGCAGTTTGTCAAGTTTATCGTTGTAAGCCTTCTTGCAATGATCGTTCAGTTTGTGCTTCTCAACACACTCAACCTCATTCCTGCTATCAAAGAGCTTTACAATCAGGATTTTGCATGGTGGGTATTTGTTTATCCCGTTGCAGTCGGCGGTCTCGGCTACTTTATCGTAAGCAATGTTGCAAACATCATTGCTCAGATAGTTGCTTTCTTCGTTAACAAAGAAAAGACCTTCAATTCCGGTGCAAATGTTGCAGTCGCTCTTCCCATTTACATAGTTTTCACAATTGCACTTATCTTCTTCTCAGCATGGCTTAACCCCACACTCAAAGAAGTATTTGTCGGTTGGGGACTCGAAGAAGTTGCAGCAAAGAACATTGCTACAATGATCTGCTCCGCGGTTCAGTTCTTCCTCTACTTCCCTGTTGACAAGATTCTCTTCCACAAGAAAAAGGAAGAAAAGGCTGAATAATCAAAAACAAACAGCAAAAGCCGCTTCGCAATGAAGCGGCTTTTCTTTTACCGTACATAAAAAACGGCTGATTTCAGTAAATCAGCCGTTTTAAAAATTATGCTTTGTATGAAGATGTATCAACAGCCTTATGCTGATCCATCATATATTTACGGACAATTTTGAGAGTTGTTGTCTTGGGGAATTCTTCGTCGCGGACAATGGTTTTATTGACTCGCTTGAAGGAAGCCATAGTGTTATTGAAAGCTTTCATATCGCCCTTAATTCTCTCGCGTGCATCAGGATAATCCGACTCATTGAGGAACACTTCAGCAATAATCTGGCCGCCCTCGTCGTAAACAAGAACCTCCTGAACATATTCCATATACTGAGCAATCTTGTCCTCGATTTCTTCAGGAGAAACATTCTTGCCGTTTGAAAGAACAATAAGATTCTTCTTTCTGCCGACCATAAAGAGGAAGCCGTCTTCATCAATTCTGCCGTGGTCACCGGTCTTGAGCCATTCACCGTCAAATGTGGCTGCAGTAGCCTCGGGCTCGTTATAATAACCGACCATAACATTTGTGCCGCGGACATAAATTTCGCCGACACCCTCATCATCAGGATTATTGATTTTGATTTCACAGCAGTCAAGCGGAACACCGACACTGCCGGGCTTGTATTTATCGGGACGGTTGCAGGTAATTGCAGGTGAGCACTCTGTCATACCGTAGCCGTTGTAAACATCAATACCGAAATCGCGCATACCGATTTCATACTTGGGATCAAGGTTTGCACCGCCGCAAACAATCATCGAAAGGTTGCCGCCGAGATTATCAAGAATTGTAGCAAATATCTTACGGCGTCTGTCAATGCCGAGTTTCATAAGGAAGCGGCTGATTTTAAGGCCCTTCTTGAGAATCTCTTCTCTGCCTGTGCTGCGTGCTGTGCGCCAGATGCGCTGATAGATTGTTTCAACAACAAGCGGAACACCTGAGAAATTATAAGGCTTATGCTTTTTAAGGTCACTCTGGATGGTCTTTATACTCTCGCAAAGGTAGCCCCACTCTGTAAGAATATAACATGAGAAAAGAGCACTGACCCAAGCATAAGTGTGGTTAAGCGGAAGGAAACCGATTGCGTGCTTACCGGAAAGAACGCGGCAGGAAGAAGAACAGTTGGTTGCAATGTTATAGTGAGAGAGCATAACACCCTTGCTCTTGCCTGTTGTGCCGGATGTGTAAACGATACAAGCAAGGTCATCGGGTTTTACTTCACAGTCAACAACATAGGTATCGCCTTCATCAAATGCCTTATAACCTATTTCCTTATAATTATCAAACTCATCAATATGGAAATAATGTTTAACAGGAATATTGGGGTCTGCCTTAAACTGTTCAACCATAGACTCAAACTTATCGGAATAAACAAGAGCATCGCAGCCGCAACGGATGAGCTGGTCGCCTATATCGTCTGCAGGAAGCTTACAATCCATAGGAACAGAAATATTATCTGATATAAGTGTTGCGTAATAAGCGATCATCCAATCATATGAGTTTTCTGCAACGATTGCGATTTTAGACTGATTAGCAAGGCCGAGTGTGTGGTAAAAGGTACCGATACCGCACATTTCGCGCCAGGTCTGATTGAAGGTACGGGTCTGCTCAACCTTCTGCTTGTCCATAAAAGCAAACTGTTTCTGATCTCCGCCTTTTTCGGTGCCCTTTACGATAATTTCTTTGAGGGTAGTGTAGGTAGGAATATTGG
>JAZQGE010000060.1:0-36116 GCA_045539895.1 Acutalibacteraceae bacterium
CTCAATTAAATTGATAAGCAAAAATCAGTGATAAATCGAGATAACTACAATTTTCAAATTATACATGTCGATATGTGACCTTGCGATCACTCGATATATTTTGCGTTGCAAAATTCGATATGTTTTCGCTTGCAGCTCAAACTCGATATGATATAAATTCTGCTTGCGCCGCAGCGCATATCGAAAATTCCGAAGGAATTTATATTGATACAGTTTATCTGTCACAGACAGATAAACTGTAATTTATAATACTTTCTAACCCGTCCTTTGTCAAGCTTTAACTCTCTTTGAAATCTCCACCGCTGCAAGCAGAGAGAAACCAAGCCCTGCAACGAGAGCCCACTGCAGAAAAGACAACGGCACAACAGAAAACAGAGCAGCCGCACCCGGCACCATAACCACACCGACCTGAAGAGCAAGACAAACAAGGAAAGCAAGATTCATTCTGCGATTTGAGAAAATGCCGATTTTAAAAAGCGAAAAACCGCTCCTTGCATTAAAAGCATGAATCAGTTCACCTATGCTCATTGTACAAAAGCAGACCGTGCGTGCAATTTCAAGCCCCCAAAACGCATTTGAAACCGTAAAGCCGAGCAGGGCAAGCGCACCGATAAAAACACCTTCAAGCGCAATATCAAGCCATCTGCTCTTTGAAAACAGCCCTTTTTGAGGATCAACGGGCGGACGCATCATGATATTACTGTCTGCCTTTTCAGTACCAAGTGCCATTGCAGGCAGTGAATCCGTTACAAGATTCGTCCACAGAAGCTGAATCGGAAGCATAGGCGAGGGCAGGTGCATTATGCCTGCAACAAAAACAAGAATTATTTCGCCGATATTACTGCTGAGAAGAAAATGAATTACTTTTTTAATGTTATCGTAAACCTCTCTGCCCTCACGCACTGCCTTTACTATTGTTGCAAAATTATCGTCTGCAAGCACCATATCCGCCGCACCCTTTGCAACCTCTGTGCCGCCCTTACCCATTGCACAGCCTATATCAGCCGCCTTTAGTGCAGGCGCATCGTTGACTCCGTCACCTGTCATTGCGGTAACCTCTCCGCAGGCGCGCAGTGCTTTTACGATTCTGACCTTATGCTCAGGTGTAACACGCGCATAAACATGCTTTTCTTTTACCGTTTTCATTATTTCGTCTTCACTCATACAGTCAAGCTCTGCACCCGTAACTGCTTTTTCGCCTTTACTGCAAATACCGAGCCTTGAAGCGATTGCACAGGCAGTGCGCGGATTGTCACCCGTTATCATCACCGGGGTTATGCCTGCCTGCTTACAGGTCGCAACAGCCTGCGCTGCCTCAGGTCTTTCAGGGTCTTCAATTGCAATCAGGCCGACAAGCTCATATCTGCTCTCTGACGGATTTTTCTTTGCAACGGCAAGCACACGCAAGCCTTCATCCGCCATACGGTCATTGTACAGCGAAGCATTACCGGCAAACTGACACTGCGGAATTATCTTTTCGGGCGCACCTTTTATTATTTCCGTTTCCTTTCCGTCCACAGATACCGTTACGCTCATCGTCTTTTTTTCGGATGAAAACGGTACTTCCTTAATTCTTTTTGCCTTTTCGTTAAGCGCACCGCACTCCTGCGCCGCTCGCACAATTGCAGTTTCTGTCGGCTCACCGTTATGAGCTGTAGCATTGCAGCACAAAGCCGCAGCTTCAAGCAAGGCTTTACCTTCTGCACTTTTAAGGCTGGTTTCTCCGTACGCTGTGCAAAGTCTGCACACAGTCATTTTATTCTGTGTGAGCGTACCGGTTTTGTCCGAACAGATGTATGTAGCACTGCCAAGAGCTTCAACAGCTGTCATTTTACGGATTATAGCTTTGCTTTTTGCCATTTTTGACACTCCGCCGCTCAGCACAATTGTAACAACGGCAGGCAGACCTTCGGGGATAGCTGCAACAGCAAGGCTGACGGAAAGCATAAAGCTTGAAAGCAGATTATCCCGCCGTAAAACACCCAACGCAAATATAACCGCACAGATTGCAACAGCACCAACGCCAAGAATCCTTCCGATTTTTTCAAGTCTTTTCTGCAAGGGAGTAAGCGGCGATTTTTCACTGACGAGCATATCCGCAATTCTTCCTATTTGTGTATTCATACCCGTATGAGTGACAACAGCCCTTGCGTGACCGGAAAGCACGGTTGTCGTTGCAAAAACAGTGTTTTTTCGCTCAGCCAGCGGAGTATCTGCAGGCAGAACAACATTACCGTCTTTTTCAGAAGGAAGAGCTTCGCCGGTAAGCGCGCTTTCATTTGTTTTAAGCCCCGTACTTTCTATAAGTCTTGCGTCTGCCGCGACACAATCGCCTGCACTGAGCACGAGCACATCACCGCACACCACCTGCAGCGCAGGGATTTTTTGCTGTTTTCCCTCACGCAAAACCGTTGCTTCAGGCGCAGAGAGCTGACTGAGCCGCTCGATTGCATGCTCCGCCTTGCTCTCCTGAATCACACCGACAACTGCATTGAGTATAACAATTCCCAGAATAATTACAGGGTCAGCATAAGAGCCTTCCCCCTCCATATAGGCGGTAAAAAAAGAAATCATTGCCGCAATGATGAGTGTGATTACCATAAAATCTTTAAACTGTGCCAGAAACTTTGTAACGATGTTGCCTTTCTTTTTTTCAGCAAGCTTATTCTCGCCATGTTTTTCAAGCCGCAGTTGCGCTTCTTTATTTTTCAGCCCCTTATTCAAATCGGTTTTCAGCTCTCTTGCTGCGCTTCCTGCACCCACAGTATAAAAATCCATTCATTCCGCCTCACAAAATCCTTTGTTTTTTAATTTATATGCAGAACAGATTCTTATTATTAAATTGACATTACAAACTTTTTATTATAAAATATATATTTAACAAGCGGATTGGGCAGCTGCGGCGGCGAGGACTTATCACCCTTGCCGACGAGGAAAGTCCGGGCTTCGCAGAGCAGGATAACGGCTAACGGCCGCCGAGGGTGACCTTAGGGACAGTGCAACAGAGATATACCGCCTGCATATTTGCAGGTAAGGATGGAAAGGCGAGGTAAGAGCTCACCGGCATGCAGGAGACTGCATGGCCCTGTAAACCCTATCCGGAGCAACACCGACCGGAGTGGCTTGCTCGGCCCATACTCCGACGGGTGGCTTGAGCGCTGCGGCAACGCAGTGCCTAGATAGATAGTTGCCTTAAAAGACAGAACCCGGCTTACAGATCCGCTTGTTTTTTCTCAGGAAGGAAAGAAAAAGTCTTGGAAGACATTTACATTGGCGGCAACAAAAACCGCAACAAACCGGAAAAAAAACCAACGCAGACTGCGCCGGAGGATATTTATATAACTCCGCGCTCATCTCCGGAGGATATATATATCACAAAAAAAAGAGCCCAGGATGTTGACTTTGAAGATATAACATCCGACAGCTTTTACGGCGAAAACATTGACGAAGATAAAAACAGCTTTATTCCCGAAGAGCCGCACCACAAGCCAAAAAAGAAAAAAAGCAACAAGCTTTGGAAAGGTTTAAAGGCGGCTGTACTTATCGTCGTTTTGCTTTTCGGAATTGTAACAGGCCTTATTTACCACACCTTCAGCAGTGTGAACTACACTGAAACAGGTCATAAAGAGAATGTTTTTCTTGACAGCAGCGAGCTTATGCAGAGCGCAAGCGTCAAAAACATTCTGCTCATAGGTGTTGACCGCCGCAACGCAGACGATTCCTCGCGCTCGGACACGATGCTGATGGTATCAGTAAACACAGCAACAAGAAAAATCAAGCTTACATCCTTTATGCGCGACAGCTATGTATATGTGCCCGAAAAAAAGCGCAATGCAAAGCTCAACTCCGCCTGCTCATGGGGCGGCGCACAGATGGTAATGGACACAATCGAATATAACTTCAACATTAAAATTGACCATTACATGCTGGTTGATTTCACAATGTTTGAAAATATTATTGACGGACTTGGCGGAATTGAGGTTGACATAACCGAAAAAGAGGCAAAATATATGCGTGATGCCGTTCACCTGAAAAACATAAAATCAGGCGAGAATATTCACCTCAACGGTAAAGAGGCGCTGTGGTATTGCCGCATACGCAAGCTTGACTCAGACTTTATGCGCACAGAGCGCCAGCGCAAGGTTATGACGGCGCTCATTAACAACTGCAAACACACCTCGCCTCTCAGACTTTATGAAATTCTCGGCGAAGTTGTAAGCAGCATTGAAACAGATATGTCGCCTGCCGCACTTACATCCCTTGCAATTAACGGTCTGCTTCGCTACCTTCGATATGACATTGAGCAGGGCAGTGTACCTGCCGAGGGAACCTGGAAGGATAAAACCGTTTCCGGTCAGGCTGTGCTTTCGCTTGACATTGGTGCAAACATTGAATATCTCGAAAAATTTATATATGAAAAATAAAAAGGGAGAATGAAGCAATATGAAAAAGTTTATGGGCGAAGATTTCCTTCTTGATAACCCTGTTGCCGTTGAGCTTTTTGCTGCGGCAAATGAGATGCCGATTTTCGACTGGCACTGCCACCTTTCTCCGAAAGAGATTTATGAAAACAAACAGCCTTCCGACATTGCATGGCTTATGCTTGCAGGCGACCATTATAAATGGCGCGCAATGCGTTCGTTCGGAATTGATGAAAAATACATCACAGGCGATGCAAGCTGGCACGATAAATTTGTAGCATACGCAACAATGCTTGCCTTTGCACCCGGCAATCCCCTTTATCACTGGACTCACCTTGAGCTTCAGAGATATTTTGGAATTGACATTCCGCTGAGCGCAAAAACAGCCGAAGAGATATGGGAAAAGGCAAATGCACAGATTAAAGCAGGCGGCTTTACACCGCGCGAGCTGATTGAGCGTTCAAATGTTGCCTGTGTCTACACAACTGACGACCCTGCAGATTCACTTGAATATCACGTTCTTCTTGCAAAAGACGAAACCTTCAAAACAAAGGTTATACCCGCATTTCGTCCGGACAAAGCTCTTTCGATTGAGTTGCCCTCTTTTATTCCGTGGCTGGCTTCTCTCGAAGAACGCATCGGCAGAAAGATTGAAAGCTACACCGCTCTTGAAGAAACTCTGCTTGAACGAATTGAGTTCTTTGCACAGATGGGCTGCCGCGCAAGCGACCACGCATTCACCTATGTGCCCTATGCAGAGGCAACAGCTGATGAGCTTGAAGCAATATTCCAAAAGGGCAGACAGGGCGGCAGCTTCACAACATTTGAGCTTGATGCTTACCGCACCGCACTGCTCAGAACAATGGCGAAGGAATATGCACGCAGAGGCTGGGCAATGGAGCTTCACATTGGTCCAATGCGCAACAACAACACACTAATGTTCAACAAAATCGGTCCCGACACCGGCTTTGATTCAATAGACGATAAAGAGATTGCACAGCCTCTTTCCCGTTTTCTTGACAGTCTTGCAAAAGAAGAGCTTCTTCCGCGCACTGTTCTTTTCACCCTTAACCCGAAGGATAATTATGTGCTCGGCACAATGCTCGGCAACTTCCAGAATTCCGATGCACCCGGCAAAATCCAGTTCGGCAGCGGTTGGTGGTTTAACGACAACCTTGACGGCATGCGCGAGCAGATGAAGGCATTCGGCAATCTTTCCGTGCTTGGCAAATTTGTCGGTATGGTTACAGACTCCCGCTCCTTCCTCTCATACCCCAGACACGAGTATTTCCGCCGCATCCTCTGCGGGCTTCTCGGCGATATGGTAGAAAGCGGACTCTACCCCAACGATATGGAAACTCTTAAACAGCTTGTCCAGGATGTTTCCTACAACAATGCCGCAAAATATTTCGGATTGGAATGATTCCTTATGAAAAGAAAATTTAAAGGTATTGATGTTGAAGTTTTTCCTCTTGGCTTCGGCTGTATGAGATTTCCTGAAAAAGGCGGAAAAATTGACCGCGAAACTTCAACAAAAATGATTCGCCACGCAATTGACGAGGGCGTCAACTATGTTGACACAGCCTATTATTATCACAACGGAGAAAGTGAAGAATTTGTGGGAGAGGCACTTAAAGACGGTTACCGCGAGAGAGTTTATCTTGCAACAAAGTGTCCTGTTTACGACCTTACAGATGAAATCACATTTGAACATAGGCTTGAAACACAGCTTGAAAGACTTAAAACCGATCACATCGACTTTTATCTCCTTCACACTCTTAACAAAGATTTGTGGAACAACAAAGTGCTTAAATACAATGTTATTGACAGTATGATAAAAGCAAGAGAGCAGGGCAAGATTAAGTATCTCGGCTTTTCTTTTCACGATGATGTTGAGCTTTTCAAAGAGATTGTTGATTATTTTGACTGGGATTTCTGCCAGATTCAGCTTAATTTCGTTGACCTGAAGCATCAGGCAGGCATTGAAGGTCTTGAGTATGCTTATACCAAGGGTATGAGCTGTATTATTATGGAGCCTCTTCGTGGTGGCAGACTTGTAAAAGGGCTGCCCGAAAGAGTTAAAGAGGCACTGCCTAAACGCAAGAGCCGCGTTGAAACTGCGCTCGACTTTTTGTGGGACAGAGAAGAGGTTGCTCTTCTTCTCAGCGGCATGAGCACACCCAAACAGGTTGAAGATAACCTTCGCTATGCAAAGAGAAGCAGTATAAATATGCTCACACCTTATGAGCGCAAGGCACTTGCCAAGGCAAATGAACTTTGGCATACGATGCCTCTTGTAGGTTGCACGGGCTGTGCATACTGTATGCCCTGCCCCTTTGGTGTTAACATTCCCGAATGCTTCACTGCATTCAACTCAACCGTTTACAAAGGCAAGCGCGGCGCAAAAGAAGGCTATGACATACTTGACGGAAAAGCAGACCTTTGCCGTGCCTGCGGTAAATGTAAGCCCTCTTGTCCGCAAAGCATTGATATACCGGAGGAACTGAAAAAAGTTAAAGAAGTATTCACCGAATAATAAATTTTACAAATTTTATAACTTAAACAATGTCATTCTGAACGCAGTGAAGAATCTTATGTGCTTAAAAAAGATTTTTCGACTTTGCCTGAAGAATGACATTATTTTTTGCGGCGAGCCGCCGCAGACAATACCTCAATTAATTTGCGTTTTAAAAGCATAGCCATAAAACGAGATAGGCTAACTCTTTAAATTACAGTTTGACAGCGTGCCGCTGTACCCGATACCTCAATTAAATTGATACACAATATAACTGTGATACAACGAGATAAGAATCTGCTACAAATTACAGTTTGACGGCGACTCGCCGCTAAACTGTAATTTATAAAAACTTATTTCGTTTCATTACTGTTATTCTATGTATCAACTTAATTGAAATATTTGGTGTGCGCTTCGCACAAAAAAAGCAGGTGCGGTTTTAGCCGCACCTGCCTGTTTATTTACAGAACAAGTTAATTAATAAATTACTCTGTAGCTGATTGATGTGTCATTGTTCATCCACTGGTTTCCGTAGAGAGCTTCAACTGCGCAGTTAAATGTGCCTGCAAGAGTTGCTCTGTATGTGATTGTCCATACAAGAGTATCGCCCTCAACAACAGCAGAAGCTGTATCCTTGTTGTAGCCGTGAACTGTACCGTTCTGGTTAACTCTGACACCCTTTGCATTCTTATCTGTTACTACAGTAACTGTAACGGTGTTGCCACACATTACACGAGCCTTCTCAACTGTAGCAGACTTAACGATGTCAGCATCATTGTCTGTTGAAGGACCGCTAACAACAACTGGAGCCTTAACTGTGTAAGCAAGGTCTGTGCCTTCGTCTGTAAGCTTGTTTGTTGAGCCTGTTGTATAGATGTCATATGCATACTGACCAGCAGCTGACTTACGGGTGATAAGCCATACCCAGTTGCTGTTTTCATCCTGAGTTGCCTTTGTGCGGCTGAATGTCTGTGTAGCACCGTTTGACTGGTCAACAAGACGCATTCTTAATGTGTTGGGTCCGCAGACAATCTTGATAACAACAGTATCAGCTGTTGTGTACTCGTTAACTGCAACGCCGTCAAGAAGAACTTCTGCACTCTTTACGGAGAAATCTTCGCCTGAGCTGGTCTTTGTCTGATACTTGAAGCCGTTTTCTTCCCAGACCTTACCAAGCTTAGCTCTTGCTGTAATTGTAGATTCATCTTTATAAATCTTTGTAGCAATTGTCCATGTTTCTGTACCGTCGCCGTTGTCCTTAACGGAAACTGCGCTGTGTGCACGGTGGTAAGTTGTTGTTGAACCGTCAGAGAAGATAAGCTGAATCTTTGTAACGTTTGTTACACTGCAGACATAGTTGAACTTAACTGTGTCGCCAACCTTGTAGTGTTCCTGAGTTGAAACAACGGAAGTGATGAGTGAGGGAGTTACGGGAGCAAGCTCAAGAGCCTTGAATGTATTTTCAAGGTTTGCTGCTGCTGCTGCGATTTCAGCTGCAAGAGCTGTATCGGAAGCGGGAGCTTCCTGCTTGTTTGCGAGCATATCCTTTGCCGCTGCAAGAGCTGCTGCATAGGGCTCGTATGTTTCTGCTTTGTAAGCATCTGCTGCTTCGGGAGTTGTGCCGTAAGCTGCAACTGCCTGCTCAAGAGCATCGTAGCTGATAAATGCGGGCTCAAGCTTTTCAAATGTGCTGTTAATAGCTGCTGCTGCATCTGCTACTGCCTTGCGGTTTGCTTCTGTATCAGCTGCGCCGTCCATATCAGCATAAACCGTTGCACCTGCTTTTGCTGCATCATCCCATGCTGCATAAGCTGCTGTATCGTAGTATTCTTCACCGTAAGCGGGAGTCTTTTTGAGAGCTTCAAGAAGAGCTGCTGTGTTTACAAATCTTGCATCAAGTGCTTCGAAAGCATCCTTAAGGTCTGCTGCAAGCTTTGCTACAGCTGCCTGGTTAGCTGCTGTGTCTGCCTTGTCTGCATAGTCTGTGAGACCCTTCTGTGCTGCTGCAAGTGCTGCCTCGTATGCTGCGTACTCTGTTGCATCGTAGTACTCTGCTGCGTATGCGGGAGCTGCATAATCTGCAACTGCCTTTGTGAGCTCTGCAAGGCTTACATAGTTAGCTTCGAGAGCCTCGTATGCATTCTTGAGGTTGAGAGCAAGTGCCTCGATTGCTGCGTTGTTAGCTGCTGTGCCGGGCTTGCCGTCGTATTCGCCGAGAGCATCGCGTGCATTTGCAAGAGCAAGCTGCCATGCTTCGTACTTAGTTACATCATAGAATTCGGGG
Organism: Acutalibacteraceae bacterium; assembly: GCA_045539895.1. Taxonomy (GTDB): domain Bacteria; phylum Bacillota; class Clostridia; order Oscillospirales; family Acutalibacteraceae; genus UBA8612. The sequence continues at coordinate 9,221 of JAZQGE010000060.1, forward strand.
CTCTTTTCGGGAGTATCGTAAAGTTCAATAGCTTCCTCAAGAGGAGTTGTATCTACATAGATTTCATAGAGCTCGTCATAAGCGTTCTGAAGAGCCTGAGCTGCATTGTCAATCTTAGCCTGATTTTCGTCATTCTTTACAAGCTTCTCGCCTTCCATGAGAGCTTCTGCCTCAGCAAGAGCTGCCTTCCATGTAGCGAGGTCTGTGGGATCGTAGTAATCTTCTTCTGCATCAAGCTCTGAGCAGTAGAGAAGAGCATTTTCAAGAGCTGTGTATGAGCAGTACTCAAGGAGGTCAAGAGCTGCCTTAGCATCTGTAAGAGCTTTTGCTGCTGCGTCGATTGTTGCCTGGTTTACACCTTCAGCATCTACAACAAGGTTTGTAGGAACCTTTGTAGCTGCTGTGTAAGCTGCCTCGTATTCTGCCCATGAATCAGCTGTGTAGATAGCCTTATCTTCAAGGTCTATTGTATACTGATCCATTGCATCATTGAGAGCCTTGTAATTACATGCTACATCAGCTGAGCCAACCTTAAACTTAAGGACAGTGCCGGAAACATCAATTGTTTCGGGATACTGTGAACCGAGAGAGGAGCTGCCGTATTCTGTTGCAGAGTTGTTAACTGCTGCATAAATCTGTCTCATACGGCTATTTGCAGCAACTGTTGCAAGACATGCCTCAGGCATAAGGAAGTCTGCTGTTGCGCCGTCTGCTGTTGTTGAAGCAACTGTAAACTTGAACTTATAAACAAGTACGGGGGTTGATGCATCGAACGGACCGGGTTCTGCATCAGTATTGATTATACGACCATAGAGGAAGCCCTCGTGTGAGCCGTCTGAGTAACCAAGCTGTGCACCACTCGTAGCGGAAATCAGCTTATTATTAGCTACATTATAATTGTTGATAAAGTTGTGCTTTGTGATATCAGTGTTCAGTGTTACTGCGTTAAAGAATCCTGTTGTCCATGCAAAGATTTCACTACCTGCTGTACCGATGTAGTAGTTAGCCTGCATATAAACAGAAACATTGACTTCATCACCGGGCTGAACAAGGATATAACCTTCTTCATCTTTTACTGTCTTGTCGGCTTCTGCGGTATAGACAAGCTTTGAGCCAGCCTTCTCAAAAACCATTGTTGTGTCAGCATTTACTCCAACTACAACTGTACCGACAAGGAGCATAACTGCAAGAACAATACTGAGTATTTTCTTAGTGGTTTTCATTTTAGTTATGTTTCCTCCTTCAAGGATTTTTTATATCACCCTGCCCGATGGGTTGCACCGGGCAGGTAGATATTCAGTTAATTAGCCGTTAAATACATTTCTATCCTGTTTAACTTCGTCTGATGCCCAACCGATAAACTCGTAGCATTCAACAATGTCAACAAGTGTAATTTCGCCGTCGGCAACAAGGTCGAGTGCGAAGACTGCGGGATTTGTGAAGTCACCGTAATCGAGTGTGTCATCAGCCCAGCCTAAGTAAGCATAGAAATCAACATAGTCACCGTATGTGAGGAAGCCGTCACCGTCACAGTCACCGAAGACAACAATGTAGTATGTTGCAACTACTTCGTTTGTCTTGTTGTTGATGAACTTAACCTTAGCGCCTGTACCGAGTGTTGTGTTTGAACCAACATACTCGTACTCAAGTCTGCCGTCACCTTCAATTTCAAGGTAACCCTGAGCGATGAGGTCTGTAAGCTCCATATCATCTGCCCAAGCATTTACACCCTGGTAATTGCCAAGACCGTAGATGAAGCCTCTCTGCTCGTCGATGATTGTTGTTGAGCCTTCCTTAACCTTGAGTACAAGCGGAACTTCAGCTGATGCAAGATCCTTGACTGCTTTGTCAAGAGCTGTTGAAAGGTTGTCAACTGTTGCCTGATCGTCTTCAGAGAGATTTCTGTCAACATTCTTTGCTGCTTCAAGAGCTTCTTCAAGCTTTGCCCAAGTTTCAGGTGTCCAATCGTCCTTATTGAGATTTTCGGCATCTTCAATAGCCTTATCAAGTGCTGAGTAATCAGCATTTCTCTTAAGAGCTTCAATTGCGCCGTTAACAGCGTTTGTCAGGTTATCAACTGTTGCCTGATCATCTACAGTGAGGTTCTTGTCAACTTTTTCTGCATTTGCAAGAGCGTTTTCAAGGTTTGCCCATGTAGCTGATGTGAATTCATCCTTGTTAAGAGCCTTTGCTGCTGCAATAGCTGCTTCAAGGTCGCCGTAGTAAGCACCCTTCTTTGTAAGGTTTGCTGTTGCCTGTGTAAGTGCATTTGTTGCTGCATCTACATCAGCCTGCTCTGAATACTTGGGAGCGGGATCTGCTGCAAGGATGTCCTTTGCTGCGTTGTAAGCATCTTCAAATGCTGCCCATGAATCGTCTGTGAATACAGAAGAGTCAACACCGTCAATCTTAGCATCTGCTGCCTTAACAGCTGCATCAAGAGCTGTGAGGTTTGCATCTGCTTCTTCAAGACCCATAACAGCTTCATAAATAGCGATTGCATAGTTTTCAACAGTCTCCTGATCGCCTATCTTGAGGTTACGGTTAACTGCTGCAAGTGCATCGTCAAGAGCCTTCTTTGAAGCGGGTGTGAACATTTCGGGAGTTGTGTAGTACTCTTCGGGAATGTTCTCAATTTCGTAATCAACATTACCGTAAAGAGCGGGAAGGTTATTAATTGCGTTGTTGAGTGCGTCAGCGGCTGCCTTGACTTCTGCATTGTTACGGATGTCAATTTCACCGTTAGCATCCTTAGTCTGAAGCTCAAGAGTAGCATTGTATGCTGCATCTACCTCTTCAAGAACATCAACGATGCCGTCTTCGTCAGTATCTGTTGTGTACTCCATCTCATAAGAGAAGAGGTCAACTGAGTAATAGTTGCCCTGAGCTTCGTCAATGGGTGACATATCAGCTGCAAGGAATTCGAGCTGTTCAATAGCTGCCTTGAGAGCTTCCTCCTGCTCGTCTACCTGATACTGATGCTGGATGTCAACCTTGGGATCTGCCATATAGAAAGCATGAGCTACATTATAAACTGCAAGGAAGTTCTGATATGTGCCGGGCTTATAGAGAGTCTGCTGTGCGATTACAACGCTTGCAGCCTCAATCTGATTGTTGAGCTTTGAGTAATCAGCGGGCTTGAGCTCAAGAGCATCATAAGCTTTTGTGATAGCTTCAGCCATTGCATCAACCTCTGCCTGCTTTGTGATGTCAAGAGTTGTATCAACCGCATCAACTGCAGCCTGAAGGTCTGCCCAGTTTACATAGTCATCCTTTGTGGATTCAATAGCCTGAACCTTTGCAAGTGCCTGGTTAACAGCTGTGTAGTCAGCAGGGTTGAATGCAAGCTGTGTACGTGCATCATAAACCTCCTGAGCAGCTGCGTTAACACTTACCTGCTCACCTGCCATGTAACCGTAGTTTTCAGCCTCTGTAACTGCTGCACGGGCTTCAACAAGTCTGTTCCATGACTCTGTGGTGTAGTACTTAGCATATTCATCTTCGTATTCTGCCTTGATAGCCTGCTGTTCCTTAGCAAACTTGAAGTCTGCCTCGTTAAGGTGGTTACCAAGAGCAACATAAATGTCGTCGATTTCCTTGTTGAGAACATCTACATCTTCCTGCTGAAGGATATAGAGTCCATCAACCTTTTCTGCAATCTTAGCGCGGAGCTGAGCAATATATTCAGCCTGGTAGTAAGTGATTTCGTAGTTGTTTTCTGCGTTAGAGGGGTCAACAACCTCAACTTTCTGATCGATGTTGCTTGTAGCATACTCGATTGTCTGGTTAAGCTGTGTATAATCAGCGCTCTTAAGTTCAAGGTTGTTATAAGCTGTCTGAAGAGCATCTCTGTAGCCGTCAACTATGGACTGGTCAGGCATCTTAAGGCTACGGTTTGTCATAGCCGGTGCGCAAGCATTTGCCCATGCGTTGTAAGTATCGGTTGTGTAAAGGTCGTAAGAGATGTTTCTGTTTTCAAGGTCTGCAAATGCAGCGTACTTCTCGATTTCGGGAAGAACGATTGTAAGACCGCCGTATGAGCCGTTGGGGTTAGTACCACTCTTGTTATCAAGAAGTGCGTCTACCTCAGTGTAGTCTGCGTCACGAAGCTGAGCGGATTCCCAACCAATATCAACAAGTTCGACATATGTGTCGACTTCTGCCTGATAGCGTATATCAAGGTTCCAGTTAATGTTATTGATCGGAATATCAGTTTCGTTTGTTGAACGGAAGTAGTACCACGGATAGAACTCTTCGCGTGAATAGTAAAGCGGGTCAACGTCGGGGTGAGGTCTGTACTGATAGGTTGTTGCGCCTGTCTCGGGGTCAACACCGAGCTCACGGCGGATTTCGTCAACCTTTGCACGGAGAACCGTGTAATCAGCGGGTTTGTACTCAAGCTCGTCAATAGCAGTCTGAAGAGCTGTTGCAGCTGCTTCATTTTCTGCTGCTGTAAGTGAAGCATCCTGTGCAGCGCCCTTTGCTGCAGCAAGAGCTGTCTGATATGCTGTCCACTTGCCGTTAGTGTCTGAGTAACCGTCCTCATACTGACGGAACATTTCATCTTCCTGAGCGATAAGGTTACGAAGGTCTGTCTTATCAACTGTTGTGATGTTGATGTGCCAAGAATAGTGACAGGTAAGAGCTCTTGAACCGTCATTGGTCTTATTCCACATATATGTGTAATATGTGTAGTTACCTGTACCGAGGCCGGAAACTGTAAGATACTTATAGAAAGCATCGCCTACAGTATTGGAAAGGGTTGAGTTGCCGCGGGCAGCACCGTCGCCGTTTATCGGAGCGGAGTTAAGGTTACCAAGATCTGTGCCGTAGCTGCCGTGGTTACCCTGACCCTGATAGTATGTTTCGTAGTTCTGTTGGATGCCCTGGCTTTCATCCTCTGCACAACCAAGACCCTGAGCAACGAACATAATCTTTGCATCTGTAATGTTGGAAGCAACTGATGAGTCAAAGAATACGTTGAACTTTGCACGGTAGCCCTCGTCTGCAGTATCGTCGTCACCGTTAGTACCGCAGTACCAACCGCCCTGATTCTGTCTGCCGGGTCCTGTCCAGGAGTTGATACCGAAGCCACTTACCTTCTGGCTACCTTCACCGTTGAAGTTTGTAAGATTAACGCCGTAGTAAGCATTATCGTAGCCTGCATTACCCTGAACAGCCTCGTACTGGATACCGTCTGCCGGTACACCTTCGGGAGCAAAGTAAAGAACAGTCTGCTGGCTGGTGTGAGCCTCCCATGCGTACTGTCTTGTACGTCTGATGAATGTGAGCCAACCTGATGCCTGAGGAGCATCCGTAACGGTTGAAGCCTCAATCTGTGTATAGGACTTACCGCCAAGGTAGTAAGTGAACTCGTATCTGATAACGTCGCCTACGTTAGCTGTACCGCCGGTGAACTTACCTGTACCTGTTGCGGGGTCCCAGGTTGTGTTGCCTGTAAGGTCAACACCTGTTGTCTGGTTAACAACTTTTCTTGTTGCGTTTGTTGCACCGTTGGGAATTGTAACCTGGAATGTTGTGTAATCAATCATCGCTCTTGTGCGATAGTTGATAATCTGAGGCTGAATTGTTGTACCCTTGGGCTGTGCGCTGAGGCCGTAGCCTGAGCCTGCAACATAAAGCTTTGAGGGAACAGTTGAATTCATGTGGTATTCAGAGTTGTTTGAAATGTCTGCGCCTGTGAAGGTAAGACTTTCAATAGCCTTCTGAAGTCTGTTCTTTGCGTTGTCAATGTCTGTCTGAGTTGTGTTAGGCTTCTGAATCTGCTTATAAGCCTCTTTGAAAGCGCTGCGGTATGTAGTGCTCTTATAGTCGTCACCCTCAAGCTGACGGTTGAGAGTTCTTTCAGCATTGAGAAGCTCACGAAGCTCTGCCTTATTATAAGTTACAAACTTAATAAGAACAGGAACATAAGTATAGTGATGTGTTTCATAATCGTTGTTGATGTAGCTATAGCCCTGTGTAATAGCTGTGAATGTAGCGCCATTTTCAGGGAGGGTTGCACCGACAAGGTTGTTTATCATATTTGAACCTCTTGCAGCTGCAAGGGTTATATTAGCATTCTGTGTTGATACAACTGCTGCATTAACTGTGCCGGAGCTCCAATCGGATGATGAATAACCTACATCGCCCTGCTTGAATGCTGTTGTAAAGGTTGTTGTGATGTTATTTGTGTTTGTCTGATGTCTCCAGAAGTTGAGGAAAAGACCAACACTTGTAAGAGTTTCGTGCTCTGCACGGTCAACATAAACCGTAGCAACAGGTGATTTACCTGCCTGTGTGAAACGGGGGAAGGTATTGTGAATTCTTACACGAGAGGGGGACATAAAGTTAAGACCGTAGGAAACATCCTTCTGAACAAAGCCACTGTCTTCTGCTCCGGTGTAATTATAGTAACCTGCAGGAGCATTAGTCCAGTTGCCGACTGTTGTACCGTCATCCTCGTATGTATCATAAAGGTCAATATCGCTTGTTGCTCGTGCGTTACCGTAAACATTGGGACCGAGAACTGTCATAACATAACACTGAGTGTTCCAGTTCTTTTCGGTGTTTCTGTTTGAACCACGGTAGTTACGGCTAAATACATAGTGACCTGCAGGGGACTTGATGTTATCAACATAGCTGTAAGCATACTGAGCATAAGCTGTACCTTCGAAGTCGTAGGTAATCTTAAACTGTGCTGCTGTGCCTGCGTTTGCAGTACCGCCTGTAATAGTCCATGTATATGTGTTTGTAAGCTCATCTTTTGAAGTAACAGTAACAGCGCTGAGGTTAATGCCTGCTTCAGCTTCGATAGCAACATTTGATACATTCTTGTCAAGGTCAATCGTAACTGTCAGGTCATTTGCATACATAGCCTGAGTCTTGTGGTTGAGTGACTGAAGCTGGATTGCTGAGCCGTATTCCTGCTTTGCAATGCTGTTATCTTCTGCACCGACATAGATTACCTCAGGAACTGTGGGAGTACCGGAGATAACATCGTGCTCATAATCTTCAGCATCTTCAACCTGCATCTGTGTATAAGAAACGGACTGAGTTGTGTAAGTACCGTCTTCCTTGATTGTGAAAACACGGAGAGCAGGGTCTTCGTCAGCTGCGTGGTAAGCTTCAAGAGTTGCTGCTTTACAGTAACCCATTGTGATACCGTTAGCATCTGTACCAACGAAAGTATTTGTATGGTCATGACCAAAGAAGGCACCAACATGGTTACCTACATCAAGCCAACCCTGATACTGACCGTTGTTGATAGCAGCAGGGCAGGGACCCTCCTGCATAACACCGGTAATTGTGGGGTTATTGGGGTCGAGTGTGTAGTACTTGTTGCTCCAGTTACCTGTACCCTGAACAGAGCCTGCTGTGCCCTGGGGAACTTCAACAAGAAGGTTGTCGTAAATTTCTGGAACGGGAATGTGCTGGAAAGTAAGTGTGGGGACGGGATTACCGTTGTTAAGAGCAGCAAGTCTTGCAGACTCGGATGCATACCAGTTTATCTGGTCTGTCTTAACATGGTCATAGTCGTCGTTTGAGTCGTATGTACCGGAGTCAATCGGGAAAATACAGAAAGCGACTCTTGAGCCGTCATTGCTGTAAATCGGAATTGAACCTGTACCGACACCGGAAAGATCCGGCTCATCAAAGTCAATTGAAAGGTTTGACATGCCGACATAGTAGTTGTACTGGCTCTGCTTATCCCATGCTGTATTAACAATACTTCTGTCCTCATCGTCATGGTTACCAAATGTAATCGCATAACGGACATTAGCTGCAATAATGGGAGCCATGAACTGGCTTACACAGGTTTTGAATTCGCTTTCGTCCATACCGGACTCAACGTTATCACCTGTCATAACAACCATGTCAGGTTCATACTTGTTCATTGCTTTTGCAATAAGAGCAAGTGTTGTTTCGTGTACTTCCGTATTTTCCTGAATATCAGTGATCTGGACAAGAGTGAACTCGCCCTTTTCGTCAAACTTCAATGATGTGTCATTGAAAGCTGCGCTTGACGAAAGCGTCATCATCGGCACGAGACCGACGAGCATCGCAACTGCCAGGATAGCGGAAAGTATGCGTGTGGATGTTTTTTTCACACTATATTCCTCCTTGCGAAAAAAAATACGTGGATTCCGCAATAGCACAAGAAATTTTCAGCAAAAAGCTGAAAACCCATACCCCTATAAATGGAGATACCGCCACTTATGCTATTATAGGTAATATCATAATATCACGATGAACAAGTGTTGTCAATCTATTAATTATTGTTTTTTATATTATTTTTATTATATGTGTTTACGCTTTTGTTTAACATGTACAAATTCCAATATATTTTATTAAGCAGATTGCTATAGTTGTTTTTTGCTTTATTTTTTCGATTTCAGAAATTTATGACTTATCTTTTTTCTTCTTTTGAATTATATTTATTTTAATTAAATTATATAATTATTGTTTTCCACAACAGTAAAATGTGGCTTAGATAAGAAATAATAACGAATCTAAATATAACAAATGGCGGGACAGCCGCACCCGATTTTACAATAGGAGCGAACAAATCCTGCCCTTTTTTCTATTATCATTTTCATTTATTTTTTCTTTTCTATTCTAAAAGCATCGAAGTTTGTTTTATCTGATTCATTGACACATTTTTTCACAGATTGAGCAGCAAAAAAAGCGCCCCAAGGCACTGGGCCTTGGGGCGCGGGGGTTAGTTAGGAGAAACTACAGTTTATTTTGCAATTGAAAGAGTGATAGTGCCTGCAGGTTCTGCACCCCAACCTGTGGGAGCCTTAACCATAAGGTCAATATCCTGAGCTGTTGAAAGCTTTCTAACAACTGTCCATGTGCGTGTACCATCGCCATTGTCAACTGAGTAGCCCTGTGAGTATGTTGATGTGCCGCCGTCAGCGAATACAAAACGAATCTTGACAGCAGTTACATCTGTAACAGCCTTGAATGTGATAACATCACCCTTAGCAATTGTGATTTCTGTTGCGTCAACATAATCACCGGATGTTGCTGTGAATGTAGCCTTAGCTGTGTCGTACTCGCTGTACTCAACTGTCCATGTGTAGTACTCTGTATCCCATGTGTAGTCATACTTTGCACGTACCTGGTAATCGCCAGCCTTGAGTGAGAATGTGATTGTCCAGATTTCGTATGCGGGATCTTCGTCTGCGTAATCAACAACTTCGCCATTTGCGTTGTAGGAAACGATTGTAACCTTGGAGCTTCTTCTGTCGAATGTCATTGTGCCGCCGTCAGGTGAAAGAACCTGAATCTTGGAAGCTGCACCGTTTACTGTGAATGCATATTCACGAGAAGTGGGTGTGTAGTAACGATCGCTATCAAACTCAACGTTTGTGATGTTAGCTGCGTTAACCTTGAGAGCTGCGAATGCTGCTTCAAGAGCTGCTGCTACATCGTCAACAAGCTTCTGGTTTGTGCCAGCCTTGTTATCAACAAGATCGGGATCAACCTTTTCTGCTGCTGCCTTAGCTGCCTCGTATGCTTCCCATGTCTTAGCTGTGTATGCATCTGCCTCGAATTCGGGAACAAGTGCAAGAGCTGCATTAAGAGCATCATAGTTTACAAGGTCACGGAGCTTAAGAGCTGCGTTTGCTGCTGCAAGCTCAGATGCTGCATCGTCAACATCTTCCTGAGTTGCTGCTGCATCTTCGTAAACTTCGTTTGCATTTGCAAGAGCATCTGCATAAACCATCCATGATGCATCTGTTGCAAGGTCTTCCTCAATGGAAGCTGCCTTTTCGATTTCAGCCTTAAGAGCTGTCTTGTCAACTGCCTTCTCAAGTCTGTTAAGAGCTGTAAGAAGGTCATCTGTTGCAGCGTTAACTCTGTCTTCGTTTACGAAATCTTCGTCAGCATAGAGATCCTCTGCAAGGATAGCTGCTGCTGCATCGTAAGCATCCTTTGCGACTGCCCATGATTCCTTTGTCCAGTCAGCTTCGTTCTTTGCTTCGTACTGATCCATAGCATCGATAAGGTCGGAGTAGTCAACCTTGGGAAGCTTCTGGAGGTTCTGAGCTGCTACGAGAGCATCTGTAGCTGCGTCAACTGCAGCCTGAGTTGCGTTTGCATCTGCATAAACTTCGTTTGCATCTGCAAGAGCTGCTTCATACTTAGCGATAGAAGCGGATGTGCAGTTAGCTGTATCAACAACTGTGTCGATAGCTGCCTTAAGAGCTGTCTTGTCAGCCTTCTTAACGAGCTTGGGCATTGCGCTTGTGAGTGCATCGTAAGCCTCGTCAATAGCTGTCTGGTTCTCTTCTGTGTATTCCATGTTACGAGTTACAGCCTTAGCTGCATCGTAAGCTTCCTTAACAAGTGCGTAGGAAGCGGGTGTGTACTCGTCTTCGTTAACTTCTTCAAATGCTGCGATAGCATCGTCAAGGTCGGAGTAGTCACAGTAAACTGTTTCCTTCTCTGCTACCTTGCCGATAGCTGCAAGAAGGTCAGCCTCTGCCTTGTCAACTTCTTCCTGAGTTGCGTTGGGATCTGCAAATACTGCCTGTGCAGCCTGAAGAGCTGCAAGGTAATCTGCCCATGTTTCAGGAGTTGCATCCTCTTCCTTGATTGCGGGAAGAGTTGCGATAGCTTCTTCAAGATCTGCTGTGTCAGCCTTCTCCTTGAGGAGAGCTGTTGCATCAGCAAGAGCCTTGATAGCTGCTGTTACATCTTCGTCAGATGCGTTTGCGTTATCGTTAACAACCTTAGCTGCTGCGATAGCGTCTGCAAGATTAGCTGCTGCCCATGATTCGGGTGTGTAGTCAGCTTCATCCTTAGCTTCTGCTGCTGCGATAGCTTCTGCAAGAGCAGCCTTGTCTGCCTTGGGAGCAAGAGCCTTAACTGCTGCGTCGAGATTTGCAAGAGCTGTATCAACAGCATCCTGAGTTGCATTAGCGTCTGCATTTACTGCGTTAGCTTCTGCAAGAGCTGCTGCGAAGGGAGCCCATGTGTCGGGTGTGTAACCGTCCTCGTTTGAGGGAGCTGCTGCAATAGCTGCTGCAAGGTCTGCCTTGTCTGCAACTGCAACGAGAGCTGCGATTGCATCGTTAAGAGCCTTAGCTGCTGCGTCTACTGCTGCCTGGTTTGCACCAGCTTCGTCAGCATACATGTTTTGGTCAACGTCCTTAGCTGCTGCTGCAAGAGCTTCAACATTGGATGCTGCCCATGAGTTGGGTGTCCATGCGTTCTTGTCAAGATCATCGTAAGCTGCGATAGCTGCTACAAGAGCTGCTGCGTTAACCTTGCCAAGCTTCTCAAGATTCTGAGCTGCTACGAGAGCATCCTTAGCTGCGTTAACAGCGTCCTGAGTTGCATTTGCATCTGCATAAACTTCTTCTGCATCTGCAAGAGCTGCTTCGTACTTAGCGATAGAATCGGATGTGCAGTTAGCTGTATCAACAACTGTGTCGATAGCTGCCTTAAGAGCTGTCTTGTCTGCCTTAGCAACAAGCTTTGCTACAGCTGCTTCAAGAGCTGCTGCTGCTGAATCAAGAGCTGCCTGATCGTGTGCTGTAACAGCTGCTGCCTTAGCTTCAAGTGCTGCGTCCTTAGCTGTGTTGTAAGCAGCTACGGAGTTGGGTGTGTATGCATCTGTTGAAGCGGGAAGCATGCCTTCAGCTGCATTCCACTTGTCGTAATTGAGAGCTGCTGTTGTTGACTCTGTTGTGGATTCGCCTTCGCCTGAGCCTGTGCCGTCGTCAACTGTAAGAACAGCATTTTCAACAATCCACTTCTTGTCAGCAACTGTGCCGTCGGGATATGTTACTGTGTTCTTATAAGTTGTAAGACCGGAAGCAACGATCTGGGGCATTGAGGGATCCCAGTTACCGTTTACATCGGGGCTTTCAAGAACCTGAGCTGCATCAACAGCAAGAGCATATGTCATGGGAGATGCAACATTGCTGTATGTGCCGTCGGGGAAGAAGAGGTTTGCTGAACCCTTTGCATCTTCTGTAACTGTGAGGTTAAATGCACAAATGGGCTGGTAAACATTAAGAACAGTTGCATAACCAAGCCAAGCCTGGGGAGCACCTAATGTGTTACCGCAAGAGAACTGATAAACGTTGTAACGGAAGTTACCGTCTTCATCAGCAATTGTGTCGCCCCACTGGTCAACAGCGGTCTTGCTGTAGTAGTTAGTTGCTGCTGTACCTGTACCCTTCCAATCTGCGGGAAGAATAGCCTTGATGCCGTTGTAAGCATTGTGGTTTGTCTGGCCCTTAAGAACTGCGAGAGCTTCGTTGCTGTAGATGGGTGCTTCGAAAGTACCGTCACCTGCGCCAAAGCTTTCATCAAAGTCCACAACTGCAGGCATACCTTCTTCAACAGATACCTTACTTGCAGTGTTAGCTGCTTTCATTGTAAATGTTGTGTAGTCTGACATCTTTGTGGGAAGAAGCCATTCGTTAGTGTAAGCGGGTGTGAACTGAAGACCATATGTGTGGAAGTTGGTCTGAGCCCAAATTTCAACGCGAAGAACGCTACCGGGCTTAACTTTTACATCGTAAATGTCATTAGCTGAGTTAGCGTCTGCGATGAGTGTGTACTCGCCGGTAGATGTGTCAACTTCATAAACCTTGAAACCGATTCTTACAGTATAAGGATTAGTCTCAGGATTAATGTCTTCACAATCTTCCCAGGTAAGGCTATCAACAGCAGCGTCAAGCTGAACAGCGCTTGTGCTGATGACTACCATACCAACGAGCATTGATACTGCGAGCAGAATAGCAAGCAGTCTCTTTGTGAGTTTCATTGCTGTAGTCCTCCTTGAATGTTTTTTAATTTAGCCGCTAATGCGGTTAGATTACAAAAGGAAAATGGAAAATTTACGGTGTGTGAGTCTGAATCTTGATATTTGATGTAACAGCATAGTTGAAAATATCTGCTGCGAAACTAATGTCAGCACCGTCAACACATATTGAATACTTATCATCAGCATAAACATCTGATGCATAGTATGAAGAACCTGAAGGTTCAATAGCATAGTTGAAGGTATCTGCCATTATTGAAATATCAACACCGTCAACAACACCGTCGCCGTTTGCATCGCCAAAGAAGATAATCTCATATTCAGCGAAAACTTCACCGGCTGCGTTGTATACTGTAACAACATTACCTGTAGCAAACATTTCGCTTGAAACAGTGTATGTACCGTTGTTAACTACAAACTGGTTTCTGAAATCATTACCGTTATCAACAATATCAACTACATCGAAGCCGCAGAGGTACTGCTTATCGTCGCCGTCGAAGCTGATAAACTGAACATCGAAACCTTCTGCTGCAACAAGTTCGGGATCTGCTGCAGAAGCAAGTGTATAGCTGACAGGGTCAGCAAATGTGAAATTAAAGGGAGTCGCTGAATTATAGTAAGTGTAAGCATCTGAAGGATCGTTTACACCGGAGTAGTAATAACCGTCGTAATCAGCAGGGATAAGAACAGTGCCTGTGCCTGTTGCTGTATCCTTAACCTTGAGCTGAAGGGTGAAGCAATCTGCTGCAACACCGGAGCTAAAGGAACCGATACCGTTATCAGCTGTACCGGAAGCTACCCACTGGATGCCAACGACACTGTGTGTGCCTGCATAGGCAGAGGGAACAAAGCTTGATTCTTCAGTAACTGTTGTTGAACCGGGAACAGCTGTTACACTGTCGATAGGCGATGTAACACTACCGTCAACAAACTCAAAGAAGTCTGTTGAATAAAGTACTGGCCAGAACATTGTTACCGCATTATAGTTGTTCGAAAGACGAACAGTAAATGTGACAACAGCGCCGGGCTCTACCGTATCGGCAGAAGCTGTAAGACCGATGCTCATAGCCTCGTTACCGGTGGGTGCGCCGCCGAAGGAAGAATCGATAGCACCGCCGCCGAAGGAAAGGCAGGAAATGAGCATTGAAGCAACAACAATAACCGCTGCAAGCTTATTCAGTTTCTTAGTCATTGTGTAGCCCCCTTTGGGAGTTAAGAGTAAGCGCTCCGGAGAAACCGGAGAGGTGTCTCCGGAGCTTTTAAGATTTCAATTTGGTTATTTTTAACCGGATGGCTTATTAGCCTGTGTATGTACCGTCCTGAGTTACTGAATAGGGATCGATTGCCCAGTTGAAGATATCTGCCATGTAAGCGATATCAACTGCGTCAACCATACCGTCTGCTACAAGGTCTGCACCGTAGTAGTAGGGGTTATTGGGTGAGCTGTAAGCAGATACCCAGTTGAACATATCAGCTGCTTCACCAATATCAACACCGTCAACAACACCGTCACCGTTTGCATCGCCGTAGAGAACGAAGTAAACTGTTGTGCCGTCGCTGAGTGTAAGCTTGTCGCCTGTTGCAAGAGAACCTGAGCTGTTTGCATTGGATTCAAACTCTGCTTCGAGGCCGCCCTTTGCTGCAGCAATTGTATCCCAACCATCATAATAGTCGAATACAAGACCTGCAATGTATCTGTATGTCTCGTCTGTATCATAATCAGGCTCTGCCATTTCTGCCATGAAGGGAGCCCATGAAACATCAGCATACATACCATTCTCTGATACATCAAGTATTTCAAGAGCTGCTTCAATTTTCTCAACAGCTGCAAGAGCATTCTCAAGAGCCTGAGCTGCTGCGTCAACGATAGCCTGACCGTCTTCTGCAAGAAGGTCACGAGCAACGTTCATTGCATCCTCAAATGCTGCAAGAAGCTCTTCGATACCTGTGTACATTTCTTCGTAGTTTTCTTCTGCGAAGATTGCGTTTGCAGCTTCGATAGCTGCATCAAGCTGTGTATAGTCTGCGGGATCTGCACCCTTGAGTGTAAGACCCTTGTAAGCCTGGATAAGCTCACGACGAGCTGTGTTGATCTTGGACTGCTTGAGGTTATCGTAATCTGTATCAGCCTTAACAGCGTCTGCAAATGTGATAGCCTTTTCAAGTGCTTCCCAAGATGCTACTGAGTAGTCTTCTTCGTTGAGGTCAACGAGCTTTCTTTCAACAAGGTTGTAAGCTGTGTTGAGGTAGTTCTTGGATGCTTCAGTAACTTCTTTTTCAACAAGTCTTTCAGCATTCATTGTGTACATATGACCTCTGTATGTGATTTCGAAGAGTGTAAGAACAGGAATGTTTTCAACTGCCTTGTTGTAAGCATCGATTTCTTCCTGTGTTGCGTTTTCGCCGGGCTCTTCAACATACTGTGAGTTGATGAGTGACTTCATGTTGCTTCTGTGGTCTGCATAGCGGTTATATGTGTAAAGAACATAGTCTGCATCTGCAAAGAAGAAGTAATCAGGATCGTCATACTCTTTGCCTTCGTTTGCCTTGTGGTGCTCCATAGCTTCGTATGCAGCTTCAAGGGATTCAACACCTGCGCCTTCTGCACAAGCATCAAGCTCACGAATAGCTTTTGTAAGCTTTTCTGCTGCTGCCTCGTAAACTGTTGAATCGAAGTTATCCATTCTCTTGGGAAGAAGAACGATTTCCTGTGCCTCTGTAAGAGCTTCGAGATATGCATCCCACTTGCCAGCTGCGTTTACATTGTAGGAAACATCGTTGCCTTCTTCATCCTTATATTCAACTGTGAATTCACCGGATGTTGCATAGTTGCCCTGCTGACGGTTTGTGCCGATAGCAGAGGAAACGATTGAGTAGAGGTTATAGTCGTTGTAAACATAGAGCTTACGGTTGACTGTGAAGTCTACAGGAGCTTCGTCTGCCATGAATGTACTTGTAACACGAAGTGAAAGAGCAAGATCATAAACACCTGCATAATCTGCAAGGTCTGCTTCCTTCTCAACTGTGTTACCCTCTTCGTCAGTTACTGTTACCATGGGAACATTGACATCAGAGAAGTCGATTGAACCGTAGTAACCACCGAACTGAGTTGTAAGGGGCTGGAAGTTTGCTTCGGGAACAAGAACACCGTTGTCAGCTTCGCCGTTAACTGTGAAGCCGGTCTTTGTTGTAACAGCATCAAGGTCGTTAAGGCCCTGGCTTGTTGTTGTACGGCCATAGCCGAAGTCGAGGTCGTCAATAGCGCCCCAACCGCGTGATGAGCCGATGAATGCTGCGGGAGCATTTACGATATAGTGGTTGTTAGCACCTTCGCCGTCAACCCAAACTGTGGGAATGTTTTCCCAGTAGTCGCCGTTGAATACTGATTCGTACGAAATAGCTTCACCGTCTTCATCTGTTGCCTTGTCAGCAACATATGTGAAGTGGTAAGTTGTGATGGGCTCTTTTGTGAGTGATTCTTCATTTTCGTCAAGAATCTCGTAAGTAACTGCAAAACGTACAAGACCTTCTGCGTTAAGCTTACCTGTTACGGGATATGTCTTAGCTTCACCGCCGTTAAGGGGTGTGCTATCTGTAACGCTGACTGTAACACCGGAAACGTTTGTTGTAATGCTCTTGATTTTGATCTGATAAAGAGCATCCTGCTCAAAGTCTTCAGTGCCCATCTGAGCTGCTGTTCTGTAAGCAGTGTTAACACCTGTTGAGTTGTTACGAACAACGAACTCTGTACCTGAAAGTGAAAGAGTATCGCTGATGATGGTGTTGGGATAGTCGATTGAAGGATCTTCAAGTTCCTGGTCGCCTGTGAGACCGAGAATCATTGAAACAAGGGGAAGAGCACCGGGGATAAGGTTCTCTCTTACGCTGTAAAGACCGGAAAGGAGACCCTTGATGATGCCGCCGAGTGTAGAGTTGGTAGCAATCTGGTCAAAGTTTGTAAGACCTGCAGGGATTGCACCGGGGATAATTGCGTTAAGGATAGCACTTACTCTGGAAATAAGAACATTGGAGAGTGTGCCGTTGAGCTCACCTGTTGAGTTTCTGTCGAATACATCGAAGATGTGCTCAATTCTGAGGTCGAGGATGTTACCAAGGAGCCAGTCAATAACAATATCTTCTGAGCTGGTGATGGGGATGTACTTTGAACCTGTACCATCAGCAACACGCATCTGAGCGGGAAGATAGTTCATGGGGATAAGAGTGAAGAGAACATCGTCAAGTTTCTGCCATGCTGTCTTTGTCTTATCAATCTGGCTTGTGTAATAAAGGATACCGCCGTAGTTTTCGAGAGCCCAGTCAACTGCATAAGAGATTGTAGCATCGAAATCAAGACCTGCGGGAATGTTCATGTTTGTGTATGCGTTTGCATAGTATCTTGCAACGATTGCAAGAACTGCCTTCCAACCCTGGTCACCTTCGGGGTTGAGCTGACCTGTTGTGAGCTTGGTGTAGATGTCCTCTTCGGGAACAAGGTCTGCAATAAGCTCGCAAAGTGCGTAAGAGAGAATCTCACGGACTGTGTCTGCTGAATCGGGAAGAAGGATGTTTGTAGCGAACTTCTCGATAATCTCTCTGCCGAAACGAACAACAGCTGTCTCAAGTGTGAGTGCGTCGATTTCTTCGTCAGAGGGGATTGTGATGTATTCGCCAAGGAAGCGCTCACCGTAAACCTTGAGGAGGATCTTTGCGTTGTCAACAAGGTTTGTGATAATCATGTCGTTGGAGCCTGCCTTCCAAACGAGTTCGGGAGACTTAGCTGTAACCATGACATCGAGCCATTCCTTAAGAATGTTGTTGAAGTTTGTGATAAACTGTTCACCCTCAGCAAAATTATGCTCAGGGATGACATAGTTGAGGTTGATGATGTCAGCAAGCTCGTTGAATGTGCCGTTTTCCATGTTGGTCTCGTAAACACTCTTTGCGCTTGCATCATAGATGTAAGGAGCCTTACGGATGTTCTTGAAAGCATCTGAATCATCCATGTAGTAACCAACCTTAACCATAACGGGTGTGCCGTCTTCGTTAAAGACCTGGTTGCCGTCGCCGTCATACTCATATCTGTATGACTTCTGGCTTTCGTCGTACTCAGCCTCAGCAAGGTCATAGATCCATTCCTTAATCTTTGTGTTGCCCCAAGGAACAAGGAACTCGTTGTATGCATACTGAAGGATGGATTCGAACTGGTCATAGAATGAACCGCTGTCGATATCAACAAGGTTTGAGAAATCGTATGTAATGCCATACTCGAAGGATTCCTCAAGCTCGTCTTCAAGGTCGATGAGAAGGTCATCGATGATTATCTGAAGCATCTCGTCGATTGTGGGCTTAACTGCAAGATCCTCGTAAGGAGTTGCATCGTCGCCATATGCAAGATCGTAGAGAAGAGTTCTGATAAGAAGGGGAGCATCAAGGTACTCTGCGATAGAGTCACCAAGAAGACCGGTGAGTGTGGGGCCAAGGTCAAGTGTGCCGTAGCCATAGCTTGCAAGAAGGTCGCTGTTATCATTCAGGAAAGCAAGAACTGAATAAAGAACATCGAGGTCTGTCTTGCCGGCTGTTGTTCTTCTGCAGCCGTTTGCAGCAAAGTTACCGTTGGGGTTTGTGTTAAGAGCTGCAAATGTAAGCTGTTTACCAACTTCACCTGCAATAGCTTCAACTGTGTCCCAAAGACCTGTGTTGTAAATATCTGCAAGTGAGTCAAGAGCTGCGTCAATGCTGGAGTAGTTAATTGTAGCATTGAGGACGGGGATCTTAATTGAAGTCTCGTCCATGTCTGCAAGCATGCCGTCAATAGCGTCAAGTGCAATAGATGCAAGCTGAGCTGATGTGAACACGGGCTTGTCAATGCTGTCATACTTTGTGATATTCTCGTCCTTATACTCTGCGTACTGTGCTGATGCACCGATTGCAAAAGTTGAGAACACCATAATCATAGCAAGAAACATGCTTATGAGCTTTTTGGATTTACTCAAGTTGTACACCTCCGTAAAATTTTGTGGGTTTCCCCATTATGTTGCGCGCACCGTTACCGGCGCAGCACGATTGCCTGGTTTTGGCCGTTGTTTTGCTTGCCGCATTACCTCCCATCCGTCCTTGCCTCAAAAACCAATCTGCCGTTTACTGTATGCCTGCGGCACCAAGTACAACTGGCTGCCGTCGGCATACTGTTTGCTTTTTCAGCATGACCGGTTTTCGACGGCGGGTTTTATTGGCAGAAGCAAATTAACTAAAACTGAAATGGCAAATAGGGGCACTACCCCCTTTGTCATTCTGGTAGTCATTATTATATTAGTACTTTTAAAGGGGGTTTGTCAACAAAAAATAAAAAATAAGTTCGGATTGTATTTTTTGCACAAGCGAAAAATATAAATTTTGTGCACTAATACAACCTTAATATGTATTGTTTTTCTTAACAATACTGTATATTGTGTGCGTACCTTTTTTCTTTGATTTTTATTATTACTTTTGATTTGTAAAACATTGACAAAACTGACAAATCCTTACATACAGCTTCTTATTATATTATAATGTAAATAATATATAGCAGTTACAAAATACAGCTTAATTCGGAGTTAGGAATTGATAGCGGAAACCCACCCTCGTATATATAATTATATTCCCCGCTAAACTTTAATTATAACACGAATTCATTCCGTTTTATCACAGCTGTTTTGCAAATCTCATTCATTGAAGTGTTTAAGTTTGCGCATTGTATAAAAAAACCTGCATACCAAACGGTATGCAGGTAAAATCTTATTCATTTTCGCCGTTATTTTCGTTCTGTTCTGAAACTTCCTTATTAACATCCTGCTGAGATTGATTCATATGGCGCTTCGATCTTCTTCTGAAAAGACCGTAACCATAACCGTAACCGTTGTTGCGTGTTCCGTAACCGTAGCCGTAACCGCTGCCGTAGCCGTAACCACCACCGTAGCCGTAACCGCCGCCGTAGCCATAACCGCTGCCATAACCGTAGCTGCCGCCGTAGCCATAACCGCTGTTGCCGTAACCATAGCTGCCGCCGTAGCTGCTGTAGCTGCCGTAGCGCTTTGTACGAAGGCCGTTACCCTTGTTAAGAATCTTACCGCGGGACTCCTGCTCGTTCATTGTAAATACAGCGCCTGCAATTTCAATATTGGTAGCTGCAATTTCATCGAGCGTTTCGTTAATTTCGGAAATCTTTGCATGTTCTTTGCGTATTGCAAAAATCATGGCATCTGCAAGAGTGGAGATAACAAGGCTGTCTGAAACAACGCGGGTGGGGGGAGTGTCAATGATGATGAAATCAAACTCTCTTCTTGCTGTTTCAATAACATCGCGAACCTTGTCTGCGTCAAGAACTTCGGAGGATTTCTGTGTTATACCGCCGCTGGGAAGAATGAACAAACCAAGGCTCTTGACATATTTTATAGACTCTTTGTAGGTTGATTCGCCCTTGATAATCGGAATAAGACCTGATTTGTCATCATATTTTACACCGATTGTACGAAGCACGGCAGGCTTACGAAGGTCAGCATCAATAAGAAGGACTGATTTGCCCTTCTGTGCAAGTGAGCAGGCAATATTTATAGCAACTGTTGTTTTACCCTCGTTCTCATAGGTCGAGGAAACAAGGAATGTTTTAAAGCCCTTGTTGTTTGCAAGACCTTCGATTCTTGTTCGGATAGATTTAAAGCATTCAACAAACGCAAAGCTTACCTTTTCTTCATCCGTTATAAGTAAGCCGCCGGTAAACATGGGCTTTTTGTTGATAAGACCGGTGCTCTTTCCGACATAAGGGATTGAACCGATAACGGGTGCACTTGTCTTGTTGCGGATGTCGTCAATATCTTTGACCGTATCGCTGAACAACTCAACAACAACAACAATAGCAGCAATAAGGAAAGCTCCGATAAGGAATGCGACAAAAGCAACCTTGACGGAATTGTCGCTGTTGTTAACAGCAGGAGCAGTGGGATAGTTTACAAGGCTGATGCCAAGTGTGCTGGACTTGCTTCGAAGATAATCGGGGAACACATCGATAATAGCATCCATAAGCTCTGTACAGAACTTAGGGTCTGTGCCCGTAACCTGAAGGTCAAAGAAATCTTTAACATCTGTCTGGTTAACAGCAATAGCGCCTCTTATCTGTTCAACACCGTACTTCTTACCCGTTGCCTCGTAAAGACGGTTAACCATAATATCGGTTTTAAGCTGATACTTAAAGCTCTCGCTGCTGTTGTTTTCATAAGCAACAACAACTGTAACAAGCTCTTCTTTACCGTTTTCGTCTGCAACCTTGATATATTTCGTTGTTGTGAACTGAAGTGTGGATTTGACAATATAGTTTTCAACATAAGTTGCCTTGGCAAAGAAATAACCTGCCGAAGCAAAAATAATGCCGACCATAACTATTGCCCAGACTCTGCGCAACAGCGCACGCAGCAGCCTGAATATATCAAAACCCGAACCAGCCTCGGAAAAAAGTCCCGATCCGAGAAGGGCATTGGCGGTTTCGCTTTTTCTATCCTGCATCACATAACATCCTTTCATCCTAAGGGGTCGGAAGCAAATCCTAACCTAAAAAAATATTATACACTGCTTTTCGACAAATGTAAACATTAACAAATCAGAAAAATCTTTTTCTTCTTATCGGATAAACTCTTCCTCTTTGAAGTGTTCCGTTTTCAAGAATCACGCGGGCATTTCCGCCAAGAAGACGATCATAAGTTTCAAAATCAATTGTAACAGGGAACATATCGCGCTGTTCTAAAAGATTGTTGGGTCTGTGCGCTACCGAATGTGCATCCGTACCGATAAACGATGCAATACCGGAGGCCGCCATTGCGTAGCTTAATTCTCGTGCTTCAATTCCGCCAAAGCCGGCAAGGCTTGAAGAATTAAGCTGAAACAGAATGCCCATATCTGCAAGATGATTAACTATATCGTAATTCTGTTGCATATAACGGTATCTTTCCGGGTGAGCAATAATCGGGATATAACCGCGCGCAACAAACTCATTTACATATTTTATCAGACGGTTTATGTTAAGACCGCCGAAATCAAACTCAATAAGAACATATCTGCTTGAACCAAGAGTTGCTGAATCAAGTGACGGAGCATAAAACACATCGTCATTTACAAAAATCTCAGCGCCTGCTACGATTTCAAGCGGAATATTTTCCTGCTCAAGCTTTTTACGAAGCTCATCAATCCTCTTATCGCGTAGGGCTATAAATCTGTCAACTTCTTCGGGGTGGGCAAGATGGGGTGTAACAACCGCCGTTTGTATTGAATTTTGCACGGCAATACGGCAAAGCTGCACAGATTCTTCAATACTGCGCGCTCCGTCATCTATTCCGTGAAGGATATGGCAATGAAAGTCAACCATTATTTATCGCCACCTGACTTATAAACGGTAAAAAGGGGCAATCACGAGGATCGCCCCTTGATTAAATTCTATTATAACACTAAAGCTTTAATTTCGTCAACCTTATCCGTATTTTCCCAAGGAAGGCTGATGTCTGTTCTGCCCACATGACCGTAAGCGGCAACCTGCTTATAAATAGGCTTACGAAGGTCGAGTGTTCGGATTATACCGGCAGGAGTAAGGTCAAATATCTTTGTTACAGCCTGCTCAAGCTTGTCTTCAGCAACCGTGCCTGTACCGAATGTGTCAACACGGACCGAAACAGGCTGCGCAACACCGATTGCATAAGCAAGCTGTACCTCACATTTCTTTGCAAGACCTGCTGCAACAATATTTTTTGCAACATAGCGTGCGGCATAGGCTGCGGAACGGTCAACCTTTGTCGGGTCTTTTCCTGAGAAAGCACCGCCGCCGTGACGGGAATATCCGCCGTATGTATCAACAATAATCTTTCTGCCTGTAAGACCGCTGTCGCCCTGAGGTCCGCCTGTTACAAAACGGCCGGTGGGGTTGACATAAATTTTTGTGTCTGCGTCAAGGAATTCTGCGGGAACAACAGGCTTGATAACATTTTCTATAATGTCTGCACGGATCTGCTCCTGTTCAACATCAGCGCTGTGCTGTGAAGAAACAACAATTGCATCAATTCTGACAGGCTTTTCATCTTCATATTCAACTGTAACCTGAGTTTTACCGTCTGCGCGAAGATAAGAGAGAGTGCCATCCTTGCGAACCTTTGCAAGTCTGAGCGCAAGCTTATGAGCAAGCGCAATCGGGAGAGGCATAAGCTCAGGTGTTTCATCGCAGGCAAAGCCGAACATCATACCCTGGTCGCCTGCACCCTCGCGGTCAACGCCCATTGCAATATCGGGGCTCTGTTTGTCTACAGCAAGAAGAACCGCACATGTGTTGCCGTCAAAGCCTTTGGCGGCATCGTCATAGCCGATTTCACAAACAGTCTGTCTTGCAAGAGCAGGAATATCTATGTTTGCAGTTGTTGAAATCTCACCCATTATAAGAATCTGACCTGTTGTGCAGGTTGTTTCACAAGCAACTCTGCCGTTGGGATCTGCAGCAAGAATTGCATCAAGCACTGCGTCTGAAATCTGGTCGCAGATTTTGTCGGGATGTCCTTCTGTAACGGATTCTGAAGTGAATAATCTTTTGCTCATTTTCTTTCCCTTTCGTATAAATCAAATTTTCTTTTCACACGGTCACATTAAAGCAACCAAAAAAAATAGCGCCCTTCACCGGCGCATAAGTCTGACCTTATCTTCCGGTTTTTACCGCAGGATTTGACACCTTGCTCAAAACGCAGGTTGTCGGGCTTCATCGGGCCTGTTCCCTCAGCCACTCTTAATAAGGGTATTATTCAGTTTGCTTGTGTATTATATATTACATATTCTCCTTTGTCAAGGTTAAAACTTTACAAATAAAAAGAGGAATAACAGAAGTTAATTAGGAATGTAATCTATAAATTACAGTTTATCTGTCTGTGACAGATAAACTGTATCGATATAAATTCCTTTCGGAATTTTCGATATGCGCTGCGGCGCAAGCAGAATTTATATCATGTCGAGTTTGAGCTGCAAGCGAAAACATATTGAATTTTGCAACGCAAAATATATCGAGTGACCGCAAGGTCACATATCGACATGTATAATTTGAAAATTGTAGTTATCTCGATTTATCACTGATTTTTGCTTATCAATTTAATTGAGGTATTGTCTGCGGCGATTCGCTGCCAAACTCTAATTTTTCATAACAAATTTTTACGAAGCTCAAGCAGAATAACCTTTTCTCTGCGTGACACCTGAACCTGTGACATACCGAGTTTTTCGGCGGTTTTGCTTTGAGTGAGGCCTTTAAAATATCTCAGCTCTATTATTTTACGGTCGCGCTCAGGCAGATTTACCATCGCCTGATGAAGAGCTATGTTATCCGAGATTTCACAGTCGTACGATTCCACGGGAATATCAAACTGTGCGGTTCGCGAATCATCGTCAGCCGTAAGCGAAAAAGCAGGCATTGCGGCATTGAGAATATAAGCCGTTTCCTGCACATCAAGTCCCAGAGAATCGGCAAGCTCACTTACCGTAGGCTCACGGTCATTAAGCCGCGTAAGCCTCTCCTTTTCAAGCATTGCGGCACGCGATTTTTCTTTTAACATTCTGCCAACCTTTACACTGCCGCCATCGCGGAAAACCCTGCGTATTTCGCCGAGAATAACAGGCACAGCATAGGTTGAAAAAGCAAACCCTCTTTCAGGCTCAAATCCGTCTGCCGCTTTTACAAGGCCGACACAGCCTGCCTGAAACAAGTCCTCGTACTCTACCCCCTTTCCTTTAAACTTACCTGCACACGAGTGCACAAGACCCATATTTTCCGTTATGATTTTTTCGCGCTCAGCGTTCTTGACCGTCAAAGCCTTTGCCCTTTATGTACTTATCAAGTGTTACAGCAGTACCCTTGCCTAAGGCAGAGCGCACTGCGACCTTGTCACAAAAGCTTTCCATAACCGCAAAACCAAGTCCTGCTCTTTCACCGCCAAGACTTGAATAAAGCGGCTCCATTGCCTGTCTGACATTTTCAATTCCGCAACCCCTGTCACGGATTTTGATTCTGAAAAGTCCGCCGCCGTAAATTGCGGCAGAAATGTAAATATTGCCCACTCCGTCAGGGTAAGCATGCACAATGCAGTTTGTGACAGCCTCACTTACTGCTGTTTTTATATCGCACAGCTCCTCTACTGTCGGGTCAAGCTGTGCGGCAAAGCCCGAAGCAACAAGCCTTGCAAAGCCTTCGTTGGCAGAGCGGCTGTCAAGTGTCATTGAAAATTTATTGAGCGGTTTCATCTTCGTTCTCCCTTCATGCGGATTTTTGCAATTTTTTCAAGCCCCGACATCTTCATAATCCTGTAACACCACGGCGGAAGGTTGACCGCTTCAAGTCTGCCGCCGTGTGCGCTGACATTGCGGTATCTGCCCATAACAAGTCCCACGCCGGAGCTATCCATAAAAGTGACCGAGCTGAAATCCAGCACAAGCAGCTGCGGTAAAAGCTTGTCCGTTTCTTCATCAATCTGTTTTCTTATTCCTGCGGCAGTGTGATGGTCAATTTCACCTGAAAGAAACACCGTCATACACTTGCCCGATGTAATCATTTCCATATTGGTTGTCCTTTCTTTAAAAAAATAAAAACCTCTGTCCTGTTAAGGATAGAGGTTTGAAATCAAAAATTATGTCACTTTTTAGTTTTGTCGAAAAGTTTTGTTCTGACTTCTCCCGCAAGGTAAAGCGAGCCGCAGACAAGCAGACAGTCATAGTCGGAAATTTTGTCAAGTGCCGTTTCAACAGCGGTTTTTGCGTCGCTGACAGCTGAGCATGATGTACAATACCTTTCCGCAAGCTTACAAAGCTCATCCGCGCTCATCGTACGCGGATTATCCGCAACTGAGCAAGCTATAATTTCACTGCAGAGCGGTGCAACACACGAAAGATAAGCTTCAACATTCTTATCTGCCATCATACCGATTACAGCAATTATTTTTTTACCGACAAGCAGAGTTTTTATACTTTCTGCCACTGCCCTTCCGCCGTCATCGTTATGTCCTCCATCAAGGAGTACAAGCGGTTCAGAGGATATAACCTCCATTCTTGCGGCAACCCTTGCAGATTCAACACCCGCTTTGATGCTTCTTTCATCAAGCGAAAGAATACGGCAGATTTCGATTGCAGTAACAGCATTATAAGCCTGATACTGTCCGCTCATTGAAAGCTTGTACGGTTTACCGCAATACTCAAAGCTGACACCGTCAATTTTATTGACGATATTGCTGACTGAACTGACATCCGGCACTGTAAGTTCATTCTGCTTTACAGTACATATGTCGCGCACAACGCTGAAAACCAACGGCTGCTGCAACGGATAGCAGACAGTTTTGCCGCCCTGCTTAATGATACCGCATTTTTCAACTGCAATCTGTTCAACCGTATCGCCAAGAATTGCGGTGTGGTCAAGCGAAATCGAAACAATCGCACTGACGAGTGAAGTCGGAATGACATTTGTTGAATCCAGCCTGCCGCCAAGACCAACCTCAAGAACACAGATTTCACAGCCTGAGCGCTCGAAAATCAAAAAAGCGGCGGCTGTTATAACCTCAAACTCGGTAGGCTGCATATCACAGGAAGCAAGCTTTGCAACAATCGGCTCAAGTTCGGTTACAACAGCGGCAAACAGCTCTTTGTCGACCATTTCACCGTCAACACAGATACGCTCCCTGAAATCGGTTACAAACGGAGAAGTGAAAAGACCGACTTTTTTGCCGCTTGCTTTGAGTGCACCGGCAACCATTGTTGAGGTTGAACCTTTGCCGTTAGTACCTGCAATATGAACAAATTCAAGTTTTTTCTCAGGATTGCCGACAGCGGCGCAAAGCGCCTCTATGCGCTCAAGTCCGGGATTGATGCCAAAACGGTTAAGCGAATGGATATAGTTTATCGATTGTTCGTAAGTCAAGAGTATCACCGTAATTTCACTAAAGCGAATTTAGCTGAAAAAAGCCTGTTGCTGAACGCAACAGGCTTTTTTCCTGGTGATCCATCGGAGATTCGAACTCCGGACACCTTGATTAAAAGAAGTCGGATCGTAGCCATGTCGTTCTGTGGGCCAAGGGG
>JAZQGE010000061.1:0-2862 GCA_045539895.1 Acutalibacteraceae bacterium
CACCCCCCTTGAGTGCCTGTTCAACACGGAATAGGAATTCTTCCTCTGCGTAATTTGTGCTGTCAGTTATAAAATATAAACTTGGATCAAATTTTTTCATAATTATTACCTCATACATACAGATAGTCATTCAGAACCGGCTGTAAGCCTTCCTCTGTAATATCTTTATACATCCTGTCAAGACTGCGGTTGTCGTCAATTTCAAATTGCTCATCGCCTTGAACGGCTTCACTTTTCTTGCCCGAATATTTGCTTTCGTGGTCTCCAATACCTGTTGAAACACCTGCGGAAACCTTTGTTGCGGCAATTTTTACAATACCGTTTCTGAAATCGGCGCTTTCACGGGAGGATACCGTGATTCCAACATAAGGCAAAAAAATACGGTATGCACAAAGCACCTGACACAACTGCTTTTCGTGCACATCCAAAGGATTGATTTTATCGTTATTGATAATTGGTCGGAGTCTCGGACACGAAAGTGACATTTCAGCATGAGGATATTTTCTCTGCAAGTAATACATGTGCAATGCACTTGCCAAGGCATCCTTACGAAAGTCTGATAGTCCGAGTAAAGCCGAAAATGCAACACCTCTCATACCGCCACGGAGTGCTCTTTCCTGTGCATCAAAGCGGTACGGCCAAACACGCTTGTGACCGAGCAGATGCAGTTTTTCATATTTATCCGTATCATAGGTTTCCTGAAACACCGTTACATAGTCAGCACCGCATTCGTGGAGATATTTGTACTCGTCAGTATTTACAGGATAAATTTCAAGCCCGACCATACGAAAATATTTTCTCGCTAACTTGCACGCTTCGCCGATATATTCAACATTACTCTTACCTCTGCTTTCACCGGTGAGAATAAGAATTTCTTCCATACCGCTGTCTGCTATAACTTTCATCTCTTTTTCAATCTGCTCCATACTAAGCTTCATACGCTTGATATGGTTGTAGCAGTTAAAACCGCAATATACGCAGTAATTTTCACAGTAGTTTGCTATGTAAAGAGGTGTAAACAAATAGACAGTATTTCCAAAATGCTTGCTTGTTTCAAGTCTTGCGCGTTCTGCCATTTGTTCCAGAAACGGCTCTGCCGCAGGAGAGAGAAGTGCTTTAAAATCTTCTATCGTACAAGTGTTATGCTCCAATGCCGTTTTAACATCATCGGCAGTATATTTTGAATAATCATAAGAGTTCATCTGTGCCATAACGCTCTTACAAACATCTGACTCGATTATCTCCATACCGGGCATATATTCCATATGATTTTTACGGAATGAAGGCTCACTTTCAAGTCGGTGCTTTTTTTCAAGTGCTTCAGGTGACAGATGCTCTGAATCCACAAAAAATTGATTTTCCATAACTTTACCTCTTAATCACGAAGGAATCCTGTCAGAGGGTCAGAAGCGGATGCTCCGCGTGTCAATACTCTGCCAAGACCTGCAAGGTAAGCCTTTCGTCCTGCTTCAATAGCGTTCTTAAATGCAGAAGCCATCATAGGCAGGTCGCCTGCAGTAGCAAGTGCGGTGTTTGCCATAATAGCAGCCGCACCCATTTCCATTGCTTTGCAAGCCTGAGACGGTCTGCCGATGCCTGCATCAACAATGATGGGCAGGTCGATTTCGTCAATGAGAATCTGTATAAATTCTTTGGTGGCAAGACCTTTGTTTGAGCCGATAGGAGAAGCAAGAGGCATCACTGAAGCCGCACCTGCATTCACAAGATCACGGGCAACATTAAGATCAGGATACATATACGGCATAACAACGAATCCTTCATTGGCAAGAATATCCGTTGCTTTGATTGTTTCCTGATTATCGGGAAGCAGATATTTTGAATCACGCATAATCTCAATTTTTACAAAATCACCGCAGCCAAGTTCTCTTGCAAGTCTTGCAATACGCACAGCTTCTTCTGCGTTTCTTGCACCGCTTGTATTGGGGAGCAGAGTAATTCCGTCTGGAATGTAATCAAGAATGCTTTCCTGTTCTTTTGTGTTTGCTCGGCGAACAGCAAGAGTAATAATTTCTGCACCCGCATCCTTTACGGCCGCTTCAATGAGCTTCATTGAGTATTTACCCGAACCGAGAATAAAACGGGAGTTAAATTCGTGTCCGCCGATTATGAGTTTATCATTGTTCATTGTTTTTTCCTTCTTTCTTTAAGCTTCAAATTGTTCTGTCAGAATTCTAATCACAGTATGTGCCTGATGCGCCGCACATAGCATCACACGGGAGGCAACAAGACTGCCTTCTGATTGCACATCACTCGTTCCGTCACCGCAGAGATAAAATCGCTTTGATATTCTTCGTGTCTGAATGGTATTGGCACTGCCCATTCCTGCCATACCCGATGCTGCGACTAAATACTTTTCAGTCATTCTTTCAAGCACAAGATTCACAAGCATCGCTTTGCTTTCGGCATCGTCAAATGCTTCGCAGATAATGTCTGCTTTTTCAAGAAGTACTTCGGCATTGTTTTCGCTAATGCGGACCGAAAGAGTTTCGATTGTTACATACGGAGCGATCTCTAAAAGATTATCTCGCAAGGCATCAGTTTTGTTTATTCCTATTTGACTTGCTTTATACTGCTGTCGGTGCAGATTGGTAATATCCACACGGTCAAAGTCAATAAGAATCAGTTTACCAATTCCGGCACGGGCAAGAGAGATGGCAATATTTGAACCAAGACCGCCAAGACCGCAGACAGCAACCGTAGCCGCTGAAAACTTCTTTTGCATATCTTTGCCGTGTCGCTCGGCTAAGGCTTTGTTCCATTCTTCTTTCGTTGGGATCAGATTAACCCCCTCCCACAAAGCTGACCACCTCTACGCTGTCGCCGTCATTCAAAACGGTTTCC
>JAZQGE010000062.1:0-89987 GCA_045539895.1 Acutalibacteraceae bacterium
TATATCGAACTTTAAGCCCCGCTTGCAATTTACAAGCGGGGCGTGAAGTATATCGAAAATTCCGAAGGAATTTATATCGATACAGTTTAACCTTCCTTAAAAGTTGCTCTCAACCAGTCTTGAACAGCATTCGGGTGAATATACCCAGCGGCTTATATGAGTTGCATCGGTGTAATACTGCGGTTGATCAGGCGGATATTCCGCGTTGAATGCATCTACTATAATAAGCTTTACTTTCATCCTTTCGGGAATAAGGCTTTTAATGTAAACAGTTGCGTGCTGACCTGCGCTCACATCGGGTACAGGCTCTGCAAGACCTGCAAGGTTCGGCGCAAGCTCAACAAAAATACCGTATTTTTCAACTGAGCGGATTATTCCCGGCACCGTCTGACCGGGTCTGAAATTCTGCGCATTCTGTTCCCATGTTCCGAGAAGCTCTTTGTGTGTGAGCGTTATTTTTCCGTCTTCTGCAATATCCTTAACAACTGCTTTTATATCGTCACCCGTTGCGAATCTCACATTGGGGTGAGGGATTCTTGATACAGAAACCGCGTCAATCGGAATCAGCGCAACTATTCCTGCGCCTATATCTGCAAATGCACCGAAGCCTTCAATGTGTGTTATTTTTGCGTCAATTACATCGCCGGGTATGAGGTTTGAAATGTATTCGTTGTAACAGTCCTGCTGAACTTTTCTTCGGCTCAGTATAGCAATTTTTTCGCCGTATTCGTCTTCTTCAAATCCTGTTATACAGAACATAACGGGTTTGTTAACCCTTGAAATAAGTGCAATATCTCTCACACTTCCGTCTTCAATTCCCACCGCGCCCTCATTTCTGGGTATAATACCTCTTACAGGACCTAGATCAAGGTGCAGATTGTGCTCATTATCGCATAGCAAGACGCGTGCTTCAAGCACTGTTTTTGAGTCATATGCCTTCATAAGTGAGTTCATGTCTGCAAGCGCTGCTCTGTTTTCAGCTGTAGTTATCAGTTTACCCTCAGGTTTGTATCTTCTCATTGTCACACGGCGAATATTTTTCGCCGCTCCCTCCCTTGCTTCTTTTTTGACCGTTGTTCTATATATATGCGCTTTTGTTTTTTACATTACTGCGGTGATTGATATTTTTTGTTATATATGTTATAATATTCTGAAAAGTGGAATTGAATTTTAAAATAAAAGAAAAGATGAGAGATTAATCTATGCTCGATAAACTTGAACAGGTAGAAAAGAGATATGAAGAAATAAACGATAGGCTCTGCAATCCCGATGTTGTTTCGGATATGGAGCTTTACAAAAAATATATGCAGGAGATGAAGCATCTCACTCCCGTTGTTGAAAAATTCCGTGAGCACAAAAAAGCGCTTGCGGATATTGCTGGTGCTCAGGAAATGCTTGAGGATTCTTCTCTTGAAACAGAACTGCGCGAAATGGCACAGGAGGAGCTTGAAGAAGCGAAGGAGAAGGCTGAAACAACTGCGCAGGAGCTTAAAATTCTGCTTCTTCCGCGTGACCCTAATGATGATAAAAATGTCATTGTTGAAATCCGCGGCGGTGCAGGTGGCGATGAAGCATCGCTTTTTGCGAATTCGCTCTACCGTATGTATTCAATGTATGCTCAGACAATGGGCTGGAGCAGCGAGATACTCACGGCAAACGAAACAGAGCTTGGCGGATTTAAAGAAGTTTGCTTCATGATAAGCGGTGAGGGTGCATTTTCCCGCTTTAAGTTTGAAAGCGGTGTCCACCGCGTTCAGCGTGTGCCCGAAACCGAAAGCCAGGGCAGAATCCACACTTCAACCGTTACCGTTGCCGTTCTTCCCGAAGCACAGGAGGTTGATATTGAAATCAATCCTGCCGATTTGCAGGTTGATACCTTCCGCTCAAGCGGTGCAGGCGGTCAGCATATCAATAAAACGGAGTCTGCAATCCGTATAACACATATTCCAACAGGAACTGTTGTAGAGTGTCAGGATGAGAGGAGCCAGCACAAAAACAGAGATAAGGCAATGCGTATTCTGCGTTCAAGAATCCTTGAGGCTGAACGGGAAAAACAGGCAAGTGAAATTGCCGGCGAAAGGCGCTCTCAGGTGGGTACGGGCGACAGAAGTGAAAGAATACGCACCTATAACTATCCGCAGGGCAGAATGACAGACCACCGTATAGGTCTGACCCTTTATAAGCTTGAGGCAATTCTCAACGGTTCGCTTGATGAGCTGATTGATGCACTTATCACTGCGGACACAGCGGAGAAACTCAGAGCACAGGAATAATAACGAAACAGGTTTTTAAAATGATTGAAACAAAACTATTTAAATATGATGCATCTGATTCACAGTCGCTTGCTGAAATTGGCAGCATACTGCGCGGCGGAGGAATAGTAGGTATACCAACGGAAACGGTATACGGTCTTGCTGCAAATGCTTTCGACGGTGAAGCAGTAGCGAAGATTTTCAAGGCAAAGGGCAGACCTCAGGACAATCCGCTGATTGTTCATATCAGTGACATTTCTCAGCTTGAAACAGTTGTTTCATCCGTTCCGTCTTCTGCATATCTGCTTGCAGAAAAATTCTGGCCGGGTCCGCTGTCAATTATTATGCCCAAGGGGGAAAGAATACCCGATGAGGTCAGTTGCGGTCTTGATACCGTGGCTGTGCGTATGCCGTCACACAAAGGAGCAAGAGCAATAATTTCTGCGGCAGGTGTGCCGCTTGCAGCCCCGTCGGCAAACCTTTCAGGTAGTCCGAGCCCTACGACGGCACAGCATGTAATTGACGATATGTGGGGCAGGGCAGATGCAATTGTTGACGGTGGTGTCTGCGATGTCGGAGTTGAGTCAACGGTTGTAACACTTGCAGGTGAAAAACCGAGACTTCTTCGTCCCGGCGGAATTTCACTTGAACAGCTTGAAAGAGTGCTTGGTGAGGTCGAGGTTGACAGCGCGGTGCTCGCTGAGCTTGAGCCCGGACAAAAAGCAGCATCACCGGGTATGAAATATAAGCATTATTCACCTAAAGCAAGGGTAATAATAATAAAAGGCAGATTTGAAAATTATCAGAGATTTGTAAAGAACAAGAAAAACTGTGCTGCACTCTGCTTTGACGGCGAGGGAGAAAAACTTGACATTCCCTTTATTGAAATCGGCAGAGAGCATGACAGTCAGGCGCAGGCGCATCTGATTTTTGATGCACTGCGTAAGCTTGATGAAATGGGTGTGCAGACAGCTTATGCGCGTTGCCCTGATACAGACGGCGTAGGTCTTGCGGTAATCAACCGTCTTCTTCGTGCGGCGGCATTTACCGTGCTTGATGTTGACGGCGCAATGCTTATTGGTCTTTGCGGTGCAACAGGCTCAGGCAAATCTACTGTTGCAAAGCTCATGTGTGAAAAATACGGATTTGCACACATTGACTGCGATAAAATTGCAAAGGAAATTACCGCACCCGGTTCACCCGTGCTCAGCCAGCTTGCGCAGGCTTTTGGTGATGACATTATCAGCGGTGACGGAAGTCTTGACAGAGCTATGCTTGCTACGCGTGCATTTGGCTCAAAAGAGAATACAAGGCTTCTCAACAGCATAATGCATCCCGTTATCACATCAATGGCGCTTGCAAAGGTCAAAGACTTTACACTTGAAGACAAAACGGCTGTGTTGCTGGATGCAGCGGCTATTTTTGAAAGTAAAATTGACAAGCTCTGTGCCTTTACGGCGGTTGTGAGCGCTCCGGAAGCTGTTCGAAAAGATCGGATATTACTTCGTGACGGAATAACTCCGGAAAAAGCTGATGAAAGAATAAAAGCGCAGCTCACGGACAGTGAATATGAGCGGAATGCGGATATAATTGTCCGTAACTATCCGCCTTATGATATTGAAAACGAAGCAGAAAAAATATTTGAAGCATATAAGGAGAGAATACAATGAGCAAGAATGAAGAACTCAGAGAAAAGCTTTTCTATGACCCGAAGCACGGTTGTAAAGTTATGGAAGAATCCGAAGTGAAGCTTGCCGATGAATTTGCGGAAGGCTACAAAAAATTTATGACCGAGTGCAAGGTTGAGCGCGAGGTTGTAGAGTATGTAACAGAGCTTGCCAAAGAAAAAGGATTTTTACCCTTTGACAGTAAAACTGAATATAAACCCGGAGATAAGGTCATTTACAACAACAGAGGTAAGGCTGTAATTCTTGCAGTCATTGGTAAAATGCCTGTTGAAGACGGTGTGCGTATTGCTGCTGCTCATATTGATTCACCCAGACTTGATCTTAAGCCCAATCCGCTATATGAGGATGCAGAGTTTGCACTTTTCAAAACTCACTATTACGGCGGTATAAAGAAATATCAGTGGACAGCCATTCCGCTTGCACTTCACGGTGTTGTTGTCAAAACGGACGGCACTGTTGTAAAGGTTAATATCGGCGAGGATGCAGGTGACCCGAAGTTTGTTGTAACCGACCTTCTTCCTCACCTTGCCGCGGACCAGATGAAGCGCACTCTTGCAGAGGGCATCAAGGGCGAAGAGCTTAATATCCTTATCGGCAGCCGTCCTTTCAAAGATGATGAAGGTGCTGACAGTGTAAAGCTCAATATTATGAATATCCTCAATGAAAAATACGGTATTGTCGAGTCTGATTTCCTCAGTGCAGAGCTTGAGGCTGTGCCCGCTTTCGGTGCGGACGACATTGGTCTTGACAGAAGCCTTATCGGTGCTTATGGCCACGATGACAGAGTGTGTGCATATCCTTCTGTTATGGCAATTCTTGATGCAGGCACTCCTGAGTACACGGCTCTGACAGTTCTTGCAGATAAGGAAGAAACAGGCTCAGAGGGTAACACGGGTCTTGATTCTTCATATATGGCTTATTTTATCAGCGACCTTGCTCGTATGCAGGGCGGTGTAGGCAGCATTGCAATGAGCAACAGCGAGTGCCTTTCAGCCGATGTAAATGCGGCATTTGACCCGACCTTCCCCGGTGTTCACGAAAGAAAGAATGCGGCTTTTGCAAATAAGGGTATTGTTGTCACAAAGTACACAGGCTCAAGAGGTAAGGGCGGCACATCCGATGCAAGTGCAGAGTTTATGGGCAGAATCCGCAGACTGTTTGACGACAACGGTGTTGTCTGGCAGGTAGGTGAGCTTGGTAAGGTTGACGAAGGCGGCGGAGGCACAGTTGCAAAATATGTTGCTTATCACAATATTGATGTTGTCGATGTCGGTGTGCCGGTGCTTTCGATGCATGCACCCTACGAAGTGATTTCTAAGATTGACCTCTATATGGCATATAAAGGATTTTTAACTTTCTTCACAAAGTGAGATATTTATGTTAACTGAGCAGGACAGAGAAAAGATTTTGCGTAAAAAGGCTATGAGTCTGCCGCTTCGTCCGGGAGTGTATCTGATGAAGGATAAAAGCGGCGGCATCATCTATGTAGGTAAGGCGAAAGCACTTAAGAATAGAGTCAGCAGTTATTTCGGCTCTCACACAAACCATACGGCAAAGGTTATCCGTATGGTTGAGCATGTGCACGATTTTGATTATATCGTAACGGACAGCGAGTTTGAAGCGCTCGTGCTTGAGTGCAGCCTTATCAAACAGCACAGCCCTAAATACAATATTCTTCTCAAGGATGACAAAGGCTATCACTATGTAAAAATCACAAAAGGTGACTGGCCGCGAATTGATGCCGCAATGCAGCTGGTGGATGACGGGTCCGAATATATCGGTCCGTACACCAGCTCTTTCGCAGTGCGTCAGACTGTGGACGGTGTGAAGAAAATTTTCCGTCTGCCTCAGTGTAGCAAAACCTTTCCGGTCACTCACAGACAGCGTCCCTGCCTTAATTATCACATTTCACAGTGCTCAGCTCCCTGCGCGGGAAAAATTTCACAGCGCGATTATCTGCGCAGTGTTGAGCAGGCTGTTGATTTTCTCAAAGGCGGCTCAGCTTTTATGCTCAGGCAGATGCAGGAGGAAATGGAGCAGGCTGCAGAAAACCTTGATTTTGAAAAAGCGGCGGTGCTCCGCGACAGAATTGCTGCCATAACAAGATTCAGTGAAAAGCAGAAGGTCGTTAGTGCCGATGTTGCAGAGCAGGATGTTTTTGCGCTTGCCTGTTCGCAGGATAAAGCCTGCTTTGCCGTTCTTCGCTTCTTCGGCGGCAGACTCTGTGATACGGAGCATTTCCTTATTGATGCGCCCGAAGATGCTGCTCAGGCGCGCTATGAGCTTTTAATGGGTTATTACTCAATGCGTGAGCGGATTCCTCCGCGCATTCTTATTGATGCCTTGCCGCAGGATTCGGACTTGATCAGCCAGTGGCTCAGCGAAAAGCTCGGCAAAAAAGTCAGCTTCGCAGTTCCGCAAAGGGGCGCACAGCTCAGCTTGCTTGAAATGTGCCGCTCAAATGCGAGCGAAAAGCTTGCTCTGAGCATTGGCAGAAAGGGCAAAGATACGGCTGCACTTGACGAGCTTGCAAGACTTCTCGGTCTTTCTTCACCGCCCGAATATATTGAGTCCTACGATATTTCCCACACTGCAGGTGCGGAGAATGTTGCGGGTATGGTTGTTTTTAAAAACGGTCAGCCGTATAAGTCTGCTTATAAGCGATTTAGAATCAAAGGCTTTGAGGGTCAGGATGACTGTGCTTCGATGGCAGAGGTGCTTGAACGCAGGTTTACTCACTATCTTGAAGAAAATGCAAAGCCGGAGGGCGAAAAACGCGATGAAGGCTTTGCAAGACTTCCCGACCTTATTCTGCTTGACGGTGCACAGATGCAGGTCAATGCCGTAAAAGCCGTACTTGCGCGATTGGGAA
Organism: Acutalibacteraceae bacterium; assembly: GCA_045539895.1. Lineage (GTDB taxonomy): Bacteria > Bacillota > Clostridia > Oscillospirales > Acutalibacteraceae > UBA8612. The sequence continues at coordinate 6,813 of JAZQGE010000062.1, forward strand.
TTGATGTGCCTGTTTACGGTATGGTCAAGGATTCGAGTCACCGTACACGCGCAATAACGGACGAGGGCGGCGAAATTTCAATAAATTCAAAGCGCAGCGCTTTTACACTTGTTTCCACAATTCAGGAAGAGGTTCACCGATTTGCGATTGAATATCACCGCAAACGAAGAAGTGCCGGAATTTCCACAACTCTTATTCAGATTGAGGGTGTAGGGCAGAAGCGCGCGGCGGCATTGCTGAAGCATTTCAAATCGGTTTCAGCAATAAAAGATGCCAGCTTTGAACAGCTTGCATCGGTAAAGGGCATTGATAAGCGCACTGCACAGGCGGTATTTGAATATTTCCACAGTTTAAATGAAGATTAAATTTTATTTAAAAAACTTGACAAATACAAAATAATAAAAGATAATAATATAGTATATTGTCGTATTGTGCATTTTGCACGCAGAAGGAGTATTATGAGAGTTATTACAGGCTCCGCAAGGGGCAGAGTGCTTGCAACACTCGAAGGCGGCGATGTTGTCCGCCCTACAACAGACAAGGTTAAAGAGGCAATGTTCAGTATAATACAGTTTGACATTGAGGGCAGGCGCGTGCTTGACCTTTTTGCTGGTTGCGGTCAGCTTGGTATCGAAGCACTCAGCCGCGGTGCTGAAAAATGCACTTTCGTCGATTCTGATGCAAAGTCCGTTGCCGTTATCAAGCAGAATCTTGAGCACACAAAGCTCTCTGATATGGCGGCCGTTGCGCAGATTGATGCTTTTTCTTTCCTTCGTATGTCGTCCGATGTCTTTGATATTGTTCTGCTTGACCCGCCTTACGGTACCGGGCTTCTTCAGAAGGCACTCGCTTCGCTCGATGGTAAGGTTGCTGAGGGTGGCCTTATTGTGTGTGAGTTTCCTGCAAAGGAAGAGCTTCCTGAAACAGCAGGCGGTTTGAAGCTGTTCAAGCGCTATAAATACGGCAAAACAGAGCTTGCCGTTTACAGATAAAGGGGTGCAGACGGAATGAAAATCGCGGTTTGCCCCGGCAGCTTTGACCCTGTAACGATCGGCCATCTCGATGTTATAAAGAGAGCGGCCCGTATGTTCGACAAGGTTATTGTTGTCGTGATGTTTAATTATCATAAAAAAACAAGCGCATTTACACCGGAAGAACGCGTTGAACTTATTAAACGCGTCACGGCAGATATACCGGGAGTTGAGGTTGACTGTTATTACGGCTTGCTTGCAGACTATGCAAGACAGAAAAATGCTGTTGCAATTGTTAAGGGCTTGCGTGCTGTATCTGACTTTGAGGCTGAATTTCAGCAAGCGCTTGCCAACAAAAAGCTCAACAGTGAGGTTGAAACGGTTTTTCTTACCGCCAGTGCGGAAAATATGTATCTGTCATCAAGTGTTGTCAAACAAATCTGCGGATTCGGCGGAGATATATCCGAATTTGTTCCCGCCGAAATCCGGGATGATATAGAAAAAAGACTCAGAAAGGATTTGAAGATATGAGAGTAGAAGATTTGCTTGAGAGAATCGAGGAAGAGCTTGACAAGGGTCAGAAGGTTGCTTTTTCTACAAAGGTTACTGTAAATGTTGATGCTATACGTTCCTGTGTTGATGAAATCCGCGCAAATATGCCGGATGAAGTTCGTCAGGCACGAAATATTGTTATGGACCGCACAAACATTATCAACGAAGCTAATGCTCAGGCAGAGGATGCTCTTTCAAAGGCAACCGAAAGAGCTCAGGAAATAATCAATAAGGCAAATGCCAAGGCAAAGGAACATATTCTTTCATCTGAAGAAATTGCAAGAACAAATGTTGCTCAGGCAGAAGAGAGAGCTACTCTCACGATTGCTGATGCCGATGCAAAGGCACAGCAGATGGCAGAGGAAAGCGAAGTTGTTGCGCGTGCGAAGAAGTACTGTGAGGAGATGCTCCAGAAGGCTCACACTCAGGCTGAAAACACAATTGCAGGCGCAAATGCAACGGCAGCAGAAACAGTCGAAATGGCTAACCAGCAGGCAGCAGCAGTCAAGGAACAGGCTTCAAAATGGTCCAAGGACATCTGTGCTTCCGCAGCTAACTTTGTTGAGAACATAATCGGTCAGGCTGAGCGCTCACTTGCCAACGGTCTTTCCAATGTGCGCCAGGCAAAGGATAATATCCATAATGCTATCAGCAACCGCTCACAGCAGTAAGGTTACGGTGATTTAAGGTGAAAACATCTCAGTTTGTCGCCATGCTTGCCGCAATCGCCGTTACTATAACCGTTGTTTTTCTTGCTGTTACAACCCGTCAGAGTCACCCGGACGATTCTATCGAGTTTCAGACGGTTGATTATACAACATCACAGAAATCGGTGAAGACAAGTGTCAATCTGCTTGCTGTCGGCGACAATTTGATTCATAAGCCGCTTTACAATCAGGCTCAGGCAAGAACAACCGACGGCAGCTATGATTTTATGCCTATCTATGAAAATCTTGCAGATATGATTGCAGCGGCTGATATTGCTGTTATCAATCAGGAAACAATGATGGCTGAAAGCTACGATGTTTCCACTTACCCCTGCTTTAACACGCCTACCGTTATGGCTTCTCAGCTGGCTTCGCTTGGCTTCGATGTGTTGACAATTGCCAATAACCACATGCTTGATACGCAGAGCTTCGGTCTTATTGAAACTCTTGACCTTATCAATTCAACACCGGGTCTTACATCTGCAGGTGCTTTCCACGGCAGGGATGAGTATACAAAAATCAAAACAGTTACCGTTAATGATATAAGCTTTGCTTTTCTTGCTTATACCGAGCACACAAACGGAATAACAATTCCTGATGAAAAAGAAAGCTTTATTGTTTATCTTGATGAGCTTGACGATGTGAAGCAGCAGGTGCAGCATGCTTCTTCCGTTGCGGATGTTGTGGTTGTTTCAATGCACGCAGGCATTGAATACTCAGACGATGAAAATGAAGTTCAGCGCGAATTTGCGCAGAATGTTGTCAATTGGGGTGCTGACCTTGTCATAGGCACTCATCCGCATACACTTCAGCCTGTTGAATATCTTAAGGACGAAAGCGGAAAGGAAGTACCGGTGCTCTATTCTCTGGGTAACTTTGTTTCTGCGCAGGATAAGGTAAGAAGACTTATCGGCGGTATGGCAAATGTAACATTTACAAAAGACCATTCTACAGGCATTGTTACTGTCGGCAAGCCTCAGCTTGATATTGTTATAACGCATTACGGCTCAGGATTTAACGGGATAAAGCTTTACAGGCTGGCTGATTATACATCTGAACTTGCGGCATCTCACGGTAACAGCAGTATGACAATAGATTTTATCTATGAGCATATCCGCAATGTAATCGGTGACGAATATCTTATAGAAGAATATAAGAATAAAATTGAATAAAAGAATAACACCCACCCGTTATGCATATATTGGAAGTAAAATTGTAAATATTGCATTGAGGTGGGTTTATGTTTGTTGTTTCGGTAAGGTCAGCATCAATAAAAGCGGCACTGTTGAGTGCGATGCTTGTTGTGTGCGCGGTTTTCGGGGTTTATGCCGCAGGCAGAAGTGTGAAAGCTTCTGTAAATGCTGCAAAAAGTGGGCTGAATTATTCGGCAGAGGATGCTGCAGGCAGAATTGCTTTTTTGTCGCAGTTTGGTTGGGAGGTAGTACCCGACCCTGTTGAAGTGCGTGAAATTGTAATTCCTGCCGAGTTTGATGCGGTTTATGAAAAATACAATGCGCTTCAGCGTGAGCATGGTCTGGATCTTTCGGATTACAGTGCTCAAAGAGCGAAACGATGGACTTATGAAGTGAAGAATTATCCCGGATATGAAAATTCCGGGCTTGTACAGGCGAATATATTTGTGCTTGACGGTAAGGTTATAGGCGGAGATATATGCTCGCTTGAAAAGGATGGGTTTATGCACAGCTTTGTAAACCCTAAGACAAAGGAGATTGAATTAGCTGATGGCTCAACAGAGGCTTGATAAAATAATAGCTTCTCAAGGCGCGTACAGCCGAAGTGATGTAAAAAGGCTTGTGCGCGGCGGTGAAATAACTGTAAACGGCAAAAAAGTAACAGACAGCGGTATGAAGGCAGATCCCTCTTTGGATAAAATTGTAATTTCAGGGAAAAGCTTCGGGTACAGCGAGTTTGTTTATATTATGCTCAATAAACCCAAGGGTGTTGTCAGCGCAAGCCGCTCTCCCGGTGAGAAAACAGTCGTTGACCTTGTGCCTGCAGATATGAAGCGCGACGGACTTTTTCCTGCGGGCAGGCTTGATAAGGATACGACTGGCTTCGTGCTGATTACCGATGACGGTGCGTTTGCGCACAATATTCTTTCGCCAAAAAAACATATTGAAAAAACATATATAGCAGTGCTTGACAGACCGATAGGGGAGAAGGAGCTTGAAATGTTCCGAACCGGTGTAACACTTGCTGACGGATATGAATGTATGCCGGCCGGAATAACAGTACTCAGCGAAGACGGTCTGACTGTTGAGATTAAACTTCGCGAGGGTAAATATCATCAGATAAAACGCATGGCAGCAGCATGCGGCTCTCATGTCAACGAGCTGCACCGCAAGGCTATGGGCAGACTTGAACTTGATTTGTCGCTTGAGCAGGGCGAATGCAGGCTGCTTGATGAAAAAGAATTGGCAAAAATCAAAATGGGTTGACAAAGGAACAAAAAAGGATTAAACTTGTTATTAAGTTTATTATATAAAAATAAGGATGAATAAATTGGAACAAGAGTTTGTCTTTAAAAATAAAGAGTTCCGCAAGCGCTGTACAACCGTTATGAAAATTGCGGCAGTGTTTGCAGGCATTTATGTGTTGCTCGGTTTGATTAACCTGCAGTTCTGTCAGAATTATCCGCGCTTTATTCTTCGCGTGATTATCACACTTTTTTATACTGTTGAGCTTTGCCTTTTTGCCGAACGCAATTCGGTTTATATGGAAATCGGCGGTGATTATGCTCTTGCCAGAAGGTCAGGTGCAGCGCTGATAATTACAATGATAATTAATTCTATTGTAGAATCATATTATGTTTCAGTTTTTCTCAGTTTATCCGGTACACCGCGTCTTGCTTATATGTGCGCAATTATTCTTATCGGCTGCGCAACTACTTTGCCGCTTGTGCTGTTTCAATATCTTAATTTTGAAGTGAACATTATGCGCGTTGCAAATGTTATAAGTGTTACAGCTTCAATTTTATCTTTCTTTATAGGGTTTATAATAGTTTCAATAAACACAATTGCAAATTACGGTAACGGCGGAATATTTGAAACAATTGGTTTTGTTTTTGACAGTTTCTCACCGGTTTATATCATTAACTGCATAATTCCGTTTATTACTGCTGCAATTGCACGAATAACATTTATGCGTCAGATGAAAATTAATGCTAAATTCGCTCCTGAAGCTCCTGAAGGAGAGCAGGAAGAGAATGAAGAAGAATCTGAGAATTATTAGTTTAAGTATAAATTTTATGCACCCGTTAACATGGTTGTTAATGGGTGCATTATTCTGTTTTGGCAAAAACAAGGGCAAATTTGTGAAAAGATACAAAAAGTTGTATATTTATTTATTATTTACATAAAATATTCTCTTTACAACTTGATATAAAAGTGCTAATATATTGACGGTGCATTTTCAGGGTGCATTTTAAGTTTTGCTATATAATTATAGGAGGAATATAAAACATGGCTAGAAAAATGAAAACCATGGACGGTAACAACGCTGCGGCATATGTGTCCTATGCGTTCACGGAAGTTGCTGGTATCTACCCCATCACACCTTCCAGCCCCATGGCAGACTATGTTGACCAGTGGTCAGCACAGGGTGTAAAAAACATCTTCGGTACAACAGTTAAGGTTGCAGAAATGCAGTCAGAGGCAGGTGCAGCAGGTACAGTTCACGGCTCACTCGCAGCAGGTGCTCTTACAACAACCTACACTGCTTCTCAGGGTCTTCTTCTTATGATCCCCAACATGTATAAAATCGCAGGTGAGCTTCTTCCCTCCGTTTTTCACGTATCAGCTCGTTGCGTAGCTTCACACGCACTTAACATCTTCGGCGATCATTCAGACGTTTATGCTTGCCGTCAGACAGGCTTTGCAATGCTTGCTGAAACAAATACACAGGAAGTTATGGACCTTGGCGCAGTTGCACACCTTGCAACAATCAAGAGCCGCGTTCCCTTCCTTAACTTCTTTGACGGTTTCCGTACATCCCACGAGCTTCAGAAGATTGAAATCTGGGATTATGAGGACCTCAAGGAAATGTGTGATATGGATGCTGTCAAGGGCTTCCGTGATCGTGCTCTCAATCCTGAGCATCCCGTTATGCGCGGTTCACACGAAAACGGCGACATTTTCTTCCAGCACCGCGAGGCTTGCAACAGCTATTATGATGCAGTTCCCGCTATTGTTGAAGAATATATGGGTAAGGTCAACGCAAAGCTTGGCACAAACTATCAGCTCTTCAACTATTACGGCGCAGAGGATGCAGAGCGCGTAATCGTTGCTATGGGTTCAATCTGTGACGTTGCAGAAGAAGTTATCGACTACCTTACAGCTAAGGGTGAAAAGGTTGGTCTTGTAAAAGTTCGCCTTTACCGTCCCTTCTCAGCAGAGAAGTTTGCTGCAGCTATCCCTGCAACAGCAAAGAAGATTGCTGTCCTTGACAGAACAAAGGAACCCGGTTCACTTGGTGAGCCTCTTTATCTTGATGTTGTTGCTGCTCTTGCTGCAACCGGCAGAACAGGCCTTACAGTAACAGGCGGCCGTTACGGTCTCGGTTCAAAGGATACTCCTCCTTCAAGCGTATTCGCAGTATACGATGAGCTTGCAAAGGATGCTCCCAAGGCTCAGTTTACAATCGGTATCAATGATGATGTTACAAACCTTTCACTTGAAGAGAAAGAGTCACCCAACACAGCAGCAGAGGGTACAATCGAGTGCAAGTTCTGGGGTCTCGGCGGCGACGGTACAGTCGGTGCAAACAAGAACTCCATTAAGATCATCGGTGACCATACAAACAAGTATGTTCAGGCATACTTCCAGTATGACTCAAAGAAGACAGGTGGTATCACAGTTTCTCACCTTCGTTTCGGTGACAAGCCCATCAAGAGCCCCTACTATATCAACAAGGCAGACTTCGTTGCTTGCCACAACCCCTCTTATGTTGAGAAGGGCTACAAGATGGTTAATGACGTTAAGCCCGGCGGTGTATTCCTTGTAAACTGCCAGTGGTCTGCTGATGAGCTCAGCGCAAAGATGCCCGCAGAGGCAAAGCGCTACATTGCAAAGAACAATGTTCAGCTCTACACAGTTAATGCTATCGACCTTGCTGCAGAAATCGGTCTGGGCAAGAGAACAAATACAATCCTTCAGGCAGCTTTCTTTGCTCTTGCAAATGTTCTTCCCAAGGACGAAGCTATCGGCTATATGAAGGATGCTGCAACAAGATCCTTCCTTAAAAAGGGCCAGGATATTGTTGACATGAACCATAAGGCTATTGATGCAGGCTTTGGCGCATTTGTTAAGATTGATGTTCCCGCAGATTGGGCAGATGCAGCAGACGATGCAGCTCCCGAAGCATCAAAGGGTGCAGAGAAGCTCGTTAAGATGGTTGACAGCATCATGAAGCCTGTCGGTCTTATGAACGGCGATTCACTTCCCGTTTCTGCATTCACAGATCATGCTGACGGTACATTCGAGCACGGTGCTTCCGCTTATGAGAAGCGCGGTGTTGCAGTTATGGTTCCCGCTTGGGATGCTGAGAAGTGTGCTCAGTGTAACCGCTGCTCATATGTATGTCCCCACGCAACAATCCGTCCCTTCGCTCTCACAGCTGACGAAGCTGCAAATGCTCCTGAGCAGGCAATTATCGTTGACAAGAAGGGTAAGGGCAAGGATTCATACAAGTATACACTTTCCGTTTCTCCGCTTGATTGTATGGGTTGCGGCGTTTGTATCGGTGTATGTCCCACAAATTCACTTACAATGGTTCCCAGAGAGACTCAGGATAACCAGCAGCCCGTATTCGACTATATGGTCGCAAACGTAACAGAGAAGGCTGATATGTGCGATAACACAGTTATCGGCAGCCAGTTCAAGAAGCCCCTTCTTGAGTTCTCAGGCTCCTGCGCAGGCTGTGCAGAAACATCATACGCACGCCTCATCACTCAGCTCTTCGGCGACAGAATGTATATTTCTAACGCAACAGGCTGTTCTTCAATCTGGGGCGGTCCTGCAGCAACATCACCCTACACAACAAATGCTAAGGGTCAGGGTCCTGCATGGGCAAACTCCCTCTTCGAGGATAATGCAGAGCACGGCTTCGGTATGCTTCTTGGTCAGAACGCAATCCGTTCCAGACTTATCGACGATGCAAAGGCTCTTACCGAGTCTGATAAAGCAAGCGATGAGATCAAGGCAGCATGTGCAGCATATCTCGATACAGTAAACGATGGTGCAAAGAACGGTGCAGCAGCAGATGCTCTTGTTGCAGCAGCTTCTAAGTGCGATTGCGATCTCTGTAAGGATATTGTTGAGAACAAGGCTTACCTTGCTAAGAAGTCTGTATGGATCTTCGGCGGTGACGGTTGGGCATACGACATCGGCTTTGGCGGTGTTGACCATGTTCTTGCTTCCGGTCAGGATGTAAACATCATGGTATTCGATACAGAGGTTTACTCAAACACAGGCGGTCAGGCTTCCAAGGCTTCACAGATCGGTCAGGTTGCTCAGTTCGCAGCAGCAGGTAAGGCAATTGCTAAGAAGAGCCTTTCTGAAATCGCAATGAGCTACGGTTATGTTTACGTTGCTCAGATTGCTATGGGCGCTGATATGAACCAGACAATCAAGGCTATTACAGAGGCTGAGGCATATCCCGGTCCCTCAATCATCATCGCTTATGCTCCTTGCGAAATGCACAGCATCAAGGGCGGTATGATGAACTGCCAGAGCGAAATGAAGAAGGCTGTTGATTGCGGCTACTGGAACATGTTCCGTTACAACCCCGCACTTAAGGCAGAGGGCAAGAATCCCTTCACAATCGATTCTAAGCCCGCTACAGGCAGCTACCGCGACTTCATCCTTGGCGAAGCTCGTTATTCTTCACTTACACGTTCCTTCCCTGAGCGCGCAGAAGAACTCTTTGCACAGGCTGAAAAGGCATCTATCGACAGATACGATCACCTTCTCAGACTCAAGGATCTCTATGCTCCTGCTGAATAATGCAGTAATTAGTACTTGCATTTTTAAAATTGTGTGTTACAATAAACTTATAAAATCTTAAGAGGAGGATAATCACCATGGCATATGTAATTTCTGACGATTGCATCGCTTGCGGCGCATGTGCAGCAGATTGCCCCGTAGGCGCTATCTCTGAAGGCGACGGCAAGTATGTTATCGATGCTGACACTTGCATCGATTGCGGCGCTTGTGCAGGTTCCTGCCCTGTAGGTGCAGCACAGGAAGGCTGATAAGCCCGACTTCAATCATGTTTAAAATCAAAGAGCCATCCGACAGCAATGTCGGGTGGCTCTTTTCGTTTTTATTTATACCTTTGGATAGTCGGTTTAACATTAAAAACACACTGGCTTTCCACATTTTTCAAGTGGAAATTGTGTGTGAAAATGTGTTGTACCACAATATATAAAACTTCATTATTTTTTGTCGTTTTTTACGAATTTTTAATAATTTTTTTCAGCAATTTGCTTGACTAATTACACAGAACCCCTTATAATATAGCCAATAGGTCCTTTTTGGACCATTTAGGTGTTCTGAAACACCTTTAATTCGATTGGAAGGAGGATATGGACATGGCTGACACAAACGAGAATGCTGTTGTTAACGAAGAAAAGAAAGTTTATCTCGGCTTCAAGGGTATGGCAGATGCTGTGCTTGATGAAAACAAAAGAATGGCAATCCCTGCCAAATACCGTGAGAATCTTGGTAAAACATTTGTTGCCTGCTGTGCTCCCGGTCCGTATCCCTGCCTTTATTTCTTTCCTACTCAAAACTGGGATGACCTTTGCAACGAGCTTAACAATAAAAATTCCGATATTGTTCACACTCCTCAGGATGAGTGGATGCGCAGAAACCTCTACAAAAATTCGGAAGATTATACAATGGACGGCAAGGGCAGATTTACTTTACTTTCATCAATGTGCAAGCATGCCGGCCTTAAAGACGAGGTCCTCGTTATAGGTAATATGAAACGTCTTGAAATATGGAATCCCGATGTGTACGAAGCTGCTGAAGAGGCAAGCATGTCCTTTAATTCGGGAAGCATACCTGACCTTAACTATTAAGGGAGGGGACAAAATGGAATTCAACCATAAATCCGTTCTCTTTGATGAAACGATAGATGCTCTTAATATCAAACCGGACGGCGTTGTTGTTGACTGTACTGGCGGAGGCGGAGGACACAGCGCCGCAGCGCTCGCAAGACTCGGTGAAAAGGGCAGACTGATTGTTATCGACCGCGATCCTGATGCAATAATGGTGCTTACTCAGCGCTTTTCCACTGATTCAAGAGTTACAGTTGTTCACGATAATTTCTTTAACATTTCCGCAATACTTACCGCACTCGGTGTTGACGGTGCGGATTCAATTATGGCTGATCTTGGTGTCAGTTCTTATCAGCTCGATACAGCAGAGAGAGGTTTTTCTTTTCGCAGTGATGCTCCGCTTGATATGCGTATGAGCAAGACTGGTACGAGCGCAAAAGATCTTGTGAATAATCTTTCTGCAGATGAACTTAAAAAAATCTTTTATGATTTCGGCGAAGAAAAATTTGCTCCGCGCATTGCACAGGCAATAGTTCGTGAGCGCGAAAAGAAACCGATTGAAACCACTTTTGAGCTTTCTGAAATCGTAAAGTCCTCATATCCGGCGGCTGCAAGGCGCGACGGACATCCTGCCAAAAAAATTTTTCAATCTCTTCGAATTGCAGTAAACGGAGAGCTCACGAATCTCGGACAGGCTGTTGAGGATATGTTCAATTCACTTAATAGGGGCGGCAGGCTGGCAATCATCTCTTTCCATTCGCTCGAAGATAGAATTGTCAAAAACACCCTTTCAAGTTTCACAGGTGGTTGCACCTGTCCGCCAAGCTTTCCCGTGTGTGTTTGCGGTAAAACACCGCAGGGAAAAATTTGTTTTAAACCAAAAACCGCAACAAGCCGTGAGCTTGAAGAAAATTCAAGGAGCAGAAGTGCCAAGCTCAGGGCAATCGAAAAACTATAATCAAAAACGGAGGAAACTGTTTTGGCTTACAATTACAACAATTCGGCGGCATATGATTTTGATCTGTTTGCTCCTGCACCTAAAACTAAATCACAGCCTAAGCCTGAGCAGCGCCCCCAGCCCAGAATCGTAAAGCCCCGCGCAAAAACACAAGCGGAGCTTGCAGCAGAGGCGGCAGCCATAAAGGCAAGGCTTCTTAAATTTGCTTCGGTGCTTACCGTTGGTGCGGTGCTTCTCGGTGCAAATATAGCGCTTCACATTCAGGATAACGAGCTCAATAATTCAATTGTTAATCTTGATAAAGAGCTTAACGAAAAGAGAAGTGATTACACAAGACTTAACGCAGCTCTTAATGCTAAGTACTCGCCTGATAATGTCAGAAAATATGCTGAGAACACAGGGATGGTAAAGCGCGAGAGATACCAGATTGTATATTTTGATATTGCAGAAGGCAATCAGATTATTGTTTCAGAATAAAAAAGGAAGTTTAAAAATATATTGTTGATAGGACGGGAGTTGGGTTAGGAACTTGGCTCTCGTCATTTTGACCATTACAAAGGTGTAAATGAAAAGGAGGAAGAGTTATGGCGCGCGGTGTAGCAAAGCAAATTTCAAAACGAGCAACAAAGCTTATAGCTATTATTCTGATACTCGGTTTCGGTGTCGGAATTTTACAGCTGGGCAACATTCAGTTGGTTCATGGCACGGAATACCGTGAAAAAGCTGAGAACAGATACCTTGGCGACAGTGTTGTTCCTGCTTTGAGAGGAACGATTTACGACTGTAACATGAATGTGCTTGCGCAAAGTGCATCTTCATGGCTTGTGTATATTGACCCTGCCAACATTACCGTCAGTGATACAAACAAATCTCAGGCAGAATATGAAAGCGACCTGAATGCAAAGCGCACACTCGTAGCTCAGGGCCTTGCAGAAATTCTTGATGTTGATGCGGAAAAGGTGCTTGAATACACAAAAACAAACAGGCGTTATCAGATTATCAAACGCGAGGTTGAGCTGGCTGAACGCGATGAGGTTATAACTTTTATTTCCAAGAACAAGCTTCATAACTGTGTCGGAATTCAGAGCGATACATCCCGCTATTATCCTTATACTTCGCTTGCTTCTACTCTCATAGGCTTTACGGGCGACCAGGATATAGGCAGAGCAGGTCTTGAAGCTAAATATGATGATATACTCACCGGTATTCCGGGCAGAATAATAAGTGCAAAAAGCGGTTCAAACAGCGGTGTTCCGATTGAGTACACTTCTGTAAACGAGGCACAGCAGGGAACAAGCCTTGTTCTTACAATTGACAGAACAATTCAGTCGAAGCTTGAAACAGAGCTTGAAAAAGCTTATGAAAGCGCACAGGCAAAGGCGGCATACGGAATTGTAATGGATGTAAAAACGGGTGCAATTCTTGCAATGTCCAATATGCCTAACTATGACCCGAACAACCCCTCAACTGTATATTCACAGGCGGCAAATGACCGTATAGCACAAATAGAGGACGAAGAAGAACGCAAGGCAGCAATATCTGCAACCGTTCAGGAACAGCGCAAAAACAGTGTTATAACCGCTTCCTATGAACCGGGTTCGGTTTTTAAACTCGTAACACTTGCGGCGGCGCTTGAAGAGGGTGTGGCTTCTGAAAGCTCATCGTTCAATTGTGTCGGCGGTATTCAGGTTCCCGGCCACTATATCCGTTGTCACAAGCGCGAGGGTCACGGTGCACAGACTCTGCAAATGGGTCTTATGAACTCCTGCAATCCGTTCTTTATTTCAACGGGTCAGAAGATTGGTACCGAAAAGTTTTATGATTATTTCGAAGCTTTCGGTTTTACTGAAAAAACAGGCATTGACCTTTCAGGTGAGGCGGAGCCAAAAACAGGCTCAGCTCATCACTCAAGAGAAAATTTCGGCATTTCACAGCTTTCGAGTTACTCGTTCGGTCAGACATTTGAGGTAACTCCGCTGCAGATGATTACGGCTGTTGCCGCAATTGCAAACGGCGGTAAGCTTATGAAGCCTTATGTTGTTGCAAAACAGCTTGATGAAGCAGGTAATGTAATTGCTCAAACACAGCCGACAATGAAACGCCAGGTTGTTTCCGAGTCCACATCAAAGCGCGTGCTTACAATGATGGAGGCTGTTGTAAGCGCAGGTACAGGTAAGAATGCTTATGTTGCAGGCTACCATGTTGCCGGCAAAACAGGTACATCCCAGAAGCTTCACGACGGCGAGGGTAAATATGTTTCGTCCTTTGCCTGTGTTGCTCCCGGCGACGACCCCAAGGTTGCAATTCTCATTGCGATTGATGAGCCTGTCGGTCAGATAAACGGCGGTCAGATTGCCGCACCCGTAGCTGCAGCACTTGTTGAAGAAGTTATGGGCTATCTCGGCGTTGACCCTGAATATAATGAAAAAGAACAGAACCTTATTGACATTGCAACACCTTCACTTGTTGGCAGAACAGTGGATGATGCTTCCGATATTGCGGAAAGTCAGGATCTGACTCCAAGGGTTGTAGGAAGCGGCGACATTGTTGTCAAGCAGATTCCTGCTTACGGTCAGACAATGCCGCAGAACGGTGTGGTTATTCTCTATACGGATGAAAGAGAGGAAGAAACTGTAGTTGTTCCTGATTTTACGGGAATGAGTCTTTCGGTTGCCCGCAGAAGCGCAAACAATCTCGGTATCAATATAAAAATATCGGGCAATGCATTCAGCGGAGCGGATATTCTGGCTTATAATCAGGATATTCCAAAGGATACTGAGGTTAAATACGGTGAAGTCGTAACAGTCTATTTCAAATCATATTCGGGATTGTCTGATTCACTTTACGGATAATCTTCACTAAAAGAGGGATAAATGAAATGAATATAATTACTCTTTTAAAAGGTGCGGGCTATGACAGCCAAGGCATTTGTGATGCCGAGGTTACTCTCGTTACTGAAGATTCAAGAAAAGTAACCGAGGGCAGTGTGTTTGTCTGTGTAAAAGGAGCAAGGTTTGATGGACACGATGCCGCACTTTCAGCAGTAGAAAAGGGTGCTGTGCTTATCGTTGCACAGCATGATACCGGTGCGCCCAATCAGTTAATAGTAAACGACACAAGAGAAGCATTTTCGCTTCTCTCTGCGTCGTTTTTCGGCAATCCTGCAAAGAGTCTGCGCCTTGTAGGTGTAACAGGTACAAACGGAAAAACAACTACCTGTTTCCTTCTCAAGTCTGTGCTTGAATCTATAGGACATAAAACAGGTCTTGTAGGCACTGTCAAAAACATGGTGGGCGATGTTGAATATCCTGCTCACCTTACAACGCCTGATCCGTTTGAACTCAATTCGCTTTTTGCCGAAATGGTTAAGGCGGGCTGTGAATTCTGCGTTATGGAGGTGTCTTCTCAGGCGCTTGCACAAAAGCGTGTTGCAGGTCTTCATTATGAGGTTGCCGCTTTTACCAATCTCACTCAGGATCATCTTGATTATCACGGCACATTTGAAAACTATATTGCTGCAAAGCATATCCTTTTTGAAAACTGTGATACAGCGGTTGTGAATACGGATGATGAAGCTCATTTAGCTATGACCGATGGTGCCTGCTGTAAAGTTGTGTCATATTCGGCTCTCAGCGACAGGGCGGACTATTCAGCTAAGAATATCGAGCATAAGCCCGGCGGAGTTTCATATTTTCTTGTCGGTATCGGTAAGCTTGAGCGCATAAAAATGCGTATACCGGGCGGATTTACCGTGTATAATTCAATGACGGCTGCCGTTTGCGCAATTGAATTGGGTTTGCCTTTTGCAGATGTGACAAAGGCTCTCAGCGAGGCTTCCGGTGTGCCAGGCAGAATTGAGGTTGTGCCGACGGATACCGATTATACAGTAATTATTGACTATGCACATTCTCCTGACGGACTTCAGAATATTCTCGGTTCGCTGCGCAAGATTGCACAGGCAAGAATAATAACCGTTTTCGGCTGCGGCGGTGACCGTGACCGAACAAAGCGACCGCAAATGGGCAAAATAGCTTCAGATATGTCTGATTTTGTTATTGTTACATCGGATAATCCGCGCACGGAAGACCCTGAAACAATTGTAAATGAAGTAGCAGAGGGCACAAAGGGCGCAAAAATTCCGGTTGTCAGGATAGTTGACAGAACACAGGCTATAGAGTTTGCGCTCAACGAAGCGAATGCAGGCGATATAGTTCTTCTTGCAGGCAAGGGACACGAAACTTATCAGATTATAGGCACCGAAAAGCATCATTATGATGAACGCGAGGTTGTCAGAAATCTGCTCAGAATTTAATTGATTTTAAGGTGTGGGGACAATATGATTGCTCTCAATTTGAAAGAAATAAGCGCAGTTCTGAATGCACCGTGTGCAAGCGATGCCCAGGTGCTCAGCATCTGCACAGACTCAAGAAAGATTACAAAAGGCTGTCTTTTTATTGCTCTTGTGGGAGAGCGGTTTGACGGTCACAGCTTTGTAAAACAGGCATTTGAAAATGGTGCGGTTGCCGCTGTCTGTTCAAAACCGGTTGATGCAGACGGCACGGTTCTTCTTGTGGAAAACACGGGTAAAGCCCTTCTTGACATAGCCGCTTATTACCGTTCGCTTTTCTCAATTCCTTTTGTGGGAATTACAGGAAGTGTAGGTAAAACCACTACTAAGGAAATGGTCTATGCCGTTCTATCCGAAAAATACAATACACTAAAAAATGAAGGCAATCTCAACAATGAGATCGGCTTGCCTTCAACGGTTTTCCGCCTTGATGCAGATTATGAGGCGGCAATACTTGAAATGGGTATGAGTGCATTCGGTGAAATTTCAAGGCTTTCACATGTTGCTCAGCCTAATATAGGAATAATAACAAAAATCGGTGTTTCTCATATTGAACATTTAGGGTCAAGACAAGGTATTCTCAAGGCTAAGCTTGAAATTCTCGACGGTCTCAAGCCCGGCGCTCCTCTGGTTGTCAACGGCGACGATGATTTGCTCAGCGAAGTTTCACTTGATGACAGAAGAGTAATTACCTTCAGTATTGAAAATGAAAAATGTGATTACAGAGCAGTAAATATTGAGCAGTCGGGTTATTCTACGGCTTTTACTGTTTTGTTTGACGGTAAAGAGCAGAATGTTACAATCCCTACTGTAGGTACACACAATGTTTATAATGCTCTTTCTGCATTTGCAACAGGCATTTATCTTGGCGTTAATCCTAAGGAAGCCGCAAACGGACTTTCAAAATATGTAACTTCCGGCATGCGTCAGAATGTCAGGAGTTTTAAGGGAATAACAGTAATTGAGGACTGTTATAACGCAAGTCCCGATTCTGTTCGTGCTGCCGCAGAGGTTCTGTGCGGTATGGAAGCAAAGAAAAAGTGCTTGGTTTTTGGAGATATGCTTGAGCTTGGTGATTTTTCGGAAGGTGCACACCGTGAGGTTGGTGCGCTTGTTGCTTCAAAGCAGATTGATTATTTTTATACCTATGGAGCAATGGCAGCTGTGTCGGCGCAGACTGCCGTTAATCAGGGCGCAAAATGTGTAAAAGCATTTGAGGATAAGCAGGCGCTTGCGAATGAACTGAAAAATACACTTTCTTCGGGCGATGCGGTGCTGTTTAAAGCAAGCCGCGGAATGAAGCTTGAAGAGGTTATTCAAATATTTACAACAGAAGGTTAAGGTGTACTGTCTATGAACACATTTCTTGCTTTTGGTCTTGCTGCTGTAGTTGCTTTCGGTGTTACCGTGCTGCTGGGATTTATTATGATACCGTGGCTTCGTAAGCTTAAATTCGGACAGACAATCCTTGAAATCGGCCCTAAATGGCACAAGAGCAAACAAGGGACTCCCACAATGGGCGGTCTTGTGTTTGTAGCAGGTATATTTGTTTCACTTGTTGTAGTTTTTCTTACAGATAAATTTATGGGCGGCGATATTATTGCAGGTGATAATCCTGTTCGCTCTGCTATGTACACAAAGCTGTTTTCGGGCTTTGTAATGGCACTGTCACTCGGTCTTATCGGATTTGTCGATGACTATATAAAGGTTGTCAAAAAGCGCAACCTCGGTCTGACGATAAGGCAGAAAACTTTAATGCAGCTGCTTGTCATAATCGCCTATCTCGGCAGTCTTAAGCTTGCGGGTTGTTCATTTATGTATGTTCCGTTTTACGGTTCAACAGGTGACCTTGGTGTTTTCTTTTTTCTTTTTGGTCTTGTTCTGATTTACGGCGCAACAAATGCGGTTAATTTTACGGACGGAATTGATGGACTGTGTTCTTCCGTTACTCTCACAAGTGCTGCATCCCTTATCGTTATTGCGTTTATGCGAAATAATCTCGGTGCAGGTGTTTTTGCCGCGGCTCTTGCAGGCGCTTGTGCAGGCTTCCTTGTCTGGAACTGGAATCCGGCAAAGGTGTTTATGGGTGATACCGGCTCAATGTTTCTGGGCGGTGCGGTTGTGGCTCTTGCCTATGCTGTTGACTGTCCGTTGATTCTTCTCCCCGTTGGTATTATTTATTTTATCGAAGGTCTTTCCGATGTGATTCAGATAGGCTATTTCAAAGCCACGCACGGTAAGCGCATTTTCAAAATGGCGCCGATTCATCACCACTTTGAAATGAGTGGCTGGAAAGAAAAAAAGATAGTTGTTGTTTTTTCTCTTGTCAATATTATCGGCTGTGCAGTGGGCATAGCTTTGGTGAAATTCGGATAAAAAGGAGAGCTGGATGTGAGTGGATTCTTAACTAAAAAAAACAGTGTCCTGAGCAACAGCAAGTTTATTGCAAAGGGTAATTTTGATGTCGGCTTTCTGCTTTGCGTTTTTGCCCTTCTTGCAATCGGTCTTGTAATGCTGGGCTCGGCAGGTTATTCAATTGCTTTACACAAAGCCAAGGACAGCTATAACTTTATCCGTGACCAGATAATCTTTTCTGCGATCGGTGTGACACTGATGTTTATCGTGTCGAAAATCAATTATAATTTCTTCAGGCGGCTCATACTTCCCGCAACTGTGTTCTGTATTGTGCTGCTTGTAATAGCACTTATAATTGCAAAAATTAAAGAAATGCAGAATCCTGAAGGAAACGAAGAGTTTGGCAGATGGATTGATTTGCCAGGTGGAATACAGTTCCAGCCATCGGAAATAGCGAAGGTCGGATTGGTTGCGTTCTATGCATGGGCCTGTGAAAAATGGCATAAGTTTGTTACTGCAAACGATTTTGCTACCGCGCTTAAAGCCGGAGTTATTTTCGGCGGAATAGGTGCTGTGTTCACGATTCTGGTTTTCCTTGAGCATCATCTTTCGGGTACAATTCTTTTCTTTATGCTCACTCTTGCGATGCTCTATCTCGGAGGTCTTAACAAATGGTGGTTCAGGATTCTGATTCCGCTTGTAGTGATTGTGGTTGCAATTTTCGTAATCAATCCCGATTTTATGGGAATTATTGATGAGTATCAGCAGGAACGAATTATTGCCTGGAAGGATAAAACCTATGAACCCGAAGATGCGCGATGGCAGATTGATAATTCGCTTTATGCTATCGGCTCAGGAGGCTTCCTTGGACAGGGCCTGGGTGATTCAAAAATGAAGCATCTTTATGTTTCGGAGGCACAGAGTGACTTTATTTTTGCAATCGTCTGTGAAGAACTAGGCTTTGCAGGTGCGGCATTTATTCTCGGTCTTTTTGCATTCCTGATTTACAGAGGATATAAAATTGCAATGCGTTGCAAGACGAGATTCGGTATGCTTCTTGTTCTCGGTATTATGGTTCAGATTGGTTTGCAAACGGTGCTCAATGTCTTTGTCGTTACGGACTTTTTCCCGAATACAGGCATAAGCTTGCCGTTCTTCAGCGCAGGCGGTACTTCGCTGATAATTCTGCTGTGTGAGATGGGAATTGTTCTTTCGGTTTCGCGCAGCTCAAATATGATTAAGGAGTAGGGTGAGGGCAATGCTCAACGGAAAAAATATTATCTTTGCCGCAGGCGGCACAGGCGGACACATTAACCCGGCGCTTGCCGTTGCGGGTGAAATTCGCAGATGTTATCCCGATTCGAATATCCTCTTTATAGGCACTGCCGAAAAGATGGAGGCTCGTCTTGTACCTGCCGCAGGCTTTGCTTTTAAAACAATTCAGATAAGCGGCTTCAACCGTGTTCTTAATCTCAACGGTATCAAGCAGAATATAAAAACACTCAGTTATCTTCTCAAGGCTTCATCTCAGGCTAAAAAGATAATTGCTGAATTTAACGCGGATGCCGTTATTGGATTTGGCGGATATGTCAGCGGTCCCGTTGTGCGTGCCGCTGCTAAGCTTGGGATTCCCACTGCAATTCATGAGCAGAATGCATTCCCCGGAGTCACAAACAAAACTCTTGCTAAAATGGTTGATGCTGTAATGCTTACTCAGGAGAGTGTAGCTCAGCATATGCAGCCTAAAAATACTCCTGTTGTAACGGGCCTTCCTGTCAGAGGAGAGCTTCTTGAGGCGGACAGAGAGGTTTCAAGAGCTGAGCTTGGTCTTGATGATAAGCCGTTGATTCTTTCAATGGGCGGAAGCCTTGGTGCAAAGGCAATAAACGATTCTATGCTTGAGGTTATCGCAAACCGTACTCAAAAGAATGACTGCTGGTTTATGCATGCTACAGGCAAGGATTGTAAGGATTTTCCCGACCGTCTTGCACAGAAGGGTGTTGACCTTAATAATAAACATATTATTATAAGAGATTATATTGACGATATGTATCGCTGCCTTGCAGCTGCAGACCTTGTAATCTGTCGTGCTGGTGCAAGCTCACTTTGTGAGTTTCAGGTTATGGGTAAGCCGTCTATTCTCATTCCTTATCCTTTTGCAACAGAAAATCACCAGTATTACAACGCAAAGGCTCTTGCTGATAAGGGTGCAGCTATAATAGTAGAAGAAAAAGACCTTACACCTGCTGTGCTGATGCAGCATATCGACACATTGATTGAAAGCCCCGGTAAGCTTGATGCAATGGGTGCTGCCGCAAAGAAAATGGCAGTGACAGATGCAACTGACAGGATAGTCAAGGTAATAGAAGGTATAGTAAAGTAACCACAAAACACCTGCAGGCATATTATGGTATGAATATGCTGTGCGGGGTGTAATAATGGCAAGCTATGTGATTGAAGGTCTGAACAAAGTTGACGGTGAGATAAAAGTTCAAGGCTCCAAAAACGGAGCATTACCGCTTTTTTCTGCGGCAATGCTCGTGAGAGGGCAGACTGTGCTCAGCGGTTGTCCTTCTCTTACAGATGTGAAGGCAGCGGCAGATATTCTTAAATATCTGGGCTGCGAGGTTGTAAATGAAAACGGAGTCTGTAAGGTTTGTGCGGACAATGCGCACAAATACAACATACCTGATTCGCTTATGTCGGAAATGCGCTCGTCAATCGTATTTCTTGGCTCTCTTCTTGGCAGGTTCGGAAGAGCCGAAATGACTGCTCCCGGCGGATGCGAAATCGGTCTTCGACCGATTGACCTGCATCTTGATGCGATGCGTTCTCTGGGCGCTGTGGTCGATGAAAAGGGCGGGAAGCTTATATGTTCGAGTCCGAATGGACTTCAAGGTGCGCGTATTACACTGTCTTTTCCGAGTGTCGGTGCAACTGAAAACATTCTGCTTGCAGGTTGTACTGCAAAGGGAGAAACACTTGTTGTTAATGCGGCGCGTGAGCCGGAAATAATTGAGCTTGCTGAGTTCCTTAATTCCTGCGGTGCTAAAATCCGCGGGGCAGGAGAGAGCGTTATCAGAATTGAAGGTGTTCAAGCACTTTATGCATGTGAGCATCAAGTGTGGCAGGACAGAATTGCAGCTGTTACCTATATGGCGGCTGCAGCGGTAACAAAAGGCAGTCTGATGCTTGAAATGAGCAGACAGGATTTGTTGATGCCTGTAACGGAACAGTTTAAGAAAATGGGCTGTACCGTAAAGCAGGACAGTAAAGGTGTGTTTATTCAATCAAAAAAAAGACTTAAAAGCTTTGGAATAATAAGAACTATGCCGTATCCGGGCTTTCCGACTGATTCGCAGGCGGATTTTGCAGTAATGGCAAGTGTTGCAGAGGGTACGGGTACTGTTGTTGAAAATATATTCGAAAGCAGATTCAAATATGTCGCAGAGCTGAGAAGAATGGGTGCTCATATACGCACCGAAAACCGTGTTGCCGTAATTGAAGGTGTGGAAAAACTCAGCGGTGCAAGTGTTACAGCACCCGATCTGAGAGGTGGCAGTGCGCTTACTGTGGCGGCGCTGTGTGCTGACGGTATGACACGCGTGGAAGGCATACATCACATTGACAGAGGTTATGAAAAGTTTGATACACAGTTGAAAAGAATGGGAGTAAAAATAAAACGGGAGGAGTAAAAATGGAAGACAAAACAGGTAAATTTAACCTGGGTGATAATACCGAAGGTTATCGCCGCAATACAGATTATGACCTTGATTTGTTTGCGGTGCGCGAAAAAAAGCCTTCCGGTGAGCCGAAAAATATAGACTCACAGGGCAAATCAAACGGTAGTGTCGGAGCGAAAAGCTTTTTTAATAAAAAGCCTGCGCAGCCTGTGCCCGAAAGAAAGGGTCCGGATGTAAAAAGGCACGCAAAGCCGCCTGTAGTTAAAGAAAAAAATCAGGCTCAGCGCAGATCTTCTTTGCCGCAAAGACCTGATCAGCGGAATGCAGCACAGCGCAGACCCGTAAGACATGCACCTGAACAGGAGGTGCGCCCCGAAGAGAGAGGACTTTCGCCGAGTGAGCGCAATATGCTTCACTCACAAAAGCGTATTGCACAACAAAAACGCAAGCAGACCCTTCAGTATTTGTTTATTGGTCTTGCTGTTGCGGCTGTAATGGTCGTTCTTTCTCTTACGGTATTTTTCCGGATTGATGAAATTGTCATAGCCGGCG
Organism: Acutalibacteraceae bacterium; assembly: GCA_045539895.1. GTDB lineage: Bacteria > Bacillota > Clostridia > Oscillospirales > Acutalibacteraceae > UBA8612. The sequence goes on from JAZQGE010000062.1 coordinate 29,019, forward strand.
AAGCTTCGCCTTATACCGATGAACAGGTAATAAACGCAAGCGGAATCAGGTTTGATGAAAATATAATTATGTGCGATGCAAAAGGTGTAAGCGGAAAACTTGCAAAAGCACTCCCATATATCGGCAGTGCTGATGTGAAGCGTTCGCTCAGCGGTAAGGTGACAATAACTGTTAAGCTCACACCCGGATGCTTCTCTTTTGTTACCGATGATGTCGCCGTGATAATCGATAAAGAAGGTAAGGTGCTTGAAGATTCCGCAGCTCTTGAAGAGGCTGTTAAATACACTGTTGTTCAGGGTATCACACTTACGGCTTCTAACCCCGGTGAAGCGGCTCAGGCTTCGGATGCAAGTGCTTTTGAGCTTGTATTTAATTTGAGAAACCAGCTTGAAAACGCAGGAATAAAAAATGTAACTTCGATAGATGTTACAAGTGTTTACGATATAAGTGCAGTGTATGAAGGCAGACTCACTCTTCAGCTTGGGGATACCGGCTCAATTGAGCGCAAACTCGCTCTTGGTGCAAAGGTTATTGAACGCGAAAATCAGATTGATCCTATGCAGTATGGTGAAATTGATCTCGGCTCTGTAGAGGGCAAGGCTTTTTTCCGTCCGCTTGATGCTCCTGAAGAAGAGGTTTATGAAGAAGATATACCGGAAGAAGAGTCAAGCGAACAGATTGAAGAAACAAGTGAGCAGGCGGAATAAATTAACTTTTTTGTAAAAAGTATTGTTTTTTGAAAAAAACTGTGCTATGCTTACAATAACTGATTATGTCTAAAGGACTGACTACTTGTAAATATAATTGATAAAATGGAGGGCACAAGATATGGGTTTCGAAATCGAAAACGAAGTTGAAAACGTGGTGCAAATTAAAGTTATAGGTGTTGGCGGTGGCGGCGGTAATGCTGTTAACCGTATGATTGCTTCAGGCATCAGAGGCGTTGAGTTTATTGCTGTCAATACAGATAAGCAGGCTCTTCTCACCTCACAGGCAACACATAAAATCCAGATTGGCGAAAAGGTAACACGCGGTATGGGCGCTGGCGGTAAGCCTGAGGTTGGCCAGAAGGCTGCAGAAGAAAGCCGCGATGTTATTTCCGATACACTTAAGGGTACAGATATGGTCTTTATCACCGCAGGTATGGGCGGCGGTACAGGCACAGGCGCTGCACCTGTCATTGCTCAGATTGCAAAAGACATGGGTATCCTCACCGTTGGTGTTGTTACAAAGCCCTTTAATTTTGAAGGCAAGCGCAGAATGGTTCAGGCTGAAAACGGCATTGATATGCTCACAGAGCATGTAGACAGCCTTGTCATCATTCCCAATGAGCGCCTTCGTTTTGCAAGCGAAACAAAAATCACAATGAGCAATGCTTTCGCAAAGGCAGATGATGTTCTCCTTCAGGGCGTCAAGAATATTTCAGAGCTTATCAAGATCCCCGGTGTCATCAACCTTGACTTTGCTGATGTTCTTTCCGTTATGAAGGATGCAGGACATGCTCACATGGGTATCGGCTACGCAAAGGGTAAGGACAAGCCCGAGGTTGCAGCAGAGGCAGCTATCTCCAGCCCGCTTCTCGAAACATCCATCAAGGGTGCAAAGGGTGTTATCATCAGTGTTACATCTTCACCCGACATCGGCCTTGAAGATATTGAAATTGCAAGTGAGAAAATCAAGGATGCAGCACATCCCGATGCAAACATCATCTGGGGTCTTTCATTCGACGATTCTCTTAACGATGAGCTTTATATCACTGTTGTTGCAACAGGCTTCGGCTTCGGTAACAGCATTGAAGAGCCTCCGAAGGTAGAGGATCTCTTTGCTTCCGCAGCAACTTCTGCAGCTCCCGCAGCTGCACCCGCAGCAGCTCCTGCTCAGACAGCAACTCCCGAAACACCTGAAACACCCAAAACAGATGCAGGCGATTCCGCAGCAGGTAACAGCAACTACTACGATTTCATCGAAAATCTTTTCGGTAACAACTGATAAAGCTTTTTAACGGAGATATATATTCTCTTTGACTGATTTTTAAATTTTAAAATGAGCGGTGCGATTGCGAGAGAATTTAGCTTGTTATTGCACCGCTTTTGTTATTAGAAACCGTTGATTAAACCGATGTCACGATTCTCAGCGGTTATTTTTTTCGGAGGTTTGATTGATATGAAACTTATCGACGGCAAAATAATTTCTGCACATATTAAGCAGCAGGTCAGTGCTCAGGTTGATGAGCTTAAAGCTCAGGGCATCAATCCCTGTCTTGCTGTTATAATTGTTGGTGATGACTTTGCTTCAAGGACCTATGTCAACAACAAGAAAAAAACCTGTGATGAGGTTGGAATAAAGTCGCTTGAATATGCTCTGCCTGCTGAAACCACTCAGGATGAGCTTCTTGAACTTGTTGAAAAGCTCAATGCAGATGACAGTGTAAACGGCATTCTCTGTCAGCTTCCCATTCCTGCACACATTGATGAAAAAGTTATTCTCAATGCAATAAAGCCTGAAAAGGATGTAGATGCATTCCATCCCGTAAATGCTGGCCATATTATGATTGGTGACTGTGTTCTCAAACCCTGCACACCTGCAGGTATTATGGAAATGCTGAGGTACGAGGGTATTGAAGTTTCGGGAAAAAACTGTGTTGTTATAGGTAGAAGCAATATTGTCGGCAAGCCTATGGCTATGCTTCTTCTCGGTGCAAGCGGTACGGTTACCGTCTGTCATTCAAGAACTCAGAATCTTGCAGAGATTACAAAAAAAGCAGATATTCTTGTGGCTGCTGTAGGTAAGGCAAAGTTTGTCACTGCCGATATGGTCAAGGATGGAGCGGTTGTAATAGATGTCGGTATGAACAGGGATGAAAACGGTAAGCGCTGCGGCGATGTTGATTTTGAAGCTGTCAAAGAAAAGGCTTCTCATATAACTCCCGTTCCCGGCGGCGTAGGTCTTATGACGGTTGCAATGCTTATGCAGAATACAGTAACTGCGGCTAAAATTCAGAATAAATAACACAGAGGCTTTCAGCTATGATTAAATCTCTTGTAAACCGCTGTTCACCTGAACTTGCGGAAAATTTCATATTTGAAACCGTAGAGAGAGAAAACGGCAAAAATATTTTCAGCTATGAACCGTGTGACGGTAAGGTGCTTGTAAAAGGCGACAATGCGGTGAGTATGGCTGTTGCATACTACCGTTTTATGCGTGATAACTGCGGCGCGTATTTTACCGCCGATCATGCTCTTGCACACGGTGAGCTTTCACTTCCTTCCGGAAAGTTTGAGGGCGAAATAGAAAGTGAATATCGCACCTGCTTTGAATATACAACCTTTTCCTGTGCTGCCTGCTGGTGGAATTGGGAAAGATGGGAAAAAGAAATAGATTTCATGGCAATGAACGGCATAAATATGCCGCTTGCCGTTGTTGGTACACAGGCTGTGTGGCTTAAAACCATGGATGACCTCGGCATGAAAGAGCCTCTTGCTTTGTCAGGCCTTTCCGGTCCTGCTTTCTGGGGCTGGCAGCTTTCTAACTGTTTTGACGGTTATCTTCCGCAGACAAAGAGAGAAACTGTCGAAAAGCAGATTGAGCTTGGCAGAAAAATTATCGAGCGCGAAAAAGAGCTTGGCATGGAGCCGATTCTTCACGGCTTTTCGGGCTATATTTTCCGCAATTTCATTCAGGGAAAAGTGCGTGCCCGTATGAAGAAAACCGATGAATGGTGTCTTTTTCCTGCACAGTATCAGCTTTCTGTGCGCGATGTAATGTTCCATAAAATCGGCAGTATGTATTACAAAAATCAGAAGCTTCTTCTCGGCGAAAGCAGATTCTTTATGGCTGATCCGTTTTCAGGTCACGAGCCCGTGAAACGCGAAGGCTCATTTCTTGCGGGTCTTGGTACAGCTATATTCAAGCTTGTATCTGCTCAGGGTGATGACTGCGTATGGGTTTTGCATTCTTCTTCTGCCCGTCCTGAGCTTTTCCGCGCTGTTGACCGCAGCAAAGTTCTTATCATTGATTCCGGCAATCTGGCGGATGAGGCTGCTTTTGAAGGTTGCGGATTTATTCTTTCCACACAGCATAATAACTGTGATGTTACTGCGATTCACGGCGATATTGAATCGGTTTCGGCAAACAGATTTTCAAAAGCTAAAGAAAGAAATGCTTCTGTAGCCGGTGTTGCTTCGCTTTCAGACGGAGCTTATTCAAACGAAGCCTTCAGACAGTATTCCTTTGCGGCTATGAGCGGTGAAGGTAATGTTGATGAATGGCTCAAAAAATATGCGGCAAACCGCTACGGTACTGACAGTAAAGATGCAACTGAAGCACTGATGCTTCTTAAAAACAGCTGCTGGAAAGGCGGTCAGCCTTCGCGTGAGCATGCGAGTGCAATCTGCACCCGCCCGGCAACACTTTTAAGACACACATCAATTGGTGACAGCGGCAGCGAAATAGGATATGAAATTGCCGATGTATTTGCTGCGGCGCAAAAGCTGCTTGATGCAAACGGCAAAACCTATGAGTATGAGCTTGATCTTTGCGATACTCTTCGTCAGGCGCTCAGCGACCTTGCAAACAAGGTTTGTAAAAAAGCACTTGACGGCTATAAAAACAAGGATGTTGCTCTTTTTGAAGAGAACACAAACCTTTTTCTCTCGATTATTGAGGATGTAGATAGGCTTCTTCTGACTAAAAAGGAATTCAGCCTGCCTTATCATCTTTCTCTTGCACGGGATTTGGGCAGTGACGATACGGAAAAGCAGAACTATGAAATAAACCTGCTTTCGCTCGTTTCAATTTTCGGACCTGTTAAGGATACCGTTCTTTACGATACCTGCTGGAAAGAGTGGGGAGGTATGCTGTCAAGCTTTTACGCGCTTCGTTGGAGAGCGTTTTTTGAACAGCTTGCCGCAGGCTTCAAAAAGCTCAGACGGATTCCTGAAAAAACAAAACAGCAGATTTTTGACCGCGATGCTTATCTCGGTTCTGAAATCGGCGGTGCTCTTTCAAGAGTCGAAAAAGAATGGATTGCCACTTATTCGCCTGATAACGATGCTATCGGCAAAGAAAACACAGTTGATGTTGCTCGTGAACTTATGAGCAAATATGCCCCGAATTTTTAATATTTTGCGATATTGTACGCAAAAATGGTAAAAGGACTTTCGCTTTAAGCAAAAGTCCTTTTTTGGTACCTTTTTTTGAATATTTTGGCGGGTGCTTATTCTGCGTCCTGCCAGGCTTTGCACACATCAACCCATTCAGCTCCGGTACAGAGAGATTCAAGCTCAGCTATGCTCAGCTCAACGGCGCTGTTTGAACTGCCTGCGGCAGGGTAAACTATATCAAAGCGCTTGAGCGAAATGTCCAGATAAATTTTTACACCGTCATTTACTGCAAACGGACACACACCGCCAACTGCGTGTCCTACAAGCTCGACAGCTTCATCGGGTGTTAGCATTTTGGCTTTTGCACCGAAATGTGCTTTGTATTTTGCGTTGTCAACCTTTGCATCTCCTGCGGCTACGATAAGTATAGCACCGTCGTTTATTTTGAATGAAAGTGTTTTTGCGATTCTTTTGCCTTCGCAGCCGAGTGCCTGTGCGGCAAGCTCAACCGTTGCACTTGATACATCAAACTCTTTGATTCTGTTTTCCATTCCTTTTTCAGCAAGGTAGGGTCTTACTCTTTCTATTGACATTTCTGTTTCTCCTTAAAAATCAATTTCAACTTCAACAGGGCAGTGGTCCGAGCCAAAAATATCGCAGTGTATTTTTGCTCCTTTGAGCAATTCATTTGCTTCATTATCAACGAGGAAGTAGTCGATTCTCCAACCCGTATTTTTTTCTCTTGCCTTGAAGCGGTAGCTCCACCATGAATATACATTTTCGGCGTCGGGGTAGAAGTATCGGAATGTGTCTGTAAAGCCTGAATTGAGCAGTAACTCGAATTTACCGCGTTCTTCATCTGTGAATCCGGGGTTGCGGCGATTCGTTTTTGGATTCTTGAGGTCTATTTCCTTGTGCGCAACATTCATGTCACCGCAAACCACAACATGCTTGCTCTTTTTGAGTGAAACGAGATATTCTCTGAAATCGTCCTCCCACTCCATGCGGTAATCAAGCCTGCGAAGCTCGTCCTGAGAGTTTGGAGTATAAACGCAAACGAAATAAAACTCTTCAAACTCAAGTGTTATAACTCTGCCTTCGTGGTCGTGCTTTTCAATGTCAAGACCGTAAAAAACACTTATAGGTTCTTGCTTTGTGAATACGGCAGTGCCTGAATAGCCTTTCTTTTCGGCATAGTTCCAGTACTGGTAATAACCATCGGGGTGATAATCTATCTGTCCTTGCTGAAGTTTTGTTTCCTGAACGCAGAAAATGTCAGCATCAAGACTTGAGAAAATGTCATCAAAGCCTTTTGCCATACAGGCTCTCAGGCCGTTTACATTCCATGAAATGAATTTCAATTTCAGCACCTCATAAAATAAAAGTATGATAATTTTAGCACATTTATCTTCTTATTTCAACATCAATATTTGTGCGTTTTTTTATTTGTGTAAGGTTGCTTTTGATTATATATTGTGTTATAATTAGACCATATATTAATATAGTAAATAATTATTATTTATAATGCGCGTTTATTTTAAAGGGAAGGATTAGGAAATGCATCAACAGTATCCGTATTACGGACAGCCTTCATATAACCTTACACAGGAAAATTACCGTCAACTGAGCCGACACGGTGTTTGTGTAGGCTGCTGTCTGCTCGGCTATTTTGCCCTGCAGGAAATTCTGCTTTGGTTGATGATGCTGCTCGGCTTGTCGGATGCATACCGGACCAATCCTGCTTTTCAGTATGCTGCCGCAGCTTTCTTTTTCACCTTTATTGCGCTGGGCTTGCCGTTTTATCTCTACAGCCGAAAAAAGGGCAGCCTTTCTTATTTCAATGTTCTCCCTTTCCATAATCCTCAGCCGCGCAAAAAGCTGCTGTGCCTTGTTTTGGCAGGGTGGGGTATATGCCTTGCTTCAAACTTTATTTCGGCTTATGTTATGACATTTTTCTCTGCCTTGGGAGTTGAGGAAAATCTGCCTGAGCCTCTTGCTTCGTCAACAGCGCTCGATACTGCTATGAATTTTCTTTGCGCCGCTGTTATTGCTCCGCTTGTTGAAGAATTTGTTTTCCGCGGTGTCATTATGCAGCCTCTGCGCCGCTTTGGTAACAGCTTTGCCGTTATTACAACTGCTGTATTCTTTGCACTTGTTCACGGCTCACCGGCAAACATTATTTTTGCTTTTCTTTCAGGTGTTGCCATAGGCTATGCCGTAATATACACGAAAAGCCTTTGGGTGGGTGTTGTAATTCATGCACTCAATAATGCAACAGCTGTGTTCTTTACCGAAATTGAATCCGTAGTGCCGGATATGGCGGATTTTCTGTTTGTTATTTTCTGTATTTTAGTAATTGCTGTAGGAGTTGCCGCGGCAGTGATATACGGTTTTTCATACGGATTCAGGCTTCCGCGTATTAATTCGGGCTTAAGTTTAGGTAAAAAAATCAGGGCAATGTTTCTGAATGTGCCTGTGATTATTGCATTTATTTATCTTTTTATTTTAATTTCCACAAGCATCCTTTAAAAATATCCGCTATATGAAAGAAAGGGATTTTGATGAGCGACAGCGAATCGATGCTCCGCGCAATCGAGCTTGCAAAGCAAGCGGCACAGCTTGATGAGGTGCCTGTAGGTGCGGTTGTAATTCACAACGGTGAAATCGTAGGCGAAGGATTCAACAGACGAGAAACGGGCAAAAACGCACTTGCTCACGCAGAGATTGAGGCTATCAATATGGCATGTAATACTCTCGGAGGCTGGCGTCTTGCGGAGTGTGAGCTTTTTGTTACTCTTGAGCCTTGCCCGATGTGTACGGGCGCTATTATCAATTCACGAGTCAGACGCGTTGTTTTCGGCGCTTATGACTACAAATCAGGCTCAATGGGCAGTGTGGTTAACCTTTGTGATTTGCCATATAACAGCAAGCCTAAAATTGAGGGCGGCTTTATGCAGGACGAGTGTGCGTCACTTCTAACAGAATTTTTTGCAGCGCTGCGTGTGCGTAAAGCGGCAGAAAAACAAAAAAGAAAAGAGGCGCTAAGCCAATGTATCTGCACCTCGGACAGGACACAGTAATTACTTACGATGAAATTCTCGGCATTTTCGATCTTGAAGCTACAACGGTTTCAAAAGCAACGCGCAATTATCTTGCTACCGCCACAAAAACCGGCAGGGTAGTCACAGTCGGATACGATTTGCCGAAATCATTTATTGTCTGCCGCAATAAGCACGGCAGTACAACTGTATATATTTCACCTATATCACCCTCGACCCTGCTTAAACGAAGCAGAAGCGGTCCGGCGGGTACAAAATAAAAGTAGGAGGAAGTTCGTTTTGGATAATAAGGAAACAGTTCAGAACATGGAAAACTTCACAGACGAAATTAACGAAGAGGGTATCGGTCCCGTTGAACAGATGGACACTGCCGTAAGCGAGGAATACGGTGCCGGTCAGATTCAGGTTCTTGAAGGACTTGAGGCTGTCCGTATGCGTCCCGGTATGTATATCGGTTCAACAGGCCCCAACGGTCTTCACCACCTCGTATATGAAATTGTTGACAACTCAATCGACGAAGCTCTTGCAGGCTTCTGTACACATATCGAGGTTGAGATTGAGCCTGGCAACATTATATCCGTACGCGATAACGGACGCGGTATTCCCGTTGATATGAATGAAAAAATGGGTATGCCTGCTGTTACTGTTGTTCTCACCGTTCTTCATGCCGGCGGTAAATTCGGCGGCAGCGGTTATAAGGTATCCGGCGGTCTTCACGGTGTCGGTTCATCGGTTGTTAATGCGCTTTCAGAGTGGTTTGAGGTTGAGGTTTCGCGTAACGGCAATGTTTACCGTCAGCGCTTTGAGCGCGGTGCAATAATGAGCGACCTTGATGTTGTAGGCACAAGCGAAACGACAGGCACCTTCATCCGCTTTAAGGCAGACCCTGAAATATTCACGGAAACAACTGTTTACGATTTTGAAATTCTCGAACGCAGACTCCGCGAGTCCGCATTTCTCAATGCAGGTTTGAATATCACCTTTACCGACAGACGCGACCCCGACAATGTTGTTGAACGTGTTTTCTGCTATGAAGGCGGTCTTAGCGAATTTGTAAACTATGTTAACGAGAGCAGGGGCTTCACACCCGTACAGCCTGCACCTATCCATTTCTCAAGTGTGCGTGACGATTCAAGTGCTGAAATTGCTCTTATGTATAATGACGGCTACAACGAAACACTTATAAGCTTTGCAAATAATGTCCGCACAATAGATGGCGGTACACATGAAACAGGCTTTAAAACTGCTCTTACCAAAGTCTTTAACGACTACGGTAAGAAGTACGGCATCCTCAAGGAAAACGACAAAAACCTTTCCGGTGAAGATGTTCGTGAAGGCCTTGTTGCAATTATCAGTGTCAAGCTTACAGAGGCGCAGTTTGAGGGTCAGACTAAGGGTAAGCTTGGTAACACCGAAATGACAAAGCTTGTTTCAAAAACGGTTGTCGATAAGCTTATGACCTATTTTGAAGAGAATCCTCAGGTTGCAAAGGCACTTCTTAATAAGGCATGCGAGGCTTCCCGTGTGCGTGAGGCTGTCCGTAAGGCAAAGGAATCCGCCCGTAAAACCGCTCTTTCAAATTCAAGCTCTCTTCCCGGTAAGCTTGCCGACTGTACAGATAAAAACCCCGAAAACACAGAGCTTTACATCGTTGAGGGTGACTCTGCTGGCGGCTCTGCAAAAGAGGGCAGAGATAAAAACTATCAGGCAATTCTTCCTCTTTGGGGTAAAATGCTCAATGTTGAAAAAGCAAGACTTGATAAGGTTATCGGAAACGAAAAGCTGACACCTGTTGTTATTGCGCTCGGTACGGGTATTGACGAAGATTTTGACATTACAAAGCTTCGTTATCACAAGATTATCATCATGGCCGATGCTGACGTTGACGGTGCTCATATCCGAACACTTCTTCTCACATTCTTCTTCCGCTATATGCGTCCGCTTATTGATAACGGTCACATTTATATCGCACAGCCTCCGCTCTATAAAATTACAAAAGGCAAAAAGGCAATGTATGCTTTCTCTGATGAAGAGCGCGACGAAAAGGTTGCCGAAATGGGTGGCAGCTGTGATATTCAGCGCTACAAGGGTCTTGGTGAAATGAACCCGGTTCAGCTTCGTGAAACTACAATGGACCCTGCAAACCGCACAATGCTCCGCGTAACGCTTGAGGATGCAATGGCGGCAGACGAAACCTTCTCAATCCTCATGGGCGATAAGGTTGAACCCAGACGAGATTTCATTGAAAAGAACGCAAAATATGTACAGAATCTTGATGTATAATAAGTGAGGTAACAGATTATGTTTGAAAATGTACTTGATTCAATTTCTCTCATCCGCGAAACCGACACGGAGGTAGCTGATGCAATGCAGTTGGAGCTTGCCCGTCAGAAGCGCAATATTGAGCTTATAGCTTCCGAAAATATTGTTTCTCCTGCAGTGCTTGCAGCAATGGGAAGTGTGCTCACAAACAAATATGCCGAGGGCTACCCCGCAAAGCGCTACTATGGCGGCTGCGAATGTGTCGATATTGTTGAAAATATTGCCATTGAGCGCGCAAAGCAGCTTTTTGGCGCAGAACATGTCAATGTTCAGCCTCACTCAGGTTCACAGGCAAATTTCGCCGTATATAATGCATTTCTCAAGCCGGGAGACACGGTTCTCGGTATGAGCCTTGACTGCGGTGGCCATCTTACACACGGCTCACCTGCAAACCTCAGCGGCAAGCTTTATAACTTTGTTCCCTACGGTGTTACTGCTGACGGCTTTATTGATTACGATGAGCTTGAAAGACTTGCTCTTGAAGTTAAGCCCAAGCTTATTGTTGCTGGTGCTTCCGCTTACCCCAGAACAATTGATTTCAGAAGAATCGGTAAAATTGCAAAGCTTGCAGGCAGCCTGTTTATGGTTGATATGGCTCACATTGCAGGTCTTATTGCAGCAGATTGCCACGATTCTCCCGTACCCTTTGCGGATTTTGTTACAACCACAACACATAAGACTCTCCGCGGTCCCCGCGGCGGTATGATTCTTTGCAAAGAAGAATACGCAAAGGATATTGACAAGGCAATTTTCCCCGGCAGTCAGGGCGGTCCTCTCATGCATGTTATTGCCGGTAAGGCAGTTTGCTTTGGTGAAGCACTCAAGCCGGAATTCAAGGCATATCAGCAGCAGATTGTCAAGAACGCAAAAGCTCTTGCTGATGCACTTCTCAAGAAGGGTTTCAACCTTGTATCCGGCGGTACAGATAACCACCTTATGCTGGTTGACCTTCGTCCCTTCAGCATCACGGGTAAAGAGCTTGAAAAGCGCCTTGATGAAGTTTTCATCACTGTCAATAAGAATGCAATTCCCAACGACCCCGAAAAATTCTTCATCACAAGCGGTGTGCGCATCGGTACAGCTGCCGTCACATCAAGAGGTATGGTTGAAGAGGATATGGTCAAGATTGCTGAGCTTATTCACCTTGCTGCAACAGATTTTGAAAACAGCGCAGATTATATCCGCGCAGAGGTAAACAAAATCTGCGAAAAATATCCTATTTATTAATATCTGAAAAAGCTTTAGAGGCTGTAAAAAACACTTCAAGTTTTTTACAGCCTCTTTTTTATGTAATATACAAACTTATATTTAATATTTTTATGTGTTGAATTACTGCTTAAAAAACATACTTTCCGACACAATTATTCATGCGGATAAATCCGCAGTTACTTTTGTCAATCGTTACAAAAGTAACCAAAAGAACTTTTTAAGCTATACGCACTCCACTACGGCTGACGAAAATGAATCCGCTCGGTAAAACAGAACACAAGAGTGTGTTCTGTCACCGTAACGGCGACGAAAATATATCTGAATTTCAAGTTTAATCTATTCGCCTACGGTTCCCTCGCTCGTATTAATGAGCAAAATGTAATATCGTCAGCCTGTTCCGTTCAAGGTCACAGCATTTATCGTTTTCAGTAAGCTTTGTAGAGAACACTCTTGAGTATTCCGTCGTAAAAGCGATATGCCATAAAATTGTAAAGATAGGGGCGGATATTATCCGCCCGAACATGAATTGTATATCTCTCTTTCTACGGACACATGATATGTGTCACTATAAAATCGGTTGTCATTCTGAACGCAAGTGAAGAATCTAATTTATTGTTTCAAAAATTATACATTAAAGTTCCTTATTGTTCTTTTTTACTTTCTTCGCTGGTTTTGTATTTATGTTTTTATTTAACATATTTACCCCTGAATTCGAACTTTACACCTTCGCTCATATTGAAATCCATATATCCGTAGCCGTGCAGGTCAAATATTCTTTTACAAATCGGCAGTCCCATACCTGTTGAGCCGTCCTCTCGGCTTCTTGCAGCATCTGCTCTCGTCATCAAGCGCCAAACATTAAGTCCGAGCGGTATTTTTTCACCGTCATTGTAAACCTCAAAAACAAATTCCTTGCCCTGTTTTTTTAGTGCGATTTCAACGCGTTTCTTTCCGCTTGCATATTTAAATGCGTTTGAAAGATAGTTGTCAACAGCCATTGCAATCAGGTCTTCGTTGCATTCGGCAAAGATGTTTTCTTCAATGCATAGCTTTATATTTATATCCTTTCCTTTTGCAAAATTGTCGTATTTTTTAATCTCGGATTTTACAAGCTCACTGAGGTTACAGTGCGTTTTGCTGACCTTTTCCGTGTCGGATAAGCGGTTAAAAGTGAGCAATGTTTTAACAATTTCGTTCATTCTCAGTGCTTCGCTGTAAATTGAGCTTATATATTCCGTATTCTTTTCCGGCGCAATTCCATCAAGCACACATTCGCACTGATTCTGTATTACAGCAAGCGGTGTTTTTAATTCATGTGCTGCGGCAGAAGTAAAAGCGCGCTTTGATTCGCGCATGCTCAGATTTTTGTTGTACATCCTCGTTGCGACAATAAGTATGACCACCGTTGCGACAGCAAAAAGAATTAAGGTGTAAACGGTTAAATATCCAAACATGCTTGATGTGACTGTTGTGTAAAATGTGCTGTAGTCGATTACGATAGCATAGTAATAATCGTCATAGCAGTAGTCCCAATACATATAGCCGGCGGACCTGAAGCCTCCGCCGCCTGAATTGTCGTTGAATTCATAGCTTGTGAGCATTTCCTCGACTTCAGCGGTGATTTTTTCATAATATTTGTGGTCGATGCTTCTTTCGTTCAGATCATAGAAAATCCATCTGGAAATTTGGTCTTCGCTTATGGCTTGAGTTGGCTTAGTATGTGAAAATTTGAACTTTCTGTAATTGCCGTTCTGGTCGTTGAGCGTTATTGATACAGGTGCGGTAAAACCGTATGAAGTGTAAATTTCCACCTCTTCAACAAGCAGATTGCCGTGTCCGCTCTGCCGCTTGAATTTCATAATATCCCGTTTTATTTCGCTTGTCAGGTAGCCTTCAAGCGAAACATAGTTGCAATCACCCTGTTCGTCATACCACCATACACCGCTTCCGCTCTTGAAAACAATGTTCCCTTCTCTGTCTATCATGCCGTAAGCATAAGGCAAATCGCTGAATGTGTAGTTGCTTGGTGTATAATACGACAGCTTGTTGTGAAGCTTTATCAAATCTTTTTCTTCACTTTGCTCGAACTCGCTGATTTGCTCGTATACATAATTATTTGAGTTCCAGAATTTTCCTATATTTTGCTCAACATAGTTAAGTGTGCTTATGTAGTTCATTGCTTCTGCACAGCAGAAAAGCAGAAAAACACAAAGCAGAATTATTCCTTTCAGCTTCTTCTTTGTCATTTTTGTCACTCCTCTCTGAATGTGTATCCGCCGCCAGAAACGGTTTTTATGTGCCTTGACTTCTCGCCGAGTGCTTTGCGCAGCTTTTTGATGTGTGTGTCAACTGCGCGTTCGTCACCGTCATAGTCCCAACCCCATACTTTGGAAATAATTTGTTCACGGCTGAGCACAATGTTTTTGTTCTCCATTAACAGCGCAAGCAGAAGAAATGTTTTTTTCGGCAGAATAATTTCATTTCCGTCAACAAAAGCTCTTTTGCTGTTTTTATCAAGCATAATACCGCATAATTCAATTTCCTTTTCAAGCTTTAAGCCTTGATGTCGGTTTATAAGCGCGTTGCATTTGTGCACAAGCACCGACATGGGGAAAGGCTTGACTATATAGTCATCCGCACCGCAGCCAAAACCGTCAAGCATGTCCTTTTCTTCTCCGAGCGCTGAGAGAAAAAGTATTGGTGTGTCGCTTTTCTGCCGTATGCTTCTGCAGGCTTCAAGTCCGTTCATTTTGGGCATCATTATGTCCAAAATAATCAGGTCAAAGCTTTCTTTTTCAGCTTTTATAACAGCTTCGTTGCCGTCTTCAGCAAGCACAACTCTGAATCCTTTTGCGCTCAGATAATCATAAAATGTTTCTCTTATTTTCTTTTCATCATCGCATATAAGTACCTTGTACATATTTTGTTTTCCTCTCCTTTCACTGTTATCATACAGCATATATGTGTACTTTTTATGTTTACAAAATATAATTTTACAATGTATTTAAGTTGCACATTTCTTTGTTTTTTGTTATTATAATAAATAATGCTTAATTAAGGGTGTTTTTATGAATTATCTTGTAAGCGTTTATACCTGTGTTTATAACGGTGAAAAGACAATTCACCGTGTGTTTAACTCGCTGAAAAATCAGACTTATCGTAACATTGAACATATAATCGTAAATGACGGTTCAACAGACAATACTGCCGAGCTTGTAAAGCAGTATATGGAGAAAGCTGACTATCCGGTTAAATACTTTGAAAAGGAAAACGGCGGCAAGCATACAGCGGTGAATGTTGCGTGGGATAATGCTGAAGGATATTTTGCTGTTCAGCTTGATGCTGACGATGAACTGCTGCCCGACGCAATTGAGTTTCTGATTAATGAATATAGTTCAATTCCGGATGAGATCAAGGATCAGTTCTGGTGCGTTCACGGCAGATGCATTGACCAGACCGAGCGGAAAATGATAGGTGAGCCTTACCCGGTCGGGATAAATGACCTGCCAGCTGAGCAAGCCTTGCAAACAGCAGAAAGTATAAAAGGCGACAAGCTCGGCATGATGAAGACTCAGTGCCTGAAGGGGTATCGTTATCCTGAGCCGGAGGGAGTTACTTTTGTAACGGAAAATTATGTATGGCATCCGGTTAATCAGCTTTACCGGACATGGTACACAAACAGAGAAGCTCTGGTTTACTATATTAACGAAGGTGAAAGCCTGTCTAATCCTATTCTGAAAAAACAAACCTGCTCAAACTATGCTTATAATCTGAAATATGAGCTTGAAAACAGGAAAAAATTCCGGTTAAGTAAAGATAAAGTTCTTAATGATTTGATGTTTTACATAGTTTACCGTTCAATTGCAACGAAGGCATATAAAAAAGTTCATCCTTATTTTTTGAATAATAATGATTTTCTTTTGAATTTTGCTTTGTTAATAATGGCTGTTCCGGGCGGATTGGCTTCAATTTATTTTAAAAAACGATGGAATGTAAATTAACTTCAGGAGGAAAAAATGAAGGTTTTATCATTTGTTTTAAGTACACTCGGTCTTGTTTCAATGATTACCGCTTCTCTTATAAAAGGAAAAAAGATGAGAACAATACTTTTTCTTGTCTTTTGCGGTAATCTTCTTGTTGCCCTCAGCTATCTTGTCGGCGGCAGCGGAATAAACGGTGCGGCATCCTGCTTTATCGGTGCGGCACAGACAATAATAAATTATTTCTTTGAATCCAAAAACAAACCCCTTCCAAAATGGCTAGTTGCAATATATGCTGTTGCGTTTATTGCCGTCAATCTTGCTGTTGCTGGCTTTAATGCGCTGTGTGTTCTTGCTATTGTTGCTTCGCTTTCATTTATTATGTGTATTGGTCAGAAGAGCGGTGCAAGATACCGTTTCTGGATTATTGTCAATTCACTTCTCTGGTGTTCCTACGATATTTTCTCAAAATCCTTCAGCGCACTTCCGACTCACATCATACTTCTGCTTTTCACAGTTGCAGGTATGATAATACATGACAGAAAAGAGAAGAAAGAATCATGATTTATGCAGTATCGGACCTTCACGGTTATCCGCTCGAAGAATTTCAGCGCTTGCTTGACAAAGCAAATTTTTCCGACAGTGATTTTTGTTTTGTTTTAGGCGATGTTATAGACCGCGGCAGTGACGGTATTAAAATTCTTCGCTGGCTTATGAATCAGCCCAATCTTGAACTGATTCGCGGTAACCATGAGGATATGATGCTTTCGTGCGATTTCCTCTTCAATACCGTTACCGAGGAATCAATGTACAGCCTTACCGGCACAGACTTTAACCGCTATTCATCGTGGCTTGCAAACGGTGCTCAGCCTACAGTTGAGGCACTTACCGTGCTTCGTAACAGCGAACGCGAATATCTTCTTGAATATCTCAATGACACACCTCTCTACGATACGGTGTCAATAGGGGAAAAGGATTTTTTTCTCACTCACAGCGGCCTTGGTTCATTTGATAAAAACAAAAAGCTGAGTGAATATTCAAAGTTTGACCTTTTGTGGACGCGTCCGAATCTGAATGTAAGATATTATGATAATATTTTTACAGTTTTCGGACACACACCAACTTTATATTACGGCGATGAATACAAGGGCAAGGCAATTATAACCGAAACCTGGGCGGATATTGATGCAGGTGCCGCCTGCGGATTAAAGCCTATGCTTCTGCGCCTTGATGATATGAAAGAGTTTTATCTTGACTGATTATGATTTTTCATCCTATTGAACCCGTTTTTGACAAAAATTCAAAAATACTTATTTTAGGCAGCTTTCCGTCGGTAAAGTCGCGTGAGCAGATGTTTTTCTACGGCCATCCTCAAAACCGCTTCTGGCGAGTGGTTTCGGCTGTTTTCGGTTGCGATTTGCCGGTTACTGTTGAGCAGAAAAGAAAAATGCTGCTTGATAACGGCATAGCTGTGTGGGATGTTATTGCTTCCTGCGAAATAACAGGCAGCTCTGACAGCTCAATCAGAAATGTTACTGCAAATGACCTCGGTGTTATTCTGGATGCCGCTGATATAAAACAGATTTTTGTCAACGGCAAAACCGCTGAAAAGTACTATAACAAATATCTGCGCACTACCGTTGGCAGAGAAGCAGTCTGTCTGCCGTCAACCTCACCTGCAAATGCTGCGTGGAGTATTGAAAAGCTTGTTGAAGCCTGGCGGATAATTAAGGAAATAAGGTGACTTTATGAACTTTGATCTTCGTGAAAAAGCAAAAGAAAACATAATTGTTGTTGCGCACCGCGGCGCGTCTGGCGGCAATATTCCCTGCAATACAATGGCGGCTTATGAAATTGCTCTTATGCAGGGCGCTGATATGCTTGAAATTGATGTTGACTGTACGCGTGACGGCGAGCTTATAATTTTTCATCCCGGCATGGAAAAACCTCATCTCGGCAAAATTTCGAGGCTTTCACTTCTTAAATATGACACGGTGAAAAAATTCCGTTACCGCAATGTTGATGAAACTCCCACACAGTTCGGTATTTCAAAGCTTGATGATTTCCTTGAACAGTTTAAGGGCAGATGCTTTATAAATGTTGATAAATTCTGGGGCAACCCTGAAAAAATATACAACACCATAAAACGGCATAATATGCTTGACCAGATGCTTGTCAAAAGCGCAATGTCGCCGAAGGTTATAAAGGTGCTTGAGGAGCTTGCGCCTGAGCTTCCGTTTATTCCGATTGTAAAAGAGGAGCATCCCGCGCACGAGGAGCTTCTGAAACGCAATATAAACTATGTCGGCGTTGAGGTTCTTTTCAAAAAGGATGATTCACCGCTTGCAGGTGCGGAGTTTATCGAACGCATGCACCGCGACAGTACCCTCGTCTGGGTAAATTCAATCATTTATGATTACAAGGAGCAACTTTCAGGTGAGCACAGCGATGATACCGCACTCACGGTTTCGCGTGATTACGGCTGGGGCTGGCTTGCTGACAGAGGCTTTGATTTTATTCAGACCGATTGGCCGATGATGCTTATTGATTATCTTAAACAGTCCGGTAAATATTATAAAAAATAAAAAAAGCTTGTGTGGATTTGTTTATCCATACAAGCTTTTTGATTATTTCTTTATGCCTTGTGCCATTTTACACCCTGGGGTGTGTCTTCAAGAATAATGCCCATTGCCTTAATTTTGTCGCGAATTTCGTCAGCCTTTGCCCAGTTTTTATCTTTTCTTGCCTGAGCACGCTGTGCAATAAGCTCTTCAACCTCTTCGTCAAGGCTGCTCTTTGTGCGGTTGTAAACAAGGCCGAGCACACCTGTCAGCTCATCAAAAGTCTTTGCTGCAAGCTCAAGGGTTGCTTTGCTTGCGCCTGCGGCAATGGCAGTGTTTATATCGCGCACAAGCTCAAATACAGCTGCAATTGCATCTGCTGTGTTAAGGTCATCGTCCATTGCGGCAATAAACTGCTCCGTTCTGCCTGCGGACTTGGTTGCAAATTCATTGTCAACTTCACCGTCAGCAGCATTCTCAAGTGCAAAATCAAGGTTGTTGCGGCAGGTGTAAAGTCTTTCAAGTGAAGCCTTGCACTGCTCAATGATTTCGGTGTTGTAATTGATGGGGCTGCGGTAGTGTGAAGAAATCAAGAAATAGCGCACGGGTTCGTATCCGTATTTTTCGGCAACATCGCGTACAGTGAAGAAATTGCCGAGTGACTTTGACATCTTTACATTGTCAACGTTGATATAGCCGTTGTGCATCCAGTAGTTTGCAAAGCTTGCGCCGTTACAGCATTCGCTCTGTGCAATCTCGTTTTCGTGGTGGGGGAATATAAGGTCCTGGCCGCCGCAGTGAATGTCGATTGTTGTGCCGAGATAGCGGCGTACCATTGCAGAGCACTCAATGTGCCAGCCGGGTCTGCCGTGTCCCCAAGGGGATTCCCAGTATGGCTCGCCGGGCTTTGCACCCTTCCAAAGTGCAAAGTCCATTGGCTCGTGCTTGATGTCCTCAACATTTATTCTTGCGCCTGCCTCAAGCTCTTCAAGCGGCTGATGAGAAAGCTTGCCGTATTCGTCGAATTTTGAGGGGCTGAAGTAAACATCGCCGTCAACAGCGTATGCAAAGCCTTTTTCGATAAGAGTTGAGATGATGTTGATAATTTCATCAATGTTTTCTGTTGCCTTGGGGTGAACTGTAGCTTCTCTGACATTCATGCCTTTGGCATCTTTCCAGAATTCTTCAATGTATTTTTCGCTTACCTCTTTGTAGGTAAGACCTTCTTCATTTGCTCTGCGGATAATTTTGTCATCAATATCTGTGAAATTCTGAACAAATTTTACATCATAGCCTCTGTATTCCATGTAGCGGCGAAGAACATCGAAAACACAGAGCGGTCTTGCATTGCCTATGTGGATGAAATTGTAAACCGTCGGACCGCAGGCATAAACCTTGAGTACACCGGGTTCTATTGTTTTCAGTTCTTGCTTTGTTCGTGTTAGAGTGTTAAAGATTTTCATTTATTTTTTCTCCTCTTCCAAAGTCTGGATTTTTTTGTTTAGTTTATCAATCTGTACCTGCATTTTGCAAAGCTCCATTGCAATTGGGTCGGGAATATGAATCTGGTCAAGGTCATCAACCCGCTTGCCGTTCTGCTTTACAACTCTTGCCGGCACGCCTACAGCAGTTGAGTTGGGCGGTATTTCGTTGAGCACTACCGCACCTGCGGCAATGTTTGTGTTATCGCCCACAGTGAACGGACCGAGCACCTTTGCGCCGGCACCGATAAGCACATTGTTGCCTATTGTCGGGTGTCGCTTACCCGTGTGGTGACCCGTGCCGCCAAGGGTAACTCCCTGGTAAAGTGTAACATCGTCACCGATTACTGCGGTTTCGCCTATTACAACACCTGTACCGTGGTCAATGAAAAACCGCTTGCCGATTTTAGCGGCAGGGTGTATTTCAATTCCCGTCTTTTTTGCACATCTTTGCGAAATCATGCGTGCAAGAAAAAACAGCTTGCGGTTATAGCAAAAATGTGCCTTGCGGTGCATTCTTACCGCGCGAAGACCGGGATAAAGCAACAGTATTTCAAGCGATGAGCGCGCCGCAGGGTCGCGTGCCTTAACGCATTCAATATCTTCTCTTAACTGTCTGAACAAAATTAAATCACCTCTTAAAAGAAAAAACTCCGTCACCCTTTTTAAAAGGTGACGGAGGCGATTTTTCAGTCGCGGTTCCACTCCGACATTGTACTCAGTAAGGCTCGTTTAAGCCTTTGGCGGATAACGGTGCCTGCCGCACGGAAATACTGTTAATTTCCTCCCGTGTGCTCGTGGGTGCATTCGCCTTGCAACTCAACAGTGTACTTTCAGCAGGTGTGCACACCTCTCTGTGATGAGCTTGATGCATAGGTTACTGGTCCCGGTCAACGCATTTATATTCTTTTCATATTATATGCATTTTATTTTGAGAAGTCAATTGTTTTTTTAGCATTTGCAAGGTAGACAATGCCTGAAATTGCAGCAAGGACAGCTGTAATCCATATCATAATATTTGTAACATCATAAAAATTTTCGCGGAGGAAGCCAAAAACTTCCACAAGCTCGCCCCAAAGCAAAATCACAATAGTGAAAGTCATTTGCGTTGCGGTTTTGATTTTGCCCCAGATGTTTGCGGGCACAACAATGTTCTGTGATGCAGAAATAAGGCGCATTGATGTTACGATAAATTCTCTTGTGAGAATTATAAATACAGGCCAGGCTCCGCAGATTCCCTCCTGAATAAAGGCAAGCAGGGCGGCTGTGGTCAGCATTTTATCAGCAACGGGGTCAAGAAACTTGCCGAAGGTTGTAATCTGGTTGTATTTTCTTGCAATCTTTCCGTCAACCGCATCTGTTATTGATGCAACGGAAAAAATAATTGCGCCGATAAGGAATCGGTGGGGGATAGAGCTAAGAAAAGCAAGCATAAACAGTGGGGTAATAATAACTCTTGCAACTGTCAGTTTGTTCGGTGTGTTCATTTACTCAGCCTCTCCGATGAGGTCATACTCATCTGTGTTGATAATTTTTACCGTGCAGAAATCGCCCTCTCCGTAATCCTCGTCGCTTGTGAATTTGACACAGCAGTCAATTTCGGGTGCATCCATGTATGTTCTGCCGGTGTAGCTGTCTGTGTAAGCGTCATAGCCTTCAACAATCACTTCAAAGCTTTTACCGATAAGGCGGTTGTGCTTATCAAGCACAATGTTATATTGGTCGTTCATTATGATTTCCTGTCGGTGAAGCTTTGTGCGTTCGTCAAGCTGACCTTCAAACTCTGCAGCAGGTGTACCTTCCTCAGCGGAATATGCAAAACAGCCGAGGTGGTCAAACTCTGTTTCGTTCACAAACAGCGCAAGGTTTTCGAATGCTTCTTCGCTTTCACCGGGAAAACCGGTGATAAAGGTTGTGCGGATAATAATGTCGGGCATTCTTTCCCTGAGTTTTGCAATAAGCTCTTTTACTTGCTGCTGTGTACCCCTGCGGTTCATTCTTTTAAGCACTTCATCATCCGCGTGCTGAAGCGGGAGATCAACATAGTGCAGTACCTTGGGTAGAGTTGCCATTGCTTCAATAAGCTCATCGGTAAATTCATCGGGGTAGCAGTAAAGCATTCTTATCCAGTGAATACCTTCAATATCACTGAGACTTTTTAAAAGCTCAGGCAGCATAAGCTTGCCGTATAAATCCTGACCGTAAAGTGTTGTGTCCTGAGCCACTATAATAAGCTCTTTTACTCCTTTTTCGGCAAGGTTCTTTGCTTCTTCAATTATGTCTTCAAGCTCTCTGCTGCGGTATCTGCCACGGATTTTTGGAATTGCACAGTATGTGCAGCAGTTGTTACAGCCGTCTGCAATTTTGAGATATGCATAATATTCGGGAGTTGTAAGCACTCTCTGACCGTTCATTGGCATGCAGCATTTGTCAGGGAAGATGCCTATTTTTTCTCCATCAATAACTCTGCGGCAGATGTCAGCAATACTGCCGTTTGCACCTATTCCCACAACTGCATCAACCTCAGGTATTTCACTGAGTATTTCGTCTTTATATCTTTCGGCAAGGCAGCCTGTAACAATAATTTTTCCTACTGTACCCTCTTCCTTGAGCTCAGCCATATCAAGTATGTTTTCAATAGCCTCTTTCTTTGCCGACTCAATAAAACCGCAGGTGTTTATAATAACTGCATCAACACCGTCATACGGGTCAACAATTTCAAAACCTGCCTCGTCAAGAAGCGCAAGCAGACATTCGCCGTCTATCTGGTTTTTGGGGCAGCCGAGTGAAATAAAGCCAACTGTACTCATCAGTCAAAATCCTCATCAAAATTATTGTATTCGCTCATGGCGCTGCGGATGTCAGAGTATGAATATCCCATACGGAGCAGAGCGGAAAAAACTTGTTTGCGCCCTTTTTCAGTCGTGAGCTTACGCGCAAACTTACCTTCTAATAATACTCTAATATTATCGCTTTCGTCAAGTGTAATTGCGTTAATTGTGTCTTGGGCTGTTTCCCGGTCAATTCCTCTGCGCAAAAGCTCCGAATATACAGCACGCAGACCGTAGCCCTTGCGCTCAATAAGCTCTTCTGCAAGCCTTTGTGAAAAGCGCTCATCATCAATATATCCGAGCTGTTTTATCCGCTCCACAGCATCTGAGGCGGCGGCTTCTCCGTCTGCTCTTTTCAGCTTAATAAAAATCTCTTTTTCGCCATGGTCGCGGCGCGAAAGAATATTGAGAGCGCGGTTGAAACAGCGGCGCTTTGCAATTTTATCGGCAAGGATGTTGTAAGCATCTTCATCAATTTCATCGCCCGAAATATAGCCGCTTGAAAACCAGAAATCAGCATCAACGGTGAGCTTGTACTCACCGTCGATGCTGATGTGTATCTTGTTTGCTTTACCTTTTTGTGCTGTAATAATCATTATTCGTCGTCATCTACCGCAATGTCGAGGTTTGCTTTGATTTTGCCCTTGGGCGCAGGGGGCGCTACAACGGGTGCAGGTGCCGCAGACATATCTTCTGATTCATTTGCGGATGCTTTTTTAGCCTCTGTTGCCTCTGCAAATTTAGCCCTTACCTTTGCCTCAACCTCTTCGCGAAGGGCCTTATTCGTGCGGAGCATTTCCTTGACATTGTCACGGCCCTGACCAAGGCGCTCGTCATTATAAGAGAACCACGCGCCGCTCTTGTGGATGATGTCAAAGCTGACAGCAAGGTCAAGAATTTCACCCTCAATTGCAATGCCTTTGCCGAACATAATGTCGAACTCTGCTGTCTTAAAGGGAGGGGCAACCTTGTTCTTTACAATTTTTACCTTTGTGTGGCTGCCAATAAATTCGCCATTGGCGCCCTTGAGCTGGTCTGCCTTGCGGACATCAATTCTCATTGAGGCATAGTACTTGAGTGCGCGTCCGCCAGTTGTAACTTCTGGGTTGCCGTACATAACACCGACCTTCTCGCGAAGCTGGTTGATAAAAATAAGGATGGTGTTTGATTTGGATATTGCACCTGCAAGTTTGCGAAGTGCCTGTGACATGAGCCTTGCGTGAAGACCTACATGTGAGTCACCCATTTCACCTTCAATTTCTGCGCGGGGAACAAGAGCGGCAACTGAGTCCACTACAACAACATCAAGTGCACCTGAGCGCACAAGTGCTTCTGTAATTTCAAGTGCCTGTTCACCGTTGTCGGGCTGTGAAACAAGAAGTGAATCAATATCAACGCCAAGGTGTGAAGCGTAAACGGGATCAAGTGCGTGTTCAGCGTCAATAAATGCTGCTTCGCCGCCTGCTTTCTGTGCCTCTG
Organism: Acutalibacteraceae bacterium; assembly: GCA_045539895.1. GTDB lineage: Bacteria > Bacillota > Clostridia > Oscillospirales > Acutalibacteraceae > UBA8612. The sequence continues at coordinate 53,043 of JAZQGE010000062.1, forward strand.
CGACAACATGAAGCGCAAGTGTTGTTTTACCTGATGATTCGGGACCGTAAATTTCAACGATTCTGCCGCGGGGAAGACCGCCTATTCCTGTTGCAAGGTCAAGTGTAAGTGAGCCGGTCGAGATAGCCTCGACATTAAGACCGCAGTTCTGACCAAGGCGCATGATAGCTCCTTTGCCGTAGCTTTTTTCAATCTGCTTGAGCGCTGTTTCAAGCGCGCTGTTCTTTTCTGTAATTCTGTCTGCCATATATTCAAACCTCCGAAAGGTAATAGTACAAATGTTCGATAGATTGATTTGATTATACCTTTTTGCACAATAATTGTCAAGCATTTTTCAGCATTCTGCGAAAAAATTTTTGTTGCCTTCAAATACACTTGCATTTTGGTGTATTTTCGTTTATTATTGAAATAATTTTATAATATTACTGCTTTAGAAAAACTTATAAAATTCAGAAGGTGGATTGTTATGGTTCTCGACAAACTTGTTTCTCTTTCAAATATTTACGGCTCAAATGAGGAGCTTGTGCTTGCCGGCGGCGGCAATACCTCTGCAAAAGACGGCGATGTTATGTATATCAAAGGCTCTGGCACACAGCTTGCAACAATTACTGCAGAGGGCTTTGTAAAAATGAACAGAGCGGCTTTGGCAGAGATATTTACAAAAGAGTATCCGACAGACGATAATGCGCGTGAGGCGCAGGCACTTGCTGACCTGACAGCTGCTAAAATGCCCGGTGAAGAGAATAAGCGACCCAGTGTCGAAACATTGCTTCACAGCCTCTTTCCTCACACCTATGTTTTTCATGTTCATCCCGCACTTGTCAACGGTCTTACCTGTGCTGCAAACGGTGAGGCAGAGGCGAAAAAAATTTTTGGTGACGGATTTGTATGGATTGATTCATGTAAACCCGGTTATACTCTTTCAAAGATATGCTATGACAAAATGAACGCATACAAAGCAGAAACCGGTAAGGATGCCGACATGCTTCTGCTCCAGAATCACGGTATCTTCCTTGCCGCAGAAACTACCGAAGAAATAGGCGACAAGCTTGCAGATGTTATGTCAAAGCTTAATTCGGCTGTTAACCGTATGCCTGATTTTGACAGCGGTGATTATGACGGAGAAAAGGCACAAAAATGTTTTGATGTAATTTACGATATTTACGGTGAGGATGCGGTTATCACTTATGAACCGAGCATTGAAGCACTTAACTTTGCCGCAAGCCCCGAAGCGGCTCAGGCGGTTATGAAGCCTTTCACACCCGACCACATTGTTTATTGCAAAGCAGAGCCTGTTTACGGCTTCTGCAACGGTTGTATCAGAGGCGCTGTTAACACATATCTTGAGGAAAAAGGCTATATGCCTAAAATTATCATCATTGAGGGCTGCGGCTTCTTTGCTGTAGACACAACAGCAAAAGGAAGCGAAACTGCGGCAATGCTGTTTAATGATGCGCTCAAGGTTGCTGTTTATTCAGAAGCCTTCGGCGGTCCGCTTCACATGACTGATGAACTTTCTGATTTTATTACAAACTGGGAAGTAGAATCATACAGACAGAAACAGAATGCATAAGTTTTTAGGAGATTTTTACTATGTATTACACTATTGAAAACGAATATCTCACCGCACAGATTGACGATATGGGTGCGCAGCTTCATTCGCTTGTCACAAAGGATGACGGCTTTGAGTATCTCTGGCAGGGCAACCCCGATGTATGGTACGGTCAGGCACCGGTGCTTTTCCCTGTAATCGGTCAGCTCTATGAGGATAAATTCCGTTATGACGGTAAAGAATATCCGCTTGCCAAGCACGGCTTTGCACGCAAAATGATGTTTGAAGCAGCGGATGTAGAGGGCGCAAGAGCGGTGTTTATTCTTCGAAACAATGAAGAAACACTTGCAATGTTCCCGTTTGCCTTTGAGTTTGCTGTTTGCTTCGAGCTTGTAGGCAGAGCAATAAAGGTTACCCACACTGTCACAAACCTCGATAACAAAAAGATGTATTTTTCCTGCGGTGCACACCCCGGCTTCAACTGCGAAATCGGAGATTATCTTGAGTTTGAGGAAAGCGAAGAGGGGGCACAGGTTGAAAAGATTGATAAAGAGAATATCATCATCGGTACAAAATTTGATGTTGAGCTTGAAGAGGGCAGACGCCTTCGCCTCACACCCGACCTTTTTGCTGAGGATGCGCTTATTTTCTCAGAGCTTAATTCAAATGTCGTTACTCTTAAGAGCGATAACAGCACCCGCACCGTCCGTTTCGATTTCGGCGATGCTCCCTTCCTCGGAATCTGGGCAAAGCCCAATTCACCTTATGTCTGCATTGAGCCGTGGTACGGTGTTAATGACGACAGAATCAGATATGAAGATGTTTCTCAGAAGCGCGGTATACAGAGCCTTGAGCCTGAAGAGAGCTTCGACCTTGTCTGGATTGCAGAACTTTAATAACTAATATAGCCGAGGGGATTCCTCGGCTTTTTTGATAGGAGAATTGAATTATGACATATTATGAAATGTTCGGCAATGCAAAATGGGTGAGTGCTGACAAAAAAACTTCCTCTCCGCTTTTCAGGGCAGAGTTTCAGGTGAATGATATAAAAAATGCTGAGATTTTCATCTGCGGTCTCGGTTTTTTTGAGCTTCACATTAACGGTGAGCGGGTTGGTATGGATTTGCTTGTACCTGCCTTTTCACAGTATTGCTACCGTGACCTGAGTGCTCACTATACTGAGCGGCAGGATAAAATGAGCTACCGTACATATGTGATTAACTACGATATTACCGACTATATTGCAAACGGCAAAAATGCACTGGGAGTTCAGCTTGGCAACGGTTGGTATAACCTTAATGATACAGCAGACGGGGACGATGACGGCGACCCGACATGGACAAGCTACGGTGAACTCAAGCTCTGCTACAGAATTGTCATCGAGCACAGCGACGGCACAAAAACCGAAATTCTTTCCGACGAAGGTCTGAAGTGTTCGGAAAGTGAAATTACATTCAACAACATCTATGGCGGCGAAAGGCATGATTATTCACTTGCTAAAAAAGGTTTTGCTTTAGTAGATTATGATGATTCTGACTGGTCATTTGTTAAGCTTTCATCTGCGCCCGAATGTGAGTTTTATATTCAGGAGTGCTTTGCCGACAGGGTAATGCGCACAATAACCCCTATAAAAATAAAGGATCTGGGCGATGTCAGTATTTATGACTGCGGCGAGGGCATTACAGGCTATGCTGTAATCATGTCAAAAGAAAACGGCGCAACAATTACAGCTCGCTATGCCGATGCTCTTAATGATGATTTTACGCTTGATTTCTATCCGAGCGGCGGCGATAAAGATAAGCTTCAGCAGGAGGTTTTTGCTAACACTAAGCAAGGGGAGAGCTATTTCCCGCATTTCTGCTGGCATGCCTTCAGATATATTGAGATTTCAAACAATGCTGTGATAGAAACCGTAAATGTCACACATTACGGCTGTGCGGTAACAAGCGGATTTGAGTCGGATAATGAGGTGCTCAATTGGCTCTATAAAACCTATCTTCGCACTCAGCTTGACAATATGCACTGCGGTGTGCCGTCAGACTGTCCGCATATTGAGCGCCTTGGTTATACGGGCGACGGTCAGCTCTGTGCCGAAGCAGTAATGCTTATGACAAACAGCAGGCTTTTCTATAAAAAGTGGATGGGTGATATTGCCGACTGTCAGGATGTTGAAACAGGCCATGTTCAGCATACAACACCCTTCTGCGGCGGTGGCGGCGGTCCTGCTGCCTGGGGTGGAGCTATTGTTGTTGTGCCTTATGTTTATTATAAAACCTATGGTGAAAAAGAAGCTGTTGAGCAGTATTTTCCCAATACGCTTAAATACATTGAGTATATGGTAAATCACAGCGAAAACGGTCTTGTCTGCCGCGAGGAAAAGGAATGGTGCCTTGGCGATTGGTGCGCTCCGATGGATTTGCACAAGCCTGAGCCACACACAAAAAGCCGAGTGCTGATTCCCGAAACCTTTGTAAACACTGTTCTTTTCATCAAGCAGATGAAAATGACTATGGAGCTTGCAAAAATTATCGGCAGAGAAGCCGATGTCGCACATTTGCCGGAGCTTATTGAAAAAGCCTCAAAAATGGTTGATATTGCCTATTACAGTCCGATGACCCATTGCTACTGCGGCGATGTTCAGGGTGCAAACTGCCTTGCGCTTGATGCAGGTCTGGGTGATGAGAAAACACTTCAGATGACTGTTGAAAAATACCGCGACAGAGAATGCTTTGATACGGGTATTGTCGCAACTGATGTCCTTCCGCGAATTCTTTTTGAAAGCGGTAATGCACAGCTTGCCTTTGACCTTATGACTGCGCGTAAAGCTCCGTCATTCGGTTATATGATGGAGCAGGGTGCAACAACTCTTTGGGAGGACTGGCTGCCCGAGCGCTCGCTCAATCATCCGATGTTCGGTGCACTAACGCGTTACCTGTTTACCTATCTGCTTGGTATTTCGCAGGCTACGGACAGCGCAGGCTTTGAGAAAATAACAATCAAGCCCTGTCTTGTAAACGGTATGAATAAGGTGAGCGGCTATATCTGCACCGAAAAGGGCAAGATTTCCGTCACTTATGAAAAAGAAGGGGATAAGGTCAATTTTATTGTCGGCATTCCCGACGGCGAACCGGTCGAGTTTGAATGTGGCGATTACAAAACAACCCTGACCGAAGTATGGAACAAATTTACCGTTTAAAATAATTTTCAATCAAAATAAAACTGTCATCCTGAACTAAATTAAGGTGCGCTATCCTTACTCGGATAACGCACCTTAATTATTATGTATTTATATTTTTACTGCTTTGCGCCTTTATCGAACATTTCAAGAACCTTTACGCTTGCTGCATAGCAGTCTGCAAGACCCTTTTCGTTCATGTTGTCGTAGGTGTCGCGTCTTGTGTGGTAGTAGGATTCAAGCTTGTGATTAAGACCTGTGATGCCTGTTGCTCTGAAGCCAGCCTGTGCAAATGCTGCTGAGTCTGTAGCGCCGCCGAGAGGGGGAACCATACCCTTTGAGCAATGTATGCCAAGCTCCTTGGTTGCTTCCATAAACAGGTCGGAAACATCCTTGTCAACCTTTACAGTACCGTTAAGGTCACGGTAGTTTACCATAAGGTACTTGGGATCATAAATGGTGTCATATGAGTAAATGAATGTGGGAACATCGTCAAATTCGCCTTTGTGAGCCTCGCACCATGCCTTTGAGCCACGCAGACCTGCTTCCTCTGAACCTGTGAGGATAACGCCGATTTCAGTGTTTTCAAGCTCAATGCCTTCGTCCTTGAGTGCCTTGAGAATTGCAATACCCATATAACAGCCGGAAAGGTTGTCGTTTGCACCGTCAACGGGGCGCTTGTAGTTGACCATCCAGTAAAGACCAATCATAAAAGGTACGAAAAACAGACCCCAGAGAGCAGCCTTTACGACAGGGTCAGCCGTGTCTGCAACATGGAAGCTGAAACCGTTCTGTATTATGTAAATAACGGAGAGGATGAAATAGTAAAGCGCACCTACAACACAGATGATTGCATGGCCTTCAAAGCCAACACCGCCGAGTGCGTAGTTAACAGGCCATTCCCAAGCAGCATCGGGGTGACCGTTGAAAACAATTCTTCTCTTTGTTTCGCCTGTGCATTTTTTTATTGCTGTTACATTGTGACCTGTCTTTTCGGGGAAAATCGGGTCAAGCAGCTTTTTGTATACACCGAACTGAGCAAGTACAAGGAAGAAACCTACACCGATAAGCACAACACTTGCAGCCGGGAAGAAGAAAAAGAGAACAACTGCAAGCAGTATAAAAGTCATTGTGAAATAAATCCAGCCGAAGAATGAACGGGGGTTTTCTTTGAAGGATTCAACCTTTACCTCTTCACAGCCGCAGTCATTTTTAAGCACATCAGCCATGTAGCGGCATGCCTGCTCTTCGCCCTTTGAGCCGGGGTCGCGCTTTTCAAATGTTTTGATTATATGGGTAATTTCCTTAACCATATATTTTGCGGCTTCGCCTTTTTTGTCAATAAGTTTTTGAAGATTCACTTTAATGACAGCTCCTTTTTGTGTTTTTTTACAGTTTAGCACATTAAATCGCTGTATGTCTATATTTTAATTGTTAAATTTTTATAATATTTTTCTTTTTGCGGCAACTCTGCAGGCTCTTTTGTAAGCCTCTGCAACATATTCTTCAATCGGCATGCGGCGGTATTCGTCATTTTCGTGTCTGTCAGGTTTAGAGTTGAGGTTCAGCTCAAATGTCATAATTCCGTCAAAGCCGCATCTGTCAAGTCTTTCTGCAATGTTGTCCCAGTCTGCAATTCCGTCGAAGGGGAGCAGATGCAGATCATCGTGCCAGAAAATTCTGCCGCCGAAATCCTTTATTCCGAGGTTGTCGTTAAGGTGTGTGGCAATAAGTCTGTCGCCGTAAAGTGCAAGCAAATCCTGTGAGCGGTTGTAGCACATTTCGTGCCCCGAATCCCAGCAGAAGCCTACATTTTTATTGTCTTTGAAATATTCCATAAGTGCTGCGAGGTATTCTTCGCCCTCTGTGTTTTCAAATGCAATTTTAACTCCGAGCTTTTCTGCTTCTTTTACAACTCTGCCATAGCGCTCAAGACCTTTTTCATTCGGCAGTCTGTTGTCATCAAAGCCTATGTAGGTGTGGGCAATCATTATTTCAACACCGTTTTTGGCGCATACATTTACGCATTCGATAAGCTCATTTATTGCGATTTCTGCCAGAGCATCGTCACCGTGCCACATATCGTCAGATTTGTTGAAGGGTGCATGAATTGACTGGTAAATCATACCTAATTCCTTTGCAAGTGCGGCATATTCTTCAACCGGTGTGCCGGACTTCCATTCTGTAAAAAATCCTTCAAACCCTGTTTTGTGAAAAAGCTTTATCTGCTCGGCGGTGCTCAATCCGCAAGTAAGATTTGCGCTCAGACACAGTTTTTGCTTCCACATAATCTGTAATTCCTTTCAATAATGTTGTTATATTTTTTAAGATATTATAAACAAAAAATTTTTTCAATATTTTCCTTAAAACTCTTGAAAAAAATATGCTGTTGTGCCATACTCACAGCATACTTTTAATTTACTTTGAGGTGATTGAAATGGCACAGCTTAAAATGTATTGGATAAAAGGCACTCCGATAGAAGACCTTGTTCTTCCTGAGGGTTATTCTTTCTCAAACTGCACAACAAGCGATGAAGATGTTAACGCATGGCTTGAATGCTGCAAAAACGGTCTTATCGGTGATGATTCTGACAGAGAAACATTTGACGACAGACTTACAAACCACGACGATATAAACATGGAAACCGACATTTTCTTCCTTGATTATAACGGCAAGCATGTCGGTACTTCAACTGCAATCTTCCACCCGGAAAAAAATTGCGGTGAGCTTCATATGGTTGGCATTATTCCCGAATTCAGAGGTAAGGGTCTTGGTAAATACCTCAATTATGCTGCAATCAAAAAGCTCAACGAACAGGGCGTAAAGTACATATACCTCACCACAGATGAGTGGCGCAAGGGCGCTGTCAAGAGCTATCTTACAGCCGGTTTTCACCCTGTTGAATATGATGAGGGTATGAAAGAGCGTTGGGAGGCAGTGCTTACAGAGTACGGAATTGATAAGGTCGATGCTGTTGATGAAGACGGTGTTTACTGCTATCCCATCTACCGCGAGGGTTATACTCCTGCACGCAAGGTTAAAATAGGTGTTGTAGGCGCAGGCAGAGGCAAAACAATGATGGATTACTGTGTTAAGCAGGATAATGCAGAGCTTGTTGCAATCTGTGACAATCATGTTCCTACACTCGAAAAAGCAAAAGCTTCTTACGGAAATGACACAATCGTTTTCTATGACGATTTTGATAAATTCCTTGAGCATGATATGGATGCGGTCGTTCTTGCCAACTTTGCAACAGAGCATGCACCCTTTGCAATCAGATGTATGGAAAAGGGCCTTAATGTTATCAGCGAGGTTCTTCCCGTGCAGACACTCAAGCAGGCTGTAGAGCTTATTGAGGCTGTTGAACGCACTGGTAAGACCTATGCCTATGCTGAAAACTACTGTTATATGGCTGCACCGCGTAAGATGCGTCAGCTCTATCGCGCAGGTGTCCTCGGTGATTTTGAATACGGTGAGGGTGAATATATGCACAACTGCGAAGGTGGCTGGCATAACTGGACGAGAGGCTTGCCCGACCATTGGCGCAATCAGATGCATGCCTGCTACTATTGCACACACTCACTTGGTCCGCTTGTTCATATCACAGGTATGCGTCCCGTAAAGGTAAGCGGCTTTGAAGTGCCCTTTAACAAGAGAATGGAGCGCATGGGTGCAAAGGCCGGTCCCATTGGTATCGAAATGGTTACACTTGAAAACGGTGCTGTTCTCAAGAGCATCCACGGTGTAGGTCCTTCAAAGGATTCTATCTGGTATTCAATTTACGGATCAAAGGGCAGAATGGAAAGTGCCCGTGAGGATGATTTGACAAAAGAGCGCGTACACACTCTTTATGTCAACTGCGATAAAAACGAGGGCGACAATGATTCTGAAAGCATGCTCGCTTCCACTGCCGATGAGCTTGCTTATAAGGCAGAGCCCTACGGTCACGGCGGTTCGGATTTCTATGTAATGTATAATTTCATTGAATATCTCAACGGCAACAAGCAGGCTGATATAATAGATGTTTACGAGGCTATGGATATGTTTCTGCCCGGTATGTTCGCTTATTATTCAGTACTTGAGGGCGGTATTCCTATGGAAGTACCAAACCTCCGCAATAAAGAAGAGCGCGAGAAGTGGCGCAATGACACCCGTTGCACAGATCCCAAGGTTGCCGGCGATATGCTTATTCCCGGTTACTCAAAGGGCAACCCCGACATTCCTGCTGAAAATTATGCAAAGCTTGTAAGAAAGCTTGAAGAGCAGGAAGCAGAGGAAAAGAAGAAAAAAGAGCAGGAAAATAAATGAAGATAGTTGCCCGAATTGCAACCGACTTTTCTTCAAAATTCGGTATTCCGCGTCAGAGCGGTCTTGTTAATGAAATCAAAGGCAGAATTGTCTTTGAAAAGGAATACCGTAATCCTGAAGCTCTCAAAGGTCTTGATGAGTTTTCTCATATCTGGCTGATATGGCAGTTTTCTGAGTCGGTGCGTGAAGAATGGTCGCCTACGGTGCGTCCGCCGATGCTTGGCGGCAATAAACGCATGGGTGTTTTTGCCACGCGTTCACCGTTCAGACCTAATCCCGTCGGTCTTTCCTGTGTGAAGCTTGAGCGGATTGAATACACGCGCAGCGAAGGTCCTGTGCTTCATGTCAGCGGCTGTGACCTTATGGACGGTACACCCATTTATGATATAAAGCCTTATCTTCCTTTGGTTGATTCTCATCCCGATGCTTCAGGTGGATTTACCGAGCGGACAGATGACAGAACAGTTTCAGTCGTGTTCCCCGAAAAACTGCTTGCGCTGATTCCTGAAAAAAAGCGCAGTGCGCTGATAAATGTGCTTGAACAGGATCCGAGACCAACCTATCAGACTGACCCTGAAAGAATTTACGGTTTTGGCTTTGCAGGCTTTGAAATCCGCTTTACCGTTTGCGACAAAGTTCTTACCGTTGTTTCGGCAGAACACAAAAAATAACTTAAAAAACGATGTAGTGTTATTTTGCTACATCGTTTTTTTGTTTCGTTTAAATATCTGTTTTTTCGTCAGCCGCTTTCACTCCCTAACTCTCTGTTTTCATAATCTGCACCAATTGTCTGCTGTGATTTGCTAATATCTCCGCAATGCGACGGTGTGAAAAATACAAAAAAAACGAGGTGAAGGGCATAATACAAATTCTTTTGTCATAAAATCAAACAACAAATTTAATAAATAAAGGATGGTTTTAACTATGGAGAAAAAATTGAGAGTTATTGTGGCAGACAATACGGATAATTTCGGCAGACCGTGCCGAAACGCACTGAAAAGCCACGGAATTGAAGCGGAATGCATAGATAAAGACGGAAGAAGATTAATTGAAATCGTTGCCAAAACGCGTCCCGATGCAGTTGTAATGGATGTGTTCCTCCCCGGTGCGGATGCAATAAGTGTAATGACAAATCTGCGCTCACAGCATCCGATGCTACATACAAAATTCATTGTTGTTTTCGGCTTTGATAACCCCACCCTTGAAAGCGATGTTATGAATTCCGGAGCGGATTATTTCTTCCTTCGTCCGTTTGATTATGATGAAATGGCATACCGCATTCTTTCGCTTTTTGCTTCATCACGCGAAAAGGCAAAACCGCATGAGAGTGATTCTCTTGAGATGATGATTACGCAGACTTTGCACCGTATAGGTGTTCCGGCACATATCAAAGGCTACCAGTATCTGCGCGAAGCAATAATAATGGCAATCGAGGACCCTGAAAGTATTAATGCGGTTACAAAACTGCTTTATCCCGGTGTTGCCAAAAAGTATTCTACCACATCTTCACGCGTTGAGCGTGCAATCCGCCACGCAATAGAGGTTGCGTGGGATAGGGGAGATGTAGAGGTGCTGAATTCTTATTTCGGATATACTATTCAGTCACAGCGCGGTAAACCGACAAACTCTGAATTTATTGCCATGATTGCAGATAAATACCGTCTTCAGCTTAAGGTAAGCTGACTGTGTTGCTTTTTATCTGCAAAGTGTTATAATAAGAACTATAAATCCCCCGACTCAACCGACGGTTTGTAGACATTTTCAGTTCCCTGCGGATATAATGAAAGCGAAAGGAGGACACATTTTATGGATTTGGCAAAAATCGGTAAGTTCATTGCAGAGTGCAGAAAGAAAAACGGACTGACTCAGATGCAGTTGGCAGAAAAGCTTAACATTACCGACAGAGCTGTGTCAAAATGGGAAACAGGCAAATCCTTGCCGGATTCTTCCATAATGCTTGAATTGTGCCAGGTGCTGAAAATAACGGTTAACGATTTGTTGAGTGGGGAGGTTGTCTCAATGGATAATTACAATGAAAATCTCGAAAAGAAGCTGCTTGAAATGGTAAAGCAAAAAGAGGATAACGACAGAAGATTGCTTACGCTGGAATGGGTTATCGGCATTTTGTCACTTATTGTTTTATTAATACCGATTATTATCGGAAAATATTTGCCGATGGAAGAGTGGCAAAGAACAGTTGTTGTATTTTCCGGATTTATTCCTGCGTTTATCGGCTTCTTCTTTGCCGTGAGAATTGAGCAGATTGCAGGATATTACGAGTGTAAGCACTGCCATCATAAATATGTTCCGACATATAAGGCTGTCAATCTGGCAATGCACATAGGCAGAACAAGATATATGAAGTGCCCCGAATGCCACAAAAAATCGTGGCAGAAAAAGGTAATAAGTAAAGAAAAATAAAAAAGAAGGAAGGCTCACCGAGCCTTCCTTCTTAAGTTTTTAAAATGCCATTAGTACCGATGCGATGAACGATATTCCTGCGGCAATGTAATCTGTTTTTGAAAGCTTTTCTTTTCTTACCGCGCTGATAACTGTTGAGAATACCATTACACCGCCTGTTACAAGCGGATACTGTACGGATGCAGGCAAGTGCGACAGTGAAATAAGCAAGAACAGATTGCCCACACCGTTGAATATGCCGTAGCCCGATGCATACAGCAGACTTTTTCCTTTTATAACAGGTATTTTTCTGTACTGAATCAGCAGCCAGATTCCGCTGATTATTATGCTTGCAAGCGATGAGAGAAACATAAATCCTGTGCTGTCAGTGTGAGCAAGGGCAGAGGATTGATGTATTTTCGAAATAACACCGACACCTCCGTTGAGCACAAACACTGCCATATAGTATAAAAATGCCTTCTTGCTCTGCTTGCCGCCCTTGAGGTTGAGCAGTACGGAAACACCGATAAGTGCACAGCATATTACTTTGAAAACGGTCAGCTTTTCATTGTAAAAGCCGACTCCGAGTATGAACGGCAGCAGCATACCGCCGAGCATTGAAAATACGGAATAAACCGACAGGTTAGCAACCGCAAAAGCCTTCATACTGAAATAGGTCATCAGTATGCATGCGGCTGCATAAATCACCGAAAGAAGCACGCTGAACGGTGTTATAATAATTTTGAAACCGCTTATTATCAGCATGATAACAACTATTACTGCGCTTTTGTAAAATGTAAATTCAAGTGCCGATTTTAAATCGCTGCCTCGTTGACCTTCGAATTTCTGATTGAACAGAAACTGTAATGCAAATAAAACCGTAGCGGAAAAAACAAGTATGTAGTTGAGCATAATTAATATTCCTCTTTTATATCAGGCTCAAAAACAGCAGAGCAAAAGCTCTGCTGAATTCTTATTTGCTGTATTTTTCTTTCATCTCTGCCGCTCTGCCGCAGGTGAGTCTGCCTTCGGGACAGAAGCCGTCAACATAGCAGCTCGGTCCGTAATATCTGAAAAGCTCAGGCTCTTCTTTTCTGAGAATTTCAAGCATTTTGTTCGCATAAATCTGAATTTCCCACTGCGCTCTTGTGCAGCTTCTCAGCTTCATAAACAGCATAAGCTCTCTTGCGTTCATTGTTGAAACGATGCTGAGTGTATTGCCGCTGAGTATGAGATAGGGGAGTGCCTCTTCTTCTCCGTCGGCCTTCAGCTCTTCATAAAGGCTGATGCTGGTTTCAAAGCAAGCATTGTAAGCAATGCAGATTTCACTGTTTGATGTTATGCTTTCAGGTTTGACCCAATCGTTTCTGTCAACTGTGTTAAGCGACGGAATCTGAATTGAGTGAATTCTGTGTCTTGCGAAGTGAGTGAGGGTTGAAAGTGAAACCTTGTTGAGCGCAAAGGTGAACTGTACACTTTCAAGTGCTCTTGGACGAGAACAGTCAATGACCGCTTTTATAATTTTTGCTCTTGTTTCACTGTCCTCGGTGGCGGCTTTAACTGCCTCTGCTGAGTAAACATTTGCTTCAAGCATTGCCGCTGTTGCAACTGTTTTTGCCGCATCCTTGCTGCCGCTGATGTATTCTACAAGCTCGTCGGGTGAAGCCTTGCGGTCAGCCTCAATGAAGCTGAGGTCAAGCATATCGGATTTCTTTGGCTTCCTTTCTTCAAAGCCTGTCAATACACCCGGTGCTATATCTTTAACCTGTTCGTAAAGCTGCTTGCCGAGTGCATATATTTCGGGCACCTTGCTTCCTCTGCCGTGAAGCATCGCGTGAAGCACATGAAGCAGCTCTCTGCCGCCGAGTGAGCAGAAAAAGTTGCTCAGGAAGCAGTAGGGCAGTACAAAACGGGCATCCTCTTTAGGTATACCTGCGTCGGTCATGTTTTTATAAGCTTCAAAAAGCGAAGCAATATGATTGACATATTTTTCTTTGTTCTTTTCGTTTTTGAATTCGGGCACATAGTAGCCTGCATCGTAAAAATCAACATATCTGCGTGATTTTACGGTGAAGGAAGCAAGCCTGAACTCAATCATAAACTGTTCAACAATAACTGAAACATCGTTAAAAGCAAGGTTGAACATTATATGCTCAACCGTTGAGTTGTGACCGGAACGAGTGACCTTATCTATAAGATTTGTATTTTTTTCGTCATCCTGTGACTTTTCCCATATGCCAAGGGCATTGCCGGGCTGAGTGGAAATTCTGCCGCTTGCGGCACACATCTTTTCACCGCAGCTGCTGTAGCCGAGAACATATACACCGGATTTGCAGTCCATATTACAGACCTCCGTAATTTAGTGGAATTAAACATATTTATTATATAATAAATCCGTGGCGGTAAAAAGTCAAGTTTTACTGTCCGGATATTTAATTCTTACAATTATATTAAATAATTGAAATATTAAATAAATTGTGTTATAATGCTAAATGTATAATTAGGTGTATTATGTTTTGATAAAATCTGATGGGAGGAAAATCGGAATTTATGGGCAGAATGATAGTAATAGAAGGTCTTGACGGAAGCGGAAAATCCACACAAATTTCACTGCTTAAAAAACATCTTGAAGAAAAGGGCTGCGCCTACAGGCAGATTAAACTGCCCGATTATGAAGACCCTTCAAGTACACTTGTTCGTATGTATCTTGGCGGAGCCTTCGGCAGTAAGCCTGAAGATGTCGGCGCTTTTGCCGCATCTGCATTTTTTGCCGTTGACAGATTCGCAAGCTTTAAACAGCACTGGAAGGCTGATTACGATGCGGACAGGCTCATTCTTGCCGACCGTTATACAACATCAAATGCTTACCATCAGCTTGAAAAAATGCCGCGCGAGGATTGGGACAGCTATATTCAGTGGCTTGAAGATTTTGAATATGTAAAGCTCGGAATCCCCAAGCCCGATGCTGTAATTTATCTTGATATGCCTATTGAAATTTCACAGCAGCTCATGTCTGTAAGAAGTGAGAAAACAGGTGAGAAAAAAGATGTGCATGAGGCGGATGTAGGTTATCTTTACCGTTGCCGTGAGGCCGCTATGTATGCTGCGGAAAAAATGGGCTGGCTCGTTATTAAATGTGCAGAAGACGGCAAGCCTCTTTCCGTTGAGATAATTGCACAGATGATTATTGATGCATTACCCGGAGAGTTAGTTTATGCTTGAATTTCATCCGATAACTTTAGCGGATAAATCTAAGGCCGATAAAATACTTATGTCAACTGATAATATGGGCTGTGAGTATTGCTTCGGCACTTTGTTTATCTGGAAAAACATTTATAAAACACAGCTTGCTTTTCATGGTGATATGTTGGTTGCCAAATATTTCACTCGCGAAGGAATCAGCTACTGCTGTCCGATTGGCGAGGGCGACTTTGCCGAAATGATTGAGCTTATTATTGCTGATGCCGAGCGCGAGGGTGTTAAGACTGTAATCGGCGGCTGCTCGCTTGAAGAAAAGCAAAGAATAGAAGAACTTTTTCCCGGAAGATTTACTTTTACCGCAGATGACAGCAGGTTTGACTATATCTACAAAAGCTCGGACCTTGCACAGCTTTCGGGCAGAAAATATCACGGTAAGCGTAACCATATTTCAGGTTTTATAAAAAACAATCCTGACTGGAGATTTGAAGAAATAAATCCTGCAAATATCGGCCAGTGCGCTGCAATGAATGAGCGCTGGCTGATACTTAACGAATATAAGGACGAAGAGGCAATTTCAGCTGAGCACAATGCGCTTAATGTTGCACTGAAGCATTTTGATGAGCTTGGCTTTTACGGCGGCCTTATTCGTGCGGGCAGAGAGGTCGTTGCTTTCTCTTTCGGAGAAAAGCTCAAGGACGGAATTTTTTGCACCCATTTTGAAAAGGCTTATTCGTCAATTCAGGGTGCATACCCCATAATCAACCGAGAAATGGCAATCCGCCTTGCCGATAAGTACGAGCTTATCAACCGGGAAGAGGATACGGGTTCGGAAGGTCTGCGCAAGGCAAAGCGGTCCTATCATCCCGAAATCTGGCTTGAAAAATATGTTGCGGAATGTGAATGAAAGGAAAGAAAAGCTTTGGTAAGGTTTGACTGTGAAAAATTCAGGGATGATGCTGTTTTGCTGTGGCACGAAGCCTTCGGCGACAGTGAAGATTATATCCGATTTTTTCATCGCACACACGGCTCATGTCAATGTCTTACCCATGCCGAAGAGGGAAGACTCACAAGTGCACTTTATCTTATTGACGGTGAGCTTTGCGGCCAAAATGGTTATTATCTTTTTGCTGCGGCAACCTTCAATTCTTACCGCGGTAAGGGGTGTATGGCAAAGCTTCTCGAAAAAGCTAAACAGTTTGCGCTTGAAAATAACAAAAGCTTTATCGCGCTTGTCCCTGCGGAAAGCTCTCTTTTTGATTATTATTCACGATTCGGTTACAAAACAGCTTTCTATGCTGTAAAGCAGAATATAAAAAACATTGTCGATTACAAACCCGACAGCCGATTTCTTTGGTGTAGTGAACACACGGACTATATCAAAGCGGAATACGAAAAATTTGGTACAGATATAATTGAACACTGCGGCGAGATTTACAGTGTGTATGACGGCGAATATATAAAAACACCTGCGCCGATGAGAGAAGAAAATCGCTACGGAATGCTGCTGCCGCTTGATGAAAAAGCAAAGTGTTTTACAAAACTTAATTCATATATAGGTCTTACTATGGAGTAAAGGAGAAGAATCTATGATTTATGTTTTTCTTGCAGAGGGCTTTGAAGAGGTTGAAGCGCTTGCAACTGTTGATGTGCTTCGCAGAGCAGGGCTTGAGGTTAAAACAGTCGGTGTTACGGGCGCTGTTGTGAGCGGCTCTCACTCGATTCCCGTTTCGTGCGATGTTACTGCAGACAGCATTGCGCCCGACGAAAGCCTTGAAGCCGTAGTGCTTCCCGGCGGTATGCCCGGAACACTCAACCTTGAAAAAGATAAAACCGTAAACGAATTTATTGACTATGCTTATTCAAACGGAAAATTTGTCTGTGCAATCTGTGCCGCACCGAGTATTCTCGGCAAAAAAGGTCTGCTTAAGGGCAAAGAGGCAATCTGCTTCCCCGGATTTGAGGAGTATCTTTACGGTGCAACTTTAAGTAAAAAATCAGTCTGCACAGACGGCAAAATAATTACTGCTAAAGCCTGCGGTGTTGCGCTTAAGTTCGGTAAGGTTATAGCTGAACAATTTATCGGCACCGAAAAGGCGGATGCTCTCTGGGAGTCGCTTTACAATGATTAAAGACATCAGACCTGAAAAGAATGCATTGCGTGCACAGTCGCTTGAGTGGCGCAGAAATCTTTCGCGCGGTGAAAAACAGCGCATGGATTTTAAAATTCAGAACAAATTTCTTACATTGTGGAAATTCCGTGAGGTCACAACAGTGCTTGTCTACTGCTCCAAGTCCCTCGAAGCAGACACTTCTCTTATAATAGACAGAGCGCTTGCAATGGGAAAAACTGTTGCCGTGCCGAAATGTGTACACGGAACCCGTGACATGGAGTTTTATATAATAAAAAGCAAATCTGAACTTGCTCCCGGTGCTTTCGGTGTTATGGAGCCTGATACAGAAAAGTGCGCTCTGCTCAGGGATTATACATCAAGTGTATGTATTGTGCCTGCTCTTATGTACGATACAGAAGGCTACCGTCTTGGTTACGGTAAGGGTTATTATGACAGATTTCTGTCGGGATATAACGGTGCATGCATAGGTCTTGGCTATTCGGCACTTATTAAAGAAAACCTTCCTCACGGGAAATTTGACCGTAAGGTGGATATAATAGTAACTGAAAAAGATAACTATTTTTGCTGAATGTAAAAGGAGTTACATAAATGGACGAGAATAAAAAGGAAAAATTTAAAATTGAGTTTGATGACGATTTCGATGCGTGGCTTGAAAATTATGAGAAGGCTAAGAAAAAAGAGCAGTATTCACAAAAGCCGGCAGATGTTCCTGTACCTCAGCCTGAGCCGGTAAGGCCTTCTGCTGAAAAAAAGGCTGAACCTGCGCCTTCTGAGCGGTTTAAGCCTGTCGATTCTGCTGCTCCTTCCGAAATCCGTGTGAACAGAAGCAATGCAGTCAAGAATTTTAAAATTCAAATTGATGAAGAAGAATATAATAAACCTGCTTATGAAGAGCCTGCAAAGCCGGCTAAGCGCGACAAGGCTGTGTATTTTGCGGGCAGAAAGCCTACAAAAGCTCAGATAGACCATCGCAATGCTCAGGAAAGGGCAAGGGCGGATAAACAGAAAAAAGAAAAACTGGCTATTGCTGCACAGCGCGTCAGAGAGCGCGACCAGGTATCAAAGCTCAGACAGATTCTGTTGGTTTCCGTTATCGTTATATGCTCCGTTATTTTTTCTTCTTACGGTATATCGTGCATAAATGATATATTGGCGCTGAGCAGGAACGATGAGCTCGTGGTAGTAACAATTGAAAATGATTATGGGTATAACGAGATTATTAATGAGCTTAAGAAAAACGGTCTTATCAAGCATAAATGGTTCTGCAAAATTATTACAAAATTCCGCGGCTTTGATGATGAAAGCTATCTTCACGGTAATCATTATCTGACCGCTGATATGGGTGTTGAGGGCATGCTTACCGCAATGCTTGAAGATCAGAAGTCCGATAAAACAATCCGTCTTTCCTTCCCTGAGGGTTGGACAATTCCGCAGATTATTGCCAAGCTTGACGAAAATAACGTCTGTCCGGCTGCTTATATTTACGATGCGCTTAAGAATGTGGATTTTGAATATAAGTTTATAAGTGATATTCCGATTGACGGTGAAAAATGTTATCAGCTCGAAGGATATATTTTCCCCGATACTTATGATTTCTTTGTCAGTGAAAAGGAAAACGGTATAGGCGAAAATCCGACAAGCATTATCAATAAATTCCTTGGTAACTTTGAATCAAAGTGGTCAGAGGTATATGCTCAGCGTGCAAAAGAGATGGGCCTTACGATGGATGAGGTTATTACAATTGCTTCAATTATCCAGAAGGAAGCCGCAGACAAGAGTCAGATGGGTAAGGTTTCATCAGTTATTCATAACCGTCTTAACAATCCTTCGGCATATCCCACTCTCGGCTGTGACTCAACGAAAAAATATGTCAACAACTATCTTGCTCCCGTTCTCGGAAGTGCCGGTGCAAGCTCGTTCCTTAACGGCTATGATACAAACAGCACGCGTTCTGGCTTGCCGGCAGGTCCTATTTGCAACCCCGGTGTTGATGCAATTGAGGCGGCACTTAACCCCGATGATACGGATTATTACTACTTCTGCCACAATGAAGCAGGAAAAATTTATATGGCTAAAACCTACAGTGAGTTCCAGGCTAACTGGGCTCAGGTTCTCAGAGATAATAAGGAATGATTTTTAATATGTTTAAACCTGAACTTTTAGCACCTGCCGGCGATATGGAGCGTCTGCAGGCAGCGGTGATGTACGGTGCAGATGCTGTTTACCTTGGCTCAACAAGTCTTGGCATGCGTGCCGCACCGCAGAATTTCAATGCCGAACAGCTCAAAAATGCGGTTGAGCTTTGCCATGGCAAGGGTATAAAGGTATATCTCACCTGTAATGTGCTTGCACACAATAACGATTTACTTGCCCTTCCGTCAATTGTAGAATCTGCTGTCGAAGCAGGAATTGATGCAATGATTATTTCCGATATGGGTGTGCTTTCGCTTGTCAAAAAGTTAGCACCCGATATGGAAATCCATATTTCTACTCAGACGGGTCTTGTCAACCATGCTGCCGCACAGGCAATGTATGATATGGGTGCAAAACGTGTTGTGCTGGCGCGTGAGCTTTCTCTTGAGGAGATTGCGGAAATACGCGCAAAAACACCTTCTGACCTTGATATAGAGTGTTTTGTTCACGGCGCAATGTGCGTGTCGTTTTCGGGCAGATGCCTTCTTTCAAATTATTTTCTCGGCAGAGATTCCAACAGGGGAGAGTGCGCTCAGCCCTGCCGCTGGAAGTATGCGATTATGGAAGAAAAGCGCCCCGGCTTTTACCTTCCTATCGGTGAAGACCACAGCGGTACTTATATTATGAATGCACGCGATATGTGTATGATTGAGCATATTCCCGAAATGATAAAAGCGGGTATAAGCTCTTTCAAAATTGAGGGCAGAGCAAAATCTTCATATTATACGGCGGTTGTCACAAATGCCTATCGTGCCGCAATTGACGGCTATCTTAAAAATCCTTCTCCTGATTATAAGCCTGATCAGTGGATGATTGACGAAACACGCAAGGTCAGCCACAGAGAGTATTGTACGGGATTTTTCTTCAGCGACCCCAAGGATGATGCGCAGATTTATTACGAGGGTACATACAAACGCAACTGGAATGTTATGGCGGAGGTTGACAGCTGTGAAAATGGCAGAATATATGTAACGCAGCGTAACCGTTTCTTTGAAGGTGACGAACTTGAAATTATGGTCGCAGGAAAAGAGCCTTTAAAGATTAATGTCAAAGACCTCAGAAATGAGAAAAATGAAAAAATTGAAGCCGCACCTCATCCGATGATGAAATGCAGCTTTGAATGCGATTCGGTTGTGCACAAAGGTGCTCTCATTCGAAAAGAAGCAGATGAATAATAATTATTAAAGAGGAGCAGTGCTCCTCTTTATTTGTTCTTTCGTTTGTGCTTCTTTGCCAGCCCCTGAGATATTGCAGGAAACATATTGTCAGTGTCGTTTGACGGCTGAATTTCATAAGTTCCGTATTTGTTTACCATGTCAAACGAATCGTCCGGTATTTCGTTCTGTGATAGCTTTGAGCGCTTTTCCTCGCTGTGGTTGTATTTCATTTTTTCACCCTGTTTTATTTTGCGTAAAATAACTTTAAATATATTGTAATTTTTTGTAAGAACATATATAATGTGTTTCATATTGTTGTTTGGGGAGCTCAGTTTATGAAAAAAACTAATGAAAGCACAGGGCTTAATGTCAGTGTTAAATCTTTTATCACGGCGATTGTTGTTGTAGTTGCGCTTATGATTGCTACATATGCTCTGACATTTTTTATTCCGGGCGGTGAATATGCACGCACTGTTGATGCAGCCGGTAATACCGTGCTTGACCCTGCACAGGGCTTTGAATATGTTGACGGCGGTATATCGCTTGGCAAATGGCTGGCTTCGCCCGTTCTTGTTCTCGGAGCAGAGGGCGGAGGAACGATAATTGCAATTATAGTTTTTCTTGTTGTTATCGGCGGTGTTTTCACAAGTCTTGATTCATGCGGACTAATGAAATATATGCTCGACCGTATTGTTGCCCGTTTCGGTAAGGCGCGT
This sequence comes from Acutalibacteraceae bacterium, assembly GCA_045539895.1. Taxonomy (GTDB): domain Bacteria; phylum Bacillota; class Clostridia; order Oscillospirales; family Acutalibacteraceae; genus UBA8612. The sequence goes on from JAZQGE010000062.1 coordinate 73,878, forward strand.
TATACTTTACTTGCGGTTGTAACATTTTTCTTCATGGCAATGGGTGCGTTTATCGGCTCGTTTGAAGAGTGCGTTCCCATGGTGCCGATAGTTGTTGCGCTTAGTATCAATCTTGGTTGGGATGCTATGACCGGTATGGGAATGAGCCTGCTTGCGGTAGGCTGTGGCTTTGCTTCCGGTGTTTGTAATCCTTTCACTGTCGGTGTTGCGCAGAGTCTTGCAGGACTGCCGATGTTTTCCGGTATCTGGTTCAGGCTTATCAGCTTTGCGGTAATATATTCTTTGCTTATGGTTTTTCTTTACAGATATGCTAAAAAAGCGGAAAAATCTGGCAACGGTATTTCTTATAACGATAATTTTATAAAGGATAGCCGAATGGATAAGGCTCTGCTTTGCTTTGCTGGAATTCTTTCAGTCGGTATTCTCGCTGTGCTCAGCTCCGGTTTTATTACCGTGCTCCAGGATTACACAATGATTATTGTGGCAGTCACCTTCCTTGTTGCAGGTCTTACTTCCGTTGTGCTTTCGGGAATGAAAGCATCGCACCTTGCACGCACCTTCGGCAAGGGTATTGTAAATATTCTGCCGGCAATTTTTCTTCTTCTGCTTGCAAGCTCAATCAAGTACACTCTCACGGAAGCGAAAATTCTCGACACAGTTCTCTATTGGGCTGTTGAAGCTATGGATGGCATGCCCCGTGCGCTGATAATTCTTTTTGTTTATCTAATTGTGCTTGTTATGAATTTTTTCATCAGCTCAGGCTCGGCAAAGGCATTCCTGCTCATTCCGCTGATTGTTCCTATGGCTCAGCTTTTTTCAATTGAACCTCAGCTTTGCGTTATGGCGTTTGCCTTCGGCGACGGATTTTCAAATGTTTTTTATCCGACTAATGCCGCGCTGCTTATTGCTCTTGGTCTTACAGGAGTCAGCTATGGTAAGTGGATTAAATTTTCCTGGAAATTTCAGGCGGTCAATTTGCTTGCAACAAGTGCTTTGCTGTTGGTTGGTTTCGCTGTGGGATATTGTTAAATTACAGTTTGTCGGCGAGTCGCCGCAGACAATACCTCAATTAAATTGATAAGAAAAAATCAGTGATAAATCGAGATAACTACAAATTTCAAATTATACATGTCGATATGTGGCCTTGCGGTCACTCGATATTTTTTGCGTTGCAAAATTCGATATGTTTTCGCTTGCAGCTCAAACTCGATATGATATAAATTCTGCTTGCGCCGCAGCGCATATCGAATGCGAAGCATATATCGAACGCCGCAGCGCATATCGAAAATTCCGAAGGAATTTATATCGATACAGTTTATCTGTCACAGACAGATAAACTGCAATTTATTCCTCAAACATTTTTCTCATTTTTTCAAGCACGCGTTTTTCAATGCGTGACACATAGGACCTTGATATTCCGAGCCGCTGTGCAACCTCGCGTTGTGTCAGCGGCTTTGTGTTATAAAGTCCGTAGCGCAGAATTATAATTTGTTGTTCTGCCTTGTTTTTCATTTTGCTTATATATTCATATATTATTTGCGTTTTTTCGTTTGTGTCTATGTCGTCTGCAATTGTGTCGTCAATGTATACAACATCGCTGAAGGTGAGTGGGTTACCTTCGCTGTCGCTGTCTATAGGTTCGCTCATTGAAATGTCCTGTGCATTTTTCTTTTGTGTACGCAGGTGCATGAGAACTTCGTTTTCAATGCATCTTGCTGCATAGGTTGCAAGTCTTGTTCCTTTTTTGTAGTCGAATGAATTAACTGCCTTTATCAGACCAATAGTGCCTATTGATATAAGATCGTCACTGTCCGCTGTCATGGAGTAATACTTTTTCGTCACATGTGCAACAAGCCTGAGATTGTGTTCAATCAGCTTTTTGCTTGCTTCTTTATCGCCGTTTTTCATCTTTTCAAAGTAAAGTGTTTCTTCTTTTGCGCTTAGCGGTTTTGGAAATGTGCTTGAGTTTTGCAGATGAAGCGGAAGATAAATCAGGTTTGACAATACGGCACACAACATTTGAAAAAACATTTTTTATCAGCACCCCTTGCGTTTAGTTACATCAAACTTTATGCTGAAAATAATTCAAAAATGAAACATATAAAATATTAAATATTAAATAAAATTAATACTCTAAAGCTTTAAAAATTATTGATTTAAACTGATTTTTATGTTATAATTTACAAAACTTTATTTGAGGAGGCGAAATTTTTGGCGAAAAAGAAAAATTCGGCTGAAACAAGCACCGAATATACCGAAGATTTTTATGCCAAACAGAACCGGCGTTATGTCGGCACAAAAGAAACTGTCGGCTATGTAATTTTTGATATGGCGCAAAGCTTCAATATCAATACATATGCTGAACGTTTTATTACAAATATTTTTAAGCTTGACCTTGGTTTGCAAGCTGTTGCAAACCTTATCAACAGTATTTGGGATATTGTTAACGATACATTTTCAGGTGCTATTGTTGATAAAACGCGTACCCGTTGGGGTAAGTTTAAGCCTTATCTTATAGTTCTTGGTATTCCGGGTACATTGGCAACCTGTCTTTACTGGCTTATGCCTTTGCTTTTTCCGACCGCTTCTCCTACATCAATGGCTAAGTTTTTCTTCTACCTCGTTCTTGCCATTCTGCGCGAAACCGGCGGCACGTTCCGCGGCTTTGCCCAGACAGGTATGCTGGCAACTATAACGCCAAACCCAATTGAACGAACCAGGCTTATCACTTCTGCCCAGTTTTTCTCCGGTTTCCTAGGTGAAAAGCTTCCTCAGCAGATAATGGATGTTGTTCTTGACCTGATCGGTAACCAGTTTATTGCTAAGGGCAATTTTGAGGCAGCATATAAAGGTGTATTCATTGGTATGGGTGTTTTTACATCACTTGTCAGCGGTATTGCGGCGCTGTGGTTTGCAACCGTTACAAAAGAGCGCGTTATGCAGTCTGTTGAAACTCCCAGTATCAAAGAGGGTATTAAGTCGATTGTCAACAACAAGCCAATTCTTCTTCTTACTTTATCTGATACACTCAGCAGTTTCTCTCTGTTCAGCGGCAGTAAAAAGGATTATTTCATCGATGTTCTTAATTTTGCAACGCTCGGCACAATCGTTGGTATCCCCGGTGCTATCGTTCATCCGTTCTCTTACACACTTGTTCCGTGGTTCCGCAAGAGAATGTCAACACGTGCACTTGCAATCCTCGGTAAATACAGCATTGATATTACCTATATTCCCGTTTTCCTGTTTGGCTGTATAGGCGGCAAGAAAAACGGCCTGTATAAAAAGGTTATTCCTATGGGTATTGCCCTTGCCCTTCAGGAGACATGTTATATGTTCTTCTACGGTCTTCGTTGCGTTATTCCAAGTGAGATGTATAACGAGGCTATGGACTATTGCGAGTGGAAAAACGGCTACCGTACAGAGGCTATGACCTCTGCAGCAAAGGGTCTTGCACAGAAACTTTCAAGCACCGTCAGCTCGTTTATCAAAACCCTGTTCAAAAAGTGGATCGGTTACGATATTAATGCCTATACAAGTGGCAGTGCACAGACTGACGATACGAAGTTCTGGCTGTTTGCTATGTTCACTGTCCTTCCTCTTATCACAACAACTCTCGGCATTATTCCGCTTCTCTTCTATGACCTTTCAGGTAAGAAGCGCGACAAGATGTACGAAGAGCTTCTTGCACGCCGTGCAATGATGAACTCAGAGATTACATCCGGCGATGCTGATGCAATCAACAAGGTTAAAGAGCAGCAAAAGGCTGTTGCGGAAGAAAAGAAATCCATCAACGACCTTAAATAATTCCAAAGTGTTAATAAAAGCTCCTGATTCAAACGAATCAGGAGCTTTTGTCATAAATGTCAGAGTAGGGGAAAGGGAAGATTAAAGTTTTAAGAAAAGAAACTGAAAATCTTTGATATAAATTCAGCTATTTTAAGCACAATTTCAAAAATCTTGCTGAGGTCAGAAAATGCATCAGGCAAATCTACGGTAGCGGCAGACGCGGTGAAGATGGCGGTGCTTGCAAGACAGATTGATGACAAAGCACCCATAATGATTTTTTTCACACAAATTCACTCCTTATTATATAATGTAATAAATTATAGATATTATATCATAGATTTTCTTTTATTTCAATAATTATATAATTATGAATGCGGAATTAGGAATAAATGGCGGGTTATCGCTAACAACCATTATATTATTTTGGTGTGGGTTATGTCATCAATTCATAATTCTTAATTCCTAACTCCTAATAAAAATGTATTTTGTCGTTAACTCTTGTGCTTTGTATCGCATTCTACCGCTGTATTTAGTGTTTTTATCGAAAAAAAGTAACATTTTGTACAAATTTTATAAAAATTTTTTTGAAATTTGTTGCTCTTTTTATTGCAACCCTTTAAATCTTGTGATATAATCTGTATGAATAATAGTGTAACTGTATACCTATCGGTATCGGCACTATTAGTTTACATATATATTTTAGGGCATTCCTGACCCGCACTACGCAAAACCCAAAAACAAAATTCCTATGGAGGTGCTTTTTCTTATGAAAAAAGTAAAGAAGCTATTATGTATTCTTCTTGCTTTTGTTATGCTAGGAACATCGCTTTCAAGCACTGCATCAGCGTATGAAGCGTACACATCGCCTGCAGGCTACGACAGCCTCGGTAAGCCGTACTACAGCTATGAGCAGTCCTGCTCAATGCTGCTCGACTTCCTTGACAAGGTCCTGTACGATGCAAACATCAACGAAGAAATTGATCTGAGTATTCTCGGTACAATCAGAATCAATCTTACTTCGGTTGATAACACATTCAAATCAATTTCAGACCTTCTTGATATGGGTCTTGTCAACTTCGCCCAGGCTCTCAGCCTTTTGGGTGACCTTAAAGACCTTGATGAGTCTGCTATCGTAGAGCCCAGAAGAACTACCCATGCTGACTCGGCTGTTTTCTATGCTCTTCTTGAGTTCCTCAGCGATAACAGACCCGTTCTTGAGAAGCTTGTAAACGGTACGATTGACTTTGGCTTTATTCTTGGTCTTGTCCTTCCCGAAGACGGTGATATGGGCTTCCTTTACGATATTCCCGGCTTCCTCAAGGAAATGATCTACACTCTCATTTATAACAGCCTTATTAAAGCTGAGTCTGAGCCCGAAATTGATACACTTCCCGCAGGTGTAACTCTCGATTCATTCACAATCGACGGTCTCCTTCAGGATGTTGTAGATCAGCTCCTTATCGGTGATTACAATGTTTCAACTCAGTCATACACAGGCTTCCTTCCAAGTATGGCAGGTAAGACATCAATCACAACCGGCTCTTCCTACGACCTTATCCAGAATGCTATTGATGCTCTTATGAACGATATCCTCGTTCCCACACTTGTTGAATCTCTTCCCGATGCCCTTGATATTGAAACAAGCGAAGAATTCCCCTACGGCGATCCCGCTAATCCCGGTCTTCTTCCCACTATCATCGGTATCATTAACGACTATCTTAAGCTCGGTTATGATTATGACCCTGAGGAGTTCCCGGTTATTGAGCTTGAAAATGCTCTTACATGGCTCCTTGTTGGCGAAACAGTAACAGATGAAGCAGGTAATGTAATAAAAGAATCTGCTGCTCTTTACGACATTATCGCATTTACCGACCACGGTATTGATATTAATGATGACCTTTATAACAATATCAAGACAATTCTCCGTGAGCTCGGCCCTGGTCTTCTTCAGATGCTTCTTCCCGAAGTAATCCCCGAAGATACAGAATTCCCCGATATGACAGAGTGGTCAACTGACCAGTTCATTTCCTACATAGTTATGCTTATTGCTCCCGGTGTTGACTTCTTCGAAGGCGTAAGATTCCTTCCCGGCTGTGATACAATTCAGGAATGCCTTACTTATATACTTATCAGCCTTGTTATCGACCTTCTTCCCGAAAACGATTACTACGGCATGATTGAAGACGGCACACTTGATCCCGAAGACGGTGCATGGATTGAAGTCGGTACAGACTACCTCATCTATCTCATGAACTCTCTTGTGGACATCAACATTCCTGCTGATGCTCACTTTGAAGAATTTGTTGACTGTCTTGTAAACTGGCTTGTTGCTGAGTTCGGTTTCATCTTCGACACAAGACAGAACCTCGCTGGTATGACATGCTGGGAGAAGCTTGACGCAACAGTATTCAACATTCTCTCTCCCACACTTCTTACAATTCAGCAAACAAGTGACACAACATCAGAGTCACTTATCGTTGACACACTTCTTCACGGTGTTGAGACCTTTGATATCGAAAAGATTCTCAGCTTCATCGGTAAGAATTCCTCTCCTGATGCTGTCCTTAATCAGCCTCTTGTAAACTTTGTTCTCGGCCTGCTTGAATCTATCCTTTCAAGTCTTATGAACGGCCTTGAGATTATCCCTGCTTCTACTCAGAACCTTGAAGACCTTATCTACGGTTCAACAAAGGGTGGCAAGCTCGGTCAGTTTGCAGGTAACCTTCTCTCAGCTCTCTATTCAGAGAAGGATTACAACTTCCCGACTCTTATTCCGCTTGTCGGTTCACTTATCGGTCTTAGCCAGAACGATAACTTTACGGTTAATGCTCCTGTTGGTTACCCCAACAAGACAATGAATGACCTTAAAAAGCTCATGGCAGAATTTATGCCGTCAAATGAAGGCCTCACTTACAGCGATGACGGTTACTTCACCTACGGCGAAGAGGACTACGAATATCTCTTCGAGTTTACTAATTTTGACGACACATACTCAGAATGTGAAGATCTTGTCAACAGATATAACGAAAATCCGAACTCCGTTACAGCTCTTGAGATAAAGAATCTTTACTACAGACTTGGCTACTACTATGAGAGAATGACTCCCAGAAGTGAGCTTTGCAAGATTCAGCTCGCTTACGAGATTAACTACGCAGAGGCTAACAATGCAGTAGAAAATCTTGACGAAAGCGGCAACAAGATCTACTCAGACAGATCCTGGAGACTTTACAGTGAAGCACTTGCCAATGCTTATAAGGTAGCAGCTGATCCCAATGCAAAGCAGTCTGCAATTTCACTTGCAAGACAGGAACTCTTTAAGGCACAGAATAAGCTTAAGAGCTATGTTTCACTCGCAAGATATACATATCTTGATGCTATGATCAGAAGAGCTGAAGCTATCCCTGAGGAGGATTACAGACTCTATACAACTCACTCAATTTCAGCTTTCAAATCAGCTTATGCTGCAGCTAAAGCGCTTGACCGCGACTATGATATGAATGACCAGCATATAGTCGACGAAGCAACTTCTAACCTTCAGGCAGCATACGGTAACCTTGAATTCTGGGAGCTCAACTATGAGCTTGGTTCAGAAATTATCATTGACTCAGTAGTTTCTAAGGATACAACAACAATTCTTAAGTTCCGTGAGTCAAGCGGTGCAGCTATCACTGATGTTTCTGCTACAGTTAACGGTGGCGCAACAATTGGTGAAATGTATCAGGATGGCGATTATTACTGTTGGGAAATCGATCCCGCAGCAGCAACTCTCTACTCCGTAATTACTGCTACAATTAAGTTTACTCAGCCTTCAACAGGCATGCAGTACACAACTTACGCATACACATTTGTTTCAGCAGGTGACTACGAAATTAACTTTGATGTAAATACCTGCCAGCCCGGTTATGTGCGCAACAAGTATCACCTTGGTGTTTACGGTATTCAGAGCTCAAACTACAGCGGTGTTATCTCCTATGCTGTTGACCATGCAGCAGCAGGCAGTGCAGGCGATTGCGCAACAATTCCCATGGGCACTGTTTATGCTGACCGCAGCATGTACAGCAGCTTTGAACAGCTTCCCGGTCTTATGTTCACAGTTACAAAGTATGCAGATTCATACACCAGCGGTAATATAGGCTCTGGTGTCTTCTCTGCAGTCGATATTAATGTAACATCCTCCAACGAAGCTGTTACAGTTTCACCCTCATCCTACAGCATGAACCTCAACCAGGATGATTCCAAGAATTTCACCTTTGAAGGAAATCTTCCTGCTCCCGGTGATTCAATCACAACTCTTATCACTCCCACAGTTACAGCAAGTGCTACAAACGGCGGTTCAACAATTTCTTATCCCAAGTTTGAGCTTCGCGTAATCGCTTACGATAAGTCAGTTCTTCGCGAAACTGTTAATGCAGCAATTTCCTCCTGCCGTCAGGAATGGTTCTATTCAGGCGGTTGGGATATTTACAAGAAGGACCTTGAGGCAGCGGTTGCAGTTCTCAACAACCCCATGGTAACTCAGAATCAGATTGATGAAGCTAACATCAACCTTCTTGAGGCTGTACAGTGGCTTGAGTACAGATCTGCAGACTTTGAAGAACTCCACAAGCTTATCTCAATTGCTAATTCACTCAATCACGAAGATTATCAGAACTTTGATGCTGTCACAGACATTCTCAAGACAATTGACTTCACACAGGATGTTCTTCAGCAGTCACTTGTTAATGAAACAGTAGATAATCTCAGAGCAGCTATCGACAACCTTGTACCTGCTCAGGACCGTATCATCATCCGTTGCTATGATTACTCAGGCGGTTTGATTATGGCAAACCTTGAGGAAACAGAGGTTGCTCTTGCTGAAACAGGTGAATCAATCCTTATCAGCACGGATGTTATTTACGGTAATATCGGCGAAAAGGTTATTGTTAACATTCCCGAAATTCTCGGTTATAAGGCTAAGGAAGGCAGCAAGGCTCAGCTCGTAACAATTGAAAAGGGCGGTGTTGTTGTAGAATTCCAGTATGCTCCTGAGGAGTACCGTGTTATCTTCAATGCAAACGGCGGTACAGTCGAACCGACTACAACATATGTTAAGTATGGCTTAACATATTCAGATCTTCCCGTTCCCACTCGTGAGGGCTATGAGTTTGTAGGTTGGTATAACAAGAATATAGGCGGCATCAAGGTTGACGAAACTGTTAAGGTTACAACAAGCTATTACGGCACACTTTATGCTCGTTGGTCAAAGGTTACATCAACTGATGTTGAGGTCGGCACTGAATCCGTAACAGATAACAATGCTGTAACCGATGTTCAGCCTGAAGAAACAGAACAGTCTATTTTCGATATGATTATCGCATTCTTCTCACAGCTTATCGGACTTATCTTTTCAAATGTTTTCGGCATTGGTTAAGATTAATGCTCACACAACAAAACTACTCGTGTAATAGGGGAATATGCAAATGAAACTTAAAAAATTTATAAGCTTTCTGCTTGCATTGACACTTTGTTTCAGCACACTCGCTTGCGGTATCGTAGCCGATGCCGCAAGCTACGATGCATCAGTTCTTCAGTATATGATTAATAACCATGCTTCCTATCCTGAAGCTCGTTACACTCCCGAATCATATGCTGTATATACTGCTGCACTGACTAATGCACAGAATGTCAATGCGGATTCTAACGCAACAGCTGAAGCAATCAGCAACGCAGCTGCAACTCTTGCTGCAGGCGAAGCAGGTCTTACAGTTATCAACACAAATTATAAAAGTGCGCTTGATATTCGTGTTCCCAGCACAGTTGAAAGCGGTAAGAGCTTTGATATTGCTCTTAAGGATGCAGCTTCAAACGAACTTTCAAACTTCGTTGTAACCGTTTCAGGCGGTGTTGTTGCTTCTGAGTTTGCTCTTCAGGATAATGGCTATTATCTTGCATCCATTACATCCACAGGCATTACAGGCGATGTTGTATCAATTACAGTGGCCTATGACTGCCTTGGTGTAACATACACTTCATACATTCATGTTCTTATCTCTGCTGACGGCACTCATACGGCAATCAAAAATGATCTTGGTGCAAAAATTGTCCGTGAGATGGCGCTTAACAGACAGGCTTCTGATTACAGCGGTGGTTTCACAACTTATTTAGCTGTTATTAAGAATGCAATTGAGGTTTATGCTAACCCCAGCGCAACTCAGACAAGAGTTCAGCGAGCAAAGGAAAACATTGACCTTGCTGTTAACTCTCTTGTCAGTGCTTACGCAGACTATTCCAGAATTTATGCACTTGTTGCTCAGGTAAATGAGCTTAACCCTGACAACTATAACTCATTTGTTGAAGTAACAAATGCTATTGCTCTTATTCAGTATGACCTTCCTGCAAGCAAGCAGGCTGCTGTTGACCAGATGGCAGACAATCTTGAAAGCGCAATCAGCGGTCTTACTCTCAAGATGTCAAGATATACAGTTCTCTGCTTGACTCCCGATGAAACACAGGAAAGCGGCTATCGCACACTCAGCTCACAGACATATGACGGTACCCGTACATATGTTGTCCGTGTAACTGCTCCGGTTCATCCCGGCTATGAAGCAACAGAGCAGTATCAGACAGCTACTCTCACTCAGGATGAGCAGACGGTTACATTTATTTATAACCCCGTTATTTACTATGCTTATTTCCATGCAAACGGCGGTAAGGTTGATGTAACATCAAAAGAGCTTACTTATCTTGCAGAGTACGGTGAACTTCCTGTTGCTACAAGAGACGGTTATACCTTCCTTGGTTGGTTCTCCGATCCTTATGGCGGTGAGCAGGTTGTTGCTGATACAATGGTAACTGTAAACTATATTGAGAATCTCTATGCTCATTGGAGCGATGTTGAAAAATACACCTTCTCCTTTGATTCAAACGGCGGCACTGATTGTGAAGATCTCACAGCTGCCTATGGCACAGAGATTGAAATGCCTGTTCCTTATAAGTTCGGTTATTCTTTCACCGGTTGGTATTATGATAAAGCTTGCACAAAGCCCGCAAGCTACACAGAAATGCCCGACCTTGGTGATACAGGCACAGTTGTTAATGTTTACGCAGGTTGGACAGAGAAGGTTTATAATATCACTCTTGATCCCGGCGAAAACGGTACAGTTTCAACTCCTGAATATTCCGTAACATTCGGTTCAACCTATGGCGACCTTCCCAATCCTTCAAAGGACGGTCACACATTTGTTGGTTGGTTCACAGCACCCGAAGGCGGAGAACAGGTAACATCCGCTGTTCCTGTTGAGCTTGAAACAGAGCATACACTCTATGCTCAGTACACAGTTAACACTTATACTCTTTACTTCGATACAGACGGCGGTACTGAGATTGAGCCTATCACTGCTCTCTACGGCACTCCGATTAATATTGAAGAGCCCACAAAGCACCACTATATTTTTGCAGGCTGGACTCTTAACGGTGAGGCTTATGAGCTTACTACAATGCCTTCAGGCAATGTTACCGTAAAAGTAGTCTGGAATCTCAACACAGTTTGTAACTACTATCTTGAAGCTTATAAGACAATTAACGGTGTTCGTGTACCTGCAACATCAATCAAAGCCGGTGATACTGTTGAAATTGAAGTAAGCATCAAGACAAATTATATTGCTGGTCAGGGTGTCTTTGGTATTATGTTTGATAGAAGAGTTTTCACACTTGGCAAGATTACAACAAACAATAATACAACATCCTGCGTACCCAATACAACTTCTGCTTATATCAAGTCATTGGGTAACACAAGAATTCAAGGTAATATTGACTATACAACAGGTTGGAGTGGCAAGTTTGCTGACGGTGTTCCGATAGCTGAAGAATATATTCAGTGTGCTCGTCTTCAGACTGGTGCAGGCGCAACAGCTGTTTCGAAGAACCCCGTTGTTGTCAGCGAAAAGACTCTTATCTTTACAATGAAGCTTACTGTTAACTCCGGAATTGATGCTTCTGTTACAGAAGGTCTTGTCTTCATTGATAAGAGAATGTGTAAGTCTCCTGATAACAGTGCAGCTAATGTTCCAACTTCAGTTGCAGCTCTTACTCTTGATGAGTCCGGCACAACTCCCAAATATGTTCCCGATCCTGTAAACCTTGTTCCTGAACTTTCAAATGCATTTGTTTCTCTTGACATTGCTGCAACAGACTGTGAGCTTGCTCCCGTAGACGGCAGCACAACAGTTGTTGAAACAAAGCAGAGAATCGTTTATGGTCTTGCTGAGGAGCTTACACTTGACTCCTTCAAGACAGATTATGCTCAGGTTATCGGTACAGGAACAATCCAGTGTGAAGATTCTGTTCTCGGCACAGGATCAGTTATCAAGGTTATGGATGGCTCAACATGCCGCCTTGAATATACTGTAGTAATCTACGGTGACCTTGATGGTAACGGCACCTGCGATGCTAACGACTCGTTCCTTGTTGGTATGATTAACAACGGTATGCTTTCACTTGACAGGCTCAATGCTTACGAGAAGATGGCAGCTGACCCGAATCACGACGGAGTAGTCGATGCAAACGATGCAAAGCTTCTTAGCGATGCTGCTCTTCTTAAACAGGTTGTCAACCAGGTTGCCGGTTGAGCATAATTCACTTTTATTTAACACGAGAGATGCCGTCCGGCTTTAAAACCGGGCGGCATTTTTAGAGGTGAAATTTTTGTATAAAATATTTTTTGCAAAAATGCAAGGAGAGTCTTATTTGGTTCAAAGCAGTTTTGCACATTCGTTTCTCAAAAAAAAGCTTGCTGAATATATGGGCTTCAGCGAGGATGAAATTACAATTTTCAAAGATGAAAAAGGCAAGCCTTATTTAATGGATATTCCCGAAGCCAATATTAGCATCAGCCATACAAAAGGTGCTGTTATGGTTGGTTTTTCAAATCATCCTATAGGTGTTGATATTGAGTGCGTAAAATCGCGCAGAAAATCGGTCGAAAGTCGTGTTTTTACGAAAGATGAATCGAATATGATTGATTCCGCTGCTGATGAAAATAAAGCCTTTTTTTCGCTTTGGACATTGAAAGAAAGTTACCTTAAAGCAATTGGTACCGGCTTTTCAGACAATGCAAAGGAAGTTGAATTCCATTCACTTTCAAATCCCGTCGAATCAAATGCTGAAGGCTTCACTTTTGAAACAGGTGAGTGGGAAGAATTTGTTTTTTCTGTTTGCGAAAAAAAATGAGGTATATTTATATAAATATTTTATTTTTTCTTATTGCTATTTTTATATTTCTGTGGTAAATTTAATGTAACTAATATTAGGAGGCAGATGTGGCATGAGCAAAAAAACTGTATTCCTTACCGGCGCTTCAGGTAATATGGGCTGGGAAGGTTTCAAACAGCTTTATGCAAAGAAGGATAAGTTCAACATTGTTGTTCTTCTTCGCAAGAGCCAGAAAAATGAAGAAAAGTTCAAGGATTTTATGAATGATCCTTCCGTCAGAATCGTTTGGGGCGACCTTAAAAATTATGAGGATGTTCTCAATTGTGTTAACGGCTCAGATTATGTTCTTCATGTTGGCGGTATGGTTTCTCCGTCAGCTGACTATCTCCCCATTGCAACTATCAAAACAAATGTAGGTGCTGCACAGAATATCGTCAAAGCTGTCAAGGCACAGCCTGACCCTGATGCAGTCAAGGTTGTTTACATAGGTACAGTTGCTGAAACAGGCGAGCGTGATGACCCGATTCACTGGGCGCGTACAGGCGACCCCATCAAAATCAGTGTTTACGACCACTATGCAACAAGTAAGGTTATTGCAGAGTCAGTTTTTGCAGAGTCAGGTCTTAAATATTGGGTATCACTCCGTCAGTCAGGTATCCTCTATCCTGAAATTCTCAAGAATATGGAACCCATTATGTATCATGTTGTTATCAATGGTGTTCTTGAGTGGGCAACTGTTGAAGATTCCGGCCGCCTTCTTGTTAATGTCTGCGGCGACGATGTTCCCGAAGAGTTCTGGAGAAGATTCTACAACATCGGCTCCGGTGCACAGTACAGAATCACAAATATGGAATTTGAAGAGCTTCTTCTCGGTAAGTATGGTCTTGGCCTTGGCGATCCCAAGAAGCTGTTTGACCCCGATTGGTTTATCACCCGTAACTTCCATGGTCAGTGGTATCTTGACTCCGATGTTCTTGAGAGCTATCTCCACTTCCGTGCAAATACTCCCATTAAGGATTACTTCAAGAGCATGATGGACAGAGTTGAGTGGTTCTACAAGCTTGCTTTCCTTGCAAAGCCCTTTGCTTTTGCTGTTAAGCCCTTTATGAAGAAGATTGCTCAGACTCCTGTTTACGGCACACTCTGGTGGAGAGAAAACAAGGTCGCTCCCAGAATCAACGCTTACGTCGGCTCTCTTGAGAAGTGGAACGCTATCGGCTCTGACTGGAGCAAGGTTAAGGTTTACCGTCCTAACGATGATCCTGCAAAGGCTCTCGTTCTTGATCACGGCTATGATGAAACAAAGCCCTTTGATTCTCTCACTATTGAAGACCTTCAGAAGGCTGCTGAGTTCCGCGGCGGTAAGTGCCTTGCAACAGAGATTGTTGATATGTACACACCTGTTGAGTGGGAGTGTGCACACGGTCACAAGTTTATGATGAGCCCGAACCTTGTTCTCCGCGGCGGTCACTGGTGCCCCGAAGAGCTTCCTTCATCACTTGAGAAGGCAGAGCAGAAGAAATTCCGTTGGGCATACGATGACGAAGCAAAGGTCAACCCCTTCTTCGCTCAGGTATGGTATCCGCTCCACGATAAGAGCGAAAACAATGTCTACACCGAAGAAATCTATGCAGATTTCAAGGAGTACAAAAAGTAAGTTAATATCTTGCTGAATTTCAACAGCACAGTTCATACAGAACTGTGCTGTTTTGTTATATATTTTGCATATTGAAGATTTGTGGTATTGACATATTGCACAAATAGCTCATTACTAAAGTTACGACAATGTTAACAAAACTGTGATATATTAACAAATCTTTAATAAAATACGACAAAATATTGAATAATTGATTGCTTCTTGGTATAATATGGATACCAAGTAAATTTTAATTGTTCGTTTATAGGAAGCGAACAAAGCAAAAGGGAGGTAAATATATATGTTCAGATTTTCAAAAAGGTTTATGTCGGTCTTACTTTGTGCGGTTTTGCTTTTTACCACAGCAAGCGTAGCCCTTGCTGCTGAGGATGCACAACCACAAACCTTTGAAACTGAATTCACATGTTATTATTTTGGCTCAATTGATGTTGTTGTAGTCACGTTGGACGGTAAGTATACGCAAATCGGTGAGGTGCCTGATGTGCTTGTGTATTCTAAAGAAAGCGATTCTGAAACCGTAAATGTAACTGAGGTTTCAGCTGAAAAAATTAAGATGGAGATTTATGAGCATAACGGCGAAAGCTATCCTCAGATTTTCATCGATACTGATTCCATCCGAAATATTCTGACTGTTAAAATCGGCGAGGGTGCTTTTCTGACTGAAGCAGGAGAAAAGAGTGCTGAAGTTGAAGTTAAGAATTCAGCAATTAGCCGTAGCGATTTCAGATTTTTCTGTTATTGCCAGGCGTACTGCAAGACAGGCGAAAGGTCAAAGTATTTTGTAGTTGTCGGAAATCCGATTAAGATAAGAACTTCTATCGAATCCGAATATGCCGAGATGTGGAGTGAAAACGCAAAAATTTTATATACAGTTAACGGAAAAACAACTGAAATTAATGCTGACGAATTTGTTCCGGAAGAAGAAGGGGAATACATTTTTGAGCTTAAACTTAATGATATAATGACGAAAAAAACAAAAGTCAATGTAATGAAATATTCAACAGCATATTTTGACAGTTTAGGTGATAATGCTAAATGGATGCTTCTTTCACCGGTTGAGTTTATTATAGGTGTTGCATTTATGTTCGTACCGATTTTAGGCTTTTTTGCCGGACCGAGTGTTACGGGTTCTGCATTAATCAATTTTGCAGATTTCTTCAGAACGTTTTTTGCAGGCCCAAGATATGTTGATCATAGATTCGGTTAATTTTTAAGTGTTGGTTGCCGAAAAGTTAAGATCATTTAATCATTATGATAAAGGAGAAAAAACAATGAACAGAAGTATCAAAAGTGTTTTATCCTTAATCCTTTGCGCTGTTCTTCTTTTCACTACCGCAAGCGTAGCATTTGCGGCGGAGGATGGCAGAAAGGTTATCGACAGCGGCTACTGCGGTGCCGAGGGTGAAAACCTCACCTGGACTCTCTATGAAGACGGCGAACTCGTCATCAGCGGTGAGGGTGAGATGGATTGGTATTAT
>JAZQGE010000063.1:0-7801 GCA_045539895.1 Acutalibacteraceae bacterium
TATCAGCTTCTACCGTCAGGGCGAGTTCATTGAGCTTTGTGCGGGTCCTCACCTTATCTCCACAGGCTCAGTTAAGGCTTTCAAGCTGACCCAATGCACAGGTGCTTACTGGAGAGGCGATGCCAACAACAAGATGCTTCAGAGAATCTACGGCACAGCCTTCACAAAGCAGGCTGACCTTGACGCTCACCTTGAGGCAATTGAAGAAGCTAAGAAGCGCGACCACAACAAGCTTGGCAGAGAGCTTGAGCTTTTCACAACCTCCGACATTATCGGTCAGGGTCTGCCCATTCTTCTCCCCAAGGGTGCAAGAATCATTCAGCTTCTTCAGAGATTTGTTGAAGACGAGGAGCAGAAGAGAGGCTGGCTTCTCACCAAAACACCCTATATGGCAAAGAGTGACCTTTATAAGATTTCAGGCCACTGGGACCATTATCAGGACGGCATGTTCATTCTCGGCGACGAAGAAAAGGACGACGAAGTTTTTGCACTTCGTCCCATGACATGTCCGTTCCAGTACCAGGCATATCTCAACAGAGCGCGTTCTTACCGCGACCTGCCCTTAAGATACAACGAAACATCCACACTTTTCAGAAACGAAGCTTCAGGCGAAATGCACGGTCTTATCAGAGTCCGTCAGTTCACAATTTCTGAGGGCCATCTCATGTGCTTGCCCGAACAGCTTGAGGACGAATTCAAGGGCTGTCTTGAGCTTGCAATATATATGCTCAAAACACTCGGTCTTTATGAGGATGTTTCCTACCGCTTCTCACAATGGGACCCCGATGACAAGGAAAAGTATATCGGTACACCCGAACAGTGGGATGAAGCACAGGGCATTATGGCAAAGATTCTTGACCACCTTGAAATCCCCTACAAAGTCGGTATCGGCGAAGCAGCATTTTACGGTCCGAAGCTTGACATTCAGATTAAGAATGTTCACGGTAAAGAAGACACACTCATCACAATCCAGATTGACCAGATGCTTGCTGAAAAGTTCGGCATGGAATATGTTGATGCAGACGGCACAAAGAAGAATCCCTACATCATTCACCGCACATCAATCGGCTGTTATGAGCGTACACTTGCTCTTCTTATCGAAAAGTACGCAGGCGCATTCCCCGTATGGCTTGCACCTGAGCAGGTAAGAATCGTTCCCATTGCAGACAGACATCACGAGGCTGCAAACGCACTTGTTGAAAAGTTTGCCGCTGCAGGTCTTCGCGTTACGGCAGACTGCCGCAGCGAAAAGCTTGGCTACAAGCTCCGCGAGGCACAGCTTGAAAAGATTCCCTACATGCTTGTTATGGGCGACAAGGAAATTGAAGAAGGCACAGTCGGTGTGCGTAAGCGCGGCGAGGGTGACATTGGCGCAATGAAGGTCGACGAATTCCTTTCACTCGTACTCAGACAGAATGCTGAAAAGGTGATTTTCTGATGATAACTGAAATTAAATTCAAAAAGCTCAGAGAAAATGCAAAAATCCCTCAGCGCGCAACACAGGGCAGTGCAGGTCTTGACCTTTGTGCCTGCATTGATGAGCCTGTTACCCTTGAAAAAGGCGGACATGCTCTTATCCCCACAGGTCTTGCAATTGCACTTGAGGATGCAGGCTATGCGGCAATGATTTTTGCAAGAAGCGGTCTTGCAATCAAGCACGGTATTGCTCCTGCAAACTGCGTTGGTGTTGTTGACAGCGATTACAGAGGCGAAATCTGCGTAGGTCTTATTAACCAGTATGAAGAGAGCTACACAATTGAGCCGGGCGAGAGAATTGCTCAGCTCGTTGTAATGCCTGTATGTACTGCACCGGCAGTTGAAGTTACCGAATTTGACGAAACTCAGCGCGGCGCAGGCGGTTTCGGTTCAACCGGCAAACAGTAAAGATTTGATATTTATGCATAATATCCCAAAAAAAGATATAAAAATATGCATATTTATGCAATTAAACACTTGATTTTATGTATAAAGAGTGTATAATAATGCACATCGATTGAATAAAAATAAATTTTGAAAAGAGGAAAACACAATGAAAGAAATTAAGAAAGTTGTTCTTGCCTACTCAGGCGGTCTTGATACATCCATTATCATCCCGTGGCTTAAAGAAAACTACAACAACTGCGAGGTTATCGCAGTATCCGGCGATGTTGGTCAGGGCACAGAGCTTGACGGTCTTGAAGAAAAGGCTATCAAGACAGGCGCTTCAAAGCTCTACATCGAAAACCTTCAGCAGGAGTTTGTTGACGAGTACATCTTCCCCACTCTCAAGGCAGGCGCTGTTTACGAAAAGGATTACCTCCTCGGCACATCCTTTGCCCGCCCCGTAATTGCAAAGAGAATTGTTGAAATTGCAAAGGCTGAAGGCGCAGATGCAATCTGCCACGGCTGCACAGGTAAGGGTAACGACCAGGTTCGTTTCGAGCTTGCTATCAAGGCTTTTGCTCCTGAAATGCAGATTATTGCTCCCTGGAGAATCTGGGACATCAAATCTCGTGAAGAAGAGATTGAATATGCAGAAGCACACAACATTCCCCTTAAGATAAACCGCGAAACAAACTACTCAAAGGACAAGAACCTCTGGCACCTTTCACACGAAGGTCTTGACCTTGAAGACCCTGCAAACGAACCGCAGTACCTCAAGGAAGGTTTCCTTGAAATGGGTGTAGCTCCCGAAGCAGCTCCAGACAAGCCCACATACATCACTCTTTCCTTTGAAAAGGGTGTTCCCGTTGCTCTTGACGGTGTTAAGATGAACGGCGTTGAGCTTATCACAAAGCTTAATGAAATCGGCGGTGCAAACGGCATTGGTATTGCTGACCTTGTTGAAAACAGACTTGTCGGTATGAAGTCCCGCGGTGTTTACGAGAATCCCGCAGGTGCTATCCTCTACAAGGCACATCAGGTGCTTGAAACAATCACTCTCGACCGTGACACTCAGCACTACAAGGAGCAGGTTGCTCTCCGTTTTGCAGAGCTTGTTTACTTCGGTCAGTGGTACACTCCTCTTCGTGAGGCTCTCAGCGCATTTGTTGACAAGACACAGGAAACAGTTACAGGCGATGTAAAGCTCAAGCTCTACAAGGGGAATATGATCAACGCAGGCGTAACTTCACCCTACACACTCTACAGCGAGGACTTTGCAACATTTGATGCAGATGAGGTTTACGACCAGAAGGATTCCGCAGGCTTCATCAACCTCTTCGGTCTTCCGATCAAGGTTCGTGCAATTCTCGAAGCAGAGCGCAACAAGTAATAAAATCAATACAATAAGGGCGGAGTACTACTCCGCCCGAATGTTGTTTTTTGCAAGTAACTAAAAGGTAGGATAAATTACTATGAAACTCTGGGCAGGACGCTTCGCAAAGGAAGCTGACAAGAGAACAAACGATTTTAACTCATCCATTAAATTTGACAGCCGCATGTACCGCGAGGATATTGACGGCTCCATCGCACACGCAGTTATGCTCGGCACGCAGGGCATAATCCCTGTAGAGGACTGTGAAAAGATTATTAACGGTCTTAAACAGATTAAAGAAGACATTGCTTCGGGCGAGCTTCTTATCGACCCCGATGCAGAAGATATTCACACATTCATTGAGCAGACACTCACCGCCAGAATCGGTGATGCCGGCAAGCGCCTGCACACAGGCCGCAGCCGCAATGACCAGGTTGCAACCGACATCCGCCTTACTCTTCGCAAGGAGTGTGAAGAGGTTATGGATATGCTCCGCCACCTGACAGACACAATATTCAACAAGGCACACGAAAACGAAAACACTATTATGCCCGGCTACACTCACCTTCAGCGCGCACAGCCCATTACCTTCTGCATGCAGCTTTCCGCTTATGTGAGCATGCTTGAGCGCGATATGGGCAGGCTTGCCGATGCAAAGGCAAGAATGAACTATTCTCCCTTAGGCAGCGGTGCTCTTGCCGGCACAACCTACCCTATCAACCGCGCAATGACAGCTCAGCTGCTCGGCTTTGACGGTGTTGTTGAAAACACACTTGACGGTGTTTCGGACAGAGATTTCTGCCTTGAAATTGCTTCTGCACTTTCAATCCTTATGGTACACCTTTCCCGTCTTTGCGAAGAGATTATTCTCTGGTGCTCATGGGAATTTAAATTTGTTGAGCTTGACGATGCATTCTCAACAGGCTCAAGCATTATGCCGCAGAAGAAAAACCCCGATATTGCTGAGCTTATCAGAGGCAAATCCGGCAGAGTATTCGGCGACCTTATGGCACTTCTCACGGCGATGAAGGGACTTCCGCTTGCATATAACAAGGATATGCAGGAGGATAAAGAAGCTATTTTCGATGCAATTGACACAGTCAAGATGTGTATGACAGCACTTGACCCGATGATTGAAACAATGCGTGTCATACCCGAAAATATGCGCCGTGCCGCTGCAGAAGGCTTTATTAATGCAACTGACTGCGCAGACTACCTTGTCGGCAAGGGTCTCCCCTTCCGCGATGCATATAAGGCAACCGGTGAGCTTGTTGCACTTTGCATTAAAGAAAAGCTTACACTTGAAACACTTCCTCTTGAAAAATATCAAGGAGTTTGCGAGCTCTTTGGCGAAGATGTTTACGAAGCTATCAAGCTTGAAACCTGTGTAAACAACAGAATTAAGAAATAACCCTGTAAGGAAAGATATACTATGAAAATCAAAGCAGCCGTTATCGGCGCAACAGGCTATGCAGGCGCTGAGCTTGTACGCCTTCTTCTTAACCACCCCGATGTTGAACTGACTGCCCTTTGCTCAAAGAGCTTTGAGGGACAGAAGCTTTCCGATATTTACCCGTCATTCTTAGGTCTTTGCGACAAGGTCTGCATTAATCAGAGCGAAGCAGTTGACCTGAGCGATGTTGTATTCGCCTGCCTTCCCCACGGTCTTTCAGAGCCGCTTGCAGCCGAATGTCTTGAAAAAGGCAGGAAATTCATTGACCTTGGTGCGGACTTCCGCCTTGAGAGCGAAGAAGAATACACCGAATGGTATCAAAAGCCGTTTGACAAGCCTGAAATTCACAAAGAGGCTGTCTACTGTGTTCCTGAGCTTTTCAGAGAAAAAGCGAAGGGTGTTAGTGTAATTGCAAACCCAGGTTGCTATCCCACATCGGCGGCTCTCGGCCTTGCACCTGCAATTATCAACGGTCTTGTTGAAACAGACAGCGTAATCATTGACTCAAAGTCAGGTGTTACGGGTGCAGGCAGAGGTCTTAGCCAGACCACGCATTATCCTGACTGTAACGAAGCATTTTCACCCTACAAGGTTGGTATGCACCGCCACACACCTGAAATTGAGCAGACACTCTCAAAGCTTGGCGGCAAGAAAATCAAGGTCACATTTGTGCCCCACCTTCTGCCTGTAAACAGAGGCATTGTTTCCACAATGTACTTAAAGCTTAAAGACGGTGTCACAAAAGAACAGATTCGCAAAGCTTATGAAGAAAAATATGCTAATGAGCAGTTTGTCCGCGTGCTTTCTGACGGAGCAACAGCAAACCTGAGAAATGTAAAATTCACAAACATGTGCGATATTTCGCTTCACATTGATTCACGCACAGGCACACTTATTGTTGTTTCAACAATTGATAACATGGTCAAGGGTGCCGCAGGTCAGGCAATACAGAACATGAACCTGATTATGGGTCTTGAAGAAAACGCAGGACTTAATTTAGTCCCCCCTGCTTTTTAATCCCTCTAAGGAGAAAACAAATGGAATTTATTAAAGGAACAGTTACCACACCGCTTGGCTTTGTTGCAAACTCAGTCCACTGCGGTATCAGAAAAAATAAAACAAAGCACGACCTTGCGCTTGTTTACTGTGAGAAGCCCTGCACAGCAGCGGCAATGCACACAAGCAACCTTGTAAAGGGCGCACCCAACAGAGTTACAGCCGCAAACCTTGAAAACGGTGTTGCTCAGGCAATCATCTGCAACTCAGGCATTGCAAACACCTGCGCTGCCGACGGCATCGAAAAGGCAGAGGCAATGTGTAAGCTTGCCGCAGATGCGCTCGGAATAAACGCAAAGGATGTTGTTGTTGCTTCAACAGGTGTTATTGGCCCTTCAATCAATATTGAACCTATCGCAAATCACATTAATGTGCTCAAAGAAGGCTTAAGCCGCGAAGGCGGTCACAGCGCCGCAGTTGCAATAATGACAACTGACACACATGAAAAAGAGGTTTGCGTAAAGTTTGAGATTGACAGCAAGACCTGCTATATCGGCGGCATGGCAAAGGGCAGCGGTATGATTATGCCCAACATGGCAACAATGCTCTGCTTCCTTACAACAGATGCCGCAATCAGTGCAGATATGCTTAAAAAGGCACTTAACGCAGTTGTATGTGACACATTCAACATGGTATCCGTTGACGGTGACACATCAACAAATGACATGTGCTCAATTCTCGCTTCAGGTCTTGCAGGCAACAGCGAAATTACTGCAGACGGTGCAGATTTTGACACCTTTAAAACTGCGCTTTTTGAAGCACTGCGTTACCTTTCACGCGAAATTGCACGCGATGGCGAAGGTGCAACAAAGCTTATTGAGTGTTGTGTAAAGGGTGCAAAGGACATTCCCACAGCAAAAACCGTTGCAAAGTCCGTCATAAACTCTTCCCTTCTCAAAGCCGCAATGTTTGGTGCTGATGCAAACTGGGGCAGAGTGCTTTGCGCTATAGGCTATTCAGGTGCTGACCTCAATATTAACGGTGTTGATGTTGACTTCACAAGCACAAAGGGCACGATTGCAGTATGCCGCAACGGCGCAGGCATTGAATTTGATGAAGACACTGCAAAAACAATTCTTCTTGAAAACGAAATTATTATTGAAATAACACTCTCCGACGGTGATGCCGAGGCAACCGCATGGGGCTGTGATCTTACATACGACTATGTAAAAATCAACGGTGATTACCGTTCATAAGGGAGCACAAAATGGAAGTTTCGAATTTTGACCGTTCACAGATTCTGGTGCAGGCACTCCCCTACATCCAGAAATATTACAACAAAATTGTCGTTATAAAGTACGGCGGCAATGCAATGATCAACGAAGACCTCAAGCAGGCAGTAATGGAAGACATTGTTCTGCTTTCGCTTGTCGGCATCAAGGTTGTTCTTGTTCACGGCGGCGGCCCTGAAATCAACGATATGCTGAAGAAAATCAACAAAGAAAGCAAATTTGTTGACGGTCTGCGCTACACGGATGAAGAAACAATGGAAATTGTTCAGATGGTGCTTGCAGGTAAGGTCAACAAGGACCTTGTTGCACTGCTTGAACAGAAGGGTGGCAAGGCTATCGGTCTTTGCGGTCTTGACGGACACATGATCAAGGCTGAAAAGCTTGACGACGTTCACGGATTTGTGGGCGAGATCACAGAGATCAACACCGAGCCAATCCTCAACGTATTTGAAAGCGGTTACATTCCCGTTATCTCAACCGTTGGTTGCGACAATGAGGGCAACGTATATAACATCAACGCAGACACGGCGGCGGCAAAGATCGCCGCGGCTCTTGGTGCAGAGTCCTTGCTTCTCATGACCGACATTGTAGGACTTCTTCGCGACAAGGACGATCCCTCAACCCTCATTCCCTTTGTAAATGTAGATGAAATTCCCTCGCTTGAGGCAGAGGGCATCATCTCGGGAGGAATGATCCCCAAGATCCGTTGCTGTGCCGACGCCATAAACGGCGGTGTCAACAAGGTATTCATCGTTGACGGACGTGTTCCACACTCTATCCTCATTGAAATACTTACCGATGAGGGTATGGGTACGATGATAACGG
>JAZQGE010000064.1:0-5179 GCA_045539895.1 Acutalibacteraceae bacterium
ATAGGAGCACTCGGTGGAACATTGGCAGACCAGTGGAAGGAATTTTTCTACTGTGATTCGCTTGAAAACGATGTGCTTATGGTCAAGGGCTCAAAGCGAATCAGCGGCAGAAGCTCTAACACAAAGGGAAACGACAACATAATTTCAAATGGCTCAGGAATTGCCGTTGCAGACGGTCAGTGTATGATTATCGTTGAGCAGGGCAAGATTGTTGAGGTCTGTGCAGAGCCCGGTGAATTTACATACGACTCTTCAACAGAGCCTTCAATCTTCACAGGTAAGCTCGGTGACACAATCAAGGAAACTTTTAAAACAGTCGGCAAGAGATTTACATACGGCGGCGATACAGGCAAGGACCAGAGAGTTTACTATTTCAACACCAAAGAAATTCTCGACAATAAATTCGGCACACCCAACCCCTTTATGTTCGAGGTTGTCAACAAGAGAATAGGTATGGCAAGAACCGTTCAGGTAAGATGCAACGGTGTCTATTCCTACAAAATCACAGACCCGCTTCTTTTCTATACAAAGATTGCAGGTAATGTTGATGACGAATACAGACGAGAAGAAATCGATATGCAGCTCAAGACGGAGTTTATCTCTGCGCTTCAGCCTGCGTTTGCAAGACTGACAGAGCTTGAGCTTCGCCCTGCACAGATTCCTGCACATACTGCAGAGCTTAAAGATGCCATGAATGCGGCACTCAAGGTTGACTGGACAGACCGCAGAGGTATTTCCGTTGAATCTATTGCTCTTAATCCGATTACCCTCACAGACGAGGATATGAAGAAGATTACGCAGATGGAAGATGCCGCAACAATGGGCTCAAATCCGTTTATGATGGCAGGCAGAATGACCGATGCACAAGCAAATGCAATGGAAGCAGCCGCAAGCAACCCCAACGGTGCAATGAACGGCTTTATGGGCTTTGGTATGGCAATGAATGCCAATGGCGGCTTCAATGCGGCACAGATGTACCAGGCAGGCGTACAGCAGCAACAGCAGTTTGCTCAACAGCAGCAGGCAGCTCCCGCACCGACACCTTCTGCTGACGGCTGGAAATGTGCCTGCGGTGCAACCGTAAGCGGTAAATTCTGCACGGAATGCGGAGCAAAGAAGCCCGAAGCAGAGGGCTGGACCTGTTCCTGCGGAGCGATAAACAAAGGCAAGTTCTGCCCCAACTGCGGACAGAAAAAGCCCGAGGGTGCACCGCTTTACCAGTGCGATAAATGCGGTTGGAAGCCCGAAGACCCGCACAATCCTCCTAAGTTCTGCCCCGAATGCGGCGATACCTTCGATTCAAGCGATATTCAATAATTTATTATAAAGGAGATTTTAATTATGGGACTTTTTGACAAGAAATATTGTGACATCTGCGGCGATAAAATCGGACTTTTGGGCAACAGAAAGCTCGAAGACGGCAATATGTGTAAGGACTGTGCAAGGAAGCTTTCACCGTTTTTCAGCGAAAGAAGAAGCTCAGCTGTTAACGAAATCAAACAGCAGCTTGAATACAGAGAGCAGAACAAGCAGACTCTTGCAGGCTTTTCCGCTATGTTCACCTTCGGCGAAGACGACAAAATTTATATTGACCCGATGAAGCAGAGCTTTGTTGTTTCACGCCGTAATCCCGGAAGCTGGAGCGATGAAAACCCCGATGTTATTCCGCTTTCAAGTGTTACGGGCTGTAACCTCAGAGTAGATGAAGACCGTGAAGAAATCTATACTCAGGGCAAGGATGGCGAGCAGGTAAGCTACAATCCTCCCAGATACAAATTTACATACGATTTCTATATTGACATCAAGGTTAATAACCCCTATTTTGATGAAATCACAGCAAAGCTCAACGATAACGAGGTTGAGGGTATGGGCACAATGGAATATAACCGCTATCAGCAGACGGCACAGCAGGTTATAAACAATCTTACACAGAACGGGAACGCAGGTATGCCGATGACGGGCGGTTTTAACCAGCCTATGAATAACGGTATGCCGATGAATCAGGGCTATGCTCCTGCAGGTGCTTACGGTCAGCCCAATCCCTATGCTCAGCAGAATGCATATAATCAGCCGATGAACCAGGGCTATGCTCCTGCAAACGGATATAATCAGCCAATGAATAACGGTTACAACCAACCGATGAATAACGGCTATAACCAGCCTATGAATCAGGGCTACAATCAGCAGTCGGCTTACTCTCAGCAGCCCGTATCACAGGCTTGGGTATGTCCCGCTTGTAACGCAACAAACGAAAGCGGTGCATTCTGCGCTTGCTGCGGAACACCCCGACAGAGATGAGCAGGATGAAAACCGCAGTCATTATTATCGTGATTGTTGCGTTGGTTGCCGCCATTGCGGCAGGTGTGTGGTATTACAAAACCAAGTTCTATGTACCGGATAAAGACGGTATGGTTTATTCTCAGACAGATACAAATAAGCAAGGAGATGATTAACCTTGTCAACAATTCTTGAACAGAAATGTCCGTGCTGCGGCGGTGCTGTTGAGTTTAATACAGGAGCGCAAAGGCTGAAATGCCCTTACTGCGACACCGAGTTTGATATTACCGCTATGCCCGAAGATACATCAAATCAGGTTGAGCAGATCAACTGGAATTCGCAGGGCGCACAGTGGGGAGCAGGCGAAACAGACGGTATGAGCGTTTATGCCTGTAATTCCTGCGGCGGTGAAATTGTTGCCGATACCACAACGGGAGCAACAACCTGCCCTTACTGCGGAAATCAGGTTGTTATGAAGGGACAGTTTTCGGGAGCATTGAAGCCGGATCTTGTAATTCCTTTCAAGCTCGACAAAAAAGCGGCAAAGGAAGCGCTCAAAAAGCATATCTCAACCAAAAAATTCGTGCCTAAATCATTCCTTACCGATAACCGCCTTGAAGAAATCAAGGGTGTATATGTGCCGCATTGGCTCTTTACCTGCGATGCAATCGGTAACGCAAGCTATAAAGCTACAAAGATAAAGAAGTGGTCGGACGAAAATTACGAATACACCGAAACCTCGTATTTTGATGTTTACAGAAGCGGCAACATAGGCTTTGACAACATTCCCGTTGACGGCTCAACCAAAATGCCCGACGACCTTATGGAATCCGTAGAGCCCTTTGATTTGTCGCAGGCTGTGGATTTCAACACCGCATATCTCGCAGGCTATCTTGCGGACAAATACGATGTCACAGCCGAAGAAAGTATGCCCAGAGCCAATGAAAGAATCAGGCAGAGCATTATTGATTCGTTCAAGGAAACCGTAAAGGGCTATGACGAAGTTGAAAACCAGGGCGCAAATATGAATGTTGCAAACGGTATTTATAAGTACGCACTCTATCCCGTATGGCTTCTCAACACAAAGTGGAACGGTGAGAATTTTACCTTTGCAATGAACGGGCAGACGGGTAAATTCGTTGGCAATATCCCCACAGATAAAAAAGCCGTCACCAAGGCTTCGCTGTTACTCGGCGCAGGCATAGGCGCAGTAATTTACGGCCTTATGTGGCTGATTGAGCTGCTTTAAGGAGGTGCGGAAAATATGACTAAAAAGATTTTTGCAACAATTATTGCAGCTCTGATTTGTGCTTCATTCGTATTCTCTGCATCTGCTTATACTCAGCAGTATGTAATAGACTACGCCGATAAGCTCTCCTCAAGCGAAATTGAAGAACTCGATTTGTTTGCCGAAAAAATTGAAGCTGCTTACGGCGTTACCGTGCTTTTCTGCATAACCGAAGGTACGGGCGATGTAACTGCCGATGAATTTTCTTCGGGAACCTATGGTGATTACACCGATAACGAAAACGGACTTATAATCGTTCATGATGATTGGAATAAAGTATATTTTTCTTTCGTTTCGGGTAATGCGGACGAATATTTCAGCGATGCCGCCGTTGACAGCATGACTGATGCGTATGATACTGACGACAGCTATTACGGCGGAATTTATGCCTGCTATGAGCTGGCAGAAGAATATCTTGAAAACGGCTATTCCGGCGGATATGTTAATGACTCAGAGCCTTTGAATAACGGTACCGATACAACAGGCACAAGCGAAGAAAAGGACGGTGTTTCAATTATATGGCTGCCCGTTTCGCTTCTGATAGGTCTGCTTGTCGGCTTCCTTATCATTAACGGCATTGCTTCAAAAAACAAGTCGGTAAAAATGCAGGAAAATGCAACAGTTTATACCCGACCGGGCAGTATGGTTATAACAGGAAGTGCGGACAATTTCCTTTATAACAATGTTGAACGCAGAGAAAAACCGAAGCAGACTGAGAACAAGCAAAATTAACAAGGGTGACGAGTATAATCCGAACTCGCCCAAAAGAGTGAATTTTTGCGGCTTTTCGGCGTTTCGGATTTGAAAGGCGACAGCCTGTCGGCATCCTCAACATCCAAAAATCCATCAAAAATTCGCACTTTTGGGTCTCTGATTTTTTGCGAAGCTGATTTTTGGCATATCAAGGCACAAAACGCAGTAAATCCTAACGGATTTACGAGTATTTTAACGAAGGGATGGCGAAAATCCGCCCCGCAAAAAACGGGTTCAGATTATACTCGCCACCCTATGGAGGAAAAGATATGGATTTTTTCGGCAAATGGAAATTTCATTCAATAGGCGTATTCAACGATAATGACGAGCTTGTTTATCTGACGGCAGAAGAGTATCTTGATTCACCTATGCTTTGCATAGACGAAACTGACAAGGATGCCGTTGACGAAGAAATGAAGGAACGCAAAAAGATTATCGGTATGCAGATTAAAATATGCGATAACGGCAAAATGTATATGCTGATGCCTCTGCCCGAGGGTGTGTCTCAGGCTGAGGTTGACGAAGCGGTTGCGGCAGGATATTTCACTCTCGTTGACGGTATGATTGCCGACTCACCAATGAAGTGGGAACTGCGTGAAGGTGAGCTTTGGTACGACACAGGAATTCAGGGTGAAGTTTTTGACGAAGAAGCTCAGACATGGGTAAAAGCGCTTAACGAAAGCGGATATTTTACCTTTATGAATTACAGATTTATCAAAGAATAGGAGGAATTACCAATGGGATTATTTGATTCACTCAAAAGACAGGCAGAATCTGCACTTAAAAGAGAGATTTCACAAGGGATTAACAAGGCGGTAAACAATGCCGTGCAGTCAGTAGGCAAGGGCAGAAACCACACCG
>JAZQGE010000065.1:0-46156 GCA_045539895.1 Acutalibacteraceae bacterium
TATGTTGTCGTTTCCCTTTGTGTTAGAGCTTCTGCCGCTGATTCGCTTTGAGCCCTTGACCATAAGCACATCGTTTTCAAGCGAATCACAGTAGAAAAATTCCTTCCACTGGTCTGCCAATGTTCCACCGAGTGCTCCTATTCCTGCTTTAATAAGTCCCATATAATATTTCCCCTTTCGGAAAATAGATTAACATACATTATGTTATATATACTATAACATATCTTTTTATTAAAATCTATATATAAAACATTAAATAAAAAAATCATCTCCCAGGCATAATACCTGAGAGATGACATTTTTATGATTGATTATGCAACCTTCTTAAGCTCGATAGTGTCATCAATGAAAGTGCTGTTGCCTTCATTGCAGATACTCCAAGTCTTGCTCAGACCGAGCTTGTCAAGAATGGTAGAATTCTCACCAACAGAGATTGTAACAATACCATAAACCTTGATATTTGCCTTGAAGGTCATGTCATCACCGTTGGGAAGGTTGAAGTTGATGTCTACAAGGAAATCATATGGAATTTCCATTGTATATGTGTCAGCGCCGCCTGTCATATTAACTGTAACATGTACACCGAGACCAACCTCGATACCTACATCAACAAGAACAATTTCAACAATTGAAATGTCAACATAAAGACCGAGAACAGCTTCAAGACGAGCTTCCATCTCAAGAGCAGAATCCTCTGATTCGGATTCGTTGATAAGTCTTACCTTGTTGTTAGAGATTTCAAGACCTCTTGTTTCAGTTGATGTAACAACAAGCTCTACTCTGCCGTCGAAGGAGATAACAAACTTTGCTGTAATACCGATTGTGATTGCAGGGCAGTTAGGAACAGCAACATCAACTGTGAAAACAGTGATTTCGTGATCTGAACCTTCCTTCATCTCAAACATATTCTTCTGAACACGTGTGAGGAAGTCAATATCGTTTGTTCCTTCAGGAACTTCAATTTCATCAAGAGCCCAATCATAGTGACCGGTGATTTCTGTTGTGTCCTTAAGATCATAGTCAAGAAGAATGTATGACTTCTTGATGTCTGTTTTCTCAAGGTCACCCTCGAACTTTGTATAAAGGTCAAAGTTACGAAGCTCATATGACTTCTCTACATAGACACCGTTAATGCTGCCGCCAAGAGCAACATCAAAGCCGCCGTCTTTAATACCTGCAGATACATCAAGATCGCCGATTGAGAAGCTGACTGAAATATCGTCAAGAATTGACTGCTTGTTTACACCTGCTGTTTCAGGATTTTCAAAGGGATTTACGCGTGCTTCGTAATCAAGATACTTGATTTCGTTTTCATCGATTACAGTACCGTCAGCACTCTGGAGAGTGAGACCTGTTGAGTTGGGAACAAGTGCAAGGCTGTTGAGTGCGTACTCATCGCCTGATTTTGTTCCCATATAACCCTTGTTTTCAACATCCATCTTATCGTTGATGTAAGCAAGACCGGCTGCCTTAAGAGCAATGTTGGAATCTACTTTGGACATTACAACTTCCTTAACCTCACCAAAGAAGCTTACGGAAACTGTAACGATACCTGCGTCAATTGCAACATCAAGAGCCTTGTCATCAGGCTGCTCAGCGCCTTCAAGACCTGCAGCAACTGCAAGTGACTTAGCAACAAGAAGGTTTGTTACCTTTGCCTGTGCATCATAATTGCCTACGATTACGTTCCAATCGTAACAAGCCTGCATTACCTCATAATACTCATCTTTCTCAGCGATGTCGAAATTGTGATCATCGTCAAGCTTGTAAGTGAGGTTGAACTCGTCAGCGACAAGAGCGTACCACTCTGCCTGAGTATATGCATCAACAGGCTGTGCTGCGGGTGCAATACCGAGCAGTGTCATAATGAATGACAGAATGAGTGAAATGATTTTCATTTTCGGGGACCCCTTTCATAAGTTCCGAATTTATTTTCGGGAATAAATTTGCTTCTTCCCTTATTTAGCAATATCATTATAGCAATATTCCCCCGGAATTTCAACCAATATTTCGTTTTTATGGTTGTAAAAATACATTTTTGTTAAAATCCACCAAACCGTTGTTTTATATTTTCAATAAACAAAATTTTTTTAGTCAAAACAGTCAGGTAACAATAAAGTAATTTGTGCAAAAACACTATAGTTGCATTTATTATCTTGTCAAAACATACAATAAAGCTACATTACAATTGACAAAATCAGCATTTCTTCAAGCCTTTGATATATTTCCTTTTGAGAAAGTTGGGCATTTAGCACAAAAGCCGGTCGGGAATAAGTATTTGAGAACCAATCAGAAAAGCCGTGTTTTTCAAGTGGTCCGCACTCACCTTTCATTCTTGAAACTCCTGATGAAAGCTCAAAGATTTTCAACATCATATCCTGCCGCTCAGCACCAATTTCAACACACGGAGCATAAATATAGTCCGCTCCGCTCTGAACGGTTAGTGTGTGTCGAATATTTTTCGCCCTGCAAAGCCGCACCAACGCTCTTGTTTCCGGCTCACTTTCAGGCACCTTTCCCGTATAAAAATAAGGTCCCGGCGAAGTATAGCCGCACCCTTCTGCCGCTTTTTTTGTTTGCGGAAAACCGTATGAAAAATTCAGATTAAGATCCACTCCCCTTGCGTTTGCACGCCAAGATGCAGTATCTGAACAAACCCGTTCAACAAGCCCCGCATAACTTCCTGCACCTGTAGCACCGTGAGAAGCAATTTCCATTCCGTCCGGATTTACACACGGAATTATCA
The DNA here is from genome assembly GCA_045539895.1 of Acutalibacteraceae bacterium. Lineage (GTDB taxonomy): Bacteria > Bacillota > Clostridia > Oscillospirales > Acutalibacteraceae > UBA8612. The sequence goes on from JAZQGE010000065.1 coordinate 2,747, forward strand.
TGACTCCTTTTTCCCTGAGCACATCTTTTATTTTTATCCCTGATACAGGTACTCCGTCAGCAACACAAGTGCACAACCGTTCAAAAAGCTGTAGCATAATATGCGTACCGGCAAAATCGCCGCCTTTAAATCCACCAAGACAAAGAGCAGGCGCTTCACGGTTTCCGAGAGAAAGTACAAAAACAGCTCTGCCACTCCAGCTCCTTGCACATACTGAATAGCCTGCAAACGGAAACCTTTCTTTAAAATCATAAATTTTTCTGCGCAAGTAAGTATAATCAAAACCTTGCATAAAATCACCGCTTTCATCAATTGACAATATAATTAATTTATATGCGTCAAAAACACAGGTATATGCTGAAATGTTGTGCATACTAATATGTGAGGTGATTTTTATGTGCGGAATTATAGGATATAACGGGTCTGTAAATGCTGCTCCGTTTCTGATTGACGGACTTAAAAGGCTTGAATACCGCGGATATGACTCGGCAGGCATTGCAGTTATTAACTCAGGAAGAATTGAGACTGAAAAGAAAAAAGGACGGATTTCCGTACTTGCTTCTGCGCTGAAAAAGCGCGACGACATGAGCGGAACAACAGGCATAGGGCACACAAGATGGGCAACACACGGTGAGCCCAGCGACAAGAATGCACATCCGCATCAAAGCGGAAAATTTGCAGTTGTACACAACGGAATTATAGAAAACCACAAAGAGCTTAAAGAAAAATATCTTAAGCTCTGCCCGTTTGAAAGCGAAACTGATACTGAAACCGTTGTTCATCTTATAAACAGACATTATTCAGGCAACTGCCTTGAAGCAATTGCTCACACCATCCGTTTGCTGGAAGGCTCATTTGCTCTCGCTATCCTGTGCGAAGATGAGCCTGACACCATTTTCTGCGTGCGCAAAGCAAGTCCCCTTCTGATAGGAATCGGTGAGGATGCAAGCATAGCTTCAGACATATCTGCAATCAACAGCAAAGCAGAAAAGCTTTACAGAATGGCAGACGGTGAGATTGCCGTTGTACACCGCACCAATGTCGTATTTTACGATTTTGAGCTGAATGTCCGAAGCAAAGACCATTCAGAATTTGAAAAAGAATATACGAAAAGTGAAAAAGACGGTTATGAACATTATATGCTCAAAGAAATATATGAGCAACCGGACGCGGTAAAAAAAACCGTTGAAGCCTACACGGCAGACGGCAAAATACATCTGCCCGTTAATATTGAAAAGCCCGAAAGAATTTACATTGTCGCCTGCGGCTCAGCATACCATGCAGGACTTGTCGGCAAACACTGCTTCGAAAGCCTGCTCAAGATACCTACTAATGTTGAAATCGCATCTGAATTCCGCTATTCACAGCCTTTAATAAACAAAAACACTCCTGTTATTATTATCAGCCAGAGCGGAGAAACAGCAGACAGTCTTGCTGCGCTGCGGGAAGCAAAGCAGAAAAATGCACCGACGATAGGTATTGTGAATGTGCCCGAAAGCAGTATTGCAACCGAAAGCGACAGTGTGATTTACACCAAGGCCGGCACTGAAATTGCGGTTGCAACAACAAAGGCTTACAGCGCACAGCTTGCCGCGCTTTATATGCTTACCGTCCATTTCGCAAGAATGTGGCAGACACAGACCGAAGAAGCAACGACCAAATTTGAAAGCAGCCTGTTTTCGCTGCACAAAAAAATCGGAGAAGCACTCGGCTGTGAAGAAACAATAAAAGAAATCGCAAACCGTTTTACCGACACTGAGCACGCATATTTTTTAGGCAGAGGCACAGGATATGCCGCAGCGGCAGAGGCATCGTTAAAGCTTAAAGAAATCAGCTATATCCATTCAGAGGCCTATGCCGCAGGAGAAATGAAGCACGGCACAATATCACTCATTGAGCCTGCAACCAAAGTTATTGCAATTTGTGCACAAAACGGACTTGATGCAAAAATGCAGAGTAACATTGATGAAGTGAAGGCAAGAGGTGCTGAAATTATTGCTGTAACACATTCACACGAAACCAAGGCAGATGTTACCGTCAAAACAGTTGATACTCTCCACGCGCTTATGTGTGTCAGCACGCAGATTGTGCCGCTACAGCTGCTCAGCTATTACACAGCAAAATACCGCGGATGTGACATTGATAAACCGCGTAATCTCGCAAAATCAGTTACGGTAGAATAAAAACTGCCTGTATACCTGACCACCGAATGTCAGGAATACAGGCTTGATTTTTATATAAAATTTTTTAACTTTTCTATTGTTTCAGGTGGACACTCAGATGTGTTACTAAGCGGAAATTCAAGACCGAGCTCATCATATTTCTGCACGCAGAGCTTGCGGAAAGGCAGAAGCTCAATCTTTTTGAGATTCCGCACAGTGTTTGCAATCAAAGCAATTTGTTTTATGCTCTCTTCACTGTCAGTCATTCCAGGCACAACCACATGGCGGATAATCACATCTGCCTCAGTTTTATTACAGGCGGAAATAAAGCTAAGCACTGTGTCAATGCCCATACCGATATGATTTCTGTACTGCTCATCTGACGGAAATTTGATGTCGCAAAGCACTGTGTCTGTATTTTCAAGCACGCGCATAACATCGTCGGTAACCCTGACACCTGCAGTATCAAGCGCAGTTGTGATCCCTTTTTCGTGAAGAGCCTCAAAAAGCTCCGCTACAAACTCCGCCTGCATGAGAGGTTCACCGCCTGAAACGGTAACACCGCCTTTTTCGCCAAAATAGGTTTTATATCGCTGAGCTTTTGAAACTATTTCTTCAACAGTATACTCAGTGCCGCCTGAAAAAGGTCTTGTATCGGGGTTGTGACAATAGGGACAGTTGTAGGGACAGCCCTGCAAAAACACAACAAACCTTATGCCCGGACCGTCAACCGCACCGAGGCTCTGAAAGGAATGCACCCTGCCTTTGATGCTCATACCGCACCTCCCTGTTTATGATTTGAGGAGAGGTTGCCCTCTCCCCTTTTAGTTTGTTCTATATTCTTCGCACACTGCCTTACATACAGCAATGGAAGGTTCTAGCAATAACTTCTTTCTGCTGTTCTTTAGAAAGCTTGTGGAAGTTGACCGCATAGCCTGAAACGCGGATTGTGAGATTGGGATATTTTTCGGGATGCTCTGAAGCATCAATAAGCATCTCACGGTCAAAAACATTGATATTGATGTGCTGTGCCATCTGACTGAAATAGCCGTCAATAATCTGGCTTAGGTTTTCATATCTTGCTTCATCATCGCCGCCGAGCGCCTGAGGAACAATGCAGAAGGTGTTAGAAATACCGTCCTTACATACATCGTAGGTCAGCTTTGCAACGGAATTAAGGGAAGCCAGTGCGCCGTTTGCATCTCTGCCGTGCATGGGGTTGGCACCGGGTGCAAAGGGCTCGCCTGCGCGTCTGCCGTCGGGTGTGTTACCCGTCTTCTTACCGTAAACAACATTTGATGTGATAGTAAGGATTGAGAGTGTGTGCTCTGCATTCCTGTATGTGGGCACCTTCTTGAGTTCTTCAAAGAATAAGCCTATCTGCTCTTTTGCAATAAGGTCAGCTCTGTCATCATCGTTGCCGTACTTCGGGAAGTCACCCTCTGTTACAAAATCTGTGATAAGTCCGTTTTCATCGCGTATTACTTTAACTTTTGCGTGCTTGATAGCTGAAAGTGAGTCTGCAAGAACACTCAGACCCGCAACACCGAATGCCATATAGCGGTGAACATCACTGTCGTGAAGTGCCATCTGAACCTTTTCATAGGCATACTTGTCATGCATATAGTGAATCATATTCATTGCCTTAACATAGGTCTTGGCAAGCCACGGACGGTATTCATCCATAAGACTGAGAACTGTATCATAGTCAAGATACTCGCCCTCAAACTTCTTGCCTGCGGGAGCAACCTGCATGCCGCTCTTTTCATCCTTACCGCCGTTAAGGCTCATCAGAAGGAGCTTTACAAGGTTTGCGCGTGCACCGAAGAACTGCATATCCTTACCGACTCTCATCGCAGAAACACAGCAGGCAATTGCATAGTCATCACCGTAAATCGGGCGCATTACATCGTCATTTTCATACTGAATAGAGTCTGTATCACAGCTTACCTTTGCGGCAAAGCGCTTGAATGCGTAAGGAAGGTTGACTGACCAGAGCACTGTCATGTTAGGCTCCGCAGAAGGATTGAGATTGTAAAGTGTATTAAGAATACGGAATGAAGACTTTGTTACAAGTGTTCTTCCGTCCTCGCCCATGCCGCCGATAGCCTCTGTAATCCACATCGGGTCGCCTGCAAAAAGCTCGTTATACTCGGGTGTGCGAAGATGGCGTGCCATACGCAGCTTCATAACAAAATCGTCAACAATTTCCTGAATCTGCTCTTCTGTATATACACCGTTATAAAGGTCGCGCTCAAAATAAATATCAAGGAAGGTTGAAACTCTTGCAAGGCTCATTGCCGCACCGTTGTGCTCTTTAATAGCACCGAGGTAGCCAAAATAAAGCCACTGGACAGCCTCTTTTGAATCCTTTGCAGGCTCGGAAATATCGTAGCCGTACATCGCGGCCATTTCCTTGAGCTTACCAAGGAAGTTAATCTGCTGATAAAGCTCCTCAAGTCTGCGGATTTCTTCAGCTGTAACATCCTGTGCGGCAAGTGCAGCCTTATCCTTTTTCTTTTCTTCTATAAGTCTGTCAATACCGTAAAGTGCAACACGTCTGTAATCGCCTATAATTCTGCCTCTGCCGTATGCATCGGGCAGACCTGTGATGATACCCGTGTGACGCGCGGCGCGGATTTCGTCGCTGTACACACGGAAAACACCGTCGTTATGGGTTGTACGGTAGGTGAACTCCTGCTCAATTTTATCGCTGAGCTTATATCCGTATGCCTTACAGGCTTTTCTCGTCATATTAATTCCACCGAAGGGATTAACTCCTCGTCTGAGCGGTGCATCAGTCTGCAAGCCGACAATAATTTCGTTGTCTTTGTCGAGATAGCCGGGTGCATAAGCTGTGAGCGAAGTTACTGTTTCTGTATCTATATCGAGCACACCGCCGTTTTCATGCTCTTTTTTGAGAAGCTCATCAAGCTTTGCATAAACCGCCTTTGTTCTTTCTGTAGGTCCGCAAAGAAAGCTCTCATCACCTTCATAAGGTTTATAGTTAGTCTGGATGAAATTGCGAACATCAATTCTGCTCTTCCAATTTCCGCTGACAAAGCCTTTCCACTGTTCAAACATAGTTATTCTCCTTTCTTTTCTTAGCTGTTCAAACAAAAACAGGCAACATCCCGCAATAACGGAATGCTGCCCAGACGATCGACATACATATAAAACCTCACCGCGGTTATCTCCGCGCAGGCTAACGCCCGTTTTCGTCAGAGGCTTCATTTCGGTTGCAAAAAAATTGTAACACAATATATAGTGTTTAGTCAAGAAGGTTACTGCCAAAATATACGAAAATTTTATAATGAATTTTTGGTTAAGTTGCAGTAAATATCAAGCTTTATTTTCTTTTCTAAATATGTTATAGTAGATGTATATTCAAGTTTTACGGAGGTAAATATGAACGGACTTACAGCAAGAGAAAGAATGGTTACGGACAAGGAAAAAATAAAAGAAATTCTTGACCGCTCAAAGATCGTGCATCTGGGCATGGTTGACGGCGACGAGCCTTATATTGTGCCGATGAATTACGGTTATACACTTGAAGATGACAAGCTGACACTCTGGCTTCACTGTGCAAAGAGGGGCAGAAAGCTTGACATTCTCAGGGTGAATCCGAAGGTTTTTGTTGAAATGGAATGCGACCTCAAGCCCTTTGACGGCGACATAGCCTGCCGCTACGGATTAAGCTATTCATCAATAATGGGCAGAGGTACAGCTGAAATTGTTGAAGATATTGAAGTCAAAAAAGCGGCTCTGACTCACCTTATGAAGACACAGACAGGCAAAGACTTTGAGTTTGAAGATAAGATGGCGGCAATTGTCAGCATAATTAAAGTTGAAGTGTCGGAATACACAGCAAAGCACCGCCCTGTGGAATTATAAAGAGATATAAAAACGGAAACTGCCGTTTGCAATATCAATTTCCTTTGTGTATGGCTGTAAGCATTGGTCTTTTCGTCTGCTACGGCGTTGAAATTGCAATTCATTAAATTTGAAAAAGAATCGGACAGCATTTCGAAAGTGAAATACTGTCCGATTTTATTTAATATTTTTCGAGAATTTCCCTTAATTCAGGGTCATCAAGCCCTTCGTGTTCATCGGGCCACAGCTTGTCGGGCCACTGCGGCTCTGTATTCGGGAAATGATACGGCTGTAATGTGCCTGCCATATTCCAGCCGTCTGCCGTACGCGAAGTATAGCGCAGGTTTGTGCAGCACTTAACAACCGTGCCGTCAGCATAATAATGCGCCCTATATGCACCTATAAGGCCTGCGTTCTTTTTCCGATAAAACCTCAGGTAATCGTTTCCTTCTAATTTCGGAACAGCCTGCATAACTGCCTATTTCATCTGAATGAGCACTCCAATAAGGCTGTAAAGTTTCCACATCGGATGTTTGCGTGACCCTTTGAGTTGCAGCTTCAGTTTCATCCGATTACTGAGCTACACCGCACGAACATAATCACAGTAAAATTAAAAAACTAAATATCACCCGCAACTTTTTCATACCTTACTCCCCTTTTCTTTGCCTGACAATATTCTAACATCTGCATTCACAAGAAGTAAAGTTACAATAAGTTGCACAGCGGATACAGTTTTGTAATATAAAAATCGCAACCCCCGGCTGAGCCGAGAGTTGCATTTTTATTAAAACAGCTTTTTTATTTTTATTTTCAGTTCCACAAACGGTCTGAAGCCGCCGTAATCTTTTGATAAATCCGGTCTTTCATTCCACTTGTATTCGGCGCCCAGTTCATAACTGAGCCACTCCTTAACCACCTTTACAAAGTAGAAATCCTCGCTCTTCACATAGCCGTAAGCTCCCGTCTCCTGGTCATATCCGTAAACGGTAATCAGCTTTGCGTTACCGAGCAAACTTTCCTTAAAATATGCCCTGCAGGTTTCCTCATTATCATAATGCGCATATCCTTCCGCATTGGCATATTCGTTTCTGCCGTTCTGAGCAAGGTGCATATAAAGTACATCCAGATCATACGGACAGGTTTTGGGGCTCATCGTCCAACCCGGCGTACAGTAATCGTTAATACACACCTCAACAGGCGGCCTCATTGTGCTGTATTCTTCAGTATGAGAAGACAGCGAAACGATGTGGGAAATAATCTTATGTCGTTCAATTCCTGCATCATAAAACAGCTTGCAGGTAAACTCAATATAATCCGACAGCACACCGTAAAGCAGCTTTTTGGTATAATCCTCAACGGACATCAGATTTTTCAGTGCTTCTTTTTTCAGGCTTTCTTCATCATATCCCATATTGTGCAGTGCATGCATACCGTACTGAGCTCTCTCAAAATCCTCCATTGAGGCATAGTCACTGCCTGTATAATCGGGAATCTGAGTTTCCCAACCCGTATTTATTCCTGCAAAAAGATAGCCCTTGCCTTGTTCCTTAAGTCTTGTATAGTTTTCAACAAGCGGCTCAATAAAGCCCTTTGTAACCTGATTTGAATACCAGTTCAGATATTTTTCAGAGTTGAAGCACGGGAACCCACCCGCAGTGGCAAACGGCACACCGCTCCAATCACAATGCCACCTTGGCAGCATACCGTAGGACTGACCGCCCCATTTTTCTCCCGCTTTGGGAAACGCTATCCATTCGCACATTTCAGGGTCATTATAAAACTTTCCGCCATCAGCCGTTACTGCGCCGTCACCGAAAGCAGTTGAATAATTCGTGCAGTCATCCATCTGAAAATAAACGGGCACATTATATTTTTCTGCAAGCATGAAAACATGGTTGACCTCTTCATTCATCTGCTCAATTGACTGTGTAAGACACATCGGGCCAACTACGCCGAAAGCATACATACGCTTGGAATCCGAATCAATTTCACCGTGAAGATCAACCATCTGCTTCACATACGGCTCAAGATTCAAATAATGAACATTGGTAATCATAAAGACTACATATTGCGGATCGTCTTCAAAATACTCCGGAACATCAGGGTTTTCGCCAAAAGAAGGAAATAACATAACGATCAAAGCTGTCAGAAAGCTTATAACTTTACTAAAAAAAGACATATTATCATTCCTTATTTATAAAACTCTTTATACCATTCGGCAAATTTTTTCATACCTGTGCGTATATCCGTTTCAGGAGTAAAGCCAAAATCCCTCTGCAGCTCGGATATATCGGCATAGGTGCGGTAGACATCACCCGGCTGCATCGGAAGATATTCAATCTTTGCCTTAGCACCTATTGCTTCTTCAATTGCGGCAACAAAATCTTTGAGCGGCACGGGGTTATTGTTTCCGATGTTATAAACCTTTGACTTTGCACCGTTATGCTTTTGGGGCGGCGAGGGAATGATTTTCATTATACCCTCAACAATATCGTCAATATAAGTAAAATCTCGTTCAAGCTCACCGTAGTTGAACAGCTTTATCGGTTCGCCCGCAAGAATTTTTCTTGTAAAGCTGAAATAAGCCATGTCAGGTCTGCCGTAAGGACCATAAACCGTAAAGAAGCGAAGACCCGTACAAGGAATCTCAAACAAATGGCTGTAGGTATAAGCCATAAGCTCGTTTGTCTTTTTTGTTGCGGCATATAGGCTGATTGGATTATCTACCCTGTCGTCAACTGAAAACGGAACTTTTTCACTGTTGCCGTAAACCGAGCTTGACGAAGCATAAACAAGATGCTCCACGGGATTGGCCCGGCAAGCTTCAAGAATGTTGAAAAAGCCTGTTACATTGCTGTCTATATATGCCTGCGGATTTTCAATGCTGTAACGCACACCTGCCTGTGCGGCAAGGTTGACAACAACATCAGGCTTCAGATCACCGAAAATTTTATCCACAGACAGTTTATCTGAAATATCAGCTTTAACGAACGTAAAATTGTCATATTTTGAAAGTTCGGCAAGTCTTGCTTCCTTCAGACTTACTTCATAGTAATTGTTAAGATTGTCAAGTCCTGTAACTTTACAATCGCAGTCAAGAAGACGTTTGGCAAGGTGACTGCCGATAAAGCCTGCCGCACCCGTCAGAAGTATGGTTTTATTTTTCATTTTTCTTCTCCGTCTCTTCTTTTATAATTTTCTCATCATCGGGATGAGGTGTCCAGAGTGTAAAAACAATGCTTGACTCTTTCTCGCCGCCGAAGCGCTGACGGCTGACAGTATAAAACTTTCCGCCGATTTCAGCAGTATAAGGTCTGCGGCAATTGTCCGCTGTAGAAATGACCAATGCCCTTTCTTCAAGCCACTTATACTGACCATCAAGACTCAGCATACTGCGTAGTGACACTTTTTTATCGGGCTGAACAAAAGTCAGCGCCATAATGCCATCGCTTCGCATGCAGATATTAGGGTTTGTTCCCTTGACATTAAGCATGTGCGGCAGACTCCAGCGCACACCCAGATCGTCCGAATAAGATATAAACAACTCACCTTGAGAAGAAAAAATGCAGATAAGTCTGCCGTTTTTAATCTTAGCACAGCTGACCTGTGAAACAGTTATGCCGCCCGGAATCGCAGGAACGGCGCCGCGTTTTGTAAAGGTACTGCACTTGTCAGTGCTGATATATGCAACAGCCGCACCGTTACTCTCACCCATCCACAAAATTTCATTATCGGAAAGCATAACCGCACCCTGTGTAATATTGCAGGGGGCCTTTTTTATATCCAAAGGCTTTTCACCGTCGGAAGGTATGAACGCATAATATGTGCCACCCTGCTTTTCCTCTGCTGATAGCGAGGCATAAAGATGAGCATTGTTATTTTTAAGGTTTGAGGATACCTGTTCAAAGTTATGAGAGGGAAGGTGAAGCTTTGCCGGAATTTTACTTCGCCAGCTTACAAGCAGACCGAGTGGTGTTGAAGTAGCCGTCACATTTCCAAGCTGCAGAGGTGAATCGAAAATAAAGCGCTTTGTTGCGCCCGAAATTTTAGTCGGGTCGCTGAATTTTAAATAACAGAGAGAATAGATGAGCGCACCCTCAACAATTCGGCTGCACGCAAACACAACATTGACCTTACCGTCAGGTGTGACAGCAACGGCGGGAGAGCCGCAGCCACCCTGCACAGCCATACTCTTGCGGCAGACAAAGCCCTGCTCCTGCAGATTGACAAGCGCCGATTTATCCTCTTCGGTAATTCTGCGCACAAAGGTAATCACAATCGATACTATATACGGTATCATCTGCGACGGTGCCTTAAGCATCTTGACAAAGGCTATTATTTTTTTGATTGCCTTTTTGTTCATTGCTCTACCTCACTGTTTTAATATATATACAATAATATCATTTTGCCGCTCACATTTCAACCATAAAATAATAAAAGAAAGAATCAGCCTGCTGTATACACCTATGCAACTTCAGGTTGCGGAATTTCACCGAAAAATGATAGACAGCGACAGCAAAAAAATGTATACTGAAACCGAAGAAAAGACAAAGGAGGAACGGACATGGAATTTTACAATATACTTTCTTCCATGAGAAAATCCAAAGGACTGTCACAGGAAGAGCTTGCAGAAAAGATCGGTGTATCAAGGCAGGCTATATCCAAATGGGAAAACGGAATTTCTTCACCGGAAATGATGCAGCTGAAAAAGCTTTGCGAAATTTTTGAAACTACGCCGAACGAGCTTTTAGGTTACGAAAATAAAATTGAACAGGAAGAAAAAAACATTGTGGTTTCCGCGCCGCAAAGGCCGTGGTACAAGGCACTGCTCATAGTTATAGCAGGCATACTTGCAGCTAACCTTATAATAGCGGTCATACCGTTTGCAATAGGGGCTGTAATGTCAATGAAAGCTGATAGCTTCGAAAACACACGGATTATAAGTGATTCTGTAAAGAGCTTTGAAATCATCGGCAAAGAGGTTGTGGGACACAACAGAATTATTGAAATTGAATTTGTGCCAAGCATAACCGACAGCAAATTCGAATACCTTGTCGGAGTTATTGATGAAAACGGCTACGAAACCCTCTACCCTGCAAAAATAAAAGCAGGAATCTGCCGTGCGGAAATTGAACTTGAAATGCACTCGGTCCACAACACAAGTGTTATTGCAATTATAAAAGATAAAAACAGTGAAAATGTTATGTATTCCGAAAAGCTAGCCACTATTAAGCATGTTGACAAGGAAAGCATAGCTTGGATATAACAATAAACAGCACACCGCCATTTGGTTGTGTGCTGTTACTTTTTATCCCATAAGGGGAAGCTCTGTTATTCTGAATGCTACACAGTTTATCGCAAAAGTGATAAATGCATAGACAAGTGATGCTTTATAAATAACATTCAAATATTTTGATTTGGGAAGAGATGAAATCAATGCAACACATGCGGTAATCACAAAAACATTGGTGAAGAAAAACGGACGCTGACCTGAAGCAAATATTGAAGGCGAAAAGCTCATTGCTATCGCACAGCCGAAGCCTGCCGCAAGACAAACGCACACAAAAAATCCGATTCTTCTGTTTTTAATCAGCAAGCACAAGGCCATTGACGCAATTATAGCCGTAAGCACGCAGCCAAGCGCAAAAAGCAGATAAAACCAGATGTCATATTCGCCTTTCTGAATTGCAGAACGAAATATCATGTGAGGCAGCCCGCGTTTGACTGCACTGACCGTATAATTGACTGCTACGCACATCACGGCAGCAAACACATTAACCGCAATTAAAATCCGCTTTGCATTTTTATTTATACGATAGAGTGCAAGACTCAGCAAAGCAATAAAAATCAAGATGAGAAAATTTGAAAGATAAAAGCTGTTTGCAAAGAACACTGCAAGTCCGCCGAAAATCTTTTCAGAAAAGCTCATTTCATTATATCTTGCAAAGTTTGTTTCAGCCTCCATTATCGCTCGTGCCGCCGCACCGGGCGAAGCAAAAAGATGGATGTCACAAAATACAATTACGGGCAGCGGAAGAAACATTGTAAATTTAATCTTAAGTTTTTTTACAACAACCGTACCAAGCAAAATTACATACAGCGCCGTCACAGCCGCAGCCGCTTGCTCCTGCGCGGTTGCAAGCAGTGAAAACGGCACTGAAAGAAGCATTTTCACAGTGCTGAACTCACCGCCCAGAACATAAAAAACAAGCGGAGAAACGGTAACGGTCAAGCCCCAAAAAGGCCACAGATAAGTAAAGCTGCCTGCGCACCAGAACACGCTCGGATTAAGGCACGAAACCATCATCAGGAAAAGTGACGAACAGCAGAACACATATCTGCGGCGCAGACTCATTTCACCGTTGAACTGTTCGGAAAGCCTGCACCACACAAATGCAAGATAAACAATAATCGCGCTGTTAGCTATCTTCCACCAGATAATATCGTGCCGCATAAAAAACGCAAGCACTGCTTCGCCGAGTGTTCTTCCGGAAAGAGTGTTATATCTCTCGGTCAGCCAGCCCTTGTAAGTAAAATCCGGCGCAGAAACTATGCCGAGAAAGTTGCCGTCATCCATTTTGAGAAAATAGCGGGTAAGAAGCAGACCGAAGGCAAAAACAGCCGCCGCATAGCAAATGAGCGGAAAATATTTTAACTCGGTCAGCTTTTTTATTTTTGATTTCATTCAACAGCACCTCCCAAAATGAGATAAGGTCGGTCAAATGTACCGTCACCTATACAAAGAACGGCTGCATCATTCAGATAAAGCGCGGGTGCAACACCTGTAAGACCGTCATAAGCAAGCGCCTTGTAATAACCGCCGGAGCTTGTTACTGTTGTTACACTGACATTATTTGAATTGACAGGAGAGCTTGTCCAATACCAGACCGGTCGCATACCCGAAGCAACATAAGGCGATTCATTTGCAAGGAGCGCACTTTTGGTTGAAGATTTTACGCGTTGTGAAGGAACAAGCAGTTCGTTCAAAAGCTTTTTGCCAGGCAAAAACACACCGTTGCTGCCAATCATTTCTCTCAGCTTCGCCGGGAAATTGTCTTCGTGCAAAAAGCCTTTTTCATCTGAATAGCCGTTATATCCGCCGAAAACCGATTTATCTTCAGGTAAGCAATGTGAATAACTGACCAAGGCTTCATCGGAATTGAGCCACTCCTTCAGTGTGCAATCTTCCCAGACAGATGAACCGTATTTTTCACTATCCGCTTTATGATACTCCGCATTTTCACCGCCTGCATCAAAAGCCTTGAACGCAATCACATAATGTGTAAGCATAAGTACTCTGCCGTCTGCTTCCGTTTTTAGTGTCTGCCACAAAATCGGCTCACCAAGATAAGTGCCGAACAAAACATAATCGCCTTTTTTTAGTCGTTTAATCGCAGGAGAATCGGTATAAGATGAAACATCAACAGATGTTTCACCGATAACAAGCCCGTTCACGGCTTTTAGTAAATAAGGCGCAGCAGCTGTGAGCGCAATAAGTACAGCCGCAGCTAAAGCAAAAAACCGTTTCATCCGCTTCTCCTCCTTTCGTGTGTATTAAAAAGAATAACACAACCGTTCACTTAAAATCAACAACAGTACCGCATCTTTAATAAAATTGTAACCATATCTAAATTCTTGACAAGCGCTTATGATATTTAATATAATTTAGAAAAAAAAGGAGGAAGATAAAATGACAAAAATATCAAAAGCTATAATCTGTGTTGTTCTGTGCTTTACATTAAGCTTTGGTACATCAGCAGCGCAACCCGCAGAAATCGGCGATACATTAACATCGTTCTTTGATGAAATTGTAAGATTTTTCTCAATAATTATCGGCGAAATCAGTGATTTTTTTGAAGGCGGCTACACAAAGATTGACATTGACGATTATTCTTCGCCCGGCTTTGAAATACCCGGTCTTGACAGCGGCTTTGTGCCGCAGGGTCTTTGCTACAGCGAAGAGCTTGGCGTTTTTCTGATAAGCGGCTACACAGATGACGGCAACTCAAGAATTTATGCTGTTGACGAAGAAACAAACAAAACAAAAGAAATTATACTCAAGGATTATACCGCACACGCAGGCGGAATTGCATCAAGCGGTAAGGATATATGGGTGTGCTCAGGCGGCAGTGCAGAAAAGGGCGGCAGCCTTTACCATCTTTCAACCGATGCAGTAAAGCAGGCTGAAAGCGGAGATGAAATTCCGTTTGACAGCAAAATATCCCTTCCCGTAAAAGGCTCTTTCGCAGGCTGCGGCAAAGGAATGATATGGGTCGGCGAATTTTATACAAACAGCGACGGCTATGAAGTCAATTCCGCACACACATACAGTAAAAACCACGCATGGGCTTGCGGCTATACGGTAAGCGAAGACGGAAGCCTTGAGTTGAAAGCTGTTATTTCAGTGCCCGACGAGGTTCAGGGAATGTCCGTACTCAGTGACGATACTGTTGTTTTCAGCACATCCTACGGCAGATACAATGACTCTGCACTGCAGATTTACAAGCCGTACACTCAGTGGAAAAAGAGCACCGTAACCGTTGACGGCAAAGAAGTTGAATTCTACGGCTGCGACAAAAAAGACCGCATTGCAAAAATTGAAATGCCCACACTTATGCAAGCAGTTGAATACACAAACGGCAAAATGTATGCAATTTTTGAATCAGGCGCAGAGAAATACTCCAATGCGAAAAAGGTAATCACCAACGCTTACATAACCGATATAAATGCTGTTATTGAAGAATTGAACTGAGCAAAAAGCGCCGTCATCGTTGGATGACAGCGCTTTTTTTATTAAAAATATTTTGCCGCCGTTAATACACTCTCATAAGCATCGCACTTATAAAAGGCGGCATTTGGTGTGAGCTTTGCACTTACCATTTATTCTCTACATACTCACAGAATGCGTACATATCCTTGACTTCAAGCTTTGTGCCGTCATCGAGGGTTACATCTCCGCTCCACAGACCGTGAACCTGGTGGGTGTGCATTCTTGCAACACCGAGATTAAGGTCGGAATGATAGTCATAGGTAGGTTTCATTGTAAGATTGAATCTTCCGTCCTCGGAAACGAACTTCCACGGCTGCATAAACTTATCGGGTTTGGGGAAGGTTTCAACATCAACCGCACCGAATTTGTGAGCCTTGCCGTCATAGAAAAGGCAGGTTTCCGTTGCGTTGCTTTCATCACCGATTGCCCATGTGATTTCGAAGCCAAAAAGATGCTTTTCTCCGTTTTCATCCGTTATGTAAGCCGAGCCGTTGCCCCAGTACCAGACCATTTCGTGCGGAGTATTAACTCTGCCCCAATCGAGAGCACAGAACGAATCAGACTTTGAAAAACTCCACTCTTCACCGTCAATTTTAAATGTGCCTTCACAGGGCATACAGTTCTGCTTTGTGGTCATGAAATACTTTGTTTCGTCGCCCTTGAAAGGAAGAACGGTTGTGATGTTTTCAAGACCGGGCATAATGTCCATTGTAAAGCAGCATTCAACATTTTTGCCGCCCTTGAGCATTTTAAAGCGAAGTGTTCTTGTGTTTTCTTTTGTGTCAAAATCGAACTCTGCTTTGCCGATTTTATAGCCGAAACGGTTGGGCACATCACCCTTTGCAGGCGGAACATACTTATCTTTGCCGCCGAGGAAAAGCTGTGTTGCATCCATAATCAGCTTGCCGTTTTCAATATCAATAAGCTTTGCACAGACAAAGCCGCCTATATTGATATTTGCAAAATTGATCTGAACCATAAACTTACCGTCGGAAACCTGATAGAAATCCCACTCCTTACGGCTCATAAGGCGTGCCTTTACCTTTGTTCTGTCATAATCGAAAACATTGCGTCTTGCCCAGCCCTTTGCCTGCAGCTTGCCGTCTGCAGTAAGAAGCTGTGTGCTTTTTGTATATTCAGTCTGCTTTGATTTTTCTTTCCACTTGTTAAAAGGTATATATGTTCTTTCCACTGTTTATTCCCCCATCATTTTATTTTGAAAAAATTGAATAAATTTTGCCAAGGAACTCATAAAGCTTTACCGCATAGGGATTGAGCGCATCCCAATACGGTTCCTCAAAAAGTGTAGTCCACTTTGTAGGAGCTCTGTAAAGATAGAGCAGATTACAATCGGAAAGTGAATGTTGAGCACCCTCTCCTAACATAGTAATCCCCATGTCCTTCATATCGTGATGAAGGCTCTCTTTTGCTTTCATCCACAAATAAGGGAACTGAAGAAGCGAAAACTCACCCTTACGGTTTGAGCATTTCCAATATCGCCAGCAAAGCTCGGAGCGTTTAAGCTGTGCAAGCTGTTCATCTGTCTGAGCCATTGCCTTTGCGTTTTCCCAAAGCTCGTTGCAGTGCTTAATATCCTTCGCAGTCATACCGTAAAGTGTATTAGGTGCTTTCTGATAAATGTCCATATGCTTTGAATCTGTAACAGCATGCTCGGTCATAATATCGATAAACTCACGCATATTATGCCAGCCCGGACCGTAAACAGCCTCAAGATAGCCGTTCATTTCAGCCGAGTAATCACAATAAGGATTTTGCATCAGCTTTGAAAGCAGATACGTTCTCATTTCGCCGAATTCGCCATCGCTGTTTGCGATATAATAGTTACCTTCTTCGTAAATACCCTTTACATTGTTTTCATAGAATATTTGAACATTTCTCTGCATAACACCGAAATTCGGGAAGATGCAGACCGTTTCACGGTAATTATTTACATAGTCCCAGATATAAACACGGTTGCAGATTTTGCCCCACTGCTCAAGGTCGTGCATAAATGCTTTATTTTCTTTGCAATCGGGATCATCAAGAGTGTGTCCGAAGCAACATTCAATAGAGCAAAGGCGCACAATAACGTCTTCACGAGGCACAACATTGGTGGGTGCCTTGCGTGTATACTGATAAGCAAAGGTGTCAAAAACAACATTGCCGTAATCCCCTGCCGCCTTCACACGCTCTGCAACGGTATTGACAAAGGTGAGCATTGTGCCAGCCTGTGAGCCGTTTGCCTTATCAAGTGCAGCGCATTTTTCACACTGACAATACTCCTGATTATCGTGCTGTGTGAGGGAAACAATCTGAATTGCAGCAGAAGGGTCGTGCTCTTTTTCAAGCAAAGCAAGCACTTCTCCGACAACAACATCAGCCACATCAGGATTTGTAAGGCAAAGCTGTTTTTGCACCCTCTGATCTTTGTGATAAGCAAAATATTCAGGATGAGATTCAAAATATGTTTCAGGCTTGCAATAATAAGTTACAAGAGTGTGAGCAAATGAACCTACATAGCCCACTTCGCTGCCCTGCTCTGCGCTGAAATTACGGTAAACACCGCCCGTAAGACCGTTTGCAAGAGAAAACTCAAGGTCGCGCGAGCTTGTTGTATCGGTTTCAGTATATTCGAAGAAAGGATGATACTCATCATCAATACCGCAGGGCACAGTGAGCGAACTGTTTTCGGGCACAACAATAACTTCACTCTCATACCAATGACAGCCGCAATACTTTTCAAGGAAAGCATACACTGCATTTATAGTGCCTTTATTGCCTGCGCCGCAGATAACAACCTTATTTTCTGTTGATGTGATAACATAACCACCGTCTTTAAAACAGTCAAGGTCAATATTCTCACGGTTTGTAAAGCCTACAGAAATTTCGTATTCTGACTCCGGCTGAGAATCAGAAACAACAGAAATGTCTGCGCCGGTTATTTTTTCAAGATAATATTCCAGACGCGAAGCAGCATATTTATCCGTTGCGCTTGTACCTGCAACGATTACTGCCTGAGAAACCGGAATAGCATTATTCTGAGCTGATACATTCAATGCAAGCCCGGTAAACATAAGCAACACCACCAGAATCATAGAAAGGAATCTTTTCATAAACACATCTCCATTCCGCTGCAGAACAGCTGATAATAATAACTGCGAATATAAGGAATAATATTCCTTGTTGAATATTATATCATATGGCAGATAATAAATAAAGAAAATTTTCGCTTGCAGACTTATAAAAACTTCAAGCGGAAAATTTTATTCTGCAACACCGTAGTGCTCTGCCATTCTGAAATATTCATCCTCGGAGATTGCAACAACCGAACCGTGACGGGGTCTGAGATGATTCATTGAATAGGTTGAACGCTGAACACGGCGGAAGCGGTTGAAATCTCTTGTCATCTGCGCAAAGAAAGACTCCTGACCGTATTCGTCCATAATCATCATCCATGCATCAGTGCCTGTTATGCGGTACATTGAGCTGCCCTCAACGCCCCAGTAATTAAGCGAGCACACAGTGTAATCAGTGTTATAAGGACCTGTAAGGTTTTTTGACTTTACATACGCAATTTTCTGTGTAATATCCTCTTTGAAATAGAGATAGTAATATCCGTCTTTTTCATTAAATATTATATCACCGTCAATACACTGTATATTTCTGAGCTCACCCGTTTCAGGGTCAGGCTCATTCCATCTTCCGTAGAGAACCTGCGGCTGTGTTTCAAAGGTTTTGAAATCCTTTGTATAGGCATAGTAATGTCCTGCACAATCATTTTCAAGCGTTGAATTTGCCCAGTAAACCATATACATCTGCTTTTCACTGTCCCATATTGCCTGCGGCGCCCAGGCTCTTGTTGTGGTTTCAAAGCCTTCGAAATCACGCATATCAATAACAGTTTCATCAATCCAGTTGACAAGGTCATAGGATTTCCATGTAATCAGACAGTGGTTTGAAGTCCAGCCCTCAAGTGCATTCATATCCGTTGCAATGATAAAATAGCAGTCCTTACCGTTTTCATCAACACCCTTTAGTATATAAGGGTCGCGCACACAGCCTGTGCCCTTGGTCTGTAAAATTACAGGCTCATTATTATTGAGCGCTTTGAAATTGTAACCGTCGGTGCTGACGGCAAAATGAAGTGTCTGCTCGCTGACTTCGTTACCGACAAAATAGCAGAAAAGATATGCACCGGACTGACTGACGGCAGGATAAGCATAATTGTTAAAAATGTAGTTAAACAGATAATAACCCGCCATAAGGAATGCGGTAAGCTTGCGGGTAAAGGTCATTAAAGTCATAACTTCATCTCCTTGACAGCTTTAGTTTTGCTCAATATCCATATACAGATTTCCGAAGAAAGTTAACACTTTGTAAAAATTCTGAAGGAGATAATAAATCCTCTCGCTTGCTTCAAGCTCACTGAAAGCTATATTTTTAATCACCGGATGCTCACAGTAAAGCATATCTACACTCTGGCTGCCGTAGGATTTGAATTTTGCACCGTTTTCTGCTGTGTAGAATCTGTAACCGAGTTTACCGTCAGAGGTTGAACGCATGGAATTGAGCAAAGTCGTTTTACCGCCTGAAAGAATGTAAGCATATTCCGTTTTTGAAGAGCCGTCGTGTCCGACATTGATAAGAAGCACTTCACTGTCCTTTGAATTCAGAAAGGTTTTACCGCCATATATAAAAGTATTGAAAACAGTAATATCACTGCAGGAATCAAGCTTAATATAATCGGTACGGATTCTTGTTATGGGAATAAAAACGAAATCGAAAAGACTTGATTCCTGAAGCCTGTCTGAAAGCTCAGGAATATCAAAACCTGAATATCCGTTCCTCGGCAGTGTGTTTGCATTTTGCAGACAGCCTTCAATAAATGAATTGCTGCAGCCTTTGAAATCAAACATTGCTTCATAGCAGCAGCCGATAACTTTTTTAATAAATGCATTATCGGAATTTTCAAGCCTTATACCGCAGCTTGCAAGGGTAATGAAGCAGTTTGTAACATAAACATTATCTGATTGAGAATAAATCACAGGCGAAGTCGCACGATAATTGCCGCTTGCATCAACCGGATTGTTGAGCGGATAATCCACTCTTACACCGTTTATTCCGGCATTATCACCACCAAGAGTGATAAGAGGCTCACTTGATGCATCATAACCGTAATATGAGATAATCAGTGTTCCGCTGCTGTTACCGCCCTGACAACGCGTTGCAACCGAGGATGAACCACGCAGTTCAACACCTGAAGGCACATTGACAGGTGAATCAAAACGGTAAAGTCCGCCAGGCAGATAAACTACACCGCCGGTTGCTGCAGCCTCATTCAGTTTTGCCTGAACAGCTGCCGATGCATCAGTCCTGCCCGTTTTATCTGCACTGACAACATAGAGCAGGTTTTCGGGTTTAATATATGTACGGTTATAATCCGGAGCATAGGCAGATGTATCGGCAGAATATCTGCGGATGTTTTTGCCCTTCACCTTGCCTTCAACCATCACATTTGTGAGAAGCATTGCGTTTTCACCAGGGTCATATACTGCATATTCACTGCCCTCAATGACACCGTTAAGCACACCTGTGCCCCACGACTTACCACGCTGATAAATTATGCCCTCAGGAACATAAATTCCGTAATCACAATTGGTAATAAAGAGGTCCGTAAATATACCGCTGAAACAGTATCTTATGCCCTGCCTGAAAATAATGCCGCAGCGCATATCAGAAATTCGGACATCAGCAAACTGAGGCCATTCAAGGTCACCAAGCGCAAGACCAACAGCATTTTTTCTTGTAAAGGAGTTTAGCTTGTCTGAGCTTGGTGCATTGAACTCCTCACCTGCCTCAACCCAGTATTTATTGAGAATATAAAGAGTTTTGACTGTATCAACATCAGCTGAGTTGTGAGAGTTAAGACCTTCATAAAGGCAAGTACCTTTGACATTTTCAATGGTAAGCATCTCGTGACACTGATAGACACCGTTCTCACATTCCGAGCATGCACCTATTCCTCTGTACGAATTGATAAGGGTGCAATTCTTGATTGTATGCAACATATAATCTCCGTTGCCGGTGATATAGAAAGTAAAGGGATATGGCTTTACATTATTAATATTCTGTTCAGGATACCATATGGTAAGTCCGACCGCACCTGCACTTGCACCGACTGTAAAAAGGGCAGGATTCATCGCGTCCGTGCTTTCAACATCGGCAATAATAAGTGTGCCGTATTCCTTTCCCTCGTCCGGGTCCTGATAATCGCCGCGCAAAGTAACAAACTGGCGAATATACACATTACCTGTCAGTCTGTATCTGCCGGCAGGAAGCCACACAGTACCTCCGCCCGAAGCCGCACAATCGTCAATTGCTTTTTGAATTGCAGCAGTTGCATCTTCCGCACCTGTATTATCTGCACCGTACGGCGCTTCGGTTGCCACAATATCCGCCACAACCACATCGTCAGTAGGATAAACTGTTTCAATTATCCGAGGTGACCGAGCCTCTTGTGCAGCAAACGCAGAAGGGACGCAAGCAAATATAATCACTGCGCACATAAGAATACAGACAATTTTTTTCATAGACACAGCTCCTTACAGTTTTATGGTTTGATATTAACATAAACAGCTCTCAGAGTAAAGAAAAATAAATTTCACAATTGACAAATTATTCATTCTGATATTTAATAAAACTAATCAGAATATGCTCAGGAGGAATAAGCTATGAAGAAAATATTTTCAATCGTTTCGTTAATAACGGCGGTTTTTCTTATTCTTGGAATAACAGTTTTTGCCGAGCCCGGCTTTGCTTACAGTGAGGATACACTCGCAGCCTTTGCACCAAGCTGGAGCACAATACAGTCTGATGAAACAGTAATATCGCTCACACCCGGAGCAAGTGCAGGAGAAGTACGGTTTGCCTGGCTTTCCAAAAGCTCAGATGCCTCGTTCAGAATTTCAGAAAACAAAGATATGGCAAGCTTTTCGGAACAGCAAGTAAGCCAAGAGACTGCCGTTGAAGGACTTATTTCTAACAAGGTAACGGCTTCCGGACTAAAAAAAGGAAAAACTTACTATTACTCTTATACAGAAAACGGAGAATGGAGCAAGCCTGAAGCCTTCACCGTACAGCCTGATAACAGCTTCACCGTCCTTTATGTTTCCGATGCACAAATCGGCCGCTCAGGTGACGAAGAGCTTGAAGAAGTGCTTATCCGCGACACCTGCGGTTGGAATTACACGGTTGAAAAAATGCTTTCGGCATACCCTAATGCCGCATTTGCAATATCCGGCGGAGATCAATTTCAATCAGCTGACAGCCTTACTCAGATGAAAGCATATCTTTCTCCTGAGGCACTGCGTTCACTTCCCGTTGCCAATACCATCGGCAACCACGACGATGGCTCAACTCTCTACGGCGATATATTCAATAATCCCAACGAGGTTTTTGAATTATTTGCTGACGAAGCAGGTACGGGATACTATTACACCTACGGCGACACTCTTTTCATTACCGTTAATTCAAACAATAATTTCATGCTCGACAGTGCGCGCGTTCTTAGAAAAGCAGTAAAAGCTCACCCCGATGCAAAATGGCGCGTTGTTACGATGCACCACAACCCATACTCAGCATCGTTGGCAAGTGACGAATTTTCAGAAGAAAGACTTTTCTTTTCTTCACTTTATGACTGCTACGACATAGATCTTGTTCTCAGCGGACATGACCATTTTTACTCCCGTACCAATGCTATGCTTGCAGGTGAAGCCTCCGATTCCGAAGGCACGGTTTACATCCAATCCTCATCCGCTTCGGGAAGCAACTATGACCCGCTCCCTGATGAACTTGCAGATTTCACTGTCGAAGCTTTTGATGTAAGAGTACCCACATACACAGCCTTCACCTTCACGCAGGACATAATAATCGGCAAAACCTACCGTACCGATACGGACGAAATTATTGACGAATTTGAAATTGGTGACAATGAAAATGATTCATCCGCAAATATTTTCAGCATTGCTTTTTCATTCTTCCAAACACTTTTTTCAATGATATAAAAAACGGCATGTACGGTTTAAACCGTACATGCCGTAATCATTTATTAAAGACTGTTGAGAATATTGAGAACACATCTGAGCTGTTCGGGCTGAACCTTTTCTATGGGTGTGCCGTTCACAACACAGTCTGCAAAATAGTTTATTTCGTTTGCATAGGCATCGCTCTTTGGAAGATTGATGCTACCCGTGTCGCCCTTTGTTTCTTTTGAAAGATCTATCTCCTCTTCTTCAAGATAAATCTTCATCTTACCGTTTTCGTTTGCAACAATTGCCTTTTCAAACTGGAAGCGGAACTGAGCTGTGAAGGGGTAGCAGGTTGCATACCATGAAGCCTCGGTGTTGATTGTAAAATCGCCGAAATCGTATGTAATGCTGAGGAAATCCTGCTCAGGGCGCTTTGAACGGTACTGATGTGCAACCTTGGGCATACCGAAAGCATAAACCATAAAATCGAGGTCATGGATGTGGAGATCGAATGGAACAAGACCGCTTCTCTTTTCGTCCATCATCCAACCGTCCCAGCTCCAGCGGGGCTTGTGGCCGAGTCTTGTCATAGTGCCGGAAAGAAGTTTACCGTATTTTTCGGTATCAAAAATTTCCTTGAGCACCTCATACTCAGGCCAGAAACGAAGCACCTGTGCAACCATAAACTTCACATTGTTCTTTTCAGCTGTTGAATAAACTCTGTCAATATCCTCTTCCTTAAGTGAGATGGGCTTTTCGCAGATAACATTTATGCCCTTTTCCATTGCCTTTACGGCAAAATCCGCGTGAAGATATGTAGGAAGACAAATATCAAGAATATCAAGTTCTTCATTCTCAAGCATTTCATCAAAATCAAGATAGCAGTGCTTATCACTGAATTTTTCCATTCTTTCGGGACGGATGTCGCAAAGAGCAACAAGCTCAGCATCCTCTCTCTTTTCCCAAGCAGGGATATGTGCACCGCTTATACCGCCGACACCGACAAGACCAACCTTAAGCATAATAATAAAACCTCCGTATAAATATTATCTTATTATTATTGTTATTTTATCACAATATTATAAAAAAGCAATAATTAATTGACCTTAGATATATTTATTTGCAAATCGCTGTGCATACGGACATCTGCGGCACATTTCTTCTGCGGCAACTCCCTGTTCAAACCCTGTTTTGATATCTTTGGCGCGCCGTGAGCCGAGAATATCCGAAATGTTATATTCAAAAATATTGCCCAGGTTTATAATGCCATCACTGTCCAGACAGCAAGGCACAACCGTACCGTCGCATAGAATTCCGAAATGGTCGCGCAAGCCGTAGCAGAAAACCTTTTTGCTTTGCAAGGGAACTTTCATATCGGGCCACTCAAACCTGTCGCCCCATTCCAGAAAAAATTTTTCTCTTATGCGCATTCCTTTTGAATTTTCTGCCCACTCACCTTCAAGTCTGCTTTGCAGAAAATCAACTGTTTTTTTATTTCTGCCGTTGTCAAAGCCTTTATTCCAAAGTCTTAAAACAACAATCACACCTGCCTTTGAGGCTTCATCAGCAAAGTTGCAGACATCTGTCAGATATTTTTCAAAAAAGCTTTCATCTCCATCCTCAAAGCTGTGAAGTGAAACACTTATTTTATGAAGGGGTGCAGCAAGAATTTCCTTGCCCCTCTTTTCAAGAAGGGTTCCGTTCGTTGTTATTACAGAGCGAAATCCGCTGTCAGCGGCCATTTTCATAAACAGCGGCAAATCGGGATGAGTAAGCGGCTCGCCCATAAGATGATAGTAAATATACCCTGTCTGACCTTTTAGCTGCGAGAGTATGTGCGCAAATTCATCCGCATTCATTTTTCCGGGCACGCGTGAATGCCCGTGACAAAAGGAGCAGTTCATATTGCAAATATTTGTAATTTCCACATAAACCCGTGAATACATACCTAACCCTGCTTTATTCCCAAAAAGTCTGAGGCCGAACATGGCCGCTTTTAATTTATAGAATTATACTACCCGATATATCAAAAGTCAATAAATACAGCAACCGAATTCAGTAAAAAACTGTACAAATTTTATATTTTGCTTGTAAAGTTATATTAAAATATGATATAATATTATATCTATTAAACTTAAGGAGCGGTTTGGTGTGAGCGACAAGAAAAAGACCCTGTCACTTGACATGGTAAAAAAACTCTTTACCGAAATTAAAACCCACTGGAACACCCCTGCCGAAGGTAAATATGTACCTTATAAAGAGTACAAAGATGTTGTGCTCGCGGTAGGCAGTAATTATGCAGGCCGAAAGGTGCTTGATTACATAAGCTTTGCCTCAGCATGCTATTTGATTATGCACCATTACAAGCTGCCGTATCTTACTTTCTCTGTTATCAGTATTCTGAACATGCCTCTCGGCTACATATCGGCACTTATGTGGTGGCTTGTCTGTGACAATCTCGGCTTCCTGCCAAAGAAAACCGAGCGCAAATTCTACGGTGTATATTTTGCGATGATTCTTTTCGGTATATCGACCATTTTATTCGACTTTGCAAGTTTGTTTGACCCAAGCAGCGGATTTATACGATACATGAACAGTCTTGAGGGTATGAATGCTACCGCCTGCTTCAAAACCTTCGGTACGCATTTTCTTTACACGGGATGGGTCGGCGCACGAAACATTTTCTGGCGCAAAAAGCTTCTGCCCAAATACGGCAGATATAAGTATTCACTCTACTGCGATGTTGTCCCTAAATGCATAATGGTTACTCTTATCGGCTGGCTTCCGGTTTATAACATTCCCGATGTTGCAACACGAGTCTGGGTTGCAAATCTATTGTTCGCTACATACAACGTATTTGGTTTTGAAAACAACCTTGAAACCTGCACAAAGAGCATCAGCCCCAATTTGCAGGAAAGAATCTATGTGCGAAGCTATCCTGTTAAAATTTCTCACTTTTTCAACACAATTGTCGGTATTATTATGCCAATTGCCATCGGTATGCTTCGTAATGAATGGGCAGACATCAATGTTTACCGCTATGTTATTCCGATAACCTTCATAGTTCTTGCAGCAATGACAATGATTTTTGCAGGAAGAATTCAGGAAAGAATTCCTCAGCCGCCCGTTGAAAAGAAGGTACAGATTAAGTTCTGGGACGGTATGTTCGGTGTTCTGAAGAACAAATATCTGCTTATCAAAAATGTAGTAGGCCTTATTGACGCACTCGGAAACGGTATGTTGCCGTTTGTCACCGTTCTTTATTTCTACACCTTCCGTCTGAGCGGTTTGCCATACAGCCTTATCGTTATGCTTATTTCTTTTGCAGGCACTCCGCCCGATTTCTTTTCACCATATTTCCTCAAGCGCTTTTCATACAAACAGATTATGATTTTCTATCAGCTCTCGCGCGCGATAGGCAATGCCGCAATAGTTGCCGCAATCTGGTTCTGCGGCGATAATCTCACCCTTTGCGGTACAATCTGTGTTGTTGTGCTGTTCTTTATGGAAATGACAAAGACAGTTCCCACAACAGCAGGTCACGACATGGATGTGCGTATTGCTGACTATCAGATGTACATTTCAGGCGAACGCCTTGAAAGTTTTGCAGGTGTCTTCGGATGGTTTACAGGCCCTATCACTTCATTTATCGGCCTTCTCATTCCGCTTTTCCTGCTTCGCTACGGCTTCAACAGCAACTGGGAAATTCTGTTTGTTGATGCATCAAGAAGAAGCATTATCGCAATACCGCTTATTGTTGACATCATAGGCTTTGTGCTTATGACTATACCGTATTTATTCTGGGATTACGACAGCAAAAAGCAGAACATGGTTATGGAGGTTCTCAAACGACGCGCCGAAGTAACAGAAAAACGAGCCGAAGAAGCCCATGAAAAGGTTTCGGGCGGCTATAAGGGTTAAGGAAGGAGGCAGCATAAAATGAGCAAAAAAGAAATAAATGTTCCTCCCGTCAGCGAAGCTGAAAACAGCCTTTACATTCCCGAAGATGAGATATGGACATATCAGGTGCCCGGTCTTGCCGCACCGCACATTGACAAGCCTTACAAACATTTCACATTCAAAAAGATACTGTTTATTGTAACAATCGTAATCGCCGTCGGTCTTTCCTGCTATTTCAGTATTCTTGCAATAGCAAACAAGGACACTTTCCAATACGAAATGACTGACAGCGGCAATTACCGTCTTTCAAAATTCAGCAATACGGGCGAAATGACTCAGCTTAACATAGACTTTGTCACAACCGTTGATTATGACCAGATTACAAAGGAATATGTTTTCACAAAGGATGAAAGCAAAAAAGTAACCGAGGTCAGAGAGTATTCACTCAACTGCGACGATAAGATTAAAACAATCTACATTGGTGCTGATGTTGAGCTTATTCAGAGCAAGGCTTTCTATTCCTGCTGGGCACTCGAAAACATTGAGGTTGATGAGAACAATCCCTACTACTGCGACATTGACGGTGTGCTTTACAATAAAGACAAAACCGTTCTTATCAATTACCCCTGTAATCACGACGAATATCTGAGAAAGAAGTACGGCTACGAAAAAGAAATGTACCGTGGAGATGCAACTGAGCAATACAGAATTGACATTCAGACCTATGTTGTGCCCTCTACCGTAACAACACTCGGAGAGCTTTGCTTCAGCTATGTAAACCTCAGAAATATTTATCTGCCAGAGGGTCTGAAGAGAATGGAAACTCTTTCTGTTTTCAAGCTTCACGAGCCTAAAGATGAATGGGGCAACACGCCCTCGCTAGACAACATCTTCTCCTATCGCACGGTAGGTGACAAGGTTGTTACCGACACAAGATACTACGGTCCCGAAGCTCTCGGTGTGGTATATGAATCTCTGCCCGAAGGTCTTGAATACATAGGCTCGGATGCTCTCAGCTACAATCAGGCTCTGACCTATATCTATATTCCCGAAAGCGTAAAGGAAATCGGTCACCACGCATTATGGGACAATGTATACAAGTCTGACGGTCAGCTTTGCGGCATTGTACAGATTAATGTTGCACGAAACGAGGACAGCTTCAAGACAGAGGTTAAAACCGGTGACAGCTGGAGGCCGCAATATGACTATATGCTGTTTAAAAAGAGTGTCGATGTAGAATACTCCGCAAACAGATATATTCCTTAATAAAGGTAAAAAATCGTTCCGGTACATATCGGGGCGATTTTTTTATTTACTTAAAGCCTTACGCGTGGTATAATAAAAATAATATATTAAGAGGTGACTTAAAATGTTTGATGCAGTAAAAGTAAAGAACGATTGTGTTCAGTGGATAAGAGATTTTTTTGAAGAAAACGGCAAGGGCTGTAACGCAGTTCTAGGTATTTCAGGCGGTAAGGACAGCTCAATTGTTGCCGCGCTGTGTGTTGAGGCACTCGGTAAGGACAGAGTTATCGGTGTGCTTATGCCGCAAGGTGAGCAGCATGATATAGATATGGCATATCTGCTTGTGAATCACCTTGGCATAAAGCACTATGTTGTAAATATCAAGGACACTGTTGATGCAATTTTCAATAGCTTTCCGGAGGAGCTTGAAATCAGCAATATGTCAAAAATCAATCTTCCGCCGAGAATCAGAATGTCAACACTCTATGCGGTTTCACAAAGCTGTAACGGCAGGGTTGCAAACACCTGCAACCTTTCGGAGGACTGGGTTGGATATTCAACAAGATACGGCGATTCCGTAGGTGACTTTTCACCCCTTTCAAACCTTACCGTAACCGAAGTAAAGCAGATTGGTTACGAGCTTGGTCTGCCGCGTGAGCTTGTTGACAAGGTACCGATTGACGGACTTTGCGGTAAAACAGACGAGGAAAATCTCGGCTTTACTTATGCAGAGCTTGATGTGTATATCCGCACAGGCTATATTGCGGACGAAGCAAAAAAAGAGCTTATTGACAGAAAGCACAAAGCGAACCTTTTCAAGCTTCAGCTTATGCCGTGCTTCAAACCCAATATGTAATAAATTTAAATGAGATGATATTATGACAATGGTATTACTGACCGCTCTCGGAGTAGGCGGAGCTACACTCATCGGCTCGATTATCGGTTTTATTTTCAAAAAGATTTCGCATAAATTTTCAGACATTGTGCTCAGCTTTGCCGCAGGAGTCATGCTCTCTGCCGCTGTGCTGGGTCTGATTCTGCCGTCTGTTGAATACGGCGGCAAATACGGTTTACTTATTGCGGTTGCAGGCATTTTCACAGGCGCACTCTGTCTTAATCTTATTGATAAACTCGTGCCTCATCTGCACAAGCTTGTCGGTCCTGACACAGAAGAACACCATAACGCAAATTTGAGCAAGGTTTTACTTTTCGTAACAGCAATCGCAATACACAATCTGCCTGAAGGCATTGCCGCAGGTGTAGGCTTTGGCTCAGGCGACACAACTCAGGCACTGCTTATTGCAGGCGGTATTGCCCTGCAGAACATTCCCGAAGGCATGGTAATAATCGGACCTATGCTCGCTGCAGGTGTCAGCCCCAAAAAGACCTTTATCAGCGCACTTATAACGGGACTTGTAGAAGTTGTCGGCACATTAATCGGCTATTTTGCCGTAAGTGTTTCAACTGCAATTCTGCCATTTGCTCTCAGCTTTGCTGGAGGCACGATGCTTTATGTCGTAAGCGATGAAATGATACCGGAAACCCATGCTCACGGCAGTCAGCGCGGCGCAACCTATGCCCTGCTTGCAGGCTTTTGCGTTATGCTGATTTCAGATGTACTGTTAGGATAAAATCAAAAGAGATGCATCAGAATGAGATGCATCTCTTTTCTTTATAAAACTGTTTTCCAAAGCCCGTGCTTGCCGCAGTAAGCATAAACGGCAGTAGGTTTTTCGTTGCAAAGACTAAACTCGACCTCAGGCTTTTCGCCGGCTTCAAGGCTCTTTCGCTGGCCGCCTCTGTCAGTTTGCATATAAACCCACATAATGTTATGGTCAGCCTCCATCGGGTGAGGCACACTGCCTACCTTTACTTTGACTCTGTCACCGTCAACGGTAACCTGAGGGCTGTGTTTTTCGCCGCCCTCGTTTTCCGTGTTGGCCTGCAGGTGTTCCATTTCACTCCCGCAGCACATTATCGGGACACCTGCGCCGTGAATAAGACCAACAATGTTACCGCATTTACGGCAAAGATAAAATCTTGATTCGCACATAAATAATTCCTCCTTTTTCATTAGTATGCGCACACTTTCAGTGATTTATTGACAGACGAAAAAATATGTAATAAATTATAAATGAAAATTCTGAACCGGAGTTATTACAATGAAAGCTGTTGAAACCGTAACTCAATATATGAAAATTTATTCCTCACCGCCTGAAAAAGTGCGTGAGTCAAGCCGTGCTCTTATAATAAGGGACGGCAAAATTCTTCTCAGCTATGAGCAGAACACAAATATCTACATGTCACCGGGAGGCGGAGTTGAGCCGGGTGAAACTCTTGAAGAATGCTGTATCAGAGAGCTGCGCGAAGAAACCGGATATACCGTAAAGCCAAATGAATATTTTATTAGAATAGAAGAGTACAGCTTTGAAACACTGTATATAAGTAATTATTTCTTTTGCGAGATAATTGGGGAATGTGAAAAAAAGCTTACCGAAACTGAGATCGAACACGGTATTACACCTGTATGGCTCGATATTGAAGAAGCTTTAAAAATCTTCTCAACCTATCCGACCAAACCACAAGACCACATGAGCCTTTATCTTCGCGAATACACTGTGCTCAGCAGAATGAAGGGAAGCCAAAATGCATAAGGTTAAGTTTAACGGTGAAATACTTTTTGCAAATGACGGAGAAACTCTTTCGCAAGTGCTTATGCGTTACGGAAAAACCTCCGTCGAACACCCTTGCGGCGGCAGAGGTGTATGCGGTAAATGCACCGTAACGGTCAACGGCAAAGAAGAGCTTTCGTGCCTATATAAAATACACAGCGACATTGAAGCTGAAGCAGAAAAAAAGAGAGAAATATTATCTCCGACAGGTGCAGTTGAAAACAAAGTCAATTCTGACAGCCTTTGTTTTGTGCTCGACATCGGCACAACAACCCTTGCACTTGCACTCGTTGCAACCGATGAGAAAAAAATCATAAAAACGGTGACATGCACAAATCCTCAGCGCGCTTACGGTGCAGATGTTATTTCAAGAATTGATTATTGCTGCAAAAACTCACCGCAAAAGCTTCAGAAAGTAATAACAGAAGCAATAAACACAATGCTTTCTGAATTCGATGTGTGTAAAGTCAACACACTTTACATTTCAGGCAACACTACCATGCTTCATCATCTTCTTGGTGAGGACTGCAGCAAAATGGGTGTCGCACCCTATACCCCTGCTTTTCTTGAAGCAAAATGTGTTGATGCACATTCGCTCGGAATAAAAAAAGCTGACCGCATAGAAACCTTGCCGTGTATCGCTGCTTTTATGGGTGCAGATATAACTGCTGGTCTGAATTTTGTCGGCACACCGCAGGATGATAAATACAGTCTGCTTGTTGATCTCGGTACAAATGCCGAAATTGTACTGTTTGGCAAAAACGGCGCTGTATCAACATCTGCGGCGGCAGGTCCTTGTTTTGAAGGAGCAAATATTAGTTGTGGAATGAGTGCGGTTGACGGTGCAATTTTCAGCTTTAAAGAAGGAAATGCAAGAACCATCGGCAACAAGCCGCCTGTAGGGATATGCGGCTCAGGTTTGATTGAAATTGTTGCATATCTGCTTGAAAATGGCATTGTTGACAAAACAGGATATATGAAATCTGAGCGATTTGAGGTTGCTGAAAACATTTTTATAACTCAAGAGGACATACGACAATATCAGCTTGCAAAGTCAGCTGTTTTCTCGGCAATCATGGCGCTTGTAAAGTATAATAACATTACACTTGACAGCATTGAGCGGGTATATCTTTCGGGCGGATTTTCCGCAATGGCAGATATTAAGGCTGCTGTCAGAACAGGATTGTTGCCTGAAGAACTTGAAAAAAAGTGCATTTGCATAAACAATTCAAGTCTTCTTGGTACAGTTAAGTACGCATGCGAAAAAAACGACTTAGAAAGCCTCGCAAAAAAAACAAAATACATCGACCTTTCAGCCGATGCATTTTTTTCGGATATGTTCATTGAGAATATGATGTTCTGAGCTTTTACATCAAAAAGGGAATTATTAGTCAAGTATAACTGACTTTTTCTTTCCCTTTTTATTTTTTGGAAACTCACGGATTCTGATAACATAATCCAAATTTATTGCTTCAATGCCGTCGTCTTTTTCAACTAAAACAGCACTGTTGCTTATTTCTTTAATAACACCCTGAAACTGTCGAGCACCATCAAACGAGTAAATGAGGCATTCTTTGCCAATAAATTTCTTTGCAAGCTCAATCATTTTAGTTTTATCCTCCGTTTTTTTGTTTTTGATTACTTTTCTTGCTACCGCATTCCTTCGGTTGCGTAATAATACAAATAAAAATATTAAAATAATAATGATCGGTAAATAATGTGACGGTTGCAATTGGGCACCTCCGTTTCCTATTCTTTAAAACATTATTGTTTGAGTTTCCCGCAATACCATCCGATCACACCGTCTTTTTTTGCTATACATCCCTTTGAGTTTTTTGAAATTACGGACAGTGTATCTCCTTTTTTTACGGGCAAAAGATAATCGGTATAGTCATAGCACTCAGCTTCATTTCTGATATAGGAATTTGGCATATATAATTTACGTCCGCTTTTTATATGCTCAATATATGAAAATTCTTTGTCATTGTTCAATATTCTGATTTCTTTGTTAAGCCATGATATATATATGGATTCATTGCTTGGACTTTGATCATCAAGAGCATAAACTGTTGGGATTTCATCGTAACTTATATGAGATATATCATCAACAGAGCAGCTTATGTCGGGAATGATAAGAAGGTTTAGTTGTCCGTCTTTTTTTACACCGCAGCCTCCGTCTATTGAAATAATTCTTTTATTGCGATCAATAATGGGGTTCATTTGCGGTATGTCTTCTCTATACAAAACAACAGGCCAATGACCTGCAATTACATATTTATCAAAAACACAGGTAGTATTCTCGGCAAAAGCGTCAAATTTTGTTAACTCAAAAACACTTTTGTCCGAATTGTCAGACACTTTCTTTTCTCTTAATCCTCCGTGAACAAAAACATATTTTTGTGTTTCAACAACAGTCGGCAGATTTACAAGAAATCTGAATTCCTTTTCAAAATGATTAATAACATCAGCTTTTGATAACAGAATATCATCAGGACTATTTATCGTATAGCCGCATTCAGCGGCAAGCTCTTCATAAAACGATGTGCCTATCCATTGTCTTAAATTCAAAATATAATTATAAAAACCGTGTATGTTTTCTTCAGAAAGTCCGTATATCAGCTTAAGTCTGTATGCATCCACATTACCGATGAGCGGTATAATGTTCCCCTTCTCGCAAAGCTCCATTACATAGCGCAAAGTTTTCAAGTTTTCGGGACCTTTTTCAATCATATCACCGACGATAAATAAAATATCGTCATCACAAAAAGAAGCTTTTTCCAAAACTTTTTTCAAGTAAGACAAATGGCCGTGAATGTCACTGGTAACAAGAATTCGTTTTCCAGGCTCTATGTTTATCTGTTCGATTTTTGTTGTTAACTCTATCATTACAGATCTTCCTTTTAAGCTGTATTAAGCTGTGGTAAATGTCGGTATTTGATTAAGTTGAAGTTACATCCAACTGTCAATAATACTTATCAGATAATTGAGTTTAAGTTCTTTTTTATGATCGGATTCCTGCCAGTAAACAAACTCGCTTACCAATCTGGCCAATGAATTTTTAAAGTTTGCGGTTTGCTTTGGAGCAATGTCTGAAAGATAATTTATAACAGCTTTGTTGTTCAGTTTCTTGAAAAAAACGCGCATAAACGATTTTGATGCATTGTTTTCAAAGGCTTTAATGACTATCTCTTTTATTGTTTTAAGAAACAGCCTGTAAGTTTTATTGTCGGTAATATATTCGTAATCTTCATCTATAAATCCTATAAAAATATTAAATAATTCTTCTGTAATCTGTTCGTTTTTTTGAAACGATTTATTAAGCTCAGCCGCTTCGTTTTTCAGATATGTCAAACATTCGTATTTAGTGTTCATTTTAACCTCCCTGAAAAACAATGATTTCTTTAATAAAATAATCCTGACGGATTGTGAAATTTAATCCACCAGCTCTCCGTCGAGGCGAATTTAACATGTCACAGACATATTTCACCCACCCGTAAGGATGGATTTTGTTGACAAAATCTGCCGGAAGGGAATTCGAATCTCGCGCTGCGGCGCTCGGTCATTCGCGGCTCTCGGTGTCCACCGGACACCGATTCACTTCCGCTCCTACTTCGAATCCCTCGCACCTAAAACAATCAAGCGGTCTGTACAAAAGCACAGGCCGCTTGATTTGGTACGGTTGTTAATAACGGATTCAATAAAATAAATGTTTATCGGCAGTAACATGCATGTTCAACACTTGTACTTTTGCTGAAAATAACAACTTAATTACAAGGAGATTGTTATGTCACACTTTATTGAAGAATTTTATTACGGAAATATTGAACCCCAAGAAAGTATAACAGAACTGAAGGTGGAAATCAAGAAGAAGTTAGATGCACTCTCGCAAACAGAGGAACAGCTGACATCAAAATTAACCGAGGAAGAAAAGGCGTTGTTTTTGAAATATGCAAGTCAATCCAGTGAATTTCTTTGCGTTAGCAATGCGGACAGTTTTATTGCGGGGTTCAGACTTGGTGCTAAATTTACATACGACACATTTGTTGCTGATTGAAAGGAGAATATAGTTATGAATAAATCATCATTTGAACATAATGGAGGAACATACAGAATGGTAGGCGATTACAAAATCCCTAATATCACATTACCCGCCGAAGCAAGCAAACCACTCGGTGTATGGGGACTGAGACGCAAAGATTACCTTATGAAACATAAACGAGTTCAGTTCAATATTATGCTTATGAATGGCACATTGTGGACTCATCTTGCAGAAGTTGATGAACAATCATCAGATATGTTCTCTCGGCTGGTAGAACAGATGAAAATCAATGAAGGAATCACGGAACAACTCAAGGAACAAAACCAAATGGAATGGGTTGCCCGTATGAATAATATTGAAGCACGGGCAAGAGAAATTGTAAATCTTGAACTGATTAATAACTAATAATGGTTGCGGCAGAGGCAAACAGTTCCTCTGCCGATGTTGTTATGTCAGAATAACTGTGCTATAATACTTGTATTGAAACACAACTTAAAATGTATGAGGGATTATATGCGAATGAGCAAAAATGAGTTAGAACAATTCTACGAAAAATTGTTTTCTGTTTATATTGAATGGGAACGAACTAATCCCTATGATAATTCATATTGGAATTCCGAAAGATATTGTAAGTACCAAACGGGACCTGTTTTGGGTAAATATAAAGAGAAAGACCATGAATTATTAGAAATTATAGCGTGTGATTATTCGTTTCAAGATATGATCGATTGTGTGCTGCCTGAAATAGATAGCCAAATACAAAACTATGAGAGTAAAAAATCACTTAATATTATGGATGAAATGATGTATGAATCCTATCTAAATCAATATGAATTATTAACCGGACCCAACCCTTGTCAATGGTTAGCAAAATATTTCGAGCCAAATTTGAATGGTATAGGAATAAATGTTGATGCAGACATAATCTTGGGATTGTGTGTTGTATATTACGGATACTTAAATTATTGCAAAAGGCTCTCTTCAATTTACAATCCGGACTGTGATTATCTAAAAGTTTTATACGCTCAACATTATACAAAAGAATCTTCTTTATATAAATATAGTTTGATAGATGTCGTGGATGATTGTGAATTAATGTACATTGATCCACCAAGAATGTATGACATGCGAATTGATAAAACACTGTTTGTGTCCAATATACCAAAAGAATTTTTAAAAGTCCTTAATGATTTGAATAATACGAATCTTTTAGGAAACTTATCCATACGACTTTCAAACTTGAAATCCCAAATTTATGATGGAAGATACAAATTACAAGTATTGATGGAAGCAAAAGAATATGGGCAATTATTTTCTGCAACAAACTTAATTGCAGTTCCTATTACAAAACTTTATTCAACTGAATATGATGATACTTTATGGATTAAAACAACAGAAACAGATATTACATTTGAAGAATTATGCAAAGCAGATGTAAGAACAAACAATAGTATAGTGACTCAAGTAATACACCTTCAGTATCGAAACGAAAATGATTCAATTGTTATAACACATATTGATCATGAATTTGTTTTTTATGATAAAAATGAATATAAGATCAGAAAGACAAATCCAAATATTAAAGGAACCAAATGCACAAGATTAAAGTCATTTAAAATAGATAATTCAGCCATTCCTTTTGATTATACGGTTGTTCGAAAGATCGATGCTTTTAATGACACTTCAAAAAAAGATGTGTTGCTTGAAGAACGTGTTCCATTTTTAATATTTGTGCTTAAAAGCTACTTTAAACATAAAGATTTAATCGATGAATATTTTCAAAGTATCTCACAAATAAAAACTTAACAGCGATGAATAATATCTAAACAACGAAAGCAAGAATAACTATTACTCTAAACAGAAAGTCTCCTAATTTTATAAATGGCATTCCTATTTAACTTTATATAGTTTGAAGGGGCATCACAATGTGATGCCCCTTCATTTTTCAACAGTTTTTCTCGATTCTCAACAATTAATTGCGTTTCTAAATAATTTGTGTTATAATATAAAAGATATGTTATTAGGAGGTATTCTTATATGGCAGTTACTTATAACAAACTATGGAAATTAATGATTGATAAGGGTATCAACAAAACTCAACTTCGTACAAAGGCTGGTATTAGTACTAATGCAATGGCAAAACTCGGCAAGAACGAGTCTGTTCAAGTTGAGGTGTTGAATAAAATATGTAAAACTCTCAATTGCGGTGTAGATGATATTATTGAATTTGTGGCAACGGAGGAAGAATAAATGCGAATTATTTCACTTTTTAGTGGTGCTGGCGGATTAGACTTAGGTCTTATTCAAGCAGGAAACACCGTTGTTTGGGCAAATGATATCGACAAAGATGCTGTTGCTACCTATAAAGAGAATATTGGAGAACATATTGTTTGTGACGACATAAAGAATATAGACATTTCTACTCTTCCTGACTGTGATGTTGTTGTCGGTGGTTTTCCCTGTCAAGGATTTTCACAGGCAAATATGCTTAGAACTCTCGATGATGATAGAAATCAATTGTATAGATTCTTTTACAACACAATAAAAATCAAGCAACCTAAGTATTTTATCGCAGAAAATGTAAAAGGCATTTTAAGTCTTGGTAAAGGTGAGGCAATCAAAACGATTGTTTCTGATTTTGAAACAGCTGGATTTATTACTTCTGTTAATTTAGTTAATATGGCTGATTATGGCGTACCTCAGACAAGACAGCGTGTGATTATTATTGGGCAAAGAAAAGATTTAAGTAAGGAATTAGAATTTCAATTTCCTGTGCCAACACATTCAAAAAAGGGAGATTTAAATCCTTGGGTTTCAATAGAAGAAGCCATCGGCCATTTCCCTGATCCAGATGAAGAAAATAATGTTTTGAATCACATATATTCTGCTTACAAGGTTTCTTACCGCAATTTTACTGGTCACAGAGAAACTGACCCGACAAAACCATCTCCGACTATTTTAGCAAGAGGAAATGGTAAGGGCGGAGTATGTGCAATCCCTCATTACAACGGTAAAAGACGATTAACTATACGAGAAAGTGCAAGTGTTCAAACCTTCCCAGAAACATTTCATTTTAATGGAACAATGGGATCTTGCTATCGACAAATTGGAAATGCTGTACCTGTGAAATTTGCAAAACTCTTGGGCGAAGAGTTAATTCGATTAGAAAAGGAAGGGATTGTATGAAAGTAGTATCTTTGTTTAGTGGTGCTGGTGGCTTAGACTTAGGTTTCAAAATGGCTGGGCACGACATTCTTTGGGCAAATGATTTGTATGAAGATGCAGTAAATACATATCGTTCTAATTTAGGAGATCATATCATTTGTGAAGATATATCCAAAATAGACTCTAAAGATATTCCTGATTGCGACATCATTGTTGGTGGATTTCCTTGCCAAGGCTTTTCGGTTGCGAACATGAAAAGACATATTGGTGATGAGAGAAATGAACTTTATAAGCAATTGATTAGAATTATCAACGCCAAAAAGCCGAAATTCTTTTTAGCTGAAAATGTAAAGGGGCTTACCAATTTAGCTAAAGGCAAAGTGTTTGAAATGATTTTGTCTGATTTCAGTCAACTTGGATACAAAGTTAAATCGAAAGTTCTTAATGCTGCAGATTATGGTGTTCCTCAAACAAGACAAAGAGTTATTATTGTTGGGGTTCGGAATGATATTGATTTTGAATATAATTATCCTTTACCTACTCACCAAAAAGACGGAGAAAACGGATTAGAAAAATGGGTAAGTGTTTCCAAAGCACTTTCTATTTTGCCTGACCCCGATCAACCGAATAGCATACCCAACCACGAGTACTCAAAATACAAATTAGAGTTTAATGGTTATTTAGGACATAGGCCCTTAGATCCTGATAAACCCGCTCCTACAGTTACGGCACGTGGGGACAACAAGGGCGGCGTGGTTATTTTACCCCATCCCAACGGTCAACGTAGAATGTCATGCAGAGAATTAGCAAGTGTACAGAGTTTTCCTGTTGATTATAAATTTTCAGGCAATAGGTCATCTGTTTACAGGCAGATTGGCAATGCAGTCCCACCTCTTATGGGTTATGCAATCGCCAATGCTTTTAACGAATATAAGGAGGTATAGATATGTTTGCCAAGAATTTCATACCTACCAAGCCTTTTGATGGATTTAAGTGGAAGTGGGCTTGTTTACAATGTACCGAAGGCTTAAATGACCCTGTGGTTTTACTTGGTGTTCTTTTTAGAATGAGAAAGTTAGAACCTTTAGGCGTTAAGTATAGTTCTGATGAGTTTGCTAAGGAACTGATTGACCTTTCTAATGACGTAAAGGATTCTATTGGTGTGGATTTAGAAAGACGAACCGGCGATAGAAACCTTATTCGAAATTCCGGTCAATATTGGCGTGCAGTAGGTCTTATACCGCCAGCAGACCGTTCGGGACAGATTAAGTTGACTGAATTTGGTAGAAAGGTCGCAGACCATGATATTTCTCAAACCGAGTTCGCTGCTATCACGGTTCAAACATTTAAATTACCTAACTCAAATATTCAAAGCGAAGATGAATGTAGATTGTGGTTGCAACACGGAATAATTTTGCACCCGTTGAGATTGCTTCTTGAAATTGAAATGAAACTGAATGAATTAGGACAGGGCTTCATTACCACTGAGGAGTTAATCAAAATAATAATTCCTCTTTCAGGTTGTAAAGCAGAGCTACAAGACTATATAAACTTTATTTTATGGTATAGAGCTGGCGAAATCTCATTAATTGGATGGCCTAATTGTTGCCCTGAAGCAAACGATATGCGTATTGCTCGTGAATATCTCTTGTTTCTTTCCAATTATGGGTATATTATTCACGCTTCGGGCGATACACGTATGGAAGAAAAATATAGCTTAAATGCAATTATTGCCGATGAAATAAGAGAAATTATTGCAGAAAAGCCAAAAGATGAGTCGTTGCTTAATGCGTTAGAACAAATCAGAGCAACGGAAGTTATTGCAGAATTTGAAAGAAAAAGAGTCCAAACTTCTCGTACAGCTCGTCCTAATCAGGCTAACTTTAGAAGAGAAGTTCTTAAGGTGTGCCAGCGCTGTATTATTACCAACGTTACTATGCCAGAGGTTTTAGAAGCTGCTCATATCAAACCATTTAAATATAATGGTGAGGATACCGTTGCAAACGGTTTCGCTATGAGAACAGATATTCATACATTGTTTGATACTGGACATTTAAGAATATCCGAGGATGGTGTTGTTGAATTATCTTCAAGAGCAAGGATGGATTACGGTGCATCCATACCACCAAGAATCGTAGTCCCTGATTTTACCAATCGTGAGTTCCTGCGTTGGAGATGGGATAACTACAACGGAATGTAATAATAGGGGCTAATATAAAGAAGGGGGTGTTAATATGAGGCAAGCGAATAGCACAATAAAGGGTTATTTATATCAGTTCAATAAATCGATTCTTGAAATATTAAGTGCTGATGACGAAGCTTCTATAACACTTGAAGGAGTTATCGAAGATATAGACATACAATTGCCAAATGCAACTTCTACGATTCAGTGTAAATACCACGAGGATGCCAAGTTTACTATGTCTAGTGTAGCTGCTCCTATTTTGGAAATGGTATGTCACTATAACGAGTGTGTTGCATTAGGTAAAAGCACGCAATATATTTTGTTTGCACACTATGCTGAAAATGTTGACCAAATTGATACAGATGTTTTTGAAAAACATATTTCAACAACTACCAGCAAGGAACTACAACTCTCGTATTTTCACAAAATTTACACTATTTCCGACGTTTCAATACTTAATCTTGCAAATAAGTCAAAGAAAAGCAAAGAAGATAAGGCAAAGATTTTAGAATACTATAAATCGAATAGGTCTTCTTTGAGATTTTGCGTAGATTTGAGCAAATTTTGGGATTGCTTTAAATATGTACAAGCAGAAGAGTTTGAAGGTTTAAAAGAAAAGGTAATTCAAAAGCTATGCGAACAAACTGACCGCAGAACTGCCGAAGATCTGTATTACCCCAATGCTTTTTCAATAGTTGCAAATCTTTCTTCTAAACCAGAAATCAGCGATCGAACTGTTGATAAGCAAAGCTTCATTGAAGAATTAAAATCAAAAGAGTCTGTTCTAATAACAAAATGGATGTTAGCAGGACTTGATAAAAAGAAAATTTTACAAGCGAAAAAAAGACATCTGTCTGCTTCTTTTTCATTGAATACAGCGATCCGTGCGTTTGTTTTTTCGGAACACTTTCACATAGCTAATGAAGAACGCCTAATTCCTTTTATTCAGGAATATATTGCCAAATACTATAAAAAGAAAACATTACAACGTCCTCCAATATTTATTTTTGAGAATGGTTCCGGTATAATTCAAAAAGTAATATTGGGGTTACATAAGTATCAAAAGGCTGTAAATAGCGGTTTAATCGGAAGTGTATTTATGCCTGACAGTTTTGTAAATAACACGGATTGTTCTTCGGAGTTTGTGTGCAAAATTGCCTCTTTAGAAAATATAAATACCACAATTCTTGAATCCTGTAATGTAAATCAATTGTATATTATTGGGGATGTTTCGGCTGAATTAAGCAGTTCAAATTATTACACAGAGCAAATTGAAATTGAAGAATTGAATGTATTGAGGTATTTGGTTAATCTAGAAAGAAACTTGGAGGTGTCATAATAGATGATTGAAATTGGAAAAGTTATAAACAGCACACCTGGTACAATTCAGGTTTTACTCAATAGTATTGAGGTGTTTGATCAAAACAAATCAAAAATAAAGGTTTCAAAATATTTATCGATCGAGGATGGCAATGATTTATACATACTCGCATCAATTCAAAATGTGTGTGCTGTTCAGTCTAAAGATGCAAATACAATAAATTATACAATTTCTTGTTCTCCAATAGGTTGTTATTCAGAAACAGAAGATGGGATCTCCTTCAGACAAGGTGGTGTAAATCTTCCGTCTCCTACAGAACCAGCGTATTTACCAGATGACGAAATTATTAATGCTATTTTTAGTAGCAACGATAATTTTTCGTTCCAAATAGGAAGCCTTTCCAATAACAATGCTGTAAACTATTTTGTTGATGGAAACAAGTTTTTTGGAAAGCATATAGCTGTTGTGGGATCCACTGGTTCTGGTAAGTCTTGTGCTGTTGCTCGACTTTTGCAGAACATAATGAAGATTAATAACGGTCATAATGAAAATGTGGATTCAATAAAAAACTCACATGTTATTATTTTTGATATTCACTCTGAATATCAATCGGCTTTTAAACTTGCAGACGAAGAGAATTTTAGCGTAAATTGTCTTGATGTTGAAAAGCTTTGTTTGCCATATTGGTTGATGAATTCCCAGGAGTTAGAGGCTCTATTTATAGAGAGCAATGAAATGAATTCTCACAATCAAATATCGCAATTCAAGAAAGCTGTAATTCTCAGTAAAGAAAAACACAATCCCACTATGGAACATATCAACTATGATACACCGGTGTATTTTGATATATGGGAAGTTTACCGTTATATAAAAAATAAAAATAGTGAAATCATAAATAAAAATGAAACATTACCACATCTTCCTAAACGTAGCGATGGAACAATCATAAACAATGCTGATAGTGTTTACTTGAATGAAGAAGTATCATTTGCAGCAGCCAGCCAATCTAAGGATTCAAAAGCTTCAAACGGGCCTTACAACGGAGAATTTGAAAGATTTGTGACTCGATTAGAAACCAAGCTTTCCGACAAAAGGCTTAAATTTATAACCGCACCCAAAAAAGAAAGTGGCGAAGCATTTAAAACAGAAGATTTTGATGTTATTCTTCAGCAATTCTTAGGATACATAGATAAAAGTAATGTTACTATTATTGACTTGAGTGCCATACCTTTTGAAGTTCTCAGTATTGTTATAAGTTTGCTCTCAAGAGTAATTTTTGACTTTGCTTTCCATTATTCAAAACTTCGTCATACGTCGGGCTTGGTAAATGATATTCCTTTTATGCTTGTGTGTGAAGAAGCGCATAACTATATACCTAAGAATGGTGGTGCAGAATATAATGCATCTAAGCATTCTATTGAGCGAATTGCTAAAGAAGGTAGAAAATACGGTTTAAATCTAATGGTTGTAAGTCAAAGACCCTCCGAAGTATCTGAGACTATTTTCTCACAATGCAACAACTTCATCGTTTTGAAATTAACTAATGTGAACGATCAAAATTGTATTAAGAATTTGCTGCCTGATAATAATTCTTCATTGGTTGATACTCTTCCTACCCTGGCGGCTGGCGAATGCTTAGTGGTCGGAGATGCCGTTCCTCTTCCCGCTGTCGTAAAAATGAGCATGCCAAATCCTGCACCAAGTTCCAGCAATGTTAATGTTTATGATGAGTGGAATAAAGATTGGATCAATATTGCATTCGAAGAAGTCATAAAGCGTTGGAGAAAAGAATAATTTGATAGAAAAGAGTGATTCATAAGAATTACTTTTTTCTTCTTGAAATTTTTAAAAACCTCTTGACAAAAGAACATTTGTTCTATATAATGTAGTCACAACCAAAAATACAATTGAATATTGATTGCACTTCGGTGCGTAAGGCAACTCAGAAATAATACTCAAATAGCCGTTACATTTCTTATGAACACTTTGCTTAAAAGGCTTGAACTTAATGCCCTTAAGGAAGTTGTTGGTATGGAATGTAACGGCTATTT
>JAZQGE010000066.1:0-10503 GCA_045539895.1 Acutalibacteraceae bacterium
CTCAATTAAATTGATAAGCAAAAATCAGTGATAAATCGAGATAACTACAATTTTCAAATTATACATGTCGATATGTGACCTTGCGGTCACTCGATATATTTTGCGTTGCAAAATTCGATATGTTTTCGCTTGCAGCTCAAACTCGATATGATATAAATTCTGCTTGCGCCGCAGCGCATATCGAAAATTCCGATGGAATTTATATCGATACAGTTTATCTGTCACAGACAGATAAACTGTAATTAGTACACGAAAAGGCATACGGATTTGTTTTCCGTATGCCTTGATTTATTCTCCGAAACAGTATTTTACAAATTCCTTTGATGTAGTTTCAATGTCATATTTTTGCGCTTTAAATAATTCGCTCATATCCTGTCTTGCATAACCTTTGGTGTGTTTAGCAACGGCATTTGCCCACTGTTTTGCATCGCCGAGAGGTAAGTATTCAACATTTCCTGTTATATCGGCATCGGGTGTTATTCTGTCAGATATAACACAGTGAAGAGAAAGTGCCTGTGCCTCAATTACAGTGTTCGGCATGCCTTCATAAAAAGAGGGGAATACAAACATATCCGCCGCACACAGAACCTGCGGTACATCATTTCGCAGACCAAGGAAGACAATTTTATTTTCAATGTTTTTTTCTTTTGCTTTTTGTCTTACAGCTTCTTCAAGTTCACCTGTACCTATGAGTAAGAGTATGCTTTCAGGCTTGATTTTAATAAGCTCTTCAAAAACATCGAGCAGGAAAGCGTGATTTTTTGCTTTTGAAAATCTGCCGACATGAGCAACGGCAAATTTATCTTCAAGCTGTAATTCTTTACGCATTCTTATTCGTACTTCGTCACTGTATCGGTAAACGGAAGTGTCAATACCGTTGTGAAGTAAAAAAGCTTTTCCGCTTTCGATACATCCCTTGCCAAAACAGTATTCCGCTGCTTCTTTTGAAGGTGCAATTTTAATCGTCGGTACGGTTCTTGCGAGCAAGCCTATCGTACTGTGCAGAATTTTCTGTTTTGTTCCGCCGTCAATGCTTGAGTTGCTTGAGCGGTAGATAAGATTTATCGCACCGCCTTTTTTTGCAGCAATCAGTTCAAGTGCAGTTCCGGGCTTTACAGAGGAGCACAGAACATTTTTATATCCGTTTTCTCTGACAATATCTGTAAGTGCTTCAAGTGATTTTTTAAAATCCTTTGATTTTGGCGGTATTCTGTAAATTCTTCCGCCGAGAGCTTCTATTTCATCATCGTAAAAGCATCTTTCCTGAACGTTTACACAAAAGTCAAGCTGATATTTTTCTTTGTCAAGCATACGGTATTGCTTCATCAGAAATGTTTCCGCACCGCCTGCGTTCATGCTGCTCATGCAGCAGAGAAGCCGCTTTATGCTCATTTAAGCTCAACCTCTCTTTCGTGAATATAACCGATTTCACGAAGTAAAACTTTACAGGCCTCGTCTGCTTCAAAGTGTTCCGCTCTTTCAAGACAGTCCAACTTCATGTTGTTGAGCATTTCGGGTTTTTC
Source organism: Acutalibacteraceae bacterium (assembly GCA_045539895.1). Taxonomy (GTDB): domain Bacteria; phylum Bacillota; class Clostridia; order Oscillospirales; family Acutalibacteraceae; genus UBA8612. The sequence goes on from JAZQGE010000066.1 coordinate 1,524, forward strand.
TGCAATTTCAAGAAGAATTTTTCCGAGCAGTTCGGGCTTTGCGGCGTCGTAAACGATTCCGTCGATAAGGTGGCGGATAATATCGGCGTTATATCGCCAGTCCGTTGCTATAACCGGCACACCTGCAGAAAATGCATCTATTATAGTGCCTGCGAATCCTTCGCCGTCGTATACCGTGGGGAAAAGCAGAGCGAAACAGTTCTTTAGCTCCTGTGTACTCTTGGCGGATTCAATGAACCCGCGATAGACGATATAGTCTTCAAATTCGCCGCAGATTTCGCTGAATTTTTCAGAATATTCGGGTTCAACTTTGCCGAATATGTCAAGCGTGTAAACAGTTCTGCCAAGCTTTTGATTTGCGGCTTTAACCGCGTTTACGGCTGTTTCAATGCCCTTGCTTTCGGTTATTCTTGAAAAAGTACAAAGTCTGTATGGCTCTTCTGTTGTATAAACCAGCTCGTCAGGAGTAAGTGCATTTGTTTCTCTGAAATTCGGCATGTAAACTGCATTGTTGATTCCCAGAGCATGAAGATCGACCTTCATCTGCTCAAGCTCAACATAAACGCGGTCAAGACTGCGTATAGGGGGAATGAGGGCGCGGTTATCTTTGAGATTTTCTGCGAGCCAGCCGCCGACAACTACATAGTGCAGCTTTCGTGAATAAACGGTGTTGAGAGCTGTGAAAACAGCAGGAAATACCTTATATCCGTTTCTGGCGGGCATCATTATTATGTTTTCACATCTGCTCAGCAGCTTGCGGCAATCGTTAAGCATCTTAACGGGATTTTTTTGCCATCCGCATGTATCGAGAAGAGTGATGTGTTCTTCGCCCATTGCCTTTGCAAGAGCTTTATACACAGCCATTGTTTTGTCGGTCTGACCGTTAATAAGTGCTTTGCCAAGGCCGAAATGTCCGCATATACCGACTTTGTACATTGTTTCATCTCGTTCCTGTTGTGGATTTTTGAAACTGTGCTATCTGTAGAAGATTATATATTATATGCTGATAAAAGTCAAACGGAATAAATACCCTCGTGTAAACGATAAGTAAAAAACAGAGCACAGTTAATCTCAATGTAACTGTGCTCTGTTTTTATTATCTGTAGGGAGTTCTTACGTTTATCATTCTGAAATCAATGGGTGTGCTGTTACAGTTGAAACGGTATATGCTGAACACCATGCCCATTGCAATGTAAATGCAAAGGTTTGATGAGCCGCCCGCACTCATAAACGGTAGTGTAATACCGATACAGGGAAGAAGCATGAGGCACATTCCGACATTAACTATAACCTGTGAAGCAATCATTGCCGCAACACCAATGCATATCGTTCTTGCAGGGTTATCGTTTGCCATTCTTGCCGTCTTGATTACACGAAGCACAATCAGCAGAAACAGTGCCATTACTGCAAAACAGCCTATAAATCCAAGTTCTTCACCGAAAACACTGAGAATCATGTCGTTTTCAGCTTCAGGAACAACACCGTTTTGTGTGTATGGTCCTTTGAAAAGTCCCTGACCTGATAAGCCGCCTGTGCCTATTGCGTTTCTGCCCTGAAGCTGCTGATAGATAATGTCCGAATATGAATCGGGATATATAAGTGCAAGGAATCTGTCGCGCTGTATATCATTGAAAACCTTTACCCATACAAGAGGAAAAGCTGCAACCACAGTCAGTAATGCAACGGCAAAATATCTCAGCTTGATTCCCGCCATGAACATCATGACAGCAAAAATCATCAGGAAAACAAGCGCTGAGCCCATGTCGCCGGTTATAACGACAAGGAGTGTAGGGACTGCACCGTGAGCGCACAGCAGAAGAATGTTGAGTATTTTGTCAAGACCGTCGCTTGCAAGCTCAAGATGTACAGAAAAGGTAATTATGAAAGCTATCTTTAAAAGCTCCGACGGCTGAAAGTAAATGCTGAAGCTGCCTATTTTGAACGGAAGCCATGTAATGACATCACTTCTTTCCGTAGGTCCTGTGCCCCAGATAAAAAGAGCCAGCATAAGCGCAACCGAAACACCGGCAACAACCGGCCAGAGCTTGAGTATAACTTCGTAATCTATTGCTGATATTACCATGCAAATTATAAAGCCCAATGCAACAGCCGCAATCATAACAATTGTGTCACGCGCAATGCTTTCGCCCTCTTCAAGACTGAAAAGCGTAGCACTGTGTACAGCTATAATTCCTGCAACAGATGCGGCAAGACAGAGAAAAACGAGATAAATGTCAGTTTCCTTCAGGAAATTTTTTATAGAATTCAGCTTTCTCACCTCGCATTCAATTGAATCGGAGATTGTTGAGTTTATCCGATTGTTAATGCGTTCTTAAACGCAAATCATAATTACAAAGAAATCAAATCATGTCGTAAGGTAAATCATATAATCAATAAATAAATGATTTGCTTCGCCATGATTTTTTTCTTTTATCTCAATGATTTGAATTGATAAAATCAATTCATTGATACGATCAGATTTATGCCTATATTATATATCACACTAAGAAAAAATACAAGACTAATTGATATATTTGACAAGCTGTGTTATAATCTTTCAGATATACTATAGGAATGGTGAGTATGAGAAAAGAAATTGTAACCTTCAGCCCCGAAGATACGCACAGCCTCGGCAAATCTCTCGGCGCAAAGCTGCGTCGGGGAGATGTTGTTGCATACTTCGGCGGTCTGGGTATGGGAAAAACCGCTTTCACTGCGGGCATTGCTGCGGGTATGGGGCTTGACTGCCATGTCAGCAGCCCTACATTTGCAATTGTCAATGTCTATGACGGCTCACCCAAGCTTTGTCATTTTGATATGTACCGTATCGACGGTTGGGATGACCTTTGCACAACAGGCTTTTTTGAGTATCTTGACGATGATGCGGTGCTCGCTGTTGAGTGGAGTGAAAACATCGAAAATGTTCTGCCCGATAATACGCTGTTTGTCACAATAAAAAGGGGCAGTACGGAAACGGAAAGAATTTTTGTTTTTGAGGGAGATGAGCGGTTTGAAGATATTGGCTGTTGAAAGCTCGGCTGTTTGCGCAAGTGCGGCAGTATGTGAAGACGGAAGAATAATCAGCGAATCTTTTGTCAATGCGGGTCTTACACATTCGCAGACTCTTATGCCTCTTATCAAAAACTGCATGGATACTGCAGGAGTAACCCTCAGCGATATTGATACGGTTGCCGTTGCTCACGGTCCGGGCTCATTTACGGGTGTGAGAATCGGTATTGCGGCAGTTAAGGGCATTGCGTTCGGCGGTAAGAAATGCTGCGGAATTTCCACACTTGAAGCTATGGCATATAACCTCAAAGGCTTTGACTGTGTTGCACTGTGTGCCATGGATGCGCGCTGTTCTCAGGTTTATATGGCTTTGTTTGATTGCGGCGAAAGCGTGACAAGGCTTTGTGAGGACAAGGCGGTTATGATTTCTGAACTTCCTGAATTGATAAGAAATTGTAAAAAAAATGTTTTTATACTTGGCGATGGTGCTGAGTTGTGTTATAATTATCTGAAAAATGTTTGCTGTAATGTTTACCTTGCCCCGCAGCTTTGCAGGTATCAGCGAGCTTCCTCCGTTGCTGTTGCGGCTTTCAGCGGAGCAGGAGAGGTTACTGACGCAGACAGACTTATCCCCGTTTACCTGCGTGTACCGCAGGCTGAACGCGAACTTAAAAAGAAAAGGAGCGATAATCAATGATAGCATTAGGTGCAGACCACGGTGGTTACGAGCTTAAAGAAAGTATCAAAAAGCACCTTGACGAAAAAGGTGTTGAATATAAGGATTTCGGCACATACACAGGTGAAGCTATAGATTATCCCATAATCGCAAAACAGGTGGCTGAGTCAATCACAGGCGGTGAATGTGAGCTTGGCATTCTCTGCTGCGGCACAGGTGTCGGTATTTCCATTGCCGCAAATAAAGTTAAAGGTATCCGTTGTGCCTGCTGCTCAGACTGCTTCAGCGCACACTATACAAGACTTCATAACGATGCTAACATTCTTGCAATGGGCGGCAGAGTTATCGGTGCAGGTCTTGCATGCATGATGGTTGATACCTTCCTCGAAACAAAGTTCGAGGGCGGCAGACATGCACGCAGGGTCGATCTTATCACACAGATAGAAAACGAAAACTGATTTTATAAAGGAAGGTGTACGGACAATGAAGGTTGTTCTCAAACAGGATGTCAAAGGCCTTGGCAAGAAGGGTGAGCTCGTAAACGCATCAGACGGTTACGCAAGAAATTTCCTCTTTCCACGCAATCTTGCTGTCGAGGCAAATGCTCAGGCGATGTCCGAGCTTAAAAACAAAGAACAGGCAGAAAAATACCGCATAGATACGGAAACAGCTGCAGCAAAGGCAGATGCCGCTAAAATCGAGGGCAAGACTCTCAAAATTACTGCAAAAGCAGGTCAGAACGGCAAGCTTTTCGGTGCTGTCACAACAAAGGCAATTGCCGCTCAGCTTCTCAATGAATACGGTGTAAGTGTGGACAAAAAGAGAATGGATATTGATGATATAAAGGCCTTCGGCACTTACACAGTCAATGTCAAGCTCAACCACGGTGTGAAGGCAAGCTTTTATGTTCAGGTCTGCGAATAATTAAAAATTACCGAAAGGAGGGCGCAGTGTGGAAATCAGCACTCAGACCACTTATGACGGTATGAATATGCCCTACAGCCTTGATGCGGAGCAGGCAGTGCTCGGTTCAATTCTCAAAGACCCACGCTGCATGCCTTCTGTTATGACCGTGCTCAAGGCAGAGCATTTTTACATGCCTCAGCACAAGTCGATTTTTTCAATAATGGTGCTGCTCGATGCGAACGCAAAGCCGATTGATCCGCTCGTAGTACTTGAAGAACTGAAAAAAGAGGGCGTCTATGATGATGCCGGCGGCAGAACTTATCTTTATCAGCTTGCACAGGCAGTGCCTTCGGTACAGAATGTTGATGCTTATGCAAAAATAGTGCGCGAAAAGTTTATGAAGCGCACACTTATCACAACAGCACGCGATATAATCGACAGCTCAATGAATGAGGACAATTCTGCTGATTTGCTTCTCGATTCAGCCGAGCAGAAAATATACAACATTCGTCAGGGCAGGAGCAGCGATGCACCGTCAAGAATTGACGATGTTATCAATAACGAGGTTCTTGAAAGACTCAAGGTTATTTCAAACCCTGTCGAGCGTGAAAAGCACAAGGGTGTGCCTACGGGCTTTGCTCTGCTTGACAAATATATTTCCGGTCTTAACAAGTCCGACCTTATTATTGTCGGCGCCCGTCCCGGTATGGGTAAAACAAGCTTTGCGCTCAACCTTGCACGAAACATTGCTGTTTACGGCAATAAAAAGGTTATTATGTTCTCGCTTGAAATGACCAAGGGACAGCTTGCAGAGCGCGTTCTTGCCACGGAAGCGAGAGTTGATGTTAAAAAAATGCGTTCGGGCGAGTTCGATGATAACGACTGGCAGAGAATCGGTGTGGCTGTCGGCTCACTTGTAAACTGTAATCTTTATTTTGACGATACTTCTACAATAACCGTTCCCGAAATGAAGGCGAGAATCCGCCGCATGCGCGATGTTGACGCAGTTGTTGTTGACTATCTCGGTCTTCTCAAATCTGATAAAAACTTTGAGGGCCAGCGTGTGCAGGAGGTTTCCGATATTACAAGAAATCTCAAGCTTATGGCAAAAGACCTAAATATTCCCGTTGTTGCCTGTTCACAGCTTGCCAGAGTTACAGAGGGCAGAGGTAAGTCCCACCGCCCGATGCTGTCTGACCTGCGTGACTCAGGCTCAATTGAGCAGGATGCCGATATTGTTCTTATGCTCTATCGTCCTTTTTACTATATCAACGAAAAGGACGGACCTCTTACTGAAGAGGATCTTGCAAAGAAAAACGAGGCGGAGCTTATTATAGCCAAGAACAGACACGGCCCGCTCGAAACCGTGCCGCTTCATTGGAACGGTGCGTTTACTCTCTTCTCAAATGCGGAGAAAACTCGTAATGAACCGTAAAATCATCACAACTATAGAGCGTCATCAAATGCTTTCCGTGGGGGATACCGTTTTGGTAGCCCTCTCAGGCGGAGCTGACTCGATGGCGCTCCTTACTGTTTTATATGAACTGAAAAATCAGTATTCTCTTACAATTTCAGCTGCTCATTTCAACCATGGTATAAGGGGTAAAGAAGCTAAGCGCGATGAGGATTTCTGCGTTGAAGTCTGCCGTAAACTCGGTGTTGAGATTTTTGTCGGAGGTGCGGATATTCCTGCGCTTGCAAAGCAGAAAGGCATAGGCATTGAAGAATGCGGAAGACAGGAACGATATGCTTTTTTTGAGCGCGTTGCACCCTGTGCAAAGGTTGCAACTGCGCACACTCTGTCTGACTGTGAGGAAACCTTTCTTTTCAATCTGTCACGCGGCACTTCTTTAAAAGGTCTCACTTCAATTCCGCCTGTCAGGGGTAATATTATCCGTCCGCTTATAAATTGCTCTCGCGCCGAAATTGAAGAGTATTGCGCCGAAAATAATGTTGCTTATGTTACTGACAGTACAAATCTTGCCGATGAATATACGCGAAACCGTATCCGCCACAATACCGTGCCTCAGCTCAAAGAGATAAACCCTGCCTTTGACAGTGCGTTTGAGCGCTGTGTAAATTCTTTGCGCGAGGATGAAGAGTTTCTGTCGTTGCTTGCCGGAGAAGCTGTGAGCCGTGCAAGAGTTGCTGAAGGTTTTGCTGTGCAGGAGCTTGCTTCTTTACCTCAGTCACTTAAACGCAGGGCAGTAGCCGCCATAATAGAAGAAATTACAGACGAAAAGCCTCAGCTACATCATATTGAAGCTGTAATGTCTTTGCTTTTGAGCGGCGGAGATACTCAGGTCTGTGGCGGTGTATCGCTTCGTGTCAGCAGGGGAATGCTCTCAAAAGTCAATGAAACCTGTGAAGATTGGTGCGTTGAAGCTTTAATCGGAGAAAACAAACTGACAGATTGTGACATAAAAATACAGCTTTTTGACAAAAATAACAAAATAAATATACAAAATTTTAACAAACAACTATTGGATAATGCTTTAAATTATGATAAAATAAAAGGACAGTTGTTTTTGACATCAATCCGTCCGGGCGATAAAATCCGCCTGCGCGGCAGAGGTGTGACAAAGCAGCTGCGCCGCATTTTCAGTGAATTGAATATTCAGCCGGAGCTTCGCAGGTCAATTCCGGTTTTGCGTGACGATGAAGGTGTGCTCTGGGTGAAAGGCATCGGTGTTGCTGAAAGAGCTGCAATATCCACAGCTACAGAGAATGTGATTGTTGTATATGCAGAATAAAGCAGATAAACACCGCCAAAATTATATTAGATATTTTTTAAGTTGCTGAAAACCTAATTTAATAAAATGAAGGAGTCAGAAAATGGACGAAAACAAAAAGAGAAAACTTAAAACGGCATTGATTTATGCCGTTGTGCCGCTTATTATAATCGGCATTGCTTTCTACTTTGCAACATCATCTACTGAGAGCAAAAAGACTCAGTATTATGAGATTGTTGCCAAGTTTGAAGCGGATAAGGTAACAGAGTTCAGCCTGAATCTCAGCTCAGGTGCACTTGTGTATTACGAGCAGGGCAGCGAAGCGCCTCAGAAATATACTGTGCCCAATGTTCAGATTTTTGTTAATGACATTCATCCTCTTGTTACCGAGTACAATAAAGAAAACCCTGAAACTCCGATAAAGTATGATTATGAGCGAGGCAGTGAGAATTCATGGCTTCTCAATGTATTGCCTACTCTCATTCTCATGGTTGTTCTCGGTGTGCTTATGTTCGTTATGGTGCGCCGTATGGGTCAGAGTTTCAATAATGAAACCAACAAGACACTCAGCTTTGGCAAGGCAAGAGTTAAAAACGCCAAGGATGAAAAGCGCAAGGCGAAGTTTGAAGATGTCGCAGGTGCTGACGAAGAAAAAGAAGAACTTTCGGAAATCGTTGAGTTCCTTAAAAATCCCGCAAAGTTCAACGAGCTTGGTGCAAGAATTCCCAAGGGTGTGCTTCTTGTAGGCCCTCCCGGTACAGGTAAAACTCTTCTTGCCCGCGCGGTTGCAGGTGAAGCTGATGTGCCCTTTTTCTCAATTTCGGGTTCAGACTTTGTTGAGATGTATGTAGGTGTCGGTGCTTCCCGTGTGCGTGACCTGTTTGACCAGGCTAAAAAGAATTCGCCTTCAATTATCTTTATTGATGAAATTGATGCCGTCGGCCGTCACAGAGGTGCCGGTATGGGCGGCGGTCACGATGAACGCGAGCAGACACTTAACCTGCTTCTCGTTGAAATGGACGGCTTTGGTGCAAATGAAGGTGTTATCATAATTGCTGCAACAAACCGCCCTGATATTCTTGACCCTGCACTTCTCCGTCCCGGCAGATTTGACCGTCAGATTACCGTCAACTATCCCGACCTCAAGGGCAGAGAGGCTGTGCTTAAGGTTCATGCAAAGGGCAAGCCCCTGGCTCCCGATGTCGACCTTGGTGTAATTGCCCGCTCAACAGCAGGCTTCACAGGCGCCGATCTTGAAAACCTTCTTAATGAAGCTGCTCTTCTTGCTGCAAGAAAAGACAAGAAGGCTATCACAATGGATGAAATTGAAGAGGCAACTGTCAAGGTTGTTGTCGGTACAGAAAAGAAATCACACAAGATGACTGACAAGGAAAAGAAGCTCACCGCTTATCATGAGGCAGGTCATGCTGTTGCAACCTTCAACCTTGAATCTCAGGACCCCGTTCACGAAATCTCAATTATCCCCAGAGGTATGGCGGCAGGATTTACTATGTCGCTTCCCGAGCAGGATAAGACCCATATGTCCCGCACCGAGATGCGCGAGACCATCGTGGGCTTACTCGGCGGCCGCGCCTCCGAGGCTCTCACGCAGGACGACATCTGCACCGGTGCTTCCAACGATATGGAGCGCGCAACC
>JAZQGE010000067.1:0-10519 GCA_045539895.1 Acutalibacteraceae bacterium
GTTAATAACAATTTCCTCGCTTGGTACAGGGGATTTTCCACCTGTAATTATAGCATCTAGGAATGAGCGAAGCTTTTCATAGAAAATATCAGGAGACTGAAGAATTGGAATCTCTGTGCAAACCTGTGACCCTGCCATTTCGCTATATATCTTCATAGGTCCACCAACGGAGCCATTCCAGCACTCTGTTGAAGGAATACGAAGACCACCGTTTTTACCAAGAATAATTGTATCACCCGATGTATCAAGGTGCATTGCCCATGCAATTCTGAAGTCAAGAATTATTCCGCCTTCAAGACGAACAAAACCGGCTGCAAAATCATCAACACCAAAGATATCTGCATATTCAGGTTTATTTGAATATTTTGTACTCTTACCAAAGAAATCAGACTTGTAACCCGAAACTGTAAGAGGCTTAGGATAACCTATTGCATTAAGTACCATGTCAAGAGAATAGCAACCAATATCGCCAAGAGCGCCTATACCTGCTGTTTCCTTTTCAATAAATGATGTACCAAAAGGAGTAGGAATACCTCTGCGTCGACCGCCGCCTGTCTGGATATAATAAATCTCACCAAGCTCACCTGATTCGACAATTTTCTTAACCATCTGCATATTGGGGTCAAATCTGGGTTGGAAACCAATTGAAAGAACTTTGCCGCTTGCTTTTTCAGCCTTGCAGATCTCAATTGCTTCTTCAAGAGTTACACACATTGGCTTCTCAAGAAGAACATTAACACCATGTTCAAGTGCATAGATTGTACATTCAGCATGAGTTGCATTATATGTACAAACACTTACACAATCAAGCTCTTCATTATCAATAAGTTCTTTATGACTGTTATAAAAATTTATACCTGTCTTATCTACGCCAAACTGATCACAAAAAGCTTCTGCTTTGCCTGGAACAAGATCAGCCATACCGACAAACTGAACATCAGGACACTGCTGATAAGCTTTCAGATGTGCTTCGGCAATCCAACCTGTACCAATAATACCAACCTTAATTTTTTTATTGGAATCATATACTTTGGTTTCGACTGCCTCTTCTTTAAATTTGTCAAGAATTGCATTTGCCATAATTTTTTACCTCACTTTATTAAATCCGCTTAACGGAATATTACATAAATTACCAACCGAGAGTTTTAAGATATTCTCTACCCATTTGAGCCGACTGTAAGGGTGTATGTCCTTTTGCAGGTCTGTCCTGTTCTACAACAACCCATTCTGCGCCTGCTTTTACACTGGCATCAAGAATAGAAGGCATATCCTGACAGCCACTTCCCACAGGAGCAAAACTGAAAGCATCTTCCTGAGCAGTGTCACCATCATCTTCAATACCAATAAGCTCATAGAGTTTGCCGCCTTTGCCCTTCATAACAAAATCTTTGAGATGAACAACAGGCGAACGACCAGAATATTTAACAATATAATCAGCAGGATTTTCACCGCCAACATTAACCCAGCATGTGTCAAGCTCAGTCTGAAGAAGATCTTCAGAAACAGCACTGTAGAGAATATCAAGTGCATATTCTCCGTCAACTTTTACAAATTCAAAATCATGATTGTGATAAAGCATTGTCATACCGAGCTTTTTAGCCACTTCAGCACAAACACGAATATCTTCTATTGTTTTAACCCAACCGTCCGTACCGGGTCTTCTTTCCTCAGTAAGATAAGGAACAACAACAAATTTACAGCCGATTTCAGCATAAACAGAAAGAACTCCGTCAGGATTTGCAACCATGTCATCAAGAGGAACATGTGCAGAAATCGGAACAAGACTGTTTTCTTCACAAAGCTTTCTTACTTCTTCGGCAGTTTTATCAAATAATCCCGCAAACTCAACTCCGTCATATCCAAATTCTTTGACCTTTTTGAGAGTACCTTCAAAATCTGCCTGCATTTCATCACGGACAGTGTAAAGCTGCAGTGCAACAGGTAATGCCATTTTTTATAATCCTCCTACATATATCTTTTGTTTAATTTTAACATAGACATTTAATCTTTTCAATAAAGATTTGAAAGAAATTACCGAAGGAATAACAAAAATAGATATATTTTTTTGTTTAAGATAGCTAAAAAGTTATTATCTATGATTAATTTATTCAGTTTTATTTTTAAAATGTTGAGAATAATAATAATTTTTGTTATAATACCGATCAAGGATGTGAGTATAAATGTTTAATTTTTTTGCAAATGAAAATCAATTAAACAATGAAAAATATTTTATTACCGGTACAGATTACAATCACATTGTAAATGTATTACGAATGAACCAAGGAGATAAACTGTTTGTTAGTTTTGCAGGCAAAAGTGATTTATGCAAAATTGAATCAATAACCAACGAAACAGTTATTGCACAAATTATTGAAAAGGATTTTCAGAGCACTGAATTACCTGTAAAAATATATCTGTTTCAAGGCTTACCGAAAAGCGATAAAATGGAATTGATTATTCAGAAAACGACAGAGCTTGGATTAACAGATATTGTGCCGGTTGAAATGAACAGATGTGTTGTTAAGATTGACGAAAAGAAAAAAAGCTCAAAACAAACACGCTGGCAAGCTATTGCAGAAAGCGCAGCAAAACAAAGCAAACGAAGTTTTATTCCTGAAATACATCAAATTACAAGCTATAAAAATGCACTAAAAAAAGCCCAAGAACTCGATTTAATACTCGTTCCATATGAAAACAAAAATGGAATGTCGGCAACAAAAGATGCTTTAAAAGTAATTAAACCCGGTATGTCAATTGGTCTATTCATAGGACCTGAGGGCGGTTTTGATGAAAACGAAATTGAACTTGCCTTAAAAAGCGGCGGAACAATAATTTCACTTGGAAAAAGAATTCTCAGAACAGAAACCGCAGCAATAACTGCTGTTGGAATGTGCATGTTACATATTGAAATGAATATTTAATTATATCGGAGATAAATTATGAAAGATTTACCGCAAAAATTTGTTGAGCGGATGAAAAAAATACTTGGCGACGAATATGCCAAATATGAACAAGCAATGACGCTCTCCCCTATCAGAGGTTTCAGAGTTAATACAGATAAAATCAGTTTAAAAGATTTTGAAAAAATCAATCCGTTTAAAACTAAGAAAATACCTTATGTTGAAAATGGTTTTTATTTTGATTATGATAAAATCGGAAGTCATCCCTTTCATCATGCCGGAATGATTTATGTACAGGAACCAGGTGCTATGGCTCCCGCTGAATGTATTGAAATTCAATCCGATTGGAAAATACTTGATATGTGTGCAGCTCCCGGTGGCAAAAGCACGCAGCTGAAAAATAAGCTTGGCGAAAATGGTGTTCTTGTTTCAAATGAAATTATTTCGTCAAGATGTAAGATTCTTACCGGAAATATTGAAAGGCTCGGACTTACAAATACAGTAACTACTTGTATGGACACAAGTAAGATTGCTAAAGTTTTTCCTGATACATTTGATTTAATTATGGTAGATGCTCCCTGTTCAGGCGAAGGTATGTTTCGCAAGGATGATACAGCAATTGATGAGTGGAGCGAAGATAATGTAATCAAATGCGCTAAAAGACAGGAAGAAATACTTGAAAATGCAGTAATTGCACTTAAAAATAATGGATATATTATTTATGCTACATGCACCTTTTCGCTTGAAGAAAATGAAATGATAATTGATAAATTTTTGCAAAATCATCCCGAATTTGAAATTGCACCGGTAAAAAAAATTGTTCACGACTGCACAGTTGACGGTATAAGTTTTGACGGCTGCAAAACTGAAAATATAAAGCTGACCCGTCGTTTTTACCCTCATAATTCTCCGGGCGAAGGTCAGTTCATGGCAGTTCTTCACAATATGAACGAAGCTTTACATTCATCTTTTTCCAAACAAAATATAAAACATAATATTGATAAATCTCTTTACGATTTCCTTGATGATACCTTAATTAGATATGACAGGGATAATGTAAGAACTTACGGTGACAAACCTATATATTTCACACCGGATTTTACAGTTCCGAATAAAACAGCATTTTCCTGCGGAATTACAATTGGTGAAATAAAAAAAGGGTATATTCTCCCCCATCATCATTTTTTTTCAGCTATGGGCAAAAATTTCAAAAGAAAAATTGAGCTGTCAGTTAACAGTGAAGAATTAAATAAATATCTCCACGGTGAAGAGTTTGAAACAGAATGTGAAAACGGTTGGTCAGTTGTAACTCTAAACGGCTGTTCAATTGGCGGAGTAAAAGTTGTTAACGGAAAGGCAAAGAATCATTATCCTAAAGGTCTTCGAACCAAATTTTAATAAATTAAATCCAATTAAAATGGCTTGCAGTGAATGTCAAAACTCATTGCAAGCCATTTCCTTATTGATTACATTTACAGTTCAAAAAAATATTTATGAAAGAAGAGATGTTGTAAATACAATTACAGCAGCTGAAATATTCTTCAGGAAAAGAAGAAGATTATCTATAAATATCCAGAATAAAGCGGTAGCTTTATCTGTACCGATAGCTGCTGCAAAATCTTCATTTGCAAATGCAAGGTCATTATATGTTATAACCTCTGCTGAATATGTTGAATTATCTTTTTCATTAATAACAAAAAGACGGCTGCCTCTTGTCATTTCATTACCGTATGAGTGATGTGTCACACCGGGTGTGTTACCAATGATAATGCCTTCATATTCAAGCTCATAAGTATTAACATGATCATGACCGCAATAGATACCGAGAACATCGCCTCGCTCCTTCATAGCATCAAATTGACCGTGGTTATATACACCAGGTGAAGGATTTTCAAACAAATGGCCCTTAAATGTGCTTGTATTAGGAGCAATTATAGGATAGTGCTTACCATTGTTATAAGTTTCAACAAGTGTAGGTATTTCGAAAGGAATTTCAGGGAACATCGCCATATAAACTTCGCCTACAGGAATATGCTGAAAAGCAAGAGAAGGAACTTTTGCGCCTGCCTGATTTTCAAGCTCTTTGCTCGTTTCCTTATACCAATCAATCTGATCTTTAGTAACACTGTCGTAACCAAGTCTGTTACCGTTTTCATCAGCAACATAGTTACCTGAATCAAAAAGCCATACATTGAATTTTATATCGTCACTTTTGCTGGCATAAACAGGCAGGTTGTGTGTTGCCGTACCGTGAAGTTCAGGAACAGCATCATAAGCAAGGCAGTATTCACCGCCATACTGCTGATAATAACCGAGAAGTGTTTCTTTATCCACACCCTGTTCGTGGTCGTGGTTGCCGAAAACAAGAGTGAAGGGAACTTTATGCTCAACAAACGGTTTAACAACCTCTTCAACTTCAAGATGCTTTGTTTCGGCTTTGCCTATGGAATTATCGCCACCGAGAACAACAAGGTCAGGCTCATAAATATCAAGCATGTAATTGATATAAGTCATCATTTTTTCTTCTGCAGGATAGTCATCCTGACAGTCAGAAATGTGAAGAATCTTAAACTCACCGTTCTCATCAAAACGAAGAGCTGTATCCGCTGCAGCAAAAGATGAAATTGATAAAGCGCTAAATAAAAGTAAAACAGCAATAAAAATTGAAACAAATTTTTTCATAAAGTCTACCTCCGTATTTATTTTTCTTTAATATACATTAAAATTAGAATTTAGTCAAACGGTAAAAGTACAAGATTCCTCAAGTGAAGATTTTGCCGCCAAAATAATCGGAGCTTCAGCAGACTCAAATAATTCAGCTGCGATTATTTCGCCGTTAATTTCGGGTAAAATTCCGCCAAATATAACAGCTTTGCATTCTTCACCGTCATATTTTTTTATTCCAAGCTGATTTATCTTTGCAATATTTGCACCAAGAGTTCTTTTTTCACCGAAAACTTCAACTTCAGATTCAATATATTCAACAATATCAAAATATCTGATCTGAGCTGAATTTTCTTTTGCAAAAGCAACAGCATTATCAAGTGATTCGTTGCTCATTGAAGAGTTAACTAAAACAGTAGCACCATTCATTTTCTGCGCAATTACATTAAGAGCATCTTCACGGCTTACAGAATTTCCGTTAACTGTACAATATTTTACTCTGTTCGGATCATTTAGTTCAGCAAATCCAAACGCACCTGTTTTACAAAGAATACTGCCTTCAGCCGGCTCACATCTTATAATTGTATTGCCGCAATAATGAACTTTTACTTTACAAAGATTTGCACAACCGGAACAAACTGAATCTTTAACCGATGTATCAAGCGGAACATTCTTACGGAACGGTGTTTTAGGCTCAAGCGCACCTGTAGGACAAAGCGCAACACACTGACCGCAGGAAATACAGCGCGAAGAATCAAGATTATTGCCGAATTCAGGTGAAACAACGGTAATGAAACCACGGTTAACAAGACCGAGCGCTGTAACACCCATTACCTCATCACAAACTCTGACACACTGACCGCAGAGAATACATTTATCATTATCGTGAATGATATAGGGATGTGATGTATCTTTTCCGACAATTGTTTTTTCTCCTGAATAAACTGACGGTTCAACATCGTACATACGCGAATACTTGAGAAGCTTACACTTGAAATAATCAAGACAGCCGCATTCAAGACAGCGGTTTGCATCAGCTTTAGCCATTTCTTCTGTAAATCCGAGCGCAACTTCAGTAAAGCTGTGCTTTCGTTCACTAGCAGAAACAACAGGCATTTCAGGAGCAGCTACTTTTTCTCTGTCTGCAAGATCATCCGCAGTCACTTGCTTTTCGACGACAAAAGGCTTGCGGTAACCTACAGTGAATCCGTTAAGATAGCTATCGATAACATCAGCAGCTTTGTGCGCCTCACCGATTGCGGCAACCGCAATTGAAGCACCCTTATTTGTTGCATCGCCAACAGCAAAGACACCTTCAATATTGGTCATAAATGTTGATTCATCAGCAACAATTGTATTCTTTCTTGTAAGCTCAAGTCCTTCAAGACCGCTAACATCTGTCTGTTGACCGATAGCCATAATTACGCTGTCAACATCAAGAATTTCAAATTTCCCTTCAACAGGTACAGGAGATCTTCTGCCGCTTGAATCAGGTTCACCAAGCTCCATAACCTGAAGCTTGACCGCTTTAACTTTACCGTCTGAACCAATAATTTCGGCAGGATTTGTAAGGAATTTATAAACAACTCCTTCTTCTTCGGCTTCTTTAATCTCAAGCTTTTCAGCAGGCATTTCATCACGGGTTCTGCGGTAAATAACATAAACCTCATCTGCACCAAGCCGCACAGCAGTTCTGCAGGCATCCATAGCTGTGTTTCCGCCGCCGCAAACAGCAACCTTTTTGCCAATATCAAAAGCATTGCCTTCAATTACACTGCGAAGAAAATCTATACCGCCATATACACCGTCAAGGTTTTCACCCTCAACACGCATCGGACTGCTCTTCCACGCACCGACAGCAACAACAACTGCATCGCTTTCAGATTTAAGTGATTCAACAGTAAAATCAACACCGAGAGTTTTATTATTTATCATTTCCACACCGAGCTTTTCAATAAGAGAAATCTCTTTGTCAAGAAGCTCTTTAGGAAGTCTGTACTGAGGAATACCGTAACGAAGCATACCACCCATTTTTGGCATCTTATCATAAATTTTTACATTATAACCTTTAATACGCAGGAAATATGCAGCAGTAAGACCCGCAGGTCCGCCGCCGATAATACTGACAGTTTTTCCGTTAAGCGTAGCAAGTTCGGGAACAAAAGCATTTTCACTTTCAAGATCTATATCGGCAACAAAGCTTTTAAGATAAGCTATCTGAATCGGATCTTCAACAAGACCTCTGCGGCAAGCAGTCTGACAAGGATGAGGACATACTCTGCCGATTGCAGCAGGGAGAGGGATTCTCTGTTTGATAAGCTTAAGAGCCTCTTCATATTCTCCGTTAGCTATAAGTCCTACATATCCCTGACAGTCTGTACCAGCCGGACAGGCAAGCGAGCAAGGAGCTTTACAATCACCAGTATGATTTGAAAGAAGCATATCAAGCGCAAATTTTCGTGATTTTATAACTCTTTCAGATTTGGTATTAATATCCATTCCGTCGGAAATCTTTGTGGAACATGCACGCAAAAGCTTCGGAATACCTGCAGCTTCAACAACACAAATGCCGCAAGCACCGTATTCTTCAATTCGTTTATCATGACAAAGTGTTGGGATTTCTATACCCACGCTCTGTGCAGCCTCAAGAATAGTTGTACCGGGAGCAGCCTGAATCTCTACTCCGTCAATTTTAATATTAAAAAATTCGTTCATAACTTCTCCCCCTCCTCACTTTCTTTCTACTGCACCAAAACGGCACGCATCCATACATCTGCCGCACTTAATGCATAAACCATTGTTAATACTGAAAAACTTCTTGATTTCACCACTGATTGCATTTGCAGGGCATTTTTTACTACAAAGAGAACAACCAACACACTTTTCCGGATTGATTGTATATTTCACAAGGTCAATACATTCACCTGCAGGGCATCGTTTTTCTTTGATATGAGCCTCGTATTCATCACGATAGTACTTAATTGTTGTAAGAACAGGATTCGGTGCAGTCTGACCGAGACCGCAAAGAGCACCTGCTTTGATTTCATTGCAGGTTTCTTCAAGAAGTTCGATATCGCCCTCTTTACCTTCTCCTTTACAGATACGGTCAAGAATTTCAAGCAGACGCTTTGTGCCTATTCGGCAGTGTGTGCACTTACCGCAGGATTCTTTTGCAGTAAAGTCAAGGAAAAATCTTGCCATTCCGACCATACATGTACTGTCATCCATAACAACCATACCGCCTGAGCCCATTATAGCACCGGTTGATGAAAGCTTTTTATAATCAATTTCAGTGTCTTGCATATTTGCCGGAATACATCCGCCGGAAGGACCGCCGAGCTGTACACATTTATATGGCTTATCTGTTTTCATTCCGCCGCCAATGTCAAAAATAACATCGGAAAGCTTTTTACCCATCGGTATTTCAACTAGTCCGCCGCGCTTGATTTTGCCTGTGATAGCAAAAACCTTTGTGCCCTTGCTGTCAGCTGTGCCAAGCTTTGCAAACTCTTCACCGCCGTTTTCAATTATCCAGGAAACATTTGCAAATGTTTCAACATTATTTATGTTTGAAGGCTTTCTCCAATAACCTGACTGTGCAGGGAAGGGCGGCTTGAGTCTTGGCATACCTCTTGAGCCTTCAAGAGATTCTATAAGAGCAGTTTCTTCACCGCAGACAAAAGCACCGGCACCTGCTTTGATACGGAAACTGCACGAATAACCGCTGCCTAATATATTCTCGCCTATTATTCCTCTTTCTTTAGCTTGTTCAATTGCGCGTTCAAGGCGGATAATAGCAAGAGGATACTCTGCACGGACATATACAATTGCTTCTTTAGCACCGATTGCATAAGCACCGATAAGCATACCTTCAATAAGATTATGAGGGTTACTTTCAATAACAGCTCGGTCCATAAAGGCACCGGGGTCTCCCTCGTCTGCATTACAGATAAGATATTTTTCATCGCCCTGACTGCTTCTTGCAGCATTCCATTTGAACCAGGTCGGGAAGCCGGCACCGCCGCGACCTGCAAGACCGGACGTTTTAATTTCCTCAATAACACCTTCAGGTGACATTTCCGTAAGAGCTTTTTTAAGAGCAGCATATCCGCCGTTTAAAATATAATCATCAATTTCATTGGGATTTATTACACCGCAGCCGCGAAGAGCAATACGCGTCTGTGATTCCAAGAAATTTTTATCTTCATCAGATACAATAAGCTTTTCAACTATTGTTGTATCTTCGGTTTCGATAAAATCAATAATAGACTGAGCATCGTTTTCCGTAACTCTTACAAGCCTAGTAAGAACTCCGTTTTCATCGTACACATCAACAATAGGCTCAAGATAGCACATGCCGATACAGCCTGTAACAGTAAGACTTACATCAACCGAATTTGCATTTATAATATTTTCAATAGCACTGTAAACTTTTGCAGCGCCTGCCGAAATACCGCAGCTTCCCTGACCGACTTTAATAGTTTTCATTATTCAGCTGCCTCCTTTTGTGCTTCTTCCTTCAAAGAAGCAATAATATCTCTTACCTTCTGAGGAGTAAGTGATCCGTATGTTTCATC
This sequence comes from Acutalibacteraceae bacterium, assembly GCA_045539895.1. Taxonomy (GTDB): domain Bacteria; phylum Bacillota; class Clostridia; order Oscillospirales; family Acutalibacteraceae; genus UBA8612. The sequence goes on from JAZQGE010000067.1 coordinate 10,142, forward strand.
ATTTATCATCATAACAGGTGAAAGTGAACAGCAACCTAAGCAAGCAACATTCTTTAAAGTGAACAATCCGTCTTCTGTTGTTTCACCGTCTTTTATGCCAAGCGTATCATAAATTGTTTTCTCAAGCATCAGCGAGCCATTTACATGGCAGGCAGTACCCTGGCAAAGCATAATCAAATACTTTCCTACCGGCTTGAATCTGAACTGTGTATAGAAAGTCGCAGTTCCGTAAACCTTAGCAGGCTTTATACCTGTTCTGTCTGCAATACATCTCAAAACATCAGTCGGCAGATAGCCGTATATATCCTGAGCCTGCTGCAATATTGCTATAAGACTTCCCTTTTCGTCAGCCAATTCTTTAAAAACAGGCTCTAAAAG